>JBBSIA010000012.1:0-130783 GCA_038232335.1 Chthoniobacterales bacterium
GGTTTTTTTTGTTGGGGTGTTTGTGGTGTTTGTGTTTTTTTTGTTGTTCCAACAACTTTGTGGCCGCATTTGCCCTTGGTGCTAAAAAAACCCCCGCTACCCCTTATCTCCCAACAACCAACCCCATGTTGGAAACGCCCCGCCACTCATTCCGGATACAGCCAGCGCATGTAGTCAGCAACACCGGCGTCCAGTGAAAACTGCGCCTCGTAAGCCAACGCCCGGCGCACGTTACTTAAGTCCGCTCGCGTGAAGTTTTGATAATGAGCGTGCGGATTGTCGATGTAATCAGGTTGTAGATGCGTGGCGAGGCAGCGATTCAGAACATCGACCAATTCGTTAAATGACCGCGCTTCGCCCGAGCCCAGGTTGTAGATGCCACTCTGCTTCGCTTCGAGCGCACGGATGCTGCCGTCCACGATGTCTTTGACGTAAACGAAGTCGCGTCGCTGCTCGCCATGTTTGAAAATGCGCGGGCGCTGACCCGCTTTCATTTGCTGCGAGAGGTGGTAAACCATGCTCGCGGGAACGCCCTTGTGGGCCTCGCGCGGGCCGTAAACGTTGAAATATCGCAACCCGACAATGATCCAGTCAGGCTGCGCGCGCGCAGAGCGGCTCGCGAGATTGTCCATCATCGCTTTGGAGAAGGCATAGACATTTGCGGGCGCAGGATCCTGGGATTCCGCGCTCGCCTCGCTCGCCGCTCCGTAGGTCGATGCTGAGGAGGCGTAGATCACACGCGTTTGGTTTGGGCGGGCAAACTGGAGCAGGCGCCGGAAACTTTCCACATTGTCGTGCACCTGTTCGAATTGAGCGTGATTCGTCGTGTCGGTAATTGAAGCGAGATGAAAAATCGCGTCGAACGTTTCGTCTCCGAATTGCTGACGCCAATCGAGAGTCGCAAGATTCTGCGCCACGAAATCCCCGCGATAACCGGCCAGGTTTTTAAAATCGCCGGAGCGAAAATCGTCGATCACGGTGAGTCGCGCGTTCGGCATTCCTTCCTGGAGCGCGAGGACGAGATTCGATCCGATGAAGCCGGCGCCGCCAGTGACGAGCAGGTTGAGTGGAGAATCGGACGAAGACACGCGCGAAAGCGTCCGCGGACGCGAGCCTGATAAATAATTGTTGAGCGGGTAAGCGCAAGCGGCTACTTCTGCAACGGTTCTTTGCGAGTTTTGATCAGTGGACCGGCGCGAGAAATCCCGTGAAATTCGGGAGCAGTTGCGCTGCTGTTACTGGATACAACTTCCCATCAGCCAATCCCCGAACGGTCGGGGGTGAAGGCGGGAAGAAGGTGCGCCCCGAATTTCGGGGCCGAAAGCCAGAAGTCAGAATATTCGACCGGTTCACCTCATTCGTGCCGCCGTGTGTGCGGACGGCGCGGAAAACTTCTTCGCAGAAAAGAAGAATGAGAGCGCGACCGCTGTCGTCCTGACGGGTGTCCTCCGCTTTCAAAAAATGGAGGAAATCATATGTCGGATATTGATGTCGGCCTGCGGGGGACTCGGACCCTGGGGCGAGCACGCTTGGAGCGTGCTGGTTGCCGCATTCCGCGGCGACGAATTTTTCAACGGTTCGGGTCTATTTTGCGCCGGTGTCTCGGCATCGTCGCGCCAGCAAAGTCCGCGATCGCGAAACGCCATCGCCAGCACGCTACAAGCGTGCGCTCCCCGGAGGTGGTGGCGATCATCGCTTCGCTTTCGCTCACGCCAGTGATTTCTATGGCGCAAGATGCCGCCGCGTACGGCACAAGCGAAACAGAGGAGATCGTGGTCAGTGCCACGCGCGTGCCGATTCCGGAGGACGAATCGCCGGCGAGCGTGTCGGTAATTACAGCCAACGACTTCGAGGAACACCAGACGCGTCGTGTCTCCGATGCTTTGCGTGAAGTACCGGGCCTGTCGGTCGTGCAAAGCGGAACCGCCGGGCAGCTCACTTCTGTTTTCACACGCGGATTGCGCAGCGAACACACCCAGGTTTTACTCGACGGAATTCCTATCAACCAGGGCCTGGCGGGTCTCTTTAATTTCGCGGATCTCTCGATTGATAATGTCGACCGGATCGAGATTGTTCGCGGGCCGCAGAGCACACTCTATGGTCCGCGCGCGCTGGCGGGCGCGATTCAGCTTTTCACCAAACAAGGAAGCGGAACGCCCGAAACCTCGGTCAGCGCGGAAGGTGGTTCGTATTCGACCTCCCGCGAAGCGGTCGCCAGCAGCGGTTCGTTCGGGCAATTCGATTATTCGATCGGTGCGAGCCGATTCGACAGCGACTTCGCGCGGCCGAACAATCAGTATCGGTTGAGCAGCGGGAGCGTGAACGCCGGCTGGTCGCCTAACGAGCAGTTGCGGATCGGCAGCCTCTTCACATATTCGCTCGCCGACACCGGCAACCCGAACACGATTTTCGATCCGAAGCCGATCGATAATTTTCTGACCGAGCGCTGGCTGATCGGGCCGCACCTCGATTACAAGCCCGTTGAGTGGTGGGAGCAGAAGCTGATTGTCAGCTACGATCACGAGCGGCAGGTGAACGATCCGAATCAGGACGGCTTCGTCGGAGCGACGCGCGCCTTGTTTAAGCGTTTCACCGTCGATTACCAGAGCGACGTGAAAACGGCGAACTGGCTCACGATCACGACCGGTTTTTTCTACAGCCGTGTCGATGCGGACCAGGAACGGCCATTCGTCTCGCAGGAGTTTGGACCGCAGCCGACGTTCGTCAGCGATCAAACCGAGGAGACTGCAGGATTCCTGCAAGCGAGCGTCAAGCCTTTGGCAGGCTGGAATGTAGTCGCCGGCGGACGCTACGATCACTTCAATCAATTTGGCGATGTCTGGACCTACCGCGTCGCGAGCAGTTATCGGATCGAACAAACCGGGACGACAATTCACGCGAGCC
Source organism: Chthoniobacterales bacterium (assembly GCA_038232335.1). Lineage (GTDB taxonomy): Bacteria > Verrucomicrobiota > Verrucomicrobiia > Chthoniobacterales > UBA10450 > JACCXL01. The sequence goes on from JBBSIA010000012.1 coordinate 2,905, forward strand.
TCGCGACCGGATTTAGTCCGCCCAGCAGCCAGGACAAAATTTTTGGAAACAATTTTGATCTCGATCCGGAACGGGACCGTGGCTGGGACGCAGGCCTCGAGCAGACGCTATGGAATGGCCGTGTGAGTGCCGGTGCCACTTTTTTCCATAATCGGCTTTCGAATGTGATCGGCTTGAACGGGCAGCTCGAGACGCTGAATCTCGGCGCCGCGCGCACTCAGGGAATCGAGTCAGAACTTCGCCTTCGACCGATTCCTGATCTGCTCTTCACCGCCAGCTACACCTATTTGGATGCGGAGAAAACATCCGTGGCGGACATTTCGCAGCCGGCAGGGTCCCGCTTGCCGCGACGCCCACGTCATGAGGCTTATGTTTCCGCGTCCTACCTTTGGTTCGAGAAACTGCGGACGACCACCGAGGCAAAGTTCGTCAATGCGCGCGAGGAATTGCGCTTTGGTGCGGCAAATTTCGACATCGAAGATTACGCTTTCGTGAACTTCGCCGCTGAATATGAGGTGAATCGGCACTTCACCCTCTTCGCCCGCATCGAGAATCTCACGAACGAACATTACGCCGAGGTGTTTGGGTTTCCCGCGCTTGGGCGCGCTGCCTACGGCGGTATCCGTGTGTGCTGGTAACAATCCCGGGGTGTTATCCGCCGACACCATTCGTCAGGAGCGGAACGCCTGTGCTACGTTTTCGCTGTCGACTACGTTGCAGCAATGACGTCCAGCTTCTTCTTCGCGCTTTACCTCACTCTCACTGGTGTCATCGCTCTCCTCTTCGGGATCGGCATCACCTGGTTGCTCATGCGGCAGCGGCGATCGCTCGCGGTTGCGGAGTGTGCAGCGGCCCTGAATTCGCAGATCGCGGAGATGTCGCAAAGTCTGGCTGCAGCTCAAGAAAAGAATTCCCGCATCCCGGAGCTGGAAGCCGGGGGTGTGACTGCGGCTCGGGAGACGCTAACGCTGCGCGCCCAACAAGCGCATGATGCCGGTCGCATCGTTGCCCTGGAGGTCCAGCTCGAGCACGAGCGCAAAATGGCGGCGGAGAAACTGGCATTGCTGGAAGAAGCCAAAGCTCGCTTCTCTGACGCGTTCAAGGCCCTCTCATCCGAGGCGTTAAAACAGAACAACAGTTCCTTCTTGGATTTAGCCAGGGCGACGCTGGAGAAGACGCAGGAAAGCGCGAAGGGCGATCTCGAGAAACGGCAGGGTGCAATTGATGCCCTCGTCAAACCGATGCGTGAATCGCTGGAAAAAGTGGATACGAAAATCCACGAGTTAGAAAAAGCAAGAACGGGCGCATACGAGGCGCTCACGAGTCAGGTTCGGTCGCTGGCTGAGACACAGAATTATCTCCGGTCGGAAACAAGCAATCTTGTGCGCGCGTTGCGGTCTCCGATCGTCCGCGGGCGCTGGGGAGAAATCCAGCTGCGTCGTGTTGTCGAGCTCGCTGGCATGGTCGATCACTGCGATTTTGTGGAGCAGACGACCGTGCAAACGGAAGAAGGCAGATTGCGACCCGACCTGATCGTGCGCCTCCCGGCCGGGAGGACGATCGTGGTGGATGCGAAGGCCTCGTTAAATGCGTACCTCGAAGCCCTTGAAACTTCCGACGATGACGCGCGCGTAGGGCGATTACAGCAACACGCCGCGCAGGTGAAGAATCATATCGAAAAGCTCTCGCGTAAAGGTTACTGGGAGCAATTCGAGAGCGCGCCGGATTTCGTGGTTTTATTCCTGCCCGGCGAAGTTTTTTTCAGCGCCGCGCTCGAGCGCGATCCCATGCTGATTGAATTTGGCGCAGACAAGAAAGTGATCCTTGCCACGCCCACGACGTTGATCGCGTTACTGCGCGCGGTCTGCTTCGGTTGGCGACAGGAGAAGCTGGCGCAAAACGCACGGGAAATCAGCCAGCTCGGAAGCGAGCTCTATAAACGCTTCGCCGATCTCTCGATTCACTTCGGGAAACTCGGGAAAAGTCTCAACAGCTCGGTGGAAGCTTATAACAAAGCGGCGGGCAACATCGAGAGCCGGGTCTTGGTCACTGCGCGCAAATTCCGGGAGTTAGGAGTGGCGCCGCTCGGGATGGAGATTGAGGTATTGCCGCAAGTGGAACAAATCGCGCGCGAGTTGCAGGCCCCAGAGTTCCTGGCAATTGGGGACAACGGCCAGCAACAATAGTGCTTGCCGGAACTGAAGAGGATGCCGTATCTTAGCTGACGAGTCGAAGGATAGTCGCTGGGAAGCACTGGAGATCAGAACCGCCAGCGTTACAGCACCGCGCCCCACGTCGCCTGATCCTTAAGAAGCATCTCGCGCAGGAGTCGGATCGGCAACATGCCGTGATCGAGGACGGCGTCGTGAAACTTCTCGAGATTAAAATTCTGTCCTTCCTGCGCCTCGAAATCTTTGCGCAGCTTGAGGATCTGCAATTTGCCTAACGTGTAATTCAGATATCCGGGATCGAAGCTGCCGCGCATCGCCTCCGAACGAGCGGGCTTCTCTTCCATATGGCAGTTTTCCTGGAAGAACCTGGTGCCGTCATCAACGGACATGCCTTGGGTGTGCAGCTTGATCGAGACGCAGAGCCGGCAGAGCCGTTTCATCGCCTCGGCGCTTTGCGCCATCCGATATTTGGCGGCGCGCTTCACCTCCTCCTCGGTCGCCTTCGGATCTGTGCTGCCGCCGTAGCCCGCATCGAGCATCATCTTTTCGCAGTAATGCGCCCAGCCTTCGATGAATGCATAACTGCCGAAAATCTTCTCCGTCTTGCTCGCCGGCGAGGCATTCAGGTGCAGGAATTGGACGTAGTGACCGGGATAAGCCTCGTGAATCGAGATGACATCGGCACTGTAAAAGTTAAATGAAGTGAGCCATTGCTCCTTCAGGTTTTCGGCCCATTCAGGCTCGGCCGGAGTGACGTAGTAATAAGCTTCGGTCGCCTTGGTTTCGAAGGCGCCGGGCGTGTCCATGGAAGCGAAGCTCGTGGCCCTGCGAAACTGCGGTGTCTCTTTCACCTGCGCGCGCACTTCGGATGGAATACTGACGAGATGATGATCGAGCACGTAATGCCGAATGCTCTCAAGCTGCTTCGCCATCGCGGGCAGAAGATCATCCGCGGTTGGGTGTTCGCTCTGGATTTGCCTGAACACTTCCGCCGCCGGTTTGCTGGAGTCGATTTTCCTGGCTGCGTCAGCAAACGCATTCTGCTCGTTCTTCAGCTCCGCCAATCCGATCTCCAGAATCTTTTCCGGGGCCAGATCAACCAGCTCGCCTTCGGCCAACATGCGGCGGTATTTCTCATCGCCGAGCGCGAAGGGCGCCGTCGCTTTCGGCAACTTCTCCTTTTCGAGCCAGTTCGCGTATTCGGTTAACGCCATCGTCGCCTTCCGATTCGACTGCTGAAAGCCGGCGATTAGCTTCTCGTCTTTTAATCCGGCGAGTGCCTCAACGAGGTTCTTCTTCATGAAATCGGAAGAACCGCGCGCAATCTGAATCGCGAGTTCGACATACGGTTTCGGCAGCACCGGATTCAGGTTTGTCTTCGCCGCGATGATTATGTTCGGCGCCTGGTTCTGGATCGTGATGATGCTGCGGACGCGGTCCTCGAGCGGCGCGAAGTTCCGTTTGATGTAACCGCTGACGTCGATCGCCTGCGCGTAAGTCATTGGGTTTTGCTCGAAGGACGACATGTCGCGGATCTGAAACAGCTCGCGATGGATCGATGTCTGAAGCAGACGGAGTTCGATCGACGCCCGCGCGCTTAGTTTCGAAACGTCAAACTTTTTCAGTCGTTCGTCGAAGCGTCGCAGTCGTTCGATCTCGGCATCGATCGCGAGGCGCGTGCATTCATTCACACGCCCGTCGTACTGGTGAAATCCGAGCCCGGTCGCGCGGAGCGGCCGCCAATTGAGGTAACCCTTGATGTATTCGTCCGCGATCTTGTCGAATTCGCCATCGGAGTTCTGCGCGGACGAAGGGATGGTGGGAGCTGGAGAAGATCCCTTCGCTTTGTCGGCATTGGTCGGCGCCGCCTTTGCGGAAGGGGCTGTGGATGGTTTCTCGGAAGCCGCCTCACTCGCGGTCGAACTGGGGCTTGGAGTCGGAGTCGCTCTTGGCTTGGAAGGGCGAGGGCGTTTCACCGCGGGAGCCGCAGTAGGCGTAAGGGTGAGCGTCGGTGTCGGCTTCGGCGTTGGCCGGGGGAAAGGAGTTGTGACCGGATTATTAAAGGGACTCGCGCCCAGCGAGAGCACACTGGCTACGAAAAACGCAAACTGTCGAATTGTTTTCATGCGCGCCGCGGATGGCGGGCCGCACCTTACCCCGACGGTTTGCGCGTTGCCAAAAATTTCGGGATACGCGATGATCGTTATCCCTCTCGAACTAAACGTTAGACACATGAAGCGCCGCCTTTTGCTCAGCACCCTCGCGTGTCTTCTGTTTGTCAACGTGCTCTTGGGTATGCGCTTCTACCGTCTCCGCGCGGCCGAGACGGATGACGACTCCGGTTACGCGCAGATCTCGGTCTTCGCGAAAGCCGTGCAGCTCCTCCGGCAGGATTACGTCGATGGCAATAAGACCAGCTATCACGATCTCATTTACGCGGCGATGAAAGGCATGCTCGCGTCGCTTGATCCGCACAGTCAATTCATGGATCCCGACGACTTCAAGGACATGCAGGATGACACCCGTAGCCGGTTCAATGGGCTCGGTATCGAAGTGTCGCTGAAGAATGGACTCCTGACTGTGATCACGCCCATGGAGGACACACCGGCCGCGAAAGCGGGCATTCTCGCGGGTGATCAAATCCTCCGAATCAACGGGACCGCGACGGACAAAATGGCGTTATCCAATGCGATTAACGTCTTGCGCGGCACTCCGGGTCAGAAGGTCGCGCTCACCGTGCTGCATTCCGCAACGAAGGAGATCAAGGATTACATCCTGGAGCGGGCAGAGATTAAAGTGCAGAGCGTGAAAGGCGCGAAGCTACTGGATCCAGAATTGAGCGGCGCGTTCAAGATCGGCTACATCCGGTTGGTGCAATTCAATGAGCCGACCGCGGACGAGCTCGCGAAGGCGCTCGACGAGCTGCAAAAACAAGGTATGCAAGCGTTGATCCTGGATCTGCGCAATAACCCCGGTGGCTTGCTGAACAGCGCCGTCGATGTCTGCGGGCAGTTTCTGCCCCCGAGCACGACAGTCGTCTCGACGCAGGGCCGGATCGCATCGCAGCAACGTGATTATGCGACTTCCGGTGGCGTTAAACAGCGACCGCATTTCCCGATTGCCGTCCTCGTGAACGAAGGAAGTGCGAGCGGCGCAGAAATCGTGGCTGGTGCGCTGAAGGATTTGCGGCGTGCTGTGGTCGTTGGCGAAACCACTTTTGGAAAGGGATCCGTGCAGAACGTCATGCAATTGCCAGATGGTTCAGCCTTGCGGTTCACGACGGCGAAATATTACACGCCGGGCAAGCAGGTAATCCAGGGCAACGGCGTGGCGCCGAATATTACCGTGCCGATGACGGCAGAACAGGAGCGGGTGCTGTTTGCATCGCGCAGCGCGGAGCATTTGAAGCCCGAGGACGAGAAAAACATCATCAAGACAAAAGACCCGCAAATGCTGCGCGCAATCGATGCGCTGAAAGGGGTGATGGTTTACGCGCAGGAAACGTCGCCCAAACTGGGCGCCGTGAAGAAGTAGCGTGCGGATTCGCGCTACCCGCAGTCATTCCGAGCCCCGAAAGCGTTCGGGGTCGAGGAACCCCGTTGCGATACGCGCGACGGCAACGCGAGCCGCAAATGCACGCGTATCTCCGTTTCGCGCGAGATGACCATCCTCGCCCTTGAGACTTCCTGCGACGAAACCGCGGTCGCGATTTTGCGCGGTCGCGAATTGCTGGCAAGTGAAGTGGCGTCGCAGACCGCCCAACATCAGCCGTATGGCGGGGTTGTGCCGGAAGTCGCTTCGCGAAATCACCTGATGCATGCGCCGCGCATACTCCGAGTTGCGACCGCGAATGCCGGAATTTCACTCCATGAAATCGACGCCTTCGCCGCGACGAGTGGGCCCGGGCTGGCGAGCTCGCTTCTGATCGGCTCTTCGATTGCCAAGGGCCTCGCACTTGGTTTCAGCAAGCCATATCTTGCCGTCAATCATTTGGAAGGCCATCTGCTATCGCCTTTCTTCCTAAGTGCCACGGGTATTTTACCCGTGTCCAACAACAAACATGGGCTGGAAGCGCCTGCCACCGACGAGATCGTGCCGAACATTTCGCTGATTGTGAGCGGTGGGCACACGCTGCTGATTGAAGTGCAATCCGTAGGTCATTATCGACTCGTCGGACGAACCGCGGATGACGCCGCGGGCGAAGCGTTTGACAAAGTCGCCAAAATGCTCGGCCTGGGTTATCCCGGCGGACCGGAAGTCGAGCGACGCGCGCGACACGGCGATCCGGAGCGGTTTGATCTGCCGCGAAGCATGATCGCTTCGGGCGACCACAATTTCAGTTTCAGCGGAATCAAAACCGCAGTTCGCTATCTGCTGCCGAGATTGCATGCGGAAGACACCGACGATGTTTGCGCTTCGTTTCAGCGTGCTGTCATTGACGTGCTCGTGCAAAAAACGATGCGTGCGGCGCGAGCATGCGGAGCGAAGTGCGTCACGATCAGCGGGGGAGTAGGTCTGAATCAGCAGCTGCGGGGCGAGCTTCGCGAAGCCTGCGAGAACGCCGGCTTGCGTTTTCTCGCGGCTGCGCCCGAAATTTGCACCGACAACGCGGCGATGATCGCTTTCGCGGCCGCGCTGCGTCTGGAGAGCGGCTCGAGCTCGAGCGTGACTGACGAGATTGATCCGAACCTCGCGATCGCATAACTGAATTGCGTTACCGTCTTGTGCCTCTCTGGCCGCAGTTTCTTCGATTCTAGGGTCTTCACGACAATACCCAGTCATTATAATCGACCGAGCTCTGGCGGCGGTGCCCGATCGCCAAGTGGCACGGCCTTTCGGCCTGTGCGGCTTCATCGGCAGGATGCCGATGGCACAGCCAATCAATTCAAAACGCGCAGCTAATAATCGCGTTCGAGGAGATAATCGGCCAATTCCCGCAGCCGGTGCGCTTCATCGCCGATGGGCCGGAGCGACTGATGCGCACGCTCTGTCAATCCGCGTGCTTGGATCCGCGATTCCTCCAACCCCATCACAGCGGGATAAGTTGCCTTCTTCGCGGCGGCATCTTTGCCCGCGCTCTTCCCCAGTTTCTCGGATGTTTGTGTAACATCGAGGATGTCGTCTATGATTTGGAACGCGAGCCCGAGCGATTGACCGAATGCGGTAAGTGCGGTGAGCTGTTTTGCGGTCGCATCGGCGCTCATCGCCCCGAGGCGTAGCGACGTGGTCAGCAAGGCGGCGGTTTTATTTTCGTGAATCGAACGAAGCTGCGCGCGCGTGATTCGATGACCCTCCGCTTCGAGGTCCGCGACCTGACCGGCAATCAGTTTGCGGCTACCGGCCGCAACTGAAAGTTCGCGTAGGCTCATGCGCAAGTCATAGCGACGCGTTGTCTTGGCTCCGGAGAGGATTTCAAACGCGATCGTGAGAAGCGCGTCGCCCGCCAGCACCGCGATGCCGTCGCTAAATACCTTGTGGCAAGTCGGACGTCCGCGCCGGAAATCGTCATTGTCCATGCTCGGCAAATCGTCATGGATGAGCGAGTAGGTGTGAATGCATTCCACCGCACATGCGAAAGGGAGCGCGGCTTCACGGGTGGCGCCGCAGGCTTCTGCCGCCGCCAGGCAAAGGATCGGCCGGAGGCGCTTGCCGCCGGCGAAAAGGCTGTAGCGCATCGCCCGGTGGATGGTCGCCGGTTTTGTCTGCTCTCTGGGCAGATAGCGGTTCAGGGCCCGGTCCACGTGCGTCTGCTGCGAAGCCAGATAAGCTTTCAAATCCATGGGTCATGGACTGTGAAAATTCCGCCCAACGTTGGCAATGCCAAACCCACGTGGGGCCAGCGTACGCGCGCGCAGGCGAAGTGTTGAACGGGGCCGCGGTTCCTTTGGTAGCGTGAAACACTCGCTCGTCCGCGGCTTCAACGATCAATGCAGTAAACGCCTGAGGTCAGCGGCTGGACAACCTGTCAGGGTTCCGCCAAAATTGCATCAGCATTGTTATTATGGTAACACGGTAACATATGACGACACCGGCTGTAAAAAATAAACGGTTGCAGCGTGTGCAAGTGGGTGCGCGGATGGAGAAGACGTTGGTAAAAGTTCTAAAGGGTGTGGCGGAGTACCTCGACCTTTCATTAGGCGATTTGCTCGAAGGAATTGCCTTGCACGCGATGGAAGGGAAACCGCCGTTCAGCCCGGAAACGCTTCTCCAGATCAAACGCTTTCGAGCCGTCTATGGTCTTACTTTGACGGCGAAAGACAGCCACCAACTGACCGAAGAATAGATGCGGCTGCACAATCAGGTTGAGGAGGAGATCGCGGCCTTTGAAGCAGGCGAACTTGATCCGGCGGCATTCCCGCACCGGGAACACGTTCGGCTCGGCTACGAGCTTCTCTTGCGATACAGCTTCGCGGAGGCGGCGGTGAAGATGTCGGCCGGGGTGGCGCGGCTCGCCGCGAAAGCAGGGCACCCCGAAATTTACCATGAAACGATTACGATTGCGTTTCTGGCGGCTATCGCTGAACGAATGGCCGGTGGAACTTACACCGACTGGCCGAAATTCATCGCCGCAAACCGCGAATTGCTGGCCAGGAGTTACATCGAGCGATGGTATTCAAAGGAGGAACTCGCTTCGAGTTTTGCGCGCGCCTCATTCCTCCTGCCGCAGCCCAGATTTCGGGAAGAGTAAACCAGAGACTCCGCCGGCAGTTTCGGGTCTTGCGGTGCAAACGTTTAACCGCTCAAATCGTAGTTTAGGAGAAATAATGAATACTCGTACAGCCGGAATCTTCATCTGGATCGTGGTGATGTCTCTTTGTTTGTCACAACCTGAAAGCGTTTTCGCGCAGGGAAAAAAGAAGTCGGCCGGCGGAAAAGGCGGCGATCCGGGTGGTCATCAGGCAGCGGGGGAGCAGGCAGCGCGCGCCGGGCAATTTGATGTCGCGATCGCGGAATTCACAAAAGCGATCGAGGCGAACCCGAGCCCGATCAATTACGCTAACCGTGGCAACACGTATCGCGCCGCGGAAAAGTATCCCGAGGCGATCGCCGATTTTACGAAAGTCATCGAGATCGCGCCAAAAAGCGACACCGGCTACTTCGAGCGCGGTCAGACCCTGACGATGCAGAAGCAGTACGATCCCGCGATTGAGGATTTAAATAAGGCGATCGAGCTCAGACCGAAGGAAGCAACCTACTTCAAGCTCCGGGCTCTGGCGCAGAGCGGAAAGAACGATCTGGATGCCGCCATCGCTGATCTCGACAAGGCCATTAGCCTCAATCCGAACGACGCTGAGTTATATTGGCGACGCGGTTTTGCGAAGCGCAGCCTCCATCGGTGGGACGACGCGATTGCTGATTACAACCTCAGCATCGAGAAAAATCCGAATGATCCCGATGCCTACAACCGCCGCGGCTACACTTACAGTTTGATGAACCAATTCGCGAAGTCGATTCCGGATTACGAAACCGCGCTAAAGCTGAAACCGAACGATCCCGATACCATGGGCCGGCTCCAGTATGCGCGGCAGCAGATCGCGCCGAAACCGGCAGGAACACCGTTTGTCGCCCCGACGCCGACTCCGGTTCCGTCCAAGCCGTTGGATCCACGGATTTGGGCCGTGCTCGGCCTCGTCGGCGTGATCGCCCTTGGGATCATCGTGATGGTGATCGTCGGCCGCAAGAAGAGCCAGTTGTGAACGTGTGGAGCGTGCTGAGATGCTGAAATTCTTTGACACATGGAGGCGGGCTGCTAGCTTGCCGACGCTTTTTCGGAGAACGAGACGAGGTCCCATGGTCGTTCAAATTGGAAGTTTGACGCGGCTTTGGGACTTTTAGTTCTACGGCGAAGCAACCGGTTTTTCCCGCAGCCGCGGGACGAGCAAAATGACAAACAGCGGCCCATGTAGCTCAGTTGGTAGAGCACGTCCTTGGTAAGGACGAGGTCACCGGTTCAATCCCGGTCATGGGCTCCAGAGTGAGCGCGCGACCGGCAGTAACAACCACAAAGACGCAGTTAGTTTCAAACCAGGAATATCGAGATGGCTAAGGATAAATTTGAACGGACAAAGCCGCACGTGAACGTCGGCACGATTGGTCACGTTGACCACGGCAAAACCACTTTAACGGCGGCAATCACCAGCGTGTTGGCGAAAAAGGGATTCGCCGAAGCACGCGCTTACGATTCGATCGACGCCGCTCCCGAAGAAAAGGAGCGCGGTATCACGATCTCGACTGCGCACGTCGAATACCAGAGCGACAAGCGCCATTACGCGCACGTCGATTGTCCGGGCCATGCCGATTACGTGAAGAACATGATCACGGGCGCCGCGCAGATGGACGGTGCGATCCTCGTGGTTTCGGCAGCAGACGGTCCAATGCCGCAAACGCGTGAGCATATCCTGCTCGCGCGTCAGGTTGGCGTGCCGTCGGTTGTCGTGTTCCTAAACAAAGTCGACATGGTCGATGATCCGGAACTTCTCGATTTGGTCGAGATGGAGGTCCGCGATCTTCTCACGCAGTACGAGTTTCCGGGAGACAAAATCCCGATCGTCAAAGGGAGCGCCCTCAAGGCTTTGAACGGCGACGCAGAACAGGAAGCGAACATTCTCGCGCTCGTCGCGGCAGTTGATGATTACATCCCGGTCCCAGAGCGGCCAGTCGATCAGCCTTTCCTGATGCCGGTCGAAGACGTGTTCAATATTGAAGGCCGCGGCACGGTCGCGACCGGTCGAGTTGAACGCGGCATCCTCAAGAAAATGGAGGAAGTGGAGATTGTGGGTCTCAAAGACACTGCGAAGACAACCGCGACGGACATCGAAATGTTCCGCAAGCTCCTCGACGAAGCTCGAGCCGGTGACAATGTGGGAGTTTTGCTCCGCGGTGTGAAGAAAGAAGACGTGATGCGTGGGCAGGTGATCGCGAAACCGGGCAGCATCAAGCCGCATAAGAAATTCAAAGCTGAAGTTTACGTCTTAAGCAAAGAGGAAGGAGGGCGCCACACGCCTTTCTTCACAAATTACCGCCCGCAGTTTTATTTCCGCACGACGGACGTCACCGGGACCGTGAAACTGCCGGACGGCGTCGAGATGGTGATGCCAGGTGATAACGTTTCCGTGGAAGTCGAGTTGATCACTCCAATCGCAATGGAGAAGACGATTCGCTTCGCGATTCGGGAAGGCGGAAAAACCGTCGGGGCGGGTCGCGTCGGCGACATTTTGGATTAAAGGAATTGCTGATTGCTGAGTTCCGATTGCTGATTGTTTGGTGCATGCGAACCTGCTCAATCTGCGATCAGCGATCATAAATCAGAAATTTCATAGGTCAGTAGCTCAATTGGTAGAGTTGCGGTCTCCAAAACCGTCGGTTGGGGGTTCGAGTCCCTCCTGACCTGTTGAAGCTGCATCCTCTCTCAGAATCCCTCGCAAATGCTTGGAAAAACCAAAAGCTTCTTTACCGAAGTGAAGGTCGAGCTGCAAAAGGCCTCCTGGCCATGGGAATCGAAAGAGAAGGGGATCAGACGCTACAAAGAGCTGACTGATTCGACGCTCGTCGTCATTATCGCGATGCTGCTGTTGGGTGGTTACGTTGCGCTTTTCGATTTTGTCCTCGTGAACTTCATTCATTTCTTCACCCGCTTGCACTGAGATGGCTTCCGTTCTCGCACCAAAAGATCAGTGGTTCGTCGTGCACGTGCTTTCCGGCCAGGAAAACAAGGTGCGCGACAACATCGCGAAGCGGGTAAAAACCGAGGAAATGAGTGATGTCGTCTTCGAAGTGCTCGTGCCGACGGAACGCGTGTCGGAAATCAAAAAAGGAAAGAAAAGCGAGACCACGCGCAAATTTTTCCCCGGTTACCTGATTGTAAATATGCACCTGCTTGACGAGAACAATCAGCTCGTCGGGCGCACGTGGTATTTTATCCGCGACACTCCCGGCGTGATCGGTTTTGCCGGCACTAAAGACAAGCCGATCCCGATGCGGCAATCGGAAGTGGACAACATGCTAGCGCAGATGAAAGAGCGCGAGGAGAAGGTAAAACCCAAAGTCAGCTTCGAGGTCGGCGAGACTGTGAAAGTAGCCGACGGACCTTTTCAGAATCAAAACGGCATCGTCGAAGAAATCGATCCGGATCGCGGGAAGCTGCGCGTCTCGGTCACGATCTTCGGCCGTGCCACGCCGGTGGAATTGGAGTATTGGCAGGTTGAACGCGGCTGATCGTCATGTCGAGCGAAGTCGAGACATCCTGCAGGGAATCGAGGGCCGTTGCAACCGGGGTTCCTCGACGCGCTTCGCTTCGCTCGAAATACAATGTTAATACAGCCGGATTCTCCGACTTCGCTGATTCTTCGCTCAGAATGACAAAATCGTTATGGCCAAAGAGATTGTAGCTCACATCAAATTGCAGATTCCCGCCGGTCAGGCGAATCCCGCTCCGCCCGTGGGCACCGCGCTAGGCCCGCGCGGTGTCAATATCATGGCGTTCTGCAAGGAATTTAACGCAGCCACGCAAAAGCAGGCCGGCGACATCCTGCCGGTCGTGATCACAGTTTTCAAAGACAAGTCATTCACGTTCGTGACGAAGAGTCCCCCAGCGGCGATTCTCTTGAAGAAGGCGGCGAACATTGCTGCCGGTTCGAAAGAACCGAACAAAATAAAAGTCGGCAAAGTCACGCGCAAACAGGTGATGGAAATTGTGAAGACGAAAGGAAAAGACCTGAATTCCCGCAGCGATGAAGCAGGCTTTCGCGTGATCGCTGGTACCGCTCGTCAGATGGGTCTCGAGATCGTCGACTGATCGCATGCGGATTCCGCGGATCGGGGAGCACAGGCTGCCAGCCTGTTGGTTTCGGCTGCCAGCCGAAACGATCTTATTCTGCTCGTATCGCGGGGGACGCCGATTTCCACTACAGCCGCCAACGGTCGCAAGTTGGAACTTTCATCGACGTTGACATTGAAATGAATTCCCGACAAGATGCGAAACGCAGGCGACGCACCTGCCGCCAAAACCTGCCGCATAAGCCTGTAGCGGCAGCCGCGCCGGCTGCGAAGCCGACGCGTTTCACCTTGCTTTAGGCCAAGCGAGTTGGTAACCGCGAGCGATGTATCGCTCTATTCTCTCCGCGGCCCTGCTTGTTCCGCTCGCGTGGTCAGTCTCGGCCGCAGATCAGCAAACAATCGCCTTGAAGGCGGCGCGCCTTTTCGACGGCAAGAGTAAGACATTGATTCCGAACGGCGTCGTCATTGTGGAAGGCGACAAAATCCTTGAGGCCGGTTCCAATGTGCCGATTCCCACAGGTGCGCAGGTGATCGATTTCGGCGATGCGACCTTATCGCCCGGCTTCATCGACGCGCATTCGCATGTGACGATGGATTTCTCGGGCAACTACAACGAGCGCCGTTTACGAGACCTTGCCAAAAATGTTTCGGAGATTGCGCTGGAATGCATTCCGAACGCGCGCGCCACGATTGACGCCGGCTTCACCACCATCCGCGATCTTGGCAGCCGGATCACCAACAGCCACGACTTCCTCGATGTTTCGCTACGAAACGCGATCGAACATGGCATCGTCGTCGGTCCGCGGATGCTTGTCGCCACGCATGGGATTGGCGCGACCGGTGGGCACTTCGACCCGACGAGCGGTTACCGTGACATGGCGCTGGGTCGTGAGCCGGACTGGAGTGACGGCATCGCGAACGGGCCAGACGAAATCCGAAAAGCGGTCCGTCATGAAGTAAAGAATGGCGCTGATGTGATCAAGGCTGCGGTTTCCGGTGGCGTGCTCTCTTTGGCGGATGAAGTCGACACCCCGCAGTTTACCCCATTGGAAATCGCGGCGCTCGTGGACGAAACCCATCGCTTGCGCAAGAAGGTCGCCGTCCATTGCCACGGAGATCAGGCGGCACGGGACGCGATCGAGGCCGGTGTCGATTCCATCGAGCACGGCTCCTTTTTGAAACCGGAGACGCTCACGTTGATGAAAAATAAGGGCACCTACCTCGTTCCGACACTGCTGCCGACGGAGTACATCATGGGAAAGATCGATGCCTACCCGCCTGTGCTGGCCGCAAAAGCCCGAGCCGCGGCGGCCGCGCGCAGCGACATGTTCCGGAACGCCGTCAAGATCGGCGTAAAGATCGGATTTGGGACGGACTCCGGTGTCTTTCCGCATGGTCAAAACGCGAAGGAATTTGCTTTGATGGTGGGGCTCGGAATGACACCGATCGAGGCGCTCCGTTCGGCCACCGGTACTGATGCTGAATTACTGGGAATCGCCGCGAAAACTGGCACTTTGGAAAAGGGAAAGCTCGCTGACGTGGTTGCTGTGCCGGGCGATCCGACGGCCGACATCACCGCTACCGAACGCGTCCTATTTGTGATGAAAGATGGCAAGATCGTGAAGAACGGCGGCCTGCCGGGCACAGCGAGGGCAACGGACAATTTCAGACAGGAAAAAGCGGTCGCAGCTGCGCTTGATTTGTAACGTGTCTCGGCTCTTCAGGAGCAAAGCTTCTCGTAGGGCAATCATCACGCGAAACCGTTGCCTCTGGGGGGCGCACGCAGAATGCGTGCGCTCCCCAGAACACCTGCTTTCCATCTGGTGATACGGAATTTGACAACTCGAATTCGTTCAATTATATGCCTGCCCCGCGACTCGCTCCGAGCCCCGGAATTAGCAGGAGAGCACCAGCTCGCTCGAACTGCACCAAGACATGGCTAAAAATCGCAGCAAACGTTATCGCGCGGCCGCTGAACAGGTGGACCGCACAAAGAGCTACAATCTTCCCGAGGCGGTCTCGACGCTGAAGAAACTGCCGGCGGCCAAATTCGACCAAACGGTCACCGTCTCGTTTCGCCTCGGGGTCGATCCGAAACAGTCAGACCAGATGGTGCGGGGCACATGTCCTCTTCCTCACGGCAGTGGCAAACAAGTTCGCGTGCTTGTTTTTGCTGAGGGGCAGGCCGCGAAAGCTGCGAAAGATGCGGGCGCGGAGCACGTCGGGTTCAAAGACATGATTCAGAAGTGCCAGGAAGGTTTTCAGGATTTCGATGTTGCGATCGCGACTCCGGCGGCGATGGCCGAGGTGCGGAAGCTGGGCAAGGTGCTCGGACCGCGTGGCCTCATGCCCAATCCAAAAACCGGGACCGTGACCGACGACACCGCAAAGGCGGTCGGCGAAGTGAAGGCCGGTCGCGTGGAATTCAAGCTCGACAAGAACGGCAACGTCGCAGTCCCAGTCGGAAAGTTTTCGTTCGGTGAAGATCAACTGGTGGCGAACGGGACTGCCGTGATTGAAGCTGTGGTCCGCGCTCGTCCGGCCACCGCCAAAGGCCGTTTCGTGGAAGGGATGACGATCAGTGCGACAATGTCGCCCGGAGTCCACGTCGATCCCTCACCCTATCTTAGCATTTAGTCTCAGCGCGTAACGAACCACTCCTAATTTCCTTATGCGACCTGAAAAAGCGACGATCGTCCTGGACTTGGCTGAGAAGCTAAATCGCTCACCCTTCCTGCTCGTAGCCGACTACCAGCGCATGAAGGTTGATCAATTCAGTGAGCTGCGGAATCGCCTTGCTCCAGCAGGCGCCGACGTCCGCGTCGTGAAAAACAGCTTCCTGCGACGCGCGATGACAGATTCCGGCATGCCGGACGTCGCGGACAAACTCACCGGCCAAACCGCGATTGTGATGGGGGACAAAGATGTCGCTCCAGTCGCGAAGATCATGAAGTCTTTCACGGCCGAATTCAAAATTGCGGCGCTCAAGCTGGGCGTTGTCGATAAAGCTGTGCTTTCGATCTCGGAGGTCGAAACCCTGGCGGAGTTGCCTTCGCGCGAAATCCTGCTTTCTCAATTGCTCGGATTGCTGCTCGCTCCTGCGACGCGGTTGGTCCGCGTTTTGAATGAACCGGCTTCCGCATTTGCACGGCTTTTAAACGCGAAAGCAGAAAAGGGAGAGCCCGCTGCCTCAGCAGAGGCGAACGTTTCCGCGGCGCAGCCGGAAGCGCCGCAAGCAGAGAAAGAGCAAGCCGCAGCGTCCGCGGTCGAAACGCCAGCAAACACTGCGCCAACCGGAGAACCGGCAGCCTAACGACATCAAACTTTCGCCCCGCCGCACTGGGCGAGGTGAGCAACAAACATAAAATGTCCGAGCCGATGGCTATCGGCTTTAATTCTTCGGGAGCTTTCGGAGACGGCAAATGAAAGGAAATTGATATGGCAGATACAAATACAATCGTGGACCAACTCAGCGGTCTCACTGTTCTGGAGATCGCGGGCCTGGTGAAGCAACTCGAGGAAAAATGGGGGGTGAGCGCGGCTGCTCCCGTAGCAATGGCTCCGGCCGGCTCCGGGGCAGCTGGCGGCGCCGCCGCCGCGGCACCAGCAGCTGAGGAAAAAACTGCTTTTGATGTTGTTTTGACCGAGATGGGCGCGAACAAGATCGCGGTCATCAAAGAGGTGCGAGCCGCAGTTCCGGGCCTCGGTTTGGCCGAAGCTAAGGCTCTCGTCGAAGGTGCGCCCAAGACTTTGAAGGAAGGCGTGACCAAGGCGGAAGCCGATGAGATCAAGAAAAAGATCGAAGCGGCTGGCGCTAAAGTCGAAATCAAGTAGTCCGATCTCTGCATGAGGGCGGCGCGCAAGTTTTGCTTGCGCGCCGCTTTCTGCATGGCAAATTGCTTTCGTTAGACCCAGTCTCTCCCTTATTTTCAACTCCGCTCCCGTCGGTTCCATTTTAGCCAGGCAACGAGGCAACGGACGTCGATTTGACAGTCCGTCGTTTCGCTGCTACTTTTCTGTCTCTCGCTTCCGGGTAATACCGTAGGCGAGTTCGTGTCTGCGACCCTGTTCCACCGGGGCTCGCATCCGTCCCCAACTCTTCCCGAATCTATGTCAGAACGTAACGCAGAACGTATTTACTTCGGAACGATCAAAGAGGCCATTGAGCCGCCGAACCTGATCGAGGTCCAGCTCAACTCCTATCTCGAATTCCTGCAAAAGGATGTCCCGTTTGCGAAGCGCAAAAACGCCGGGCTCCAGGCGGTGTTCAAAGAAGTTTTCCCGATCGAAAGCTATGACGAGAAAGCAACGCTGGATTTCAGTCATTACGAGATCGGCGAACCGAAGCTGAGCGCACTCGAAGCGCAACGCGAAAGCCAGACCTTCAGCGCTCCACTGCACGTGACGTTTCAGCTGCGCGAAGAGAAGGGGACGAAGGAGGAGAAAGTCTACATGGGCGAAATTCCGCTCATGACGCCGCAGGGTACCTTTGTGATTAATGGCGCCGAGCGCGTCGTGGTTTCGCAGCTTCACCGCTCACCGGGAATCGCATTCGAATCGAGCATCCACCTCAACGGCAAGGTGCTCTACAGCTTTCGTATCATTCCCGATCGCGGTTCATGGATCGAAGTGCAATTCGACACCAGCGATCTGCTTTACATTTATCTCGATCGCCGCAAGCGCCGGCGGAAATTCCTCGCGACGACATTTCTTCGCGCCCTTGGATACGGTTCGGACGAAGAAGTCATCAAGCTTTTCTACAATATCGAGACCTTGAAGCTAAGCGAGAAGCTCGGTGAAGAGGAGCTGGCGACGAAGGTGTTGATCGCAGATGTGCGCGACGGCGAGATCACGGTTGCGCGCGCGTTCGAACCTCTGACCGCCGCCACCGTGCGTCAGATTATGGCGCTCGACGTCAAAGAGGTGAAGGTCATCGATATCTCCAACGATGACACCGTCGTGAAGGCACTGAAGAAAGATCCGGCGCACGACCAGGAAGAAGCGCTCAAAGATATTTATCGCAAACTCCGGCCCGGTGATCCTCCCACGGTCGCGAACGCGAAAGCGCTGCTGAAACGCCTGTTCTTTGATCCAAAAAAATACGACCTGGGCCGCGTCGGTCGTTACAAGATCAATCAAAAGCTCGGCATTGATGTTGATCTCGGCGAACGCATCGTAACTGACAAGGACTTCATCGGCGCGATCAAGTATCTGATCAGCTTGCGCCGCGGAGAAGGCACGCTCGATGATATCGATCATCTGGGCAGTCGTCGCGTCCGCACGGTCGGCGAATTGCTCGCCAATCAGTGTCGCGTCGGTCTCGCCCGCACGGAGCGTCTCGTAAAAGAGCGGATGACCTTGTTCGACATCAACATCGACGGCATGACCCCGCAGAAGTTGATCAACCCAAAGGCGCTCAGCGCGGTGATCCGCGATTTCTTCGGTCGCTCACAGCTCTCGCAGTTCATGGACCAAACAAACCCGCTCGCGGAACTGACGCACAAGCGCCGTCTCTCCGCTCTCGGGCCAGGCGGTTTGAGCCGCGATCGCGCCGGGTTCGAAGTCCGCGATGTTCATCCGTCGCATTACGGCCGGATTTGCCCGATCGAGACGCCGGAAGGTCCGAACATTGGTCTGATCAGCTCGATGTCGACCTTTGCCCGGATCAACGAATTCGGGTTTATTGAAACGCCTTATCGCAAAGTCGATAAAGGCCGTGTCAGCGACCAAGTTGATTATCTGACCGGCGATCGCGAGGAGAATTTCCTGGTCGCACAGGCGAACGCTCCCATGGACCCGAAGGGGCACTTCACCGGCGAGAAGGTCTCAGTTCGATACCGTGGCGACTTCCTCGAAGTCGAGCCGGAAAAAGTTCACTACATGGACGTGTCGCCGAAGCAGTTGGTCTCTGTCGCGGCCGGGCTGATTCCATTTCTCGAACATGATGACGCGAACCGCGCGCTCATGGGTTCAAACATGCAGCGTCAGGGAGTCCCGTTGATCGTCTCCGAAGCCCCCCTCGTCGGGACTGGCCTTGAAGGCACAGTGGCTCGTGATTCGCACGCGGTTTTAATCGCAGCGGAGAGCGGCAAAGTCGCTTCTGTCACCGCCGACCAGATCGTACTCACGAAAGATGGGCATATGCCCGAAAGCCGAAAGAAATTGAAGACCGACCACGAGGCTGGCGTTCAGGTTTATGAGCTGCGGAAATTCATGCGTTCGAATGCCGGGACTTGCGTGAACCAGAAACCGATCGTGAAGAAAGGTCAGCACGTGAAGCGCGGCCAGGTGCTGGCGGACGGTCCAAATACCGACCAGGGCGAGCTCGCGCTCGGCCGAAACGTGCTCGTCGCGTTCATGCCATGGAATGGCTACAACTTCGAAGATGCGATCATGATCTCGGAAAAGGTCGTGAAGGAGGACATTTACACCTCGATTCACATCGATGAATTTGAAATCGGCGCGCGTGACACGAAGCTCGGGCCGGAAGAGATCACGCGGGACATTCCCAATGTTTCCGAAGAAGCGCTGCGGAATCTCGGGCCCGACGGCGTGGTGCGCGTTGGCGCGGAAGTGAAGCCGGGCGATATCCTCGTCGGCAAGATCACTCCGAAAAGTGAGACGGAACTCGCGCCGGAAGAGCGCCTTCTCCGCGCGATTTTCGGCGAAAAGGCGGCTGATGTTAAAGACACCTCGCTAACGGTTCCGTCGGGAACCTACGGCATCGTCATGGACGTAAAGGTGTCGTCTCGCCATGAAATCTCACGCGAAAAACTGACGCCGACGGAAACCAAGCGTCAGCTGAAAACGATCAGCGAAGACAATAAAAAGAAGAAAGACGAGCTCACGGAGCAACTGACCGATGCGCTCTCGAACATTCTGCTCGGCGAAAAGATTCCGCTGGATGTGGTCAACGCGGAGACCGGCGAAATTATTATCCCTGCGAACCGAAAGATCACGAAGACGCTACTGCGCAAACTGGCGATGGTTTACGATCACATCGAGATCGATCCGTCGCCGATCCGGAACAAGATTCGCGAGATCATTGCTTCCTACGAACACAAATTTGCGGAGCTCGAGTTGGAGCGTGAGCGTTCGATGGACCGCGTCGAAAGCGGTGACGATATCGACCCCGGCATCATCAAACAGGTCAAGGTTTTCATCGCATCGAAGCGCAAACTTTCGGTCGGCGATAAGATGGCCGGGCGTCATGGCAACAAGGGTGTGGTCGCGCGGATCGTGCCCGAAGAAGACATGCCGTATCTCGCTGACGGGACGCCGGTCGAGATTGTTCTCAACCCGCTCGGTGTGCCGAGCCGCATGAACGTCGGCCAGGTGCTGGAGACGCACTTGGGCGTGGCGGCGAAGGCGCTTGGTTTCAAGGTCGCGACCCCGGTGTTCGACGGAATTTCCGAGACCAAGATTCGCGAGTATCTGAACGACGCGAAGAAGATCGACGGCTTCACATGGGTGCAGGAAAATGGCAAGGCGCGCCTTTTCGATGGCCGGACGGGCGACCCCTTCGATCAGGAAGTGGTTGTCGGCTACATCTATATGCTGAAGCTGGGCCATTTAGTGGCGGACAAGATTCACGCCCGCGCCGTCGGTCCGTACTCGCTCGTGACGCAGCAACCTCTCGGCGGGAAGGCGCAATATGGCGGCCAGCGTTTTGGTGAAATGGAAGTGTGGGCGCTTGAAGCTTACGGCGCTGCCTACACGCTCCAGGAGTTGCTGACGGTGAAATCGGACGACGTGCAGGGTCGCACGCGAATTTACGAATCTATTGTCAAAGGCGATAACTCGCTGGAGGCGGGCACACCTGAGTCTTTCAATGTTTTGATCAAGGAAATGCAGTCGTTAGGCCTGGATGTGAAAGTCGGGGGGCAGGCGCCGGTAAGCTTCCTCGATGGAGCGGCGGCTTGATCGGATTTGTCATGTCGAGCGCAGTCGAGACATCCCGCGGCGTTACCTTCAAGGTCGCACGACGGGACTCCTCGACTCTCGCTCGGAATGACCGGGAGGCGATCAAAGTCAGAGTAATTTTTAGAACAGAGAGTTTAGACAAAAATAAATGAACGAACATTCGTGGCGTGAATTAGTTGGTGAAGAGCGGCCGGTCGGTTTCGATCAGGTCGCGATCGGAGTCGCGTCTTCGGACACGATGCGGTCGTGGAGCAAGGGTGAAGTCAAAAATCCGGAGACCATCAATTACCGGACCTTCAAGCCGGAAAAGGGCGGCTTGTTTTGCGAACGCATTTTCGGTCCGACGCGTGATTGGGAATGCTCCTGCGGAAAATACAAACGCATCAAGCACAAGGGCGTAATCTGCGATCGCTGCGGCGTCGAAGTGACGCTCGCGCGCGTGCGTCGTGAACGCATGGGTCACATTGAGCTGGCGGTGCCGGTTTCACACATCTGGTTCTACAAATGCATGCCCTCGCGATTGGGCCTGATGCTCGACATGAGCGCACGGCAACTCGAGCGCGTCATTTATTACGAAGACTACATCGTCATTGATCCAGGCAAGACGCCGCTGACGAAGACGCAGTTGCTGAATGAAGTGGAATATCGGGAAGCGCAGGAACAATATGGCGAGGATTTCGTCGCCGGAATGGGTGCCGAAGCCGTGAAGAAACTTCTGGCTGAGATCGATCTCGCGAAGCTCAACAAAGAGCTCGAGGAGGCGATGGGGAATACTAAGAGCAAACAGATTCGCAAGAAACTGGCGAAGCGTTTGAAACTCGTGCAGGGCTTTGCCTCATCGCATGCGCGTCCTGACTGGATGGTGCTCGATGTTCTGCCGGTCATCCCGCCCGATCTGCGTCCGCTGGTCCCGCTGGAAGGCGGCCGCTTCGCCACCTCTGATCTGAACGATCTTTATCGCCGCGTCATCAACCGGAACAATCGCTTGAAGAATTTGCTCCAGCTGAAAACGCCGGACGTCATCATTCGGAACGAGAAGCGGATGCTGCAGGAAGCAGTCGATGCGCTGTTCGACAATGGCCGCCATGGCCGTGCCGTTACCGGCGCCGGCAATCGTCCGCTCAAGTCTCTCAGCGACATGCTCAAGGGCAAGGGCGGACGTTTCCGTCAGAACTTGCTCGGTAAGCGCGTCGATTACTCGGGGCGTTCAGTCATCGTTATCGGTCCGGAATTGAAGCTGAATCAGTGCGGTTTGCCGAAGAAGATGGCGCTGGTTTTGTTCGAGCCGTTCATCATTCGACGGCTCAAGGATCTCGGTTACGTCCATACAGTTCGGAGCGCGAAAAAGATGATTGAGCGTCAGACGCCCGAGGTTTGGGATATTCTTGAGGAAGTGACGAAAGGTCACCCGGTGCTGCTGAACCGCGCGCCGACGCTGCATCGTCTCTCGATTCAGGCTTTCGAGCCGCTTTTGATCGAGGGCGAAGCCATTCGTATTCACCCGCTGGTTTGCACCGCTTACAATGCGGACTTCGACGGTGACCAAATGGCCGTGCACGTGCCGCTCTCGGTCGAGGCGCAGATGGAAGCCCGCATGCTGATGCTGGCGCCGAACAACATCTTTTCGCCTTCCAGCGGCAAGCCGATCACGACGCCATCACAGGACATCACGCTCGGCTGTTATTATCTGACGCAAAATCCGCGACGCGCTACCGGGGTCGCGGCCGAGACACGACTGCCTTTGTTCGACAATGCTGTCGAAGTTGAGTTTGCAATGGCCGACGGGGGCGTCAAAACCCATGACCGCATTCGCCTCCGGAATCCGGACTTCGGGAAAGAGACGATTTACGGCGACCCGAATACGCGCGTGATCGAAACCACCGCAGGCCGCGTCATCTTCAACGACATTTGGCCGAAGGAACTGGGTTTTTTCAACAAACCGTGCGGCAAAAAGCAGATCTCAGATGTGATCTGGCGCTGCTACCAAGTCGCGGGTCAGGACGGCACCGTGGAGACGCTCGACAAGTTAAAGGAACTCGGGTTCCGCGAGGCGACGAAGGCTGGTATTTCCATCGGCATTTCGGATATGATCATTCCGAAAGAGAAGCAGACGGAGCTCGAACATGCCTACAAGCAGATCAAGCAGGTCGAGCAGCAATATCGCAAAGGCATCATCACCGATGGTGAGCGCTACAATAAAATCATCGATATCTGGACCCACGCCGGCGACGAGATTTCCAGCGTGATGTTCCGCACCCTCGAGCATAATGAGGGTCGCAAGGAGCTGAATCCGGTATTTATGATGGTGGATTCTGGTGCGCGCGGTAATCGCCAGCAGGTCCGTCAGCTCGCGGGTATGCGCGGGTTAATGGCAAAGCCGAGCGGTGAGATTATCGAGCGGCCGATCACGTCAAATTTCCGCGAAGGCCTGACGGTTCTCGAATACTTCATTTCGACGCACGGCGCTCGCAAGGGTCTTGCCGACACCGCGCTCAAAACCGCCGATTCCGGTTATCTGACCCGCAAACTCGTGGACGCGTCGCAGGACGTGATCATCAACGAAATCGATTGCGGCACCGTGAACGGGATTGTGGTTCGTTCAATTTACGAGGGCGACGAAGAAGTGGTCGATCTCGCGACCCGCATCATTGGCCGGGTCAGCTGCGAAACGATCGTCGACCCAGTCGACAAGAAAAAGAAGCTGGTGAAAGCGAACCAGCTGATCGACGAAAAAATCGCGGGCGACCTGCAACGGATCGGTGTCGAGAGTCTGAAAATCCGGTCGGTCCTGACCTGCGAATGTGGGCGCGGAGTCTGCGCCCATTGCTACGGTCGCAATCTGGCGACGGGTCAGTTCGTGAAACTCGGAGAGGCAGTGGGCATCATTGCCGCGCAGTCTATCGGCGAACCGGGCACGCAGTTGACGATGAGAACCTTCCACATCGGCGGAACCGCGAGCCAGACGTTCAAGCAGCCAATCATCAAAGCGAAGAACGACGGCACGCTGCAGTTCAACGATCTGCGCACTGTCCAGGCGCTCGATGGCAGCTGGATCGTGCTGAACAAAAATGGATCGATCGGCGTGCATAACGCCGATGGACGGGAGCTGGACCGCTACAACGTCGTCATTGGCTCGGTCGTCTCGAAAGCCGACGGCGCGGCGGTGAAGAAAGGCGAAACGTTCGTGCAGTGGGATCCGTATAACGTGCCGATTTTGACCGACAAGAGCGGCAAGATCGAATTCCGCGACATGATCGCGGGCGTCACGATCAAGCGTGACGTGGATGAAGCGACCGGTCTCATGGGGACCGTTATCATCGAACACAAAGAGGATTTGCATCCGCAGATCGTGGTCGTAGGCGAGAAAAAAGAAATTCTCGCGAGCTATTCAATCCCGGCGGGCGCTCACGTCATTGTCGAGGAAGGCCAGAATATTCGAGCGGGAGCGTTGCTCGCGAAAACACCGCGAAAGATCGCGAAGACGAAGGACATCACCGGCGGTCTGCCGCGGGTCGCGGAACTCTTCGAGGCGCGCCGTCCGAAAGACGCGAGCGAAATCGCGAAGATCGATGGAGTTGTCGAAATGGGCGGAACCGTTCGGGGCAAACGCAAACTCATCCTGAAAGACACCGAGACCGGCGCCGAAGAAGAGCACCTGATTTCGCTGACCAAACACATCATCGTTTTCAAGGGCGACTTTGTGAAAAAGGGTCAGCAGCTCACGGAAGGACCGGTTGTTCCTCATGAAATTCTCGAAGTCTGCGGACCTCAGGATTTGCAGGAGCACCTCGTGAATGAAGTGCAGGAGGTTTACCGGCTCCAAGGCGTCGAGATCAACGACAAACACATTGAGATCATCGTTCGACAGATGTTGCGCAAGGTGAAGATCACCGATCCGGGTGACACCTCGCTGCTCTGGGGCGATCAAATTGATCGGCTCGATTTCGAGGCCGAGAACAAGCTTGTTACCGATCAGGGTGGCAAACCGGCAGAGGCGACTCCGGTGCTGCTGGGCATCACCAAGGCGTCACTTGAAACCGACAGTTTTATCTCGGCGGCTTCATTCCAGGACACGACTCGCGTGCTCACCGAAGCCGCCACGCTTGGGAAGGTCGATCGGCTGCGCGGTTTCAAGGAAAACGTGATCATGGGTCATCTGATTCCAGCGGGCACGGGCTTTCCCGCGGTGCGCGAGATCAAACTAGTCGAGCTTGGTGAGCAAGTCGGCGCTTCATTGGTCGAAGAACCCGACGTGCAGCCAGCGCTGGGATAACTCTGACGCACAGTGCGAATGTGGGATGACGAATCGGCGGAAGCTGATTCGTCATTCTGATGTCGGAGGACGAGCGGGATGTCGATTGCGACCAAAACCGGCGACGCTGGGGAGACTTCGCTCATGTACGGGCGACGTGTCTCCAAAGCGGATTCGCGGGTCGATGCTTATGGATGCGTGGACGAGCTCAACGCGGCGCTGGGCGTCGTCCGCGTCAGCGCTGACGATGCCTTTGTTTGCGAACAGGTCTATGCGATTCAGAACGAGCTCATCATGGTCATGGGCGAGCTCGCAACCGCGCCAGAAGATCTGGAACGCTACGTCAGAGATGGTTTTCATCTGACAACGTCGGCGATGGTCGACCGGCTCACCGGTGTGATCGATGAGCTCGAAAAAGACAAGCTCTTGCACTACAAAGGCTGGGCGATTCCGGGGAAGACCTCCCTTTCTGCGGCGCTCGACGTCGCACGCACCACCTGCCGCCGAGCCGAACGCCGCGTGGCGTCGATCCGATCGGACAAAATAAAGTTCAACCCGGAAATGCTCCGTTATTTGAACCGCTTATCCGACCTCTGCTGGCTCCTCGCGCGTCACGCGGAAAAAGTCACGGACGGGAAAATATCCACCTAACCGTCACACTAACGAAGTGGCATCGGCGAGTTGCCCGTGAGTGATTTTATCGCCGCGCGCGCCGGTGGCGCGAGCGTTCCCTTGCGACTTTCAATCATCAGAGATGTTTCGGCTCCTGCCCCAACTTCGGGAGCATGAAGCTGTCACCCACCCCGGCATGGCTCGAACCGCGGGGCGACCGGTAGGTTGAATGAGAGGACTCTTACTCGTCGACGCCGCTTTCGAAGAGAAGTAATTCTTTGCGGAATCTCTGCGTGCGCCGATTTTAATCCTCTGGCTTCGTTCCGGATGGTTAATTCCGTGCGCGGCTGGCACTCGCAGTCCGATCTGCTGAACCCCTTTTTTTTGGCAGGACCCCCAATCAGGTGCTCGATGCGGAGTTCAAGAAGCGACTACGTTCCCGATCATCATCATCGGCATCGAGCATGGAGCTGCCGGCGAGCGACTGGGGGAGAGTCAGATAGCGATTAAGTGCGGGCGGTCGCCCGATTCGGCACTTTCGAAGCTGTCATGATCCGCGAAGAGCGAAACCGAGCTACGTCTTCTGACTGATTTTACTGGTAACGCGCGTTCATGAGATGATCCGGTTCGGCGCAAAGGCAGCGAGATCAAGCCTCTGACGGTGAGCGAAATATTCGATAAACAGGTCGCAAAATCATGACAGCATCTAACCGACTTGATGAGCCTTGAAATGGCGATCGACGCTAACAAACGGAAACGCAGACAACGCCAGTCTGAGGCCTTCAATGCCTCGATCGGATCGACGCATCTCGAAGCGATCATAAAGACAACGGAATTACATGCCATCGAACCCACGCCATTCGGCGCGACGACGCATCCCAGCTTCCGGGAAGCATTCTGGTTTTGGCTCAAGCTCGGACTAATCGGCCTGGGGGACCCACAGGCCAAATCGCAATCATGCCAACCGAGTCCGCCTCAGCGCCATCCATGTCTGAGTTTCTGCGATGAGCTTTTCCGTGAGGCCCTGTTAGCGGGTATTAAACCCGCTCCCGCGTTCCTTTATTTTACGTCCGTAGAAGAGATCGGGATGTCGTAGTCGGTGCCGTCGAAGTAGCGGATTCGGGCCTTCTCTGCGGAGTGCGAGACGAGTGGTAGTTTCGTTCCGATCTGAAGCGCGACGGTGCCATAGGGAATTTTTATGGACACCGGTTTTGTGATGGTCGCGAATTGTTGCACACGCGGAGAAGGCGCGGGAGTTTCGGCGGCCCGGACACCAACCATGGCTTGTTTCGTTGCTACGGCTTCTGGTTCCTCCTCTGCGCGATCTGTTTTCTGGATAGTCTCCAAAAGGGAGTCGGTGAGATAGAGCGCGTTGCCGCTGCGATAAACCCATTGCTCGTGCTCGCCGTTGGCGTCGGTGGTGCGGTTGACGCGCTCGGGCTCGCCCCATGCGATGCGACACTGATCGTCGCTCATGCCGACGCGAACCTTGTGCTGGCTGGCAAGCCGATTGTTGGCCTCGAACTGTTGGTGCGCCTGCTGCCCCATGTCATGGAGAACTTCCTTTGTGTGGGCCTGAGCATCGGCAACTCGTTTCTCCGCCTTGGTGGTGCTCTGGTTCACGGCGACGATCGCGAAGACGACGAAGGCGATGATGATCGCGCAGGCGGCGAGGGGCGGGATGTTGGTGCTACCGTGTGCGGTGGGGCGGGGGGCGGTTTTCATCCCTAAGCGAATTCTAGGGCGAGCGGCATCGGAATAACAGTCTCAACTGATGGCCGCTCCAGCTTGAAATAGGATTGGCCCTCGCTCTCCGATTTCGGATCGTTGTAGTCTCGCGCACCTTGGCCGGCGAGTTGCCCATCTCGAGCGCCACCCGATCGTATTGGTCGAAAAGAAGAAGTGGATCAGTCAATTTCGATTTCTCCACGCTCTCAACTATTGCATGCTGCTCCCGGGACCTGAAGCCCAACAACTCGCCATCTACATCGGTTGGCTGCTGCACAAAACAGCCGGTGGCAGATGGATGGGCTCGGCCTGGCAGAAACCACGCCCGGGCCTCTGATCATGGTGACGCAATTCGTAGGATTCATGGGTGCCTGGTCACAGCACGGCGAGATGAACCGGACACTTGCCGCCACCCTCGGCGCGCTGATCACGACGTGGACGACTTCACGCCGTGCTTCCTCTGGATCTTGGTGGGTGGTCCCCACATCGAGCAGCTGCGCGGTCAGGAACGCCTAACCACCACTTTGTCCGCGGTCACGGCGGCGATCGTAGGAGTCGTGATGAACCTCGCGGTGTGGTTTGGGATTCGCGTTCTCTGGCCACCTGGCCAGCCGTTCGATTTCTTCGCACTTGCTCTTGGCGCAGTCGCATTCTTTGGGATGGCGAGATGGAAATGGGGCATCGTTCGAGTTGTTCTCGGAGCTGGCGCTCTGGGCCTTGTTTGCCGGCTACTAGGAGCGGTTTCAAAAGTGCTGTAGGGGCGCTGTCAATCGAAGGGACAGGCTGAGGCAGGAACGACACTTGCCGAACCCCGGCGGCACATCGAACGGCAAAATCCACTTTGTAGCGCTGGCCGAGGAGTGGATGAGACAAGTGAACAGGCTGGATACCGATGCCACGATCCGCTATTTCAGAAGATCGGCCGGAACTTTGCCGCCGTTCTCTGAAATCTTTCGTAGGACCTCTTTGTGCAGCCACATGTTCATCGCAGCTGAATCTCCCGTGTCCCCGGTATAGTGCAGCTCGTGCGCAAGTTCTTTGCGCGCAGAAAAGCTGCTGTCTATACCAACCAGCTTCATGAGATCGACGATTGAACGTTTCCAGTCGAGTTTCTCGGAATTGCTGGCGGCGAGCTTGTCCATAACCGCTGCGACATCGACGCGTGCTGGAGCTGCTGACGGATTCGCTGCACCGGCGCTCGCAACGCCGGACGGCGCCTGACCTGCGCTCGCTGATGCTGGAGCGCCTGAAGTCGACGCCGGGGTGCTGCCGGCACCCGCAGTCGCGGTCTGACCCGCGCCCGGTGACGTGGGAGCGCCGGAAGCCGTCGTCGGGGGGCTGCCGCCGCCAGTTGGCGCCGTCTGGCCTGCGTGGCTGAAGATTTTTGAAAGGAGATTATTGAAGATGCCCATAGAACTGCAAAATGGGGCGCGACCATCCCTCCGGCAAGTGAAAACTCAGCTGCCCTTGGCGCATTCGACGCGACGCAACTTTCAAGTTGCGAATCCAAGGTCGCCAAGTTGAAAACTCGCCCACGTCTGAATTCAAGATCGGAAAGTTCGCAACTTGCCCTACCCCAGCTGGATCAGGCAACCGGCGACTCAGTTCACTCAGCGACCATTCTCGAATTTCGCTTCAGCCGTCGTCAGCTTTTTCGGCCTGCGCAGGCGGAGCCAGTTATTCCACGTCTTTCGGACGCTATCGGCAGGTGTGAGGTAATGCTGGTTCAATTCGTTGCTTTTCACGATCTGCGCGAGGATGCCCTGCACAGAAAGATCGTCGGTGTTCAAGATTGTGTATGCCGTGCCGACGGCGGCGGAGTGGTGCGCGTCACTTGCAGCGGTCATCGGCAGACCCCGGAGCTGTGCGTATTTAAACGCGTATCGGTTGTAGCGGCGCAAGGTGGTCGCGGCGTTGAAAACTTCGAGGGCGTCGATTGGCAGCGTCTCGAGGACCGGGAAACGGATACCCGCGCGGAATAAGTCGTATGGATGAGGAGGAATGGCGAGGCCGCCGCGCTCGTGGATGCGCTCGCAGACCTCGCGCGCCGGTTTGCCTTTCAAATAGGGAAGCGTCGCGCCGATGCAGAGCAGATGACCCTCCGCAGTCGTGACCTCGACGCCCGGAAGGATCAAGAAGCCGCCAATGGCCTTTCCATCTTCGCGCATCAAGCCTTTATCGAGCAGATAATTGACGGCGTCGCACGTGTTATGATCGGTCATCGCAAATCCGTGCAGGCCCTTCGCCCGTGCCACGGTGATGACATCTTCCGGACTGGAGACGCCATCGCCCGAAAAGAACGAATGGGTGTGCAGGTCGATCTTGAACGGCATTTTCGCGACGCTAGTGTGCGTCACAGGAAATGGAAAGCGTCGGTTTCAAGGAGTGGGCGATCGTCTGCGGGGCGCTCGGTCGCGGCGATCAGACCGTGATTTTGCGCAAAGGCGGGATTGCGGAAGGACGTGCCGGCTTCTCCTTCAAGTATCGTAAACTTTTCTTTTCCCGACATTCTTTCACGAGCAGATCGAGAAAACCCGTCTCGAAAATCGCGCGCTTCCCGCAGTCCGCGCGAATGAAATTGAGATTCGATTATTCGCGAAAGTCGAACTGACGATGCTGGTCACGTCATGGGAAACCGCGAGAGCGCTTGAATGGTTTCATATTCTACGGGCAGATGCAGTGCGGGAGCGTTTTGATTACGATGGGCGAGGAGGCCTGCACGTTGCATTCGTGCGAGTGTTTCGGCTTGAGTCGGCATGGGTTTTTCCCCGATGCAAAAGCGTATGCTGGTTGCCGTTCATGGGTTCAGCTTCCGGAATCTCCGGCTGCGAGGTCTATCCCGATTCTCGACGAGCATGAAAATGCGCGGCGCAGGGACGATTTTCAGGCGATCGCGTTCGACGCCAGCGAGACGCATGCGCTACACGAACGGGAATGGGGCGAGGCACGCGCGAGAAAATTGCTTTCGTAGAGCCGCGAGCGCTTTCGGGTCCCGGTTATTTCTGTGAAAAAGAGGCAAGCGAGCCGCAGCGGTGGAATGCAGGCGACACGTCCCGCCGCTACAGCAATCACGGCGAATTCTGTGTCGCAATTACGAGCGCCACTTTTGTAGAGCGACCGTCCCGGTTGCTTCTGTTGAAAGGCGCCAGCGAGGTGCATGCGCTACAAGAGCGGGAATGGAGCAATGCGAGCGCGCTACCGCCGTTATCCGAGCACTTCGACTAGCATCTCGCTCGGGACCGTCTCCTTGTCTTGCTGCCCATGGAACTGCATGTCGTAGAGACGGCGGTAGTATCCCGATTTATTGAGCAGTTCGCGATGCGTGCCGATCTCTTTCACGTGCCCATGATCCATGACCACGATCTGATCCGCGGAAAGAATGGTCGAGAGGCGATGCGCGATTGCAATGACGGTGCGGCCTTCGGCGAGCGTTTGCAGAGCAACCTGAATTTGCTTTTCGGACTCGGAATCGAGCGCGGAAGTCGCTTCGTCGAGTAACAGGATCGGGGCATTTTTCAAAAGGGCCCGCGCGATCGCGAGCCGCTGCTGTTGTCCACCGGAAAGAAGGCAACCTTTGTCGCCGATGACGGTTTCGTAGCCCTGCGGCTGCGCCACAATGAACTCATGCGCGAAAGCCGTGCGCGCGGCGGCGTAAACCTCTTCGGTGCTCGCGTCGAGACGACCGAACTGAATGTTCTTCAAGATCGTATCGTGAAATAAAAACGTTTCCTGCGTGACGAGCCCGATTTGTTCCCGCAATGATTTCTGCGTGAGCGTGCGGAGGTCGTGCCCGTCGATGCGCACCGCTCCCACAGTGGGATCGTACAAGCGCAGGATCAGTGATAGGATTGTCGACTTCCCTGCGCCGCTCGCTCCGACGAGTGCATAACTTTTGCCTGGCTCGGTTCGAAGGTTCAGATCTTTGACGGCATCAGTGACACCGCCTGCATACCGGAAGCGCACATGGTCGAACTCGATCCGGCCGGTGGCGCGCGGAATCGCCAACGCGTGGGGCGCATCCTGGACCGTCGGCTGTGAATCGAGAATTCTGAAGATCTCCGTCGTCGCCTGCACGGAGCGCTGCATAATAATGTGGATTTTGCTGAGCGTTTTGATCGGGTCGTAAAGCAGGAAAATTCCGGAGATCAACCCGAAGAACCGTCCGGCACTGATGTTCGCCGCATAGACGTAAAGGAGGGCGAGACCAATTCCAAGCGCCGCAAGGATTTCCACCAGTGGCCCCGTCGCTTCCATCGCGCGGATCATGCGCATGGCGTTCGAGAACTGCAGCTGATTACTACGGCGGAACGATTGTTCCTGATGCGCTTCGCGTGCAAAGGCTTTGACCACACGGATTCCGGCGAAGGTTTCCTGCATGGTTACGACCATTTTACCCATGTCTTCCTGCTCGTGCTGCACCGCCTTGCGCGCGCGTCGGCCATAAATCCGTAGGGGGAATAAGACCGTGGGAAACAGGAACAGGGTCACGAGTGTAAACCGCCAGTCCATGTAGAGGAGCACGGCGAGGCCGCCAATGATGCCGATCGGCTGCCGAAAGAGATCGCTGCTCACGGTCGTGAGGGCCGCCTGTAGACCACGCGTATCGTTCGTGATGCGGGACATCAACAATCCGGAGCGCATACGGTTAAAAAAGTCCATCGAATGGCCCACGATTTTCCCGAATAACTGCACTCGAATGTCGCTCACGACCTTGTTGCTGACCCAATTCATGTAGTAGGCGTTGCCATAGGCGCAAAGGGACCGCGCCGCCATGACCGCGGGGATGGCCAGACAAATCCAGACGATCGAATCAATCTTTGTGCCGTTGTTTAACAAAGCCGCGTTATCCCGTAGAGCCGTCGGGTTCGGCGCCGCGCCGTGGAAAATGAAAGTGGTGACTTTTGCAACCACGATCGGGAAAAACGAATTCACGACCCCGAAGGCAAAACCGAAGCTCAACCCGAGAACAAACCGCCAACGATAAGGCCCGACATAGCTGTAAAGGCGGCGATATGGTCCCGCCGCGACGCGGAATGTCTCCCAGAATGAGAGCTTCTTTCTTGCGGCTTTAGGTGCGCTCATGGGGCTGAAGCCGCCGGAGCCGACAGCAGGGTTTCCATAGCATCGATCACCTGATTCGTCGAGATTTGGTTCATCGGCGCGCCGGACATCTCCGGTGAGAATTCTGCCAGGGCCGCGTCGTGTCCGGCCTGAAGAACGACCGCCGGGGTAAACCGCGGCCGCCAGTGAAACGGGTTCGTGGGGCCGAAAAGGATGAGTTGCGGAGTTCGCATCGCGGCGGCGAGATGCATTGGCGCGGAATCGACCGTAACCAGGAAGCGCGCCTTCGCGAGCAGCGCTGTGAGGGAACAAAGCCCGACCAGACCGGAGAGGTCAATCACCGGCGCTCGGCCGGCCGCTTTGATATCGGCGATGTGCGCTTGCTCCATGGCGGAATCGCTGCCGGTGAGAACGCATTGCAAGTTCCGCGCCGCGCAGTGCTCGATGACGCGGGTCCAACGATCGGCGTGCCAGAACTTTTCGGCGCGCGCCGAGCCCGGATGAAGGACTGCGAACGGACCGTCGATTCCTTTCGCACGCAGGATTTCGTCTGCGCGTGCCCGCTCGGCGGGCGGTGGCTCGAGTGAGACTTTCGGGGACGCGTCGATGATCCCGAGCGGCTGGAGCAGCGCGAGATGATAATCAACGGTGTGCAGCTGCCTGACCGATGCAGCAACGAACTCGTTGTAGACGAGAGATCGTGCCCGCGCGTGGGCCTTTAAGCGATTCGACGTGATCCGTTTCTTCGCATGAGAAAGAAACGTGAGGAACGCCGAGCGATCGGTGTGCGTGAAATCAATACAGTAATCGAAGCGCCTCGGTGCGATCGCGCTCCAAATCCCGGCGTTTTGCAGCGTCCCGCGAGCGACGAGCACTTGATCGATCCCGCCAATCGCCGGCGACAATCCGGCGCTTCCTGTCGAAGTCACGAGCGTGAGATTCGCATTTGCATAGCGACTGCGAATTGCGGCGATCGCTGGCGTCGTCAGGACCAGATCGCCGATGCGTTTGAGCTGGAGGAGAAGAATGTTCAAAGTGGAACGTTCTTCATGGCGGCGGTCTCTGACCGTCGAACTTCTCGGTTCCACAGAAAACCGCTCCGTCAAGGCGCCGCCTCAGCGCGTTCTCCGCATCGCGAGCTCGTAAGCGTCGAGCAGTCGAGAACGAAAATGATCCCAGGTAAAGTTTTCCACGACGCGCCGGCGCGCAGCGATGCTCATCCGTTCGACAAGTTCCGGGTGCTGATAAAGACGTAAAATCGCGGCTGCGATCCCATCGACGTCGCCAGGCTGTACGATGATTCCTTCGACTTCGTCGTTGACGACGTCGCCCGCCTCGCGCGTGGTGATTTGAGGCAAGCCGCAGGCCGCTGCTTCGTAGGTGACCTTCGCCGATCCTTCGCATTGCGATGGAAAAACGTGGATGGTCCCCTGACTCAGATATTTCTCCAGGTCCGGCGTGAAGCCGATCACCCTCACATTTGCGTTCGCGAATTTCGCCAGATACGGCCTCGCTTCGGCGTGGACCGAACCGACGAGCCACAGCTCGGCATCCCTCAAGTTCAAGCGATGCCACGCCTCCAGCAAATGGTGAACCCCCTTTCGTTCAATCAACGCACCAGAGAAAATGGCGCGGAATTTCTTTGGCCTCTCACCGGGACGAAAGCGTTCCACATCCACGCCTCGCGGTAGATAGAAAAGCTTTTCTTCGGGAAAACCTTGCACGCGAAACGTGTCCGCCGCCTTTTCCGACAGAATGACGAGCAGCGTCGCCAGTTGGTATTCCTCTAGAAACCGTTCGCGCGTTAGAAGCAGTCGTTCCTTCCAGGGTCGATCAGCATCCGCCTTGGAATCGCGGGGAGACTGCGTCGGTTGCACCTTTCGTCGATCCCGGTGCCACGTCGGAATCTCAACGATCGACGGGATGCCGTGTTTCCGCGCGGCGCGCAAGGAGGCGAGACAGTCGCCCGACCAACTATGGAAAAAATCGTAGCGGCCTGTCGCCAGCTGACGCGCCGCGATCCGATCAAGGTATTTCTTTTTCGCGCCATAATAATACGGTCGGTCCAGTGACGAGAGCAGACGAATCGGGTGCCAGCGCAGCGAATGGATCAGGGCTGCCGGAATTTCGCGTTGTCGATTGTCGTAGGCGATTGCTTTGGACAGAAAGCCGCCACGGTGCGAAGCGCGCAACGCTTCAAACGCGTCAGTATCCAACCCCGCGCCGCCGACCCGCGCGAAAATCGAGTAGAGCAGACGCTTCGGCAGAAGACGCTTTTCTCGAGAGGCAGCGAACGACGGAAGAGGGGCGTTTAGAGTTTCACCCACCATCGGATAACAAGTATTATGGTGATCTTCGGCAAGTAAAGCCGGTTCACCCAGGAGTCCATGTCTCCAGAGCACCTGACGATCAGTTTTATCCGGCGCGGATTCTCCGCGAGCGGCGGCGCCGAGTCCTATCTTATGCGTCTGGCGCGCGGAATTTCTGAGCGCGGGCATGCTGCCAATCTCTTCACCTCCGGCGAGTGGCCTCCGGATGCATGGCCATTCGGCAAACTTACCCACGTGCGCTCGCGATCGCCTCGAGAATTCGCAGACAAGATTCAGCGGTTGCAACTTCGCGATGGTTGCGACGTCGTCTTTAGCCTCGAGCGGGTATGGAGCTGCGATGTTTACCGCGCCGGCGACGGAGTGCATCAAAGCTGGCTCGCCCGCCGGGCGAAATTCGCAACGCCGTGGGAAAAAGTGTCGCACAGCTTCAACCGAAAACACATCGCGATCCTTGCGTCGGAAAGATCGCTGTTTGCCAGGGGCGGCGCCGCGCGTGTGGTCGCGAATTCGGAAATGGTGAGGCGGGACTTGATCGAATTTTATGCTTATCCAGCGGAGAAGATCGACCTCGTGCGAAATGGGATTCCGGTCGCGGCTTTTGCATCATCAGCCGAATTGCGCGATCGCAGCCGCCGAGAACTCAAACTCGCGGCCGATGAAATCGCCGCTCTCTTCGTCGGTTCGGGTTGGGAACGAAAAGGGCTGCGCTTTGCGATCGATGCAATCGAACAGTGCCAGGATCCGCGGCTTCGGTTATTCGTTGTGGGGAGGGGGAATGAAGGGGACTTTCGTTCGCGAAGCGTCCGGTTTCTCGATGTCGTGACCGATTTGCGTTCTCTCTATGCCGCAGCCGACGTTTTCATTTTGCCGACACTCTACGATCCGTTCTCGAATGCCTGTCTGGAAGCGATGGCATCAGGGCTGCCGGTGATCACGACGCGCGCCAACGGATTTGCCGAGATCGTGACGCAGAATGTCCACGGCACGATCGTCAATTCTGCCGCGGACGTGCCTGCCCTCCGGGAAGCGATCAGCTATTGGTCCGACGCGGAGCGACGAACAGCGGCGAAACCGCTGATTCAGGCGCACGCGACCGCCTTCGACATTTCAGAGAACGTCGAACGCACGCTCGCGATCCTGGTTCAGGCGGCGAGCGCCGAATCGACGTCCGGGAAAATCCGGAAGACCTGATCGAGACGCGCGATTTCGAAGATTGGGCGCACGTTTTCCTGCAGGCCCGCGAGGAAAAATTCGCCGCCGTACGCTTCTACCTTCTGCATTCCTTCGATCAAAGCCGCCAGGCCGGAGCTGTCGATGTAGCTGACGTTCGACAGATCGACGACCAGCTTTTTCGGCTTTTCATCGACCATTGCACCAAGCGATGCCGCGATGCGCGGGGAGACGTGAAGATCAATTTCGCCTTCCAGTGGAAGGACATTCGGGCGTTGGGTGGTCTCCATATCGATTCGTGATTTAGTGCACCATCTCATCCGTGCGCCCGTCGTCAATCCTCACCAGCCGAGCTTCGCGGTGACACCGTCCACATCCGACAGATCGTCGAACAAAAAATCAGGAGCATGCCCGGCCAATCGTGCGCGCGTCCAAGAGCCGGTGGCGACGGCGATCGTCCGTGCACCGAAGGCTTTCCCGCAGGCGATGTCGTGCCCGGTGTCGCCAATGACGTCAATCTGCGCTGCGACAAACTCGATCCCGTGCTTTTCCGTTGCGCGGCGATGGGCAAAGGCGCCGAGCTCGTTGCGATCGTGATGGTCGTCCGCAAAAGCGCCGAACTCGAAATAATCCCAGAGGCCGTAACGCCGCAACTTCAGTTCCGCGCCGCGCCGGACATTGCCCGTGAGGAGCGCGATCACGTGGTTTGGATTCCGCTGCGTGCGCCGGAGAAGCTCTTCGACTCCGGGCATGACGTGACCTTGCAGCTGCGGAAGCAATTCGCCGAGCAGTGCAACGTATTCATCAAGAAATCCTGCGACCTGTTCCTCGGGCCGCGGCGCGCCGTACTTTTGCAGGATCCTCGTGATGATTCCGGTATCGGTGCGGCCTGCGATCTCAATGTCGTGCAAGTTATCACGGACGGCGAAGCGCTTCTCGATCACGCGCGTGAGCGCCTGGTCTCCCGCGCCGCCCGTCGTGATCAGTGTCGCGTCGATGTCCCAAAGAATGAGTCGTTTGTTTTCTTTCATCGTTTTGCGAAGCGGAAGCATCTCTCATCCTTGCCTCGACAAATCACGTCCCATCTTTTCCGATCTTTGTAATCGAAAAGCCAGAGATATGCCCATGTGGGGACGAAACTGACAAATTAAATGGCGCGAACGACGATCGGAAAGAGCGATGTAGCGTCCGCTCTCTGAGCGGATGAATGCTGTCACCGGCCGCCAAAAGCTACCGTGCCGGCGCCTGCATCAGCAGCACGGCTGTCATGCTGACGGCGAACGCCAGCAGCGCAACGGCGGCAGCAGCAAATACAAATCTCCGCGTCGGATCCTCCGCCTTTTTGCGGTTCGGAAATGGCGACGCGTTCGTGAAGTCCACCGGACGCGTGCTCCCGCCGGCAGACTTCGCTTCCACAGCTTGTGGCTCCGGCGATGGATCGAGATTGCTAGCTTCTTTCATTTCGTAGTGCACGTCATTGATGCGACTGGCCGATCCCATTGGCGTCTAATTTCGCCACGTTCAAACGTTAGCGTTTTGCAACCGGTCATGTCGAGCGAAGTCGAGACATCCCGTGGCAGAGCCCGACGTGATGCACGAATCGGGCTCAATCTGGTGCGAAAGCAGCAGCTTCGGCGCTGCTCCTCACCGCGCCGCGGGTCGTTGACCCATCCGAGCGCCGCCCGCATAGTGGCGCTTCATGTCGATCAAGCGCACTCGGAATTTCTGCATCATCGCGCATATCGACCATGGTAAGACTACCTTATCGGACCGTTTGCTCGAGCGCACCGGCACGATTCAGGAACGCGATCGGCAGGATCAATTACTCGACTCGATGGACCTTGAACGCGAACGCGGAATCACGATCAAGGCGCACCCGGTTACAATGCGTTACACGAGTAAAGCGGGCGATATCTACCGGTTGAACCTGCTCGACACGCCGGGGCATGTGGACTTTGCCTACGAAGTGTCGCGCTCGCTGGCAGCGTGCGAAGGTGCGCTCTTGATTGTCGATGCCGCGCAAGGCGTGGAAGCGCAGACGGTCGCCAACATCCATCTCGCGCACAAACAAGGGCTCACGATCGTGCCCGTAATCAATAAAATCGATCTGCCGAATGCCGATCTTCCGGCCGTGCATCGGCAGCTCGAAGAAATTCTGCAAATTCCCGCCGAGGAAGCCCTCGAATGCAGCGCGAAAATGGGCATCGGAATTGAGGAAATTCTCGAAGCGGTCGTGCATCGGATCCCGGCGCCCGCGGAACCGGCGGATGAAATTTTGCGCGGCTTGGTCTTCGACTCGGTTTTTGATATTTACCGCGGAGTGGTCGCTTACGTCCGCTTATTTTCGGGGAGCATGAAAGCTGATTCCGCCGTGAAGTTGATGAATAACACCGGCCGCTACGAGCTCAAGGAAGTCGGAGTCTTTACTCCGAAAATGTTTGCGCAGCCGAAGCTGAACGCCGGCGATGTCGGTTATTTCATCGCCAACATCAAGACCACGGCCGACATCAAAATCGGGGACACGATCACCGATTTGCAGAATCCGGCGAGGGAGCCGCTGCCGGGTTTCCAGGAAATCCACCCGATGGTTTTCAGCGGTATCTATCCCATCAATACCGCCAATTTCGAGCATCTCAAAACCGCGATTGGCAAGCTGCGGCTAAACGACTCCGCTTTTGTCTATCAGCCGGAAAGTTCTGTCGCGCTCGGCTTCGGTTTTCGCTGCGGCTTTCTCGGTTTACTCCACATGGAAATCATCCAGGAACGGCTCCGACGCGAGTACGACATGGATATCATCGCGACCTCGCCGAGCGTGATTTACGAAGTCCTGACGACCCGCGATGAAACGGTGCTCGTCGATAATCCCGCGCACCTGCCCGACCCGAGCGTGATCGAAGAAATCCGCGAACCGATCGTGAAAGCGTACGTTCTTTGCCCTAACGAGAGCATCGGCGACATTCTCCAGCTGATCTTGGAAAAGCGCGGGACGATGGATCATACCGAGTCACTCGATACCCGCCGCGTGATGCTGCATTGCGAGCTGCCGCTGAACGAAATCCTGGTCGATTTTAACGACAAAATTAAAAGCATCACCCGCGGCTACGGTTCGATGGATTACGAGCATGCCGGTTACCGCGCGGCCAAGCTGGTGAAGCTCGATTTGCTTGTGAACGGCGAACCAGTCGATGCCTTCTCGATGATCGTGCACCGGGATCGCGCAGACGCGCGTGGCCGACAGCTTGCGGCCAAGCTCAAGGAAGTAATCCCGCAGCAATTGTATCAGGTCGCGATTCAGGCAGCGATCGGGGGAAAAATTATCGCGCGCGAAAGCGTGTCGGCGCTGCGCAAGAATGTGACCGCGAAATGCTACGGCGGCGACATCACGCGGAAGCGCAAGTTGCTCGAGAAACAAAAAGAAGGTAAAAAGCGCATGAAGAGCATCGGGAAGATCAACATTCCCCAGGAAGCGTTCATCGAGGTGCTGAAATCTCAGTGATCCTGTCATGTCGAGCGCAGTCGAGACATCCCGATGTGTTACCGGCAGCGTTCGGGCGAAGCCGAGCGTACCCGTGGCGTTCACGCTCGGTAGTGCGACGAAATGGAAGGCCGGCCTTCCCGGGTGCCTACGTTACGGCCTCGACTTCGCTCGAAATGACAGCAGGAGCGACGGAAAGCCCGGCCTCCCCGGCTGCCTATGTTACGGCCTCGACTTCGCTCGGAGTGACAGAGGGAGCGTTAATCGAAGCTGAAGGCGTTAGCTCCACGGTCATGTCGAGCAGAGTCGAGACATCCCGATGCGTTACCCGGAGCGTACAAGAGACCGGGATGTCTCGACTGTGCTCGACATGACAGACGTTCTCGCAGTGGCAAACGCCAACTGATTCGGTAACCTTCCGCCCGATGTTTACTCCTCGTCACGTTAAACACAGCAAGCTGCTTCTCCGGCATGCGGAGAAATATCTGCGCTACAAAAATGACGTCCTCGCACCCGAAGCGCGGGAAGAGATCGCGTCCGCGACGACGGCTCTGCGATCTGCACTGAACGCGCGGGATCACGACGGCATTCAATCGGAAGCGTCTGCACTCGACGGAAAACTGCACAAGCTCACCCCAGTGACGTGGGAATCGCATTGGCGGGAGAATTGTGAAGTAATTCTCGTAGCGATTGTGGTGGCGATTGGGATCCGTTCGTACTTCCTCCAGCCATTCAAAATTCCCACTGGCTCGATGCAGCCGACGCTGAATGGGATCATTGGTCATCCGACGGCCGCCACGCCGCCGAACTTCATCCAACAAATTGGCGAGTTTTTTATGCTCGGCCGCAACTACATCAATGTCGTCTCTGCGCAGGACGATCAGATCGAACAAATCGTGCCGAAGAAGTTCGCATTCTTTTTCACGTTCTCGCGCATCATCTGCGAGAATCAAAACTTCCTCGTTTATGCGTCGCCCGATACGCTCCGGCAGGATTTCAAAGTTCTACCCGGTAATCACTACCAGCGTGGCGACATCATTGCGCGCGGCGCTGTGGACACGGGCGATCAGGTTTTCGTCGATAAGTTCAGCTATAATTTTGTGAAGCCACATCGCGGGGACGTTTTCGTCTTCCGGACCGACCACATCTTCGGGATTCGTGAAGATCCGGAGACGGGCGCGCCGTTCTTTATCAAACGTCTCGCCGGAACCCCCGGCGACACGCTGCGGATCGATTCGCCCCGGCTCTACATCAATGGCGAGATGGCCGACGGTTTCGGGTTCCGCAGGGTGATGGCGGCGAAATCTCCTTACCGCGGTTATGCTCCCGGACGTGATTATCTGGACGAACCGGACAAGACTTACCAGGTGCCCGAGCACGATTTTTTCGCGATGGGCGACAACAGCTACAATAGCTACGACAGTCGCTGGTGGGGACCGGTGCCGGAGGAAAACCTGGTCGGGCGCGGACTCTTCGTCTATTGGCCATTCACACGGCACTGGGGTTTAATTCGTTAGGCTGAGTGCCGGTATGCTCTCGACGGCGTCGCGAGTGTATCCGCTGATTGGGCTTTGCAGCGGATATGCGATCGTGATGCTCTCGAATCCGGTCCGGCTCGCGCTCCGCGATGGACTGCGCTGCATTCTGCGGTTCAAGCGCGTCTGGCTCACCTTCGTGCTCCTCGGCTTCGCCTACTTTATTTTTCAATTCCTGACCTTCACGCCGCTGCAACTTGCCGCGGACCTCGACTTCACACAATTTCAGTCGATCTCGACGTGGGAGTGGCCGCGGCTGGGTGATGTCTGGCGCGAGACTCCCTTGCCCGCGCTCGAAGCAGTCGCGGGATTATTCGATAACGCGACCGCGACCTATCCGCTCTCGGTTGTGGCGGCGATTCTGCTGATCGTGAATTGGAAGGGATTGCATGGCGATCTCCTGCGGGCATTGCGGAAGCGCTATCGGCTCTGGAGTTACCTGATCTACCTCGCGGTTCTGCTGAGCGCGTTCGCTTCGCTTTTGAAACCGGTCGTGTTTTGGCGGCTGCCGGAATGGGGTGGAACGCTCTCCGCCGCGGGGTTGCTGCAGATGTCGGCGACCGTGGACGCGGTCGCTTCAATTTTCGAATATCTCTTCGGCGTTTACATCCAAGTTTATCTCATCACGGTTTGCCTTGCCTGGGTGAAAGG
Source organism: Chthoniobacterales bacterium (assembly GCA_038232335.1). Taxonomy (GTDB): domain Bacteria; phylum Verrucomicrobiota; class Verrucomicrobiia; order Chthoniobacterales; family UBA10450; genus JACCXL01. The sequence goes on from JBBSIA010000012.1 coordinate 44,589, forward strand.
TCTCAGTTTTACGGAAGACGGTCTCTTTCACTTCGCGGTGCGGCGTTTCAGCTATGTCCTGAAATGGGCCGGCGTCGTCGCCTTGATCAGCACGTGCCTGGTGCGCGCGCCGCTGCTGCTCGCTTACTTTCGATACGTGCCGAACGTGCTGGATTATCTGCCGCTCGAGCGCGCCGTCATGAGCGGATTGATCATCTTATTCAGCTCGGTGCAGATTTCACTCACGCTCCACAATGAAAGCCTGCGCGCCGCAGTGGGCGCGCACCGCGAATTCCTCCGACGCAATGGCGGGCGCTTCGGGTGGTTCCTCCTGATTTGTGCGCTTCACTTCTGGGCGCTGATGGCCTGCGATGCGATTATTCGCGCCGCGGTCGCGGACCGGGTCGCCGCACTGATCAGCTGGAAACTGCTCTATGTCTGTTTACGCGGGCTGCTGACCGGCTGGCTGCTTGCCTCCTGGGTTTCTCTCTTCCGCCAGTGCGAAACCGGTCACGTGACGCAGGAGAGATGGATTCAATATTGACGGTTACTTCGTGTGAACGCCGCCAGGATTACGCACCGCAGCAATTCGAACCTCGCGCTTGCTTTCATTTCGTTAGGCCGGAAACGGCGGCACGATATCACTGTCTTCTACGCCTTTTGCCGCGTGATTGATGACATTGCCGATGAAAACGATCTCAGTGTGGAGGAGAAAGGGCGGCAGTTGCAACACTGGCGAGCCTGGCTGCAGGGTCCCGCGCCGAACGAACCAGCACTCGCGGGTGATCTCCGCAAGGTGATGAGCGACCACGCCCTGACCCCGCCCATGCTCGAAGAGATCATCTCGGGAGTTGAAATGGATTTGGGCGTTTCCCGTTATGCGACTTGGGAGGATCTCCGCGTTTATTGTTATCGGGTCGCGAGCGCCGTGGGTTTAGTCAGCATCGAAATTTTCGGTTACCGCAACCCCAAGTGCCGGGAATACGCGGTCGAACTCGGGCTCGCCTTGCAGGTCACGAACATCATCCGAGATGTTGGCAAAGATCTCAGCAACGGCCGGACATACCTCCCGCGCGAAGACCTGGCGCGTTTCGACTACAGCGAAACGGATCTGGAGCGCCAGACTTATGATGATCGCTTTATTCGTTTGATGCGATTTGAAGCAGCCCGTGCATGGCAATTCTTCGCTAAGGCATCCGCGGCGCTTCCGCGTGAGGATCGGCGCGCGATGATTGCGGCGGAAATCATGCGGTCGGTTTATTCTGCGCTGCTGCGGCGCATGGAGCGTGACAATTTTCGTGTCTTCGACACTGATTATCGTCTTAACAAGTTACAGAAATTGAGCCGGGTGGCCGCGCAGTTTCTGAAGTTTGGCTGAATTCGACGGCGAGGTGGCTCGTCTTAAGCTTTCGTTCAAATCAAACTACATATCATGATGAAAAAGAATTGTTTAGCAGCTGTCTCGGCGTTGGTGGTTGGTTCCTTCGCTTTGAGTTCTTGTGAGACGCCGGTCGGCCAGGGTGCCGGAATTGGCGCCGCCACCGGTGCAATCGTGGGCGGTGCGGCGACTGGGCACGTTCGTGGCGCGGCCATCGGTGCGGCGATCGGAGCCGGAACGGGCGCGCTGATCGGCGCCGCGGTCGAGGAAGATCAAGCGACGCGTTACGGCCCAGTCCCGAATGGCGGTTACCCGATCGGCCGCTGGGAGGGACAGGGCCTCGTGAAGAGCCCCTATACCGGCCGCGTTTATGATGTGCGCGGAGTTCCGCCGGGTGGCCTCGTGCGCGACGTCGACGTCAATCGCGTCTTCCGCCGGCCCTAAGAGCAGTCACGGTTTCAAACGGGTTGGTCCGTTCGCCGGATCAACCCGTTTTCTTTTGCAGCGCATCGACAAGTCGCTGGGCCTTCTCGTCCATCTTCACGAGCTCGGGCCATCTGCGATGATAATTTTCTCCCGGTAATTTCCGGGTCGCATCAAAGCCCATGTGCGAACCGACATTTTGTGTGGTCGGCGCGTGATCGAGTGAGTCGCTGGGGTTTCGAATGATCGTGCTGTCGCGCTGCGGATCCGTGTTCGCGCAAAGCCGAAAGAGGACCTCACTGGTGTTGTGCACATCGCAGTCTTCGTCCACCACGATGATGTATTTGCTGAACATCATCTGACCCATGCCCCAAAGACCGTGCATCACCTTGAATGCTTGATAGGGGAATTGCTTTCGAATGCTCACAAACACGAGGTTATGGAAAACTCCCTCGGCGGGTAACGCCATATCGACCATCTCCGGGAAGTTCATCTTGAAGACCGGCAGAAAGATTCGCACGCTCGCTTCTCCGAGATAGTAGTCCTCCATCGGCGGAACCCCGACGATCGTCGTCGGGTAGATCGCGTCACGCCGGTGAGTAATCGCGGTCAGATGGAAAACCGGATAATCCTCGACCGCAGTGTAGAAGCCCGTGTGGTCGCCGAACGGGCCTTCGGGCCGCGTCTCCCCGGGTTGAACGTAGCCTTCGAGCACGAAATCAACGTCGCAGGGCACTTCGAGTTCAATCGTCTTACAGGGCACGAGTTCCACTGATTTTCGGCGGAGAAAACCCGCGAACAAGATCTCGTCGAGCCCATCCGGGAGCGGTGCAGTCGAAGAAAATGTGTACGCAGGATCGCCACCCAGGCAGACCGCGACCGGCATCCGCTCGCCTCGTTCATAGTAGCGCTTGCCGTGACGCGCGCCGACTTTGTGCACCTGCCAGTGCATACCTGTCGTGCGCTCGTCGTAAATCTGCATACGGTACATTCCGAGATTGCGCGCGCCGGTATCGGGGTCGCGTGTGTGCACGTTCGGGAGCGTGATGAAACGGCCGCCGTCTTTTGGCCAGCACTTCAGAATCGGCAAATCGTGGAGTGAAACGCCCGGGACGCCATCGTCGAACCGATGCACAATTTCCTGACAAGCGCCTTCCTTCACATGTTTGGGCCGCGCATGTAGAAGATGGATTCCCTGCTTCAGAAGGCTCCACCCTTCGCGCAAATCGGTGGGCGGCTTGGCCTTCAGGATCAACTGAATTTCCTGCGCGATGTCGTCGATGCTCGAGACCTTGAGCGCGAGCGCCATCCGCCGGCGCGAGCCCATGGTGTTGATGGCGAGCGGGAATGGGGAGATCTTACCGCAGACCGCCGGCTTCTCGAAAAGGAGAGCCTTCCCGCCACTAGCCGATTTCATCTCCCGATCAGCCCATTCGGAAACGAGCAGGTCTGTATCGACCGAATCGGGGACTCGGGTCAGTTCACCCGCACGCTCCAGTGCGGCGACGAATTCACGGAAAGACGCGTAGGCCATTACTCGCCGCCCAAGCTCACGCGCAGAACGGCAGGATGTTCAGCGCGCTGTTAGTAGCGCGGCGGCGCGAGGAATTGATAGCCAATCACACGTCCGCCTTGGAAAGAAACGGTTTTGTAAGGGTAAAATTCGCGACGATCAAAAACCGAATAGTAGAAGGGATCATAAAACGGGTCGTAGAAACCGAAGCTGCGGTAACGGATGCGGCCATGGCGACGGTAATATCCGCCTCCGTAACCCCCAAAGCCGCCATATCCGTAGCCACCGAATCCGCCGTAGCCGTAGCCGCCAAATCCGCCGTAGCGGGGATAAGGATCATAGCTTGAAGTATAAAGCCAAGTCTGAGCGGATTGGCCACGTGACCGGCCGGCGAAGCGTTGATCCGGCGCTCCCCAGGCGAGCCAGACCGCGTTTTCCGACATGCCCTCGCGAATCCGGCCTTGGCTGACTAGCGTCTGGTCGGTGGGGGAAAGGCGTTGATAGAGTTCGGGATGCCCGGAAATGCGCGTTCCCGTGGTCGAGCAGCTCGCGAGGAACAGCGCGCCACCAGCGAAGCAGGTGAGGAGCGCCCGGAAAAAAAGACGACCCATCATATCCCGAAACTAACAAGCTGGAGCCGTTCGTCAAATTCGCGCGTCGCAAGCAATATCATCTCAAGCGCCAGTCGAGAGCTCCCATGATTTTACGCTGAAGCTGCGAACGCAGTCGGTACGCCAAGACTCCGGTCCTCGAATTTCGCAGCACTCCCATGACGGAAAACGCCAAGCACCATCCCGCCTCTTGCTTCGTGTCTTTCATGCCCGTAATCTGGCGTCGCATGGAGGATCGCTTTGGTCATCGCATCTCGTATCTGCGGGTCTCGATTACGGATCGGTGCAACGAGCGTTGCACCTACTGCATGCCGCGTGAGTTGCAGGAATGGCTGCCGCGCGCGGAAGTCCTCAGTTATGAGGAAACGCTGCGGATCATTCGCATCGCGGCCGGTTTGGGTGTGTCGAAGGTGCGCGTCACGGGCGGGGAACCGCTGACACGCCGCGATGTCGTGCCGTTTATCGCGACGCTGAGCGAGATTCCAGAGATCGACGACATCGGAATTTCGACAAACGCGACCTTGCTGGCACGCGAAGCCGCGCCCGGCTTGACCATGGCGGGCGGGTTGCGTTCGGCCGGCGTGCGATCCGTGAATATTTCGCTCGATACGCTCGACCGTGCCGAGTACGCGGAGGTCACCGGTCGAGACATGCTCCCGCAGGTGCTCGAAGGAATCGATGCCGCGATCGCTTCGGGCTTCGAACAAATCAAACTCAACTGCGTGCTGATCCGTGGCCGGAGCGAACAAAAGCTGGTGGATCTGGCGGATTTCGCCAGCGAGCGCGGTTTGCTTTTGCGCTTCATCGAACTCATGCCGGTGACGACCACTGACGTTCTGCACGAGAGCAATTTCCTTCCGATTGCAGAGGCGAAAAGGACTCTGGAACGGCAATTCGGCAGTCTGATCCCTTCGCCGGAATTCCGGACGAACGGTCCGGCTCTTTACTATCAAGTAGCCGGCCGCGGGCAGCGCCTTGGCTTTATCGGCGCGATGACGAATCTGCACTTCTGCGAAAGCTGCAACAAATTGCGCCTCACTTGCGACGGCAAATTGCGCCCGTGCCTTGGCAGTTACCTTGAATTCGACATCAAGAGCGTCATGCGTGCGGGCGCCAGTGACGCTGAGCTCGAGCGCTTCATATTGGACGTTGTTGAGCGCAAACCCCAGCAACACGACTTCCGGACCACGTATCAGCCGGGCCGGAAAATGGTCGCCATTGGTGGTTGAGCAGTGACTCAATTCTCGCACGTCGATGCGGAAGGCAGAGCCCGGATGGTGGATGTCTCATCCAAACCGGTGAGCGTGCGCGAAGCCATCGCGGCCGGAAGCATTCGGATGCAAACAGCCACACTCGATCTCATTTCGACGAACCGCATTGCGAAGGGAAACGTTTTTGTGACTGCGCGAATCGCCGGGGTTCAAGCTGCCAAACAAACTGCACAACTCATTCCGCTGTGTCACACACTTGCCTTAACGAACGTGGACCTCGAAATCGCCAGCGGTGACGGCGCGGTGAATGTGGAATGCACGGCGCGAACAGCCGCGCAAACCGGCGTCGAGATGGAAGCGCTCACCGGAGTCTCCGTTGCCCTGCTAACCATCTACGATATGTGCAAAGCGGTGGACAAAGAGATGGAAATTTCAGAGATCCGGTTGCTCAAGAAGACGAAGCGCGCTCTTTGAAAGTCCATCATTTAGGCGTCGTTCACCGTCATCCCGAGCGCCAGTCGAGGGATCCCGTTGCATGATGGGGGTGCGCCTCGGAATTGTAGCTCTCTGCCCCGACTACGCAAAGGTCCAGACTCTTATGAACGCGCAAATGACCGTTGGCATTGTCACAATTTCCGACCGCGCGATGTCGGGAGAATACGAAGATCTCGGCGGGCCGGCTCTTTACGCGGAGACCGAGAAGAGAGGCTGGCGCGTCGCCGCAGAGGCCATCGTGCCAGATGAGATCGAGCGAATTCAGGAGACGCTCCGCTCGTTCGCACAACAAGGGTGTGGGCTGATTCTGACGACCGGCGGCACCGGGGTCGCCGTTCGCGACGTCACACCGGAGGCAATTCGCGGCATTATGCGCGTGGAACTTCCCGGTTTCGGAGAGGTCATGCGGAGTGAATCAATGAAGCTTACGCCGAACGCCATCCTCTCCAGGAATCTCGCTGCCATTGTCGGTACCGCTCTCGTAATCGCGCTTCCCGGCAAACCGTCGGGTGCGGTTGAATGCCTGGGCTTTGTGGCAGGCGCAATCCCGCATGCCGTTGCCCTTGCACAGCGCGTCCCCACCTCGTGCTAATGCGCATGCGGAACACAGGCGTCTCGCCTGTCCAACGCGCCCACCGTCGAGACGGCTGTGTTCCTCAGAGGGAACTCCGGCTAGAAACGAACGTTAGGACACAAAACTCGTCCGGCATTCACGTAAAACGGAACCCCCTTCGATAGCACCTGTTCATGACGTCGCTACGCCGTCAGTCTGGAAACACCAGCAACAGCATCTGCCGTTTGCCTTGATCGGTTAGGAATGCAGTTGCGCCTCGTCCGCCGACGATCCCGCGTGTGAGATATGTGTAATCGATCGAACTCTTCTTCACGTACGATAACTCCGGCGAGCGCACCGCTTTTGTAACTGCCGCGATTCTCAGCGGTACGCCGGCGGCGTTGAACGAAACTTCCCACGACGCCGGATTTGTTTGTCTTTCCGTGGCACTGACCATCCATGGATAAAACTTTACCAGATCGAAATGGTCGGAGGGCGGCACAATCACTCTATAGAAAGTTTCCTCTCGTGCGAGAAATTGAGGAATTGTCAGCGAGGGTTTTTTCTCGAGGGCGAGGTAGAGCCGCGCAATATCGAGACCGGCGAGATTTATCCCATTAAAAATCCCGTGATGATTCGGATCGGCTTTGTTAAAACTGTCGTACCAGGTCTCGAATCGCCGATTGAACATTAGGTTGAGTTCCAGGTGTAAGTGGGCACGTGCCTGATTTAATCCCTGCCCGGTGTAGCCCATCACCGCGATCCGTTGTTCACGCAGCACCGCCTGACCGACGTTTACCGCGAGCGAGCTCAGATGACCGTACACGCTGTAGTAACGCGATCCGCCCCAGTCGTGCTCGATCACAATGTAGTTACCGTAGTTTGACCAGACCGGCACCACGTTCGTGTAAACGACTTTCCCGGACGCGATCGCACGAACTTCGTCGAGTGGCTCGCCACGCGGGTCGCGGTGAAGACACCGGATATCGATGCCTTCGTGAAAGCGCGTGTAAACAACGCCCGCCGAAGTCTCCGTGGGATTTCGCACGAAACCGTATCGGCCGCCTTGCCACGGCGTCGATTTTGCGCCCTTGTAATCGCGTTCGATGTACTGGTAGAACGTCGCCCCGCCCCCGTGAAAGATCGCGTCGTTGTCAGTCGGTAGCGCGAGATTTAACTGCGTCGATTCGCCTTTTGCGACGACCGCGGCAAGCCAGCCGAACGCGAGGCCCACCGCCACCATTCGTGGAAACATCGCTTACTTCTTGCGTTGGCCGATTACGCGCCAGTCCTTTTTCATCGCTTCAACGTCCGCGGCCGTCAGGCCCGATGCGATGTAGATCTTTCCATCAGACACGCGCCGGTCGATCTGCAATTCGGTCAGTGGTCTCCCATTCACAAATACAAACAGATGCGTGCCGCGCTTATCGATGCTCAAGGTATCGAGCGCGAGCCTGCCATGATCATCGAGTTGAAAAAGTGCGCCGAAAGTTCCGTCGGTCGCCCGATACGGGTAGAACGCCGCCACGTCTCTCTCGGAGATCGTCGCCACCTTTTCGATCACGACCTCTTTGCCGGTGTATTGCGATTTTAGCTGCGTCGAGAACACGGAGCCGTCATTCGCGTTTCCCTCCACGTGCAAACGGAATGTGCAATGCCGTTTTTCCGCGAAGGCCGCCGGAGCCGCGAAAACCGCGACGCATAGAATCGCAGCCACGGTTCGCATGCGCGATTGATAAATGGTTTGACACAATTTGCAACGTCTGGTGATTAACCCGCTCATGAGGCGCACCGCCGCAGCGCTCTTCTTGCTCCTTTGCGCGTCTTTATCGTCGTTTGCACAGGACCCAGCAGTGTCACCGGGAGCCGAGAAGCGGAGTTGGCTCAATCGCGCCCTGCACCCATTCCACTCCGGCCCCTCTATGCCGGCCTATAAGGATGCGCGGCTGCGTGGGCTTCTCCTGAGCCTGCAATTGTCACCGCAGCCGGTACGGCTCTCGGAAGTCCGTCAACTCCAGGTTGGAGTGACCTTGACCAACAATTCTAAGCGCCCGATCACGCTCGATTTCCCCACCGACCAGCGGATTGAGATTTACCTGCGCGATGCCAGCGATGCCATTCTCACAAAATGGTCGGACAACCATGCGTTCGCCGAGAAGTTGGGAACCGTTCTGATCAATCCGCTCGAGCACGTGGAATATAACGAAAGCATCGCGACGCGCGATCTGACGCCGAACAAAGTGTTCGTAGCCGAAGTGTTCTTCCCGAATTATCCGGAGCTTCGGATCCGGCAGAAATTTCTAACCGCGCCGTAAGGGCGGCAGTAACGGAGAACTGGAGTAATGGAGTAGTGGGGTAGTGAACACTCCAACACTCCAACACTCCAACACTCCAACACTCCAACACTCCAACACTCCAACACTCCAACACTCCAACACTCCAACACTCGCCGCTCCGCCGCTCCACCGCTCCACCGCTTCCATGCGCATTTTCTCCGATTACCACACGCATCCGCAAGGCCATCGAGTGCAGCGATACTCGCAGACACTGCTGCAGCCCTGGGTGGATTCGGCGCGCGCCCGTGGACTGACCGACATCGCTTTTACCGATCACGACCGCTATCACGTCGGGGTCGATTTCGACGAACTTGATCGGCTCCGCGAAGCTAACCCCGACATCCGCATTCGTGCTGGTTTGGAACTGGATAACGATCCGCTGCATTCGGCCGCGGGGCGCAAATGGGTCGAGGCAAATTGGGATCGGCTCGATTTCGTCCTCGGCTCAGTTCACTTTCTCGACCAAGACGACCAGATGTTCGACAGCGTGCCGGAGGGAGTGCAGCAGTTCGTGGGACGCGACATCGACCAGGTTTACGCCAACTACTTTCGGCGCGTTCGCGAGATCGCGGCGTGCGGCTTGATCGACTGTCTGTCGCACCTTGATCTCATCAAAATCCACGGTCATCGTCCTGACTCCCCAATTGCCGATTTGATTGGCGGGACGCTGGAGTCCATCGCATCCCATCATCTTACGATCGAGCTTTCAACCGCGGGCTGGCGAAAGCCGGTCAGCGAAATCTACCCTTCGCAAGAGATCATCCGGCTCGCCCGAGAGAAGGGGATACCATTCACCACCGCGTCCGACGCGCACTCGCATGTACAGCTCGGCGAGAACTACGATCGATTCGCGGACATGCTCCAGTCGTTAGGCGTCGGAGAGGTTTGCGTGTTCGAACGCCACCTGAGGAAATCTGTCCGACTCCCTCAAAATCAACTTTGACGGGGACGAGGTGTGGTTCCGAAGATTCCGAGAAGTTGAATCAGGAAAGTAGGAGGAGATGAGTCGCACCGTTAGGCCGTCCCGCCATCGGTCGCTAGTCGTTGAATGAACCATTCAACAGTGGCCGACAGTGTGTGCGCGCCGGAGTCATCTTTCAACTGCACACTGACTGAGACGAGGCCACGGCCCTTCCTTGTGAAATCGGACCGAAACTGAAGGAGCGCTTCTTCCGTGATCGTTGCTGTAGAAGTAAGAGCTCCGTTAGCAGGTTTGCGGAACTTGGCTTCGAGACGACGAACGACGGGCACAACCTCCTCCGTCGAGCCTAACACACGCAACAAAAACTCGCCGCTGGAGGCTTCTGCGAGTGCAAGCTGGACGCTGGCGTGCACTGTTCCAATATGATTAAGGTACTGCGCGCCGGCAGGAATCCGAAGTAACTGTGACGGATCAGTAGCCTCCTCAATGCCGAGAAAACTATTAAAGGGAAGTTCTGTGACACTCGCTTTCATGTGCAGTCAGAATGGTCAGTGGAGCCAAATCGGCCTGTAGCAGGTAGCGCCTTACGCGTCCTCTTATTCGATCTCGATAGCAGTGTCGCCGCTGACGGCCAGGAGAAGCAAGCCAACTAAGTGACTTTGCAGTTAGCCGCCGGCCTCGCGGCGGGCAAGGTCTTCGCTGCGGCTCGCTGAAGCTAACGCGTGGCGGCGGCGATTCCCGTCGAATCGCCCACCGGCAGGTGGGCCGCCTTCCAATCCATGGCCATCCGAATGCGCGCGCGGCCGCTTGGGTGATCATAGAAAATCCATTCCTCCCACGGCGTCGGATCGAGCTTTCGATAAGCGCCAAGCTTGAGCGAGACTTTGGCCATCCCGTCCGCTTCACGTGAGGTGTTGATCCCAAACGCATCCGCCTCGATCTCAGCGGTGCGCGTGACCGTATTACTGATCGGAGTCAGCAGGAAAGAAATCGTCGTGAAGATCAACGCGAGGAGAGGAAGGCCGGCGAGGTCGGCGATTCCGCGGATTCGCCACCTTTCTCCCCAGCGGCGTAGCGCCGCCGCAAAGACGACCCGCGCGATCGCAAACGAGATCAAAGCGAAAAGCGAAAAATCGACGACGAATTTATAGACGTGGTTCAACACATAGTGGCCCATCTCGTGCGCCATCACGTAGCGAATCTCCGGGAGCGTGCATTCGCGGAGCAGATTGTCGTTGAGAGCAATTCGCGCGGTGCCGAAAATTCCGGCGACGTTCGCGCTCACCCGTTTCGTTTGTCGCGACGCATCGACTTCGAAGACTTGGTGCACCGGAATCTGGTTCGCTCGCGCCATTGCCAGGATTGGTTCTGTGATCTTCGGATCGCTCAGCGGCTTGTATTTATTAAAGAGAGGCTCAATGAAAATCGGTTCGATCAGAATGTCGACAATGAGGAAGATAATTGTCACGCCGCTTCCCCAGAGCCACCACGTCCGTGGAGCGCGCCGGAAAAAGGCGTAGAGCGCGAGAAGCAGAATCGTCACTCCGATGAGCGAAACCGCGAGCCCGATAAATTGCTCGTTCAGCCAGGGTCCGAATGATTGCGTGGCCATCCCATAAGCGTGTTCGCGGTGGAAGTTTTGATACCAGGTCAGTGGAAACGCGAGGAGCGCCGTCACGAGCAGATATGGAATTGCGTAGAGAACGACCTGAAGCGATTTGGAACGACTCGTGCGTTCCGCCCAATCGCGCAGGCGTGCGGGAAACTTCGTTTCGAGAAGCAGGAGAGAGATTCCAGCGCTGAGTAGAAAGTTCCACAGGATCAGCCAATAACCGCCTTCAAAATAGGCGTCGGACTTTGCGCGCTTATCCGCAGGCACGGTGTTTAACCAGGCCCGCGTGGCGGTCGCGGAATCCGTTCCGGCAGCAATCGACGGCCCCGGAGCGGCGGTGGACGCAGGCGTCGCTTCCTGCGAGCGCACTCGACCAGCGAGCCCGAACAATATCAGCAAAAGCAGAGTGAACGCTTTTGTTTTCATAATGCGGAGAGTAGAGATCGCCAGAGAAATGGGAAGCTCCGTGCATCCCGCGGTTGCCGATCGCTCCGCCGCGGCGCAACTTGATTTCGTCAATGGCCGCGGCTTCCCCATCCCCGGAAACCCCGAAGCGCCTGCTCTTCGTCTGCATCGAAAATTCAAATCGCAGTCAAATGGCCGAGGCTTTCGCGCGAATGCTCGGCGGCAACTTCGTCGAGGCGTTCAGTGCCGGTTCGCGGCCTTCCGGTGTGGTGAACCCAAAGGCAATTGAGGCGATGAGTGAGCTTGGCTACGACCTGAGCGTGCACCGATCCAAGTCGCTGTCAGAGATTCCGTCGATCGAATACGATTTCGTCGCGACGATGGGCTGCGGCGACGACTGCCCAAATGTGCGCGCGCGTGCGCGGCAGGATTGGACGATTCGTGATCCGAAGGAGTTGGGTCCGGATGATTTTCAGTCCGTGCGTGACGAGATCGGCGCGCACGTTCGCCGTACCCTGGCGAATCTGGGCGTGCTGCGGAACTGAACTCGCGGACGCTTACAGCAGGGCGCCGCCGCAACTCGAACCGGCACCGGCCGTGCAGCCAAAACAGTGATCGCCGGTCCGGATTTCGCGATCCTCGACGGCGGCTGGATCAAGGTCCCAGAGATGCAACGGTCCGTTCCCATTCAACCAATGCAGCTTCAGCATTTGATTGAAATCACAATCGAAGATTTCGCCGGTCCAGCTGACGTTGATGGTATTGCGACACATCAAGCCATTCACCGTGTGCGGATTGAAGGCATCGCTCAGCAGCGCCATGTATTCGGCGAGCTTACCGTTGTTCTTCAAATAGGAGGCGAACCGCGCGATCGGCAGATTCGTGATCGTGTAGAGCTTGTTAAACACGATGCCGAAATGCTCGTGCAGCTCGCGTTTGTAGTCGGCTTCCAGCTCTGCCTGCGGGCCAGGCAGAAATGCGCCGTTCGGATTGTAAACCAGGTGCAAAGGCAGCGCCGGATCGACGCCGTAGCCTAACGAGTTCAAAAGCTGGAGACCTTTGATGCTTCCATCGAAAACTCCGTCGCCGCGTTGCGCGTTGACGTTCTCCGGCGAGTAGCAAGGCATCGATGCGACAATCTCGATCTCGTGTTCCGCCAAAAAGCTCGCGTAATCCTCGAATCCCGGTTCGAGCAAGATCGTTAGGTTGCACCGATCAATAATGTGTCGGGGCGGGGTGAGCGTCTTCAGCCGCCTGATGAAGTACCGAAAATCCGGCAGCATTTCCGGCGCGCCACCGGTGAGATCGACCGTCGCTATTTCCGTGTGCGCGAGCCAAGCAAGCACGCGATCAACCGTCTCGCGCGTCATGATCTCCTTGCGCTTCGGACCGGCATTCACGTGGCAATGCAAGCAGGTCAGATTGCAAAGCTTGCCGACATTGATCTGGAGCACCTCCGTTTTTGCATGACGCAACGGAAGCCCATGATCGGCCAGCGTTCGCCGGAAGCGATTCGGTGGCGCGGCAACAATCATACGTGTCGAAGGATGGTATAGGCGCCGGCTCCGATTAACGCGGCGCAGGGGAGAGTGATAACCCACGAAAGCACAATGCCTAACATAACGCGGGGATGGGCCTGGCGCGTGACCACGCCAATTCCGAAAAGAGAACCGACCGAGACATGCGTGGTTGAAACCGGCAAACCAAAGAAGCTCGCCAGGATCACGAGAATGCCCGTCGTCAGGTTGGCCGAGAATCCCTGGCCGTGATTCATCGCCGTGATTTTGTGACTCATCGTCTCCGCGACTTTGCGGGCGTTCAGCAAACCGCCGATCGCCATTGTTACCGCGACGGCAAGGAACCCCCAGCGGATGTCCAGCATTTTGAGCAGCAGCAGCATTGCGACAATTTTCGGGGTATCGTTTAACCCGCGCGCGAAGCTCACCACGCCTGCGCTCAAGAAATGCGCGCCATCCATGATCTGCTGCGAGCCAACCCCAAACATTGAGCCGGCATAGCGTTCGCGGCAATTCTCCTGCTCGTCGACTGAGAGAGTGATCGCAGGTGGAGCGCTCCGCATGGAAAGCGTGGATGCGGGCTGTGGAATCGCAATCACCCGCTCTTCGAACCCAGCGCAAATGCACCATTCTTTTTCGATTCCAAGAGCGATCCGAAGCCCTCGAAAAATCAGATAAAGCAGGGCGCCGAGCGCGATCGCAAGCACCGGACTCAGCAAAAGCGGAAGCACGAACCCTTTTCCGAGGGCGGAGAAATTCACTCCGGTTCCGACCGCCACCAGGCCACACCCGACGATGGCTCCAGTAATCCCATGAGTGGTCGAGACCGGAAATCCCAGCAGCGTGGCCAATATCACCGTGACTGCCGCGCCGATTGCCACCGCAAGCAGGAACTGCTCCGAACCCACGAGGGCGTCGGGCACGAGTCCCTTGCCGGAGAATTTCTTCAAGAGCGCCTGCGCCAGAAAGATCGATGAGATCGAACCTGCAAACGTCGTGACCGTCGCCCACGTAATCGCGGTCCGGTAACTGGCGGCGCCGCACCCAAAAAGCGACGCGACGCCTTTGAAGTTGTCGTTCGCGCCGTTCGAATAGGCGAGAAAACAGGTGGCGAGAAACAGTGCGACAATCGTCATTCGTTAGTCCAAAGCACGATAACCGGTGCGGAAAAAGACCCGGTAAATCGCACCGCCCAGCAACCCGCCCACAATCGGCGCCACAATGTAAACGGTCAGCCAGCCGAAGCCGTTTACTTGGAAGGGAATCGTCCGCCAGCCGGCCGCGACCGAGAAGAGGCGCGGTCCCAGATCACGTGCCGGGTTGAGGCAGGCCATCGTGAGCGGGCCAAGTAATGAAACCAGCAACGTAATCGTGAGCCCGATGGTCGCAGCGGTGAGCAACTGCGGGCGGGTCGCATTGCGTTCGTCGGTCGCGCAAAAAATTACGAGCACAAGAATCGCCGTGCCCGCGACCTCCGCGCCGAAAGCCGCACCCGGCGACATCGTCGCTCGCAGTTCTTCCGTGAGCGGTTTGCCGCCGGGATTTGGAAAATATTCGCCGAAGATCATGGCGCTCGCTTCGCTGCCCGCGGCGCCGCGGACGATCCTGTGCTTCGTCTCATAGGCCGTCAGCGATCCACTGTAGATCGCGTAAAGCAACGCCGCGGCCGCGAACGCGCCGAGCAGTTGCACCGCAATATATGGAAGCACGAGTCGTCGCGGGAAACGCGACCACACCGCCGAGGCGATGGTGACCGCGGGATTCAAATGCGCGCTGCTCAGAGAGCCAGTCAGGTAAATCGCGGTCGCGATTCCCAATCCCCACACGATCGCAATTTGGAAGACGCCGACCTGCGCGCCGGTCAAGACCGCGGTGCAGACACTGCCGCATCCGAAAAAAACGAGCAGAAAAGTGCCGAAAAACTCGCCGATCGCCCATTTCGGAACGGGCGTGCTCGCCACCTCCACATCCGCGTCGACGTTTGGCGGCGGCTCGGGCCGCGTCGCGCGCATCGGTTCGTGCGCGGGATTCTCGCTCGGATCTTGCGCCATCAGCAACAGCTCCCGCCATCGCAGCAACTGCTCGCTTCGGTCGTCGCTCTGTAGTCCTGGCCTTTCGTCTCCTTCGGATGGCGTCGTGCCGTATGCGAACAATCAAACGGTTGCGCCTCTGCCAGCGGAGTGTCCTGCAACGGCTCAACGAATTCGAAGAACGCTGAATACGGAGCTTTGCGGTAAAGATTGTAAGTCTTGTCGCAAACGGCATAGCGCACTCCGCGCTCCATCGGATGATTGTCGTCATCGAGGACTTCCTTGAAGGGCCCACGATAGACCACTGCCTGGTGGCGCTCGAAACAGGGGCCTTGTTTGCCCTTGAACGCCTCGATCGTGACGGAGCGGAATTCGATTCCTTCGACCGTCTGCCATGGTTGCTCGTCGCGTTTCAAAATTTGAATTCCATAGAATCCGGCGTCGGTGAAGGCCTGGAGAAAGCCTTCCTCAGTCAGCGCGCCCGAGATGCAACCGCTCCACAATTCCGGATCGTTTTGCAAAGGCTCTGGGACTTCTTCATCGGAAACGATATCGGAAATCACGGCGCGGCCGCCCTTTCGGAGGACGCGAAAAATTTCTTCGAACAGTTGCCGCTTCGATTTCGATTCCACGAGATTCAAAACGCAATTGGAGACGACAGCGTCAATCGAATCACTGGCAACAAGCGGGTGTTTTACGCGCAGCTCCTGCGCCAGCTCGTCAGCCCGGAGAAACGAGGCCGCGTCCGTGATCGGGCGCGCCTTGAGTTCCTGGTCGAGCTCTTCGAGATCGAGCGCGAGATCCTGGATGCGACCTTTGCGGAACTCGACATTTGCGTAACCAATCCGTTCCGCGACGACTGGAGCATTGGTCCGCGCCACTTCGAGCATCTCGTCCGTCATATCAATGCCGATGACCCGCCCTTTCGCGCCAACCACCTGAGCCGCGATGAAACAGATTTTGCCGCTCCCGCTTCCCAGGTCGAGGACCGTCTCGCCTTCGCGCAGATACTTGCTAGGGTCGCCGCAGCCGTAATCCCGATCGATGACTTCCTGCGGGATCGCCCGTAGATACTCGGGATTGTAATCGACCGGACAACAAAGTTTCGCTTCCGCCGCTTTCGCGCCCGCGGCGTAGCGCTCTCTCACTGCGGCTTCTGCATTTTGTGTGCTCATAATGACTTCCTCTTGGTTCATATACGTTCAGAACATCAGCTGGAGACGCACCATGACTTCATCGAAGTCAGAGCGGCCCAAGGCGGGATTATTCTCGCGGAATTCGGACCAGCTGTGGATATAGTTCGCCAGCAACTTGATGTCATCGCCTTTGATGTAGTAATTGATGCCGGCAGTGATGGAATCAACATCGTCGTTGGCGACCTGGCCCGGATTGAAGCTCTCGTACTTCGCGACCAGCTGCAGGGTTTTCGGGATGATGAAGTAGCTCCCTTGAACGTAAAAGCCGTCGGCGCGGAAACCTTTAAAGTCCGGCGCAAGATCGCGCGGACCGCGCTTATGGATCCGCTCGCTCAGGTATTCGCCGACAAGATCGAACGGTCCGAGACGGAATGAGAAGTCCAGTCCATAGGCGTCGCGTTCAGCTGCGGCCGGTGCCGTAAAGCTCGTTAACGATCCTTCCGAGTTCACGCGCAGGTTTCCAGCCGGCGAGAGATTTGTGCCAGCATCGTCGCGGCTGGAGAGTCCGTTCACGCCCAGTTTGATGCCGACCTCCTGGTTGAACCACTTCGCCTTTGGCGTCTGCGCTTCGAGTCGGCCGACATACATGTATTCATTGTTGTCATTGACCGAAACGTTACGCCCATTGCCGTTGAAAACGCCGCCGTAATACGTCACCAACTCCTTCTGCTCCGGCCAAAGATTGGTCAACGGCTTACCCCAAATTTGCACACCGATCTGCCGCTCCGGGGTGAGTGCGCTCGTCACCTGACTCCGCTCGATCGTGAAAAGCTTCGTGTCGGAAGTCAACTGTTCCAACCCGAATGGCGCCTTGTATTGCCCGGCCTTGATGTTTAGCTCCGGCAGGCGGTGCCAGTTTATGAAAAGGTCAGTTGCACCGAAGCTTGTGCGCGTGGAGTTCGACGCCAGCGTTCTCCCGTTTGCATCGCGCACGGTGATGCCGGTGTCAGTCTGCGAGAAGTCACCTTCGAGCTTGAAATCGAATTGCTCGTGATAATCGCCGCTGACGTTGATGCGCGCGCGACGCAAACGAAATCGGTCTTTGTTTGCTCCCGCGCCGCGGACGAAACGTCCTTCAAAAGCCGAGACGTCGCCTACTTCATATTGCGCCTGAACAAAGCCGCCAAGTGTCAGCTTGAACTCGGAGGCGGCCGCGATTGCGTAAACCGGTTTCTTCTCCTCCTTCACCGTTGTCTTCTCGACGACTGATTTGCTGTCGGCGACTGGCTTCGGCTTTGCCTCCGCTGATGCGGTCCGCGCCGGCTCTTTTTTGAGAGCGCTGACTTCGCGCTCGAGCTCTGCGTTGCGCTTTTGAAGCTGTTCCACCGCGCGTTCGAGTCGCTCTAGCCGAGCGGTTTCGGACGATTCCGCAGTTTGCCCAAAGGCCGGTTGCAGCGCGATGGGACTGAGAACCAGCGCCATGAGTATGGCGGCCAATCGGTGCTTCGGATGAGAGATGAGAAAAATTTTCAAAAAGCTGAAGTCATGCGGCGCTCTTCGGATTCATCCAGTCTGGGAGGTGAATCGGGAATCGGGCTTCGCGCCCCGCCCCTTCAGATTCGAAGGAGATCATTGCAAGGCAATCAACCGCGACTTTGTTTTGGTTGATATAGAAACGGTTTCGCGCGGACAAGCACTTTTCCAGGCATCCCGACTGCCCAACTGCTGCCTGAGATTTGGAACGGCCCGGTTCTTATCTCGCGCGAATTCGGCGGCGTGATAATGTGGCACGTGCAAATTTTGCACCTCTACACTTCGCCTGCTCACAACTTCTTCGGGCACTATGGGAAGGAGCCGGACGAGCACCCGAGTTTGGAAGTCGACTCCTTCGCGTGTGTCGCCGGTCGCGGAATACGCGGGGATCGTTTTTTTGATTATCGCGACTCTTACAAAGGGCAAATCACCTTCTTTGCGGTTGAAATCTACGACGCTCTTTGCAGCGCGTTGAATGTGGAGGATAAATCGCCGGCGACCGCACGGCGCAACGTAATCACGGGCGGGGTTGATCTTAACGAATTCATCGGAGTCGATTTCGAGGTGCAAGGCGTCCGCTTCCGCGGGGTGGAGGAATGCCGGCCCTGTTACTGGATGGACCACGCGTTCGCACCGGGCGCAGAGAAATTCCTCAGAGGAAACGGCGGCTTGCGCGCGCGCATTCTAAGCGACGGCGAGGTGCGCGTCGCGATTCCCGCAGCCAATCATTGAATGGCGGTTACTGCTGTTCTACTCGCCGGTGGCGAGTCGTGCCGCATGGGCCGAGAGAAAGCGACGCTTAGCTGGCGCGATAAGCCGCTTTGGGAATGGCAGCTCGAGAAGCTCCGCGAAGTGCGACCGAGGAAACTCCTGCTCTCCGCGCGCGTAGATCCGCCGTGGCGACCAGCCGGCGTCGAATTCGTTCCCGACCTGCCGCCGTCACGCGGTCCTCTCAGCGGACTTGCCGCCGCACTTGCGCGCACCGATACCGCGCATCTTCTCGCGCTCGCGATTGACATGCCGTTTATGACCGCTGACCACCTGCGATATCTTTGCGGCCTTGTGACGGCTGAAGCTGGCGTCGTTTCGCAAATCGACGATCGCCTGGAACCAGTCGCAGCTGTTTATCCGGCAGCGGCTCTCGCGGATTTTCAGAAAACCCTGAAGTCAGCGGATGGTTCCCTGCAACCGCTCATTCGGGATCTGATTGCCACAGCCAAGCTGCATGTCGTCACGATCTCAAAAGACCGCAATCTTTACAAAAGCTTAAACAGCCCGCGGGATCTCGATTGAACCCGGCGCGGACGAGACCAGTCAGGAGCGGCGGCTGGTATTGCGCCTCAGCGACTCGTCCACTTTTGTGCAGGTCGCGCGCCGGTTTCAGCGCTTCCCATCCTCCGGCGTCGAGCAAAAGTTTTTCGGTGATCGCGACGACGGTCATGTTTTGGGGAGCGCACGCATTCTGCATGGCGGTTTCGGCATTCTGCCGAAACGAACTTTTCTTCTGCCCGTTCGCATACTACTCGCAACAGGAGAGAAAGTTCGCGAGTGCGGGACGCCCTCGCCAGCACGCAGAATGCGTGCGCTCCGCAGGCGTAGAGCCGGCGGCGTCAGTGATACCCGGACGCCCCACCCGATGGGCGCATCACTTTTTGACCGTGAACGGGACCGAATACTGTGCGTCTTCCCACATCAGTTTCAAGACGCCCCCACCACCGTCGCCCTTGTCGATCGCGATCGCGAATTGATCCACCGGCTTTTCCAACGGCGCCTTCTTCATTTCGACGCGCGCGAGATCCTGCTTCTCGTCGTATTTCGTTCCCCATTGCCCGGTTTCTTTGTTGATAATCAGCTTGCCGCCATTCTCTTCCGGGATCGTGAACAACGAGTAAGTGCCCGCTGGAATCGTGGTGCCGCCAATGTCGATCGGCTGTTGGGTCGTGAAGAGCGTCGCTTCGTTCGCTCCGGTTCGCCAAACCTTGCTGTAGGGCACGAGCCCGCCCCAGATTTTGCGAACTTCGCCCGTCTCCGGGTGTTTCGTGTATGGCCGGCTATAAACGATCGTTATCTGATCACCGTTGATGGTCTCATTAATTGTCGCCTGCGGACTGATGGGCTTGTGTTGAGCGACGAGCGGCGAAGCGGTGAAGAACAGGGCAGGAGCAGCAAGGAGAGCGAAGCGCAAGGATTTCATAGCTGCAACGAACCTGCCGCGAACCGATCATTCCGTCCAGCGGTTTGCTCTAGCCTTCCGGTCTGCTTTCAATTAGTTAGCACGGGTCCGCTCACCACCATGAAAAACAAACTCACCTTGGCGTCGCTCGCCGCTCTTCTCGTCTTTGTTCAAACCGGCCACGGCCAGACCGATCTCAATCTGCCGGACCGTAGTCAGGCTGCGGTCGTGAAGCAGCGCGTCGGCGTCACCGAGATTACGATCACGTATCATCGGCCGCTCGTGAATGGTCGCAAAATCTGGGGCGGTCTCGTGCCCTTGGGAGAGGTGTGGCGCGCGGGCGCAAACGAAAACACAACCTTCGAGGTCAGCGACCCGGTCATGATCGAAGGTCAGCCTTTGCCGAAGGGAATTTACGGACTGCACATGATTCCGAATGCGGATTCGTGGACGATCATTTTCTCCAAAGCCGCAAGCTCATGGGGCAGCTACACCTACAATCAAGCGGAGGACGCGCTCCGCGTGAACGTGAAGCCGCAGCCGAATGAAATGAAGGAAGCGCTCGAATATCAATTCGAGGATTTGAAGACCGATTCCGTGACGGTGACCATGCAGTGGGAGAAGATCGCGGTACCATTCCGGGTTTCAGTCACCGACGAGCAGACGACCTTGCCTTACATCCGCAACCTCCTGCGCGGTCGCGCTCAGTATTCGTGGGGACCGCTGAATGAAGCGGCGCAGTATTGTCTCAGCAAGAAGATCGATCTCGAAGAAGCCCTGAAGTGGGCCGAACAGTCGATCCAGATTGAAGAGCGGTTCGATAATCTGAGCACAAAGGCGGACCTGCTCAAGGCGCTGAATCGGCCCGACGAAGCGAAAGCGGTTTGGAATCACGCGCTCGAGATTTCGACCCCGATCCAGCTCTATTCGTACGGGCGCCAATTGCAGGGAGAGAAACGGGACGCGGAAGCGATGGAGATGTTTCAGACAGTCGCAAAGCGATTCCCGCAAAATGTCTTCGGACATCTCTCGCAGGCGCGGATCAAATCCGCGGCCGCGGATTTCCCCGGTGCCGCCGAAGAGGTGAAGCAGGCGCAAGCAGTCGCGATCTCGGATCAGCAGAAGAAATTGCTGGATGCGCTGTTGCAAAAGCTGAACGCGAAGCAGGACATCAATAAGTAGGCGGCTATCATCGGCGCTTTGGCGGATGCGGCCGCGATTGCTTTGCGGCCATGCAACTTACATGATCCAAATTTTCCATTTTCCTCATTGGTTCCTTCTGGTCTTTGTCGCTGCAGCCAGCGTGCGGGGAAACGACGCCGTCGCGGCAGATAAGATCGACTTCCCGCTGCCGAGTCAGCCTGCAATCATCAAACAACGTGTCGGTCTGACCGACATCGAGATCAGTTACTCGAGGCCGAATAAGAACGGTCGCGAAATTTTTGGCGGTTTGCTTCCTTACGGCAAGGTCTGGCGGACGGGCGCGAATGCTTCAACCAAGATCAAGTTCAGCACGGCGGTGAAGCTGGGTGGCGAAGCCGTCGCCGCGGGCGAATACGCGCTCTACACCGTTCCGACGCAAAACGATTGGACGATCATTCTTTCAAAGGACACGAAAGGATGGGGTGCTTACGACTACAATGCTGCGACTGACGCGGTTCGCGTCACCGTCACCCCGACGGCTCTTGCGACGCCAGTTGAGACGTTTGCGATCGGCTTTGCAAATTTGAAAGACGACGGCGCAATCCTCTATCTCGAATGGGATAAGATTCGAGTTTCGGTCGGCTTAACTACGAACACCGTGGAAGAATTGGAGCAGCAGATCGCGATCGCGCTGAAGAATCCGGGGACACTTGAACCCCGGTTCTACTATGAGGCCGCTGCTTTTTATTACGCCCATGACAAGGACTTGGAACAGGCTTTGAAATGGATTGATCTTGCGACAAAGAAAAAGCCCGCGTGGTATTCGTTCTTCTACAAGAAGGCTCAGATAGAAGCCAAGCTGGGGCATCGAGGGGAAGCGATCACCGCGGCGGAAAAATCGATCGAGCTGCTGAAGACCGCAAAGCAGCCGGACGAGCCCGCGATTAGGAACAGCCAGATGCTCATCGACAGTCTCCGGTAAGGCGAGGTCCAAACGCCGCCCCGCCCGATTATGTTGCTGTTTTCGCGCTGGATCGCACCGACGCTATCAATGATCACCTGCGTTGGATTGCAGGGAAGCGCAAACGCTGCTGACGTCGCTCCGCCCACAATTCCCGAGCCGATGAACGGCGCGGAGATTCAGCTCGCCTTGCAAAAGCTGAACGTGCTCGGGCGCGTCCTTTATCTCGCGGCGCATCCGGACGACGAAAACACAAACCTGATCGCACTCTGGGCGAATGGCGCCCTCTTCGACACCGGCTATTTGTCGGTTACGCGCGGCGATGGCGGGCAGAACCTGATCGGCGCCGAACTCGGAGAAAAGCTCGGCGTGATTCGCACGCAGGAATTGCTCGCCGCGCGCCGCATCGATCATGGCCGGCAATTCTTCACCCGCGCGATCGATTTCGGATTCTCCAAGAACCCAGACGAAACGCTCCGCATTTGGGATCGCGACAAAATCCTTTCGGACATCGTCTGGGTGATTCGTCGTTTCCGGCCTGACGTTGTCGTCACGCGTTTCAGTCCTGAGGACACGATCACACACGGGCATCACACCGCCTCGGCGATTCTGGCGCAGGAAGCGTTCAAAGCCGCGGGAGATCCGAGGCGTTTCCCCGAGCAACTCCAGTTTGTGAAGGTCTGGCAACCGAAGCGCCTCGCCTGGAACACCTCCCCTTTCTTTTTCCAAAACCGCACTCAGTCGTTCGATTCCGCCGGCCTAACAAGTCTGGAAGCTGGCGGCTATAACGCGCTTCTCGGCAAAGCCTATACGGAAATCGCGGCCGCGAGCTTGAGCATGCATAAAAGCCAGGGGGTCGGCAGCCCGCCGCGACGCGGCGCGCGCAAAGAATATTTCAAGCTCCTCGATGGCGCGCCCATGCACGGCGGCTTGTTCGACGATGTGGATACAACCTGGGCGCGCGTGGCCGACCCTGGGGCGATCGCGTCGAAAATTCAGCAATTAATCTCGTCTTTCGCCTCGAGCGATCCGGCGGAGTCGGTGCCGAAATTGCTGGAGCTCCGGCAAGCGCTCGGCGCGTCGGACGATGATTGGATTGCTGAAAAACGATCGGCAGTCGATCGCCTCATCGTCGCTTGCCTCGGTCTCCACCTCGAAAGCTCCACCGACAACGCCGCGGTTTCGCCTGGCCAAACCTTGCCTATCAAGCTCGAAGCGATCAACCGGTCGAGCGTTCCGGTGAAACTGCTCGGGCTGCGGATTCCGCCCTCTGGCGAGTCCCTGCCGATGGATTCGTTGCTCCCGCCTGACGAACTCGTGACGAAAGATATTGCGCCGACGGTGCCGGACAACATTGCCTATTCGCAGCCTTACTGGCTCCGCCAACCGGCGACACTCGGCACGTTCACGGTTGCTGATCAGACGCTGATCGGATTGCCGGAAAATCCTCCGCCGTTTCGGGTCGAAGTCACCCTGCAAGTCGGCGGCAGTGAGTTGCGCTACACCCTCGACACAAGATATCGCACGGTCGATCCCGTTGCTGGCGAATTGCACGAAGCACTCGTGATTGCGCCGCCGGTCTTCGCGAACCTAACGAACGGGGTGTTTGTCTTCGGCGACGACAAGCCGAAGTCGATTCAAGTTCACGTCACGAGCTCGACCAGCGCCGTTCGCGGCCAGCTGAGACTCGAAGCCCCGAGCGGCTGGCGGATTGAACCCGCGTCCGTCCCGATGGATTTGAAGACGCCGTCCGAGGAAGCCGTCGTGGGGTTCACCGTCGCGCCACCTCCGAATGCGAGCGCGGGAACGCTGCGCGCCATTGTCTCGATGGATGGGCATGACTACTCGTTTGCGCGCGAACGCATCGCCTATCCGCACATCGGCGTCCACGTTCTCATGCCGCCGGCGGAGGGGAAGATTGTGCGTGCTGACATTCGGAAAACGGGCGAGCTGATTGGCTATATCCCGGGCGCGGGCGATGACACACCTCGAAGCCTCGAGCAAATCGGATATAAGGTGAAAACGCTCGACGTCGCCGAGATCAAAGCGGAGAACCTCGCGCGCTATGATGCCATCGTGCTCGGAATTCGCGTTTATAATACCCAGGATCAAATCGCGAACTGGCAGCCAGCGCTGTTGGATTACGTGAAGGCTGGCGGCGTTGTCGTCGCGCAATACAACACCACCGCGGATTTGAAGACGAAAGAGATCGGGCCTTATCCGCTGGAAATTTCGCGCGACCGCGTGACCGATGAAAACGCCGAGGTGCGAATCCTCGCGCCTGATCATCCGTTGATGAACATCCCGAATAAAATTACGGCCGCGGATTTCAAAGGTTGGGTCCAGGAGCGCGGCCTGTATTTCCCGAATAAGTGGGACCCAGCATGGACGCCGATCCTCTCATCGAACGACCCAGGCGAAAAGCCGCGGGATGGCGGGCTCCTCGTCGCGAAATCTGGTAAAGGCTACTTCGTTTATACGGGATACTCATGGTTTCGGCAGTTGCCCGCGGGCGTGCCTGGCGCCTATCGACTCTTCGCGAATATGGTTTCGCTGCGCGAGCCCAAATGAGCGACGAAGATCGCGCGCCTTTATTCGGGAGCTGGCGCAACGCCTATTACTTCGCGCTCGGCATTTTCGCGATTGAAGTCGCGCTGCTTTACGCCTTCACGGTCCGGTTTTCGTGAACCGGCTCGATTACTTCGTCCTACTGGCGACGATTCTCGCGATCCCGCTTTACGGCCTTCGGCGCACGCGCGGTAATGCCACTCTTGGCCAATACCTAAAAGGCGATGCGAGCATCCGCTGGGGGACGAT
This sequence comes from Chthoniobacterales bacterium, assembly GCA_038232335.1. Lineage (GTDB taxonomy): Bacteria > Verrucomicrobiota > Verrucomicrobiia > Chthoniobacterales > UBA10450 > JACCXL01. Next base: position 69,337 of record JBBSIA010000012.1, read on the forward strand.
CGGTCTTTCGGTGCTCGCGACGCAAGCCGGGCCGATCACGTTTCTGTCGATGCCGGGACAGGCCTATGAAAGCGGGATTGGATTTATCCAAAACTACTTCGGGCAACCTTTCGCGCTGATCGCGGTTTGCGCGATTTTCGTCCCGATTTATCAGCGTCTTAAGGTTTATACCGCCTATGAATATCTTGGGCAACGCTTCGACCAGAAGACGCGATTGCTGGGCGCGTTCTTGTTTTTGATCCAACGCGGACTCGCAGCGGGAATAACGATCTACGCTCCGGCGATCATCCTTTCCGCGCTCCTCGGGTGGCACTTGAGCCTGACCATCTGGCTCGCGGGCGGTTTGGTGATTGGCTACACCGTTTTCGGGGGCACGAAGATCGTGAGCATCACGCAGCGGTATCAGATCATCATCATTCTCGTCGGAATGGCGCTCGCCTTCGGAATCGCGGTCCATCGTTTGCCTAGCGACTTATCGTTTGGCAACGCGCTCTCGCTCGCGGGCAAAATGGGAAAGCTGCAGGCGGTCGATTTCTCGTTCGATCCGCAGAAACGCTATACTTTTTGGTCCGGCATCCTTGGCGGATTTTTTCTCGGGTTGTCCTACTTTGGCGCCGATCAATCGCAGGTGCAGCGTTATCTTGCGGGCGGTTCCGTGCGCGCCAGCCGTTTCGGCCTCCTCTTCAATGCGGTCGTAAAAGTCCCGATGCAGTTTTTAATCCTCTTGCTCGGTGCGATGGTCTTCCTTTTCTACCAATTCGAAAAGCCGCCGATGTATTTCAATCAACCGGCTTACCAACGCGCCGTCGACCACGGTTACGGTCCTCAACTCGGCGCCTTGCAAGCCCAATTCGATGACGTTTTCAGGCTCAAGCGCGATGCCATCCACGCGATGTCGAAAGGGACCGCAACCACCGCGCCGATTCAGGAGCTCGATCGGCAGGCACGCGAGATTCGCGACCAGACCAGACAGGTTCTCGAAAAAGCCGGCGCCAGTCCCAAGAGCAAGGATTCGGATTACGTTTTCATCACCTTTGTCCTGAATCATCTGCCGCACGGGATTGTCGGTTTGCTCGTGGCCGTGATTTTCTGCGCCACCATGTCCGCGACCGCCGCGACGCTGAACGCGCTCGGCTCCACGACCGCGGTCGATTTTTATCGACCGCTCATCCGACCGCACGCGAGCGATCATCACTACGTCGTCGCGACGCAAGTGCTCACGGCCGCGTGGGGCTTGGTTGCGATCGGCGTCGCTTCGTTCGCGAACCTGGTCGAGAATCTGATCGAGGCCGGCAATATTCTCGGCTCGGTTTTCTACGGCAGTATCCTGGGATTGTTTCTCGTCGCCTTTTTCATGCGCCACGTTCGGGGCTCCGCCGTTTTCTTCGCGGCGCTTTTTGCGCAGGCGCTTGTGCTCGCGCTCTTCTTTACTCTCAGCATTAGTTATCTTTGGTACAACCTGATCGGGTGCGCGGCGGTGCTCCTGTTCGCCGGTGTTCTACAGCAGACCGTGTTTCGTGGCGATCAAGAGGCGATCGTTGGCGCCTAACTCAGATATGCGGGAGCCGATCATTTGCTTCGGTCAGCAGCCGTGCGGTTTTTTTCCGAAACGATTCCTCTACGCAAAGATTCTCACCGCCCGGCGGCTCCAGCGCGAGCTCGGCGGCGGGATTGTATTCTTCTTCCACGACAGCGACCATGATCCGCGCGAGACCATCACGGTTTTGCGCGAGCGCCACACCGGACGCGAGGAGGCTCTGAATTTCCAGTTCGCGAATAAAGTGCAGAAGCAATTCTCGCCCTTGTACGCGAAGCGCGTGCTTCCAGAATGGCAGGCCAAGATCGCGCGACAACTGCCGAACTACGTCGCACCGGAATTGGTTGATCATTTCAAAGCGGTGAGGGCTTCAAATGTCGCGGATTTTTGCCGGAACCTCTACGAACGAATGGGATTGTTGGAGGGCGTACGCGTGGAGCGGTCAAGCGACCCCGCGTTGCGCAAACGAGCGATTCCTGTCGATGACTACTTTGTGGATGTCGATTGGAAGGGCGAGCTCGTCCGCGCGCGATCCCGGAACGGAAAGCTTCTCTTGCACAAAGGCGCCGACCGCTACATCGAACTTCCCTTGGAGAAATACGATCGCGCGCAAATCAGCCCAACGCGGGATACGCGCCTGCGTTGGATGCAATCGGTAATCGGATGTACGCACTACGTGGCTGGCGGTGGCGAGCGTCAGTATTTGAATGAAGCAGATGCGCCGGACGTGACGTTTGTGCAGCGCGACGAAATCTCGGACTCCGGCAAGCCCTACATTGCTGACTGATGGATTCGCGCCCGCTCAGGATCGGAATCACTTGTTTTCCGCTGATCGGCGGGAGCGGGATTCTCGCGACCGCGTTGGGAACCGAACTCGCCGCTCGCGGGCACGAGGTGCATTTCTTCAGCTATGCAAAGCCGGTGCGGCTCGATCTTTCCACGCCTCGGATTCAGTTCCACCAGGTTGCGGCCGGGGAGAACAGTCTCTTCCCATGTCCCGATTACACGTTACCGCTCGCGGTCAGAATGGCGAGGATCGGCGCCGCTCACCGGCTCGACATCTTCCATGTGCATTACGCGGTGCCGCACGCAATCGCCGCGCACCTGGCGGCAGCGATGATCGGAGAATCCGCACCCAAAATTGTGACGACGTTGCACGGCACCGACACCACTCTGCTCGGCCAGGATCCTGCCTATCGCCCCGCGATCGAACACGCGCTGATCCATTCCGATGCCGTGACAACAGTTTCGGAGAGCTTGCGCCGACAGACGCTGGAGACCTTTCGTCTAACTGAACAAATCCAAGTCATTCCGAATTTTTTCACCGCAACGCCACCGGCACGGACGCGCGAAGAAGTGCGCCGCGCTCTCGGAATTTCAGACGAATTCCTGATCGTGCACATGTCTAATCTTCGACCTGTGAAGCGGATCGATCTCCTCTTGCGAATTGTGGCGAGCGCCCGGAAACGCGATCGCATGCGGATCCTGATTCTGGCCGGCGGCTCATTCGCTCCATATGAACCCCTCCTGGATCAGTTGGGACTGCGCGGCCAGGTCATTATCAACGAAAGCGCCGCCGCGGTTGAGGATTATCTGCAAGCCGCCGACGCGGGGCTTTACACGTCAGAGAGCGAAAGTTTCGGACTCAGCATTCTAGAGACTCTGTTCTACAGGAAACCGGTGATCGCATTCCGGCTCGGGGGAATTCCAGAAGTTGTCGGGGACGCTGGTTACCTGCACGATTTCGGCGACATCGAAGCGATGGCGGCCACGCTCGATTCGCTGATCGAATCACCGGCCGCGGCTCGCGAAGTCGGTGAGCGAGGACGCGAACGAGCGGAAAGGCTTTTCACCGCGACGCAAATCGTCCCGCAATACGAGGCACTCTATCGGCGTTTCAAGCGTTAGAGCACTGTATCCTTGACACAAATCTCATCCATGGGCCGAAACCGCGCGTCTGGGGAGCGCACGCATTTCTGCGCGCGCTGGTTTCGGCATTCTGCCGAAACGAACTTCTCTGCTGCGGGTTGGCACACTGAAAGCCCGCAAGGGAAAGTTTGCGATGCGAAAGCTTTCAGCTAGCAAACACGAAAATGCGTGCGCCTCCCAGAACATACCTCGCGCTGCTTGCCATCTCAGGTGATACAGTCAAGTAGCCCGGAACCGCACCGCGACTACTCTGGACTCAGCATCGTGCCGCGACATTTGGCGGCGCCACAGGAACAGGCGAATTGCCTCTCCAGTTTTTTTGTGCGGCGCTCGGCTGGGACGATTTTGTAGTCGTAGAACAGTTCTTCGCCGGGCCGGAGAGCACGGAGCGCGTAAACAAAAATGCGATCGTCTTCCTCCCGCGTCTCGCAGTTCGGATCGCACGAATGATTGATCCAACGCGATTCGTTTCCGCCGGCGCCGGCGTCGATGACCTCGCCATTATCCAGCGAAAAGAAGAACGTGTGGTAGGGGTTGTTTGGATCACGCGGAGGCAGGTCCATCGCCTTTTCCCAGGTGATGTGTTCGCCGGTGTACTCGATGATCAGTGTTCCTTTCCGGATCCGACCCGTCGCATAGACACCTTTGCCGTGGATGCCCGACTTGCCGATCTCGATTCGGCCGACGGCTCGATTGCGTGCTTTTCTTTTTTCGCGCGACGATTTCCGCGGCATCCCCGCAGAATCGCATGGCCGCGGCCAATCGGCTGTAGTCAGCGCACGTCGTGCTGGATCGAGAGATCTCCCTCCGGTAGCGTAGCCTTTCAGGTACGGTCACGGTTTTTTCCGCGAGGAAATTCCTCTGGCAGCGCCCAGCTCGGGCCCGTTGTGCCGCTTACACGCATTCAGTTGCTGGAATTCCAAAACTACTTGCGAGACTGATTCACTCCGCGCAATTGTCACTTCTCTGGCTGAATCATGGCTTTAAATAAGACAGTCGTATGCGGTGCCGGAGGGTTCATCGGAGGACACCTCGTCGCCGATCTGCTTCGTCGGGGTGCGACCGTCCGCGGAGTCGATATCAAGCCGCTCGAGGAATGGTATCAGTTTTTTCCAGAGGCCGAAAATCGGCAGCTCGATCTGCGTGAGAAGGACGCGTGTGAGCAGGCGGTCGAGGGCGCGGCGATCGTTTATAACCTTGCCGCGGATATGGGCGGCATGGGTTTTATTGAGAACAACAAAGCGCTCTGCATGCTCAGCGTGCTCATCAATACTCATCTGCTGATGGCCGCGAAGGAGGAGGGAATTGAGCGCTTTTTCTATGCCTCATCCGCCTGCGTTTACGCCGCCGACAAGCAGACCGATCCGAATGTCACCGCGCTCACGGAGGAGGACGCTTACCCGGCGATGCCCGAAGATGGCTACGGCTGGGAGAAGTTATTTAGCGAACGCATGTGCCGGCATTTCCGCGAAGACTACGGAATTGTCACCCGCGTCGCCCGTTACCATAACGTTTACGGCACCTTCGGCACGTATGATGGCGGCCGCGAAAAAGCGCCCGCCGCGATCTGCCGCAAAGTGATTGAGGCGAAACTCTCGGGCAGCGGGGAAATCGAAATCTGGGGCAACGGTGAGCAGACCCGCAGTTTCATGTGGATCGATGATTGTGTGAAGGGGTCGCAGATGATCCTGGCCAGCGACTTCGCGGAGCCGCTGAATCTCGGCAGCAGCGAACTCGCCAGCATCAATCGTCTCGTCGATCTGGTGGAAGAGATCGGCAATGTGAAACTGAAACGGCGCTACAATTTATCCGCTCCGCGGGGTGTCAACGGCCGCAACAGTGACAATACCCTCATCGAAAAGGTCTTTGATTGGCAACCCTCGACGAAGTTGCGTGACGGTCTCGAGCGCACCTATCGCTGGATCGAGCAGGACATGAATGCCCGCTGCTTATCCAGCGCCCAGTCCCTCTTTGAGAACCCGAGTCGCATGAAGAAGAATTGTAGCGGCGCTCTGTGAGCGTCGCCTTAGGAGCAGCAGCGGAACACAGGCTTCCAAGTCTGTGTGGCGCACAGGCATGAATGCCTGTGTTCCCTCTGTCGGACGGTCATAGACTCCCGCTACAGCAAAAGCACTTAAGAGCTTCGAAAGACTCGCCGGCTGACCTAACGAACAGTTTCGACGCCGCGATCAATCGTGGCGGTGTTCATCATTGCGTCAACACTCCATAAGCCGCCCCCGCGCGCGCAGATGTAGAGGAAAACGAAGCAGTAGATCACCGCCAGTTCGCCCTTGTTCACGTAGGGAATGAAGCTGGTTTTCGCGTGCATCATGAAAAACGCCACCGCCATCTCGCCACTCGCGATGAAAGCGGCGATGCTTGTAAGAAGGCCGATGGCGACGAGAAGGCCGCAAATGATTTCGATCCACCCCCCCGCAACGACGAGCGGCGGGCCGCCGGGTGTTTCCCCAAAGATACCAAAGATCTTATCGAGGCCGTGACACATAAACATGAGGCCAACCATGAGGCGCATGATGCAGTAAATGGGACTCGAGAATCTGCCGAGGAAGTTCATGCGCGGCAGACTGTGGATTCGCTGGTGGGATGTCAAGCGGAGAGCTATGTCGAGGAAACTTGAGAGATCTGCTGCCGATGTGACTTACAACCTTTCACGGGATCTCTCCCCCGAAAGCCTTCGGGGCTCGAGAGGACAGTGAGACGAGGTCTGCACACGTCGCGTATTGCATCTGCCAGCCCTTGCAGCAGCGTGTTTCGTGGAGGCTTACATCGGATGCTCCGGGTGGTTTTACTGGCACTGGCGCGGGCGCTTTTACCCGGACACGCAGCGCACCGATACGTGGTTTCGGCATTACACCGACAATTTCAGGACCGTCGAGTTGAACGCGCCGTTCTACAGTTGGCCGAAGCTCGCGACCGTGAAAACGTGGGCGCGCAATGCGCCGGAGAACTTCCGCTACTCTGTGAAAGTGAATCGGTTGATCACGCACGAGAAGCGGCTCGTGCGCACACGGATGCTGGTCGAAGAGTTCTGCAAGTTTTCCGAAATTCTCGGTCCGAAACTCGGGTGCTTTCTCTTTCAATTCCCGCCGAGCTATCGCTACACACCTTCGCGCCTGACGAGCATCGCGACGCAGCTCGGCCCGAAGTATCGCAATGCGATCGAATTCCGGCATCAAAGCTGGTGGCGCGAATCGGTTTACCGCCGCTTTCAGGAATGCGGACTCATCTTTTGCAGCGTCAGCGCCCCGCGCCTGCCGGATGATTTGATCACGAATGAGGTGATTTACGCGCGGCTGCACGGCCGCAACCGCTGGTATCGGCACGATTACGCGGCGGAAGAGATCGCGGATTGGGCGAGCAAAATCGAGGAGAGCGGCGCGCGCCAAGCGTGGATTTATTTCGACAACGACCGCGACGCTTTTGCGATCAAGAACGCGCACGAGCTCGGCCGTCAACTCCGCGAACGCGGTGTCGCCGTGGTGTAGCCGCTCTCATGCCGAGTGAAGCCGAGAAGTCCCGAAGCGCAGCCGTAAAGCTATCACCACGGGATGTCTCGACTTCGCTCGACATGACAGCGGGAGATTCTCCAATGAATCAGGCCTGGCTGTGGCTGAACGGATTGTGATCGTGGGCGGTGGCGCCGCCGGGTTCTTCGCGGCGATTGCATGCGCTCGTGCCAAGCCGGAGAACGACGTTTCGATCTTCGAACGCGGAGCGAATTTTCTCACAAAAGTTCGCATCTCTGGTGGCGGCCGCTGCAACGTGACGCACGCCTGCTTCGAGCCGCGCATCTTCACCGAACGCTATCCGCGCGGTGAGCGCGCGCTGATTTCGCCACTGCATCGCTTCGGGGCGACTGAGACGGTGGCGTGGTTTGAAGGACGCGGAGTGCGTCTGAAAACGGAACGCGACGGTCGCATCTTTCCCATCACCGACTCCTCCACGACGATTATCGACTGCCTGATGCAAGAAGCGGAAACGGCCGGCGTGAAGTTATTCATCCGACGCGGGATTGAGCGCATCGACCTAGCGGAGACCGGGCAGTTTGTCGTGAGCGATAGTGAGGGCGACACGATAATTTGCGACCGGGTATTGCTTGCGACGGGCGGCTGCCGCAACGAACAAGGCGCGCAGCTCGCACGCTCACTCGGTCATACGATTGAGCCGCCGGTGCCATCGCTGTTCACATTCAACACCAGCGGCGGGTGGCTACTTTCGCTGCCTGGAGTCTCGGTCGCGGACGTAGAGGCATCGATCGAAGAGACCCGACTCAGCGAGCGCGGCCCACTGCTGATCACGCACGGCGGCCTCAGCGGCCCCGTGATTTTGCGACTCTCCGCATGGGGCGCGCGCACGCTCCACGCGTGCGATTACCGCTTCGCGCTTCGGATTAACTGGCTGCCGGAGCTGGATGCCGTTGCGCTCGCGGCGCAGTTGCGGTCCCGACGTCAGACCGAGCCGAACCGGCTCGTCGTTAACTCCCCAATCGCTCCCTTGCCGGCGCGCCTGTGGGAGCGGCTGGCACTCGCCGCGGGCGTTACGCCGGATACGCAATGGACCCATCTCACGCGTGCCCAAAGGACCAGCCTGGCGGATGCACTCGCGCGGACGCAATTGCAGATCGAAGGGAAGAGCTTGAATAAAGATGAGTTTGTCACTTGTGGCGGCGTGCGACTGCGCGACGTAAACTTCAAGACCATGGAAAGCCGCATCACTCCCCATCTCTATTTCGCGGGCGAGCTGCTTGACGTCGACGGTCTCACCGGCGGCTTTAATTTCCAAAGCGCATGGACCACCGGTTGGATCGCGGGTCATGCGATGGCCGGCCGGGAGCCAACCGCATGACGAAGCGGCCGCCAGATTCAGAGCAGACGAATCGCGAACGTGCGATGACCGAAGTCCGTGCTCTTTATGTGGAGCTGAGCGAGCGGCCAATCGACCGCAACTGCACTCGCCTGAGTGAATGCTGTCAGTTCCGGCTCACGGGTCGCACGCCTTACCTGACGCGCGGTGAAGCGCTCGTCGCGGCCAAAGCCCTTCGCGCAACCGGCAGGACGAAGCTACCAAACGCCGCCGATGGCTCCTGCCCAATGCTGCAACCAACAACTGGCCGGTGCATGATTTACCGCGATCGGCCCTTTGCCTGCCGCACCCACTTTTGCGCGGCAGCTGGCGGCCCCTACGTGCGGGGCGAGGTCGCTGATCTGATTTATCGCCTCGAAACCATTGACGCACAGCTCGGCGGGAGTGGGGCGAGGGCACTGCCCCACGCGCTCACCGCAGCCCTCGCGCAAAGTCGTTAGGCGAAGGACCGGCGCGACCCCGATACGCCGAGTGAGGCGAGCCGGCCTATATGTCGCGAGACGAGCGGACAGAAGCTCAGCCTCAAATGGAGTCGCGTGCCTTCGCGCGCGGAGATTTGTCTCGATGCGAAAGCGGCCGCCCGGAGCGTCTGATATCACAAGCTTGCGCCCGCGCCCGCCAACTCTGCGAGGCGCTTTCTCGCTTCGTCGAGTTGTTCCTGTGTGTAAGGCGCGGCGTTGTCCGGCTCGATCCAACAAATCTTTCCGCCCGCCGGATCGCCGCGGCGATTGCAGCGCCCAGCGAGCCCTGCTTGATACGCGAACGGCTCATGCGTCGTCGCTTTGTGAAAAATGTCGCTGAATTGCCTATTCATTTGTTCACGAACTCATGTCCAAAGAGTGGGACAGATGCTGACCAACGCCGAAATGTTGTCGAGAAAGAACCCCGGCATCTTCGCGATCTAAAACATGCCTGCCGATATGTCCCCTCCGAGTGAAAGCACCCTCATCGTTTGCTCAAGCGGGTGGGCGTGGATTGCAGTCCCAGCACTTTCTTTTCCGGGACTTCTCCATAGAATTCGCGGATGGAATTAACCGGCCAGCGCTTGTCGCTCGCGGAGATCGCCGCGGTCGCGCTGCACAATGAGCCGGTCAAGATCGGACAGGGGGCGCATGCATCGATTCGCGCTTCCCGCTCATTAGTCGAGCAGATCATCGAGCGCGGAGAGGTTGTCTATGGCGTCAGCACCGGGTTCGGAAAGCTGGCCGACATTCGGATTCCTACGGAAGCCTTGCGCGAGCTTCAGCTGAATCTGGTCCGCAGTCATTGCTGCGGCGTGGGTGATCCGCTGAGCGAACCCGAAGTTCGCGCGATGATGCTCCTTCGAGCGAACGTGCTCGCGCTCGGCTTTAGCGGCATTCGCCTGGAAGTCATTGAGCTGCTCGTGGAAATGCTGAATCGTGGTGTGCACCCCGTGGTGCCCGCGAAGGGTTCGGTGGGGGCGAGCGGTGACCTCGCGCCACTCGCGCATCTCGCGCTCGCGCTCATCGGCGAGGGCGAATGCTTTTACCGTGGCGAACGCGTCGAAAGTTCAGCCGCATTGCAGCGCGCCGGATTGGATGCGGTGGAGTTGAAAGCGAAAGAAGGATTGGCGCTGCTCAATGGAACCCAAGGCATGCACGCGGTCGGCGGTCTGGCGCTCTTTCGAGCGCAACGGTTGGCGCACGTTGCCGATGTTGCCGGAGCCATGACGCTCGAGGCATTATTGGGTACGCCCGCAGCATTTGATTCCCGGATCCACGATGCCCGACCGCACCCCGGACAGATCGCGGTCGCGGCGCATTTGCGTGACTTGCTGCGCGAGAGCGAAATTCGCGAATCGCATCGCTCGGACGACACTCGCGTGCAGGATGCCTACAGTTTGCGGTGCATGCCGCAGGTCCATGGCGCGGTTCGCGGCGCCTTCGCGCATTGTGAGGAGATTTTGTCGATCGAGTCTGGCTCGGCGACTGACAACCCGCTTGTGTTTGCCGAAAGCGGAGCTGTTCTCTCTGGAGGGAATTTCCACGGCGCGCCGCTCGCACTCGCGCTCGATTATGCTGCGATCGCGGTGACGGATTTGATGAGCATCAGCGAGCGCCGGACCGAGAGCCTCGTCAATCCCGATTTGAATTACGGACTGCCCGCATTTCTGGCGCGCGTTCCCGGCTTGCAATCGGGCATGATGATCGCGCAGGTGGCAGCGGTTTCGCTCTTGAACGAAGCCAGAGTGCTTTCGCATCCGGCAAGCGTTGATAACGTTCCCACCTCAGCCGGCAAGGAAGATCACGTTTCCATGGGCATGACAGCGGCGCTGAAGTTGCGTTCAATCGTGAAAAATGCCGAGGCCCTGCTCGCGATCGAGCTGCTCGCCGGCGCCGAGGCGCTGGAGCATCGTCGCCCGCTCCGGGCCGGCACGGGCGTGGAAAGCGCCTACGCCGCGGTTCGCAAATACGCGCCGCCATTGTTGCGCGATCGCGTTCTCGCCGGGGACATCGCGAGCGTTGCGTCCGCCATTCGCCGTGGTGAATTTAATGGAGAGACAGCATAATGGGGCCTCGAGTGATTCGCGCGCCGCGGGGTCCAGAAAAATCGTGCAAGGGCTGGCAGCAGGAAGCGGCGCTGCGGATGCTAATGAACAACCTCGATCCGAAGGTTGCCGAGAAACCCGGCGAGCTCATTGTTTATGGCGGCACCGGCCGCGCCGCGCGCAGCTGGGAAGCTTACGACGCGATTGTCCGCTCGCTGCGCGAACTCGAGAATGACGAAACTCTCCTCGTTCAATCCGGCAAACCAGTCGGTATTTTGCGCACGCACGATGAAGCGCCGCGGGTGCTGATCGCGAATTCCAACCTCGTCGGCCATTGGTCGAATTATCCGGAGTTCAATCGCCTCGAGCGCCTCGGCCTGACGATGTATGGCCAGATGACTGCCGGTTCCTGGGTTTACATTGGGAGCCAGGGAATTGTGCAGGGGACGTTCGAGACCTTCGCCTCGGCGGGGGAGAAACATTTCGGCGGTAGTCTGGATGGGAAGCTGGTCGTCTCCGGAGGCCTCGGTGGGATGGGTGGCGCACAGCCGCTCGCGGCCACGATGGCCGGAGCTCTCTTCATCGGAGTCGAGGTTGATCGGACCAGGATTGAGAAACGGCTCGCGAGCGGCTATTGCGATAAGCTCGCGACCTCTCTTGATGAAGCGCTGCGCATGATCGACAGCGCGCGGGCGAAGCACGAGGCGCTCTCCGTCGGACTCGTCGGCAATTGCGCAGACGTCCTGCCAGAAATGGTCCGCCGCAATATCGTGCCCGATGTCTTGACGGACCAGACCAGCGCGCACGACGCGCTCAACGGCTACGTGCCGCATGGAATGAGCTTGGAAGAGGCAATCAGCCTGCGCTCCGAGGATCCCGAGACCTACGTCGAGCGGTCGATGCAATCCATGGCAGTCCATGTCGAGGCGATGCTCGCGTTGCAGAAATCTGGCGCGATCACCTTCGATTACGGGAACAACCTGCGCACCCAGGCGAAGAAAGGCGGCGTCGAAAACGCCTACGCGATTCCCGGGTTTGTGCCGGAATACATCCGTCCTTTGTTTTGCGAAGGAAAAGGCCCGTTCCGCTGGGTGGCGTTGAGCGGTGATCCCACCGACATCGCGCGCACCGACAAGCTCGCACTCGAAATCTTTCCTGAAAACGCGACGCTGGCGCGCTGGATGAAACTCGCGCGAGAGCGAATCCAATTTCAAGGCCTGCCCGCTCGCATTTGCTGGCTCGGCTATGGCGAACGCGCAAAGTTTGGTCTTGCCATCAACGAACTTGTTCGGAGCGGCGAAATCAAGGCGCCAATCGTCATCGGGCGCGATCACCTCGATGCGGGATCGGTCGCGTCTCCGTTCCGTGAAACTGAAGCGATGCTCGATGGCAGCGACGCGATCTCAGATTGGCCGTTGCTGAATGCACTTGTGAATACAGCGGCGGGCGCGTCCTGGGTTTCGATTCATAATGGCGGCGGAGTCGGAATCGGCTACTCGCAGCATGCCGGGATGGTGGTGGTGGCCGATGGCACGGAGAACGCAAGACGCCGGCTCGAACGCGTGCTCACGAGTGATCCCGGGATGGGCGTTCTTCGGCATGTTGACGCCGGTTATTCTCGCGCGATCGAGTTCGCCGATCAGAACGCGATCAAGGTGCCGATGAAATCGAAAACACTCGATTGAATGGAACACAGGCCGTCCACGCCTGTGCGCCACATCGACTTTCAGTCTGTGTTCCCCGATTTACACTGACGGTCGTCCATCATGCAAAAACTCATCGAATGCGTGCCCAATTTCTCAGAGGGCCGCGACCAGAATGTCATCCGGCAGATCACCGCAGCGATCGAATCGGTCGAAGAAATCTCCCTCCTCGACGTCGACCCCGGCGCCAGTACTAACCGCACCGTCGTCACCTTCGTGGGCAGTCCGGAAGCGGCCGTCGAAGCCGCTTTCCGCGGCATTCAGAAAGCAGCGGAACTCATCGACATGCGCAAGCAAAAGGGGGCGCATCCACGCATGGGCGCGACTGATGTCTGCCCTTTTATTCCCGTGAGTGATGTCAGCTGGGAAGAAGCAGTCGCCTGCGCAAACCACTTGGGAAAGCGCGTGGCTGAGGAATTGAATATTCCTGTTTATCTCTACGAAAAAGCAGCGAGCAATCCGTCGCGTTCAAACCTCTCAATCATACGAGCAGGAGAATACGAGGGCTTCTTCGAGAAAATTAAAGAGGTGGTCTGGAAGCCAGATTTCGGGCCTTCAGAATTCAATGCGAAGTCCGGCGCAACCGTGATTGGCGCACGGCAATTCCTGGTCGCCTACAACGTGAACCTGAACACGAAGGCGGTGCGCAGGGCAACTTCAGTCGCTTTTGATGTGAGAGAAAATGGCCGGGTGAAGACGGAAGATGGCAGGCCTTCGGGAAAACCTGTGCTCGATGCGAACGGAGAACCTGTCCGGATTCCGGGATTACTGAAACATGTCAAGGCGATTGGCTGGTATGTGGAAGAATATGGAATGGCGCAGGTTTCCATGAACCTCACCAACATCGAAGAAACGCCCTTACATGTTGCTTTCGATGCCTGTAGCGAAGCCGCGACCAAACGCGGCTTGCGCGTAACAGGATCAGAAGTCGTGGGCATGCTTCCGAAGAAATGTTTGGTGGATGCAGGAAAATACTTTTTGCGGAAGCAGCAGTGGTCTGAAGGCGCTTCGGAAGAAGATCTCATCGAAATGGGGATCCGCTCAATGGGATTGGGGGAGTTGAAACCTTTCGATCCGAAAGAAAAAATCGTTGAGTTGAAGATGGAAGCCCTTTCGATGAAATCACTTCTGAAACTGAATCTGCGCCAGTTCTGCAATGAGACGCTAAGTGATTCTCCGGCCCCGGGCGGTGGTTCCGTAGCTGCGTTAATGGGCGCCTTGGGTGTCTCACTTGGCGGGATGGTTGCCAATCTCTCATCCGGCAAACGTGGCTGGGAAGACAAACTCACCTATTTCAGTGCCTTGGCGGTGAAAGCGCAGCAATTGAAAGATGAGTTGCTGTTCCTCGTGGATGAAGACACAGCCGCCTTCAACAAAGTGATGGCCGCATTCGCGTTGCCCAGGGACTCAGAAGAGGAAAAAACGGCACGATTCTCAGCAATCCAGCTTGCCAACAAGTCTGCGGCCGAGGTTCCGCTGCGGGTCATGGAAACCGCGCTTAGGTCTTACCCGCTCCTCAATGAAATGGCTGAAAACGGCAATCCCGCTTCCATCTCCGATGTTGGGGTTGGTCTCCTCGCGTTACGCGCTTGCGTGGAGGGAGCAGCGATGAACGTGAGAATCAATCTAGCTGGTTTCAAGGATGAAAAATTGAAAGCAACTCTCCTGGAAAAGCTCCAGGAAATCAGCGCCGAATCCGAAAGGAGTTTCAAAGCCGCCCGCCAGATCGTGGAGACGAAGATTCTCTAGCAGTGGTGCCGTTATTCCGAGCGCAGCGCAGCGGAGTTGAAGGATTCCGTGAAGCAACCCGCCGATTGCGCCACGGGATCCCGACTGCGCTCGGGATGACGTACCTATGTGGGTTGTGAGATGGTTTCCACACAAAAGCTCGTGAACTCGTTCGCAATTTTGCACGCTTCGCAGCTGGTAACCCTTGCCGGCCCTCAGCGTGCGCGTGTCGGGCAAGAGCTGAGCGATCTTTCCATTATCGAAAATGGAGGTCTGCTGGTTCGGGACAGCGTCATTGAGGCTGTCGGAACTTCGGAAGAAATCGAAGGCCGTTTGCCTGACGACAGCAAAGTGGTGGACGCGCGGGGTCGCGCTGTTCTTCCGGGTTTTGTCGATGCGCACGCGCATCCTGTTTTCGGAGGCAATCGCGTCGATGAATTCGAGCTGCGCGCGCGGGGCGCGACTTACGAAGAGATCGCGGCCAGTGGCGGCGGAATCCGTTCCACGGTGCGAAAGACCCGCGCGGCCAGTGAAGCACAGCTCCTCGAGCAGGCGCAAAAACACGCTCGCTGGTACCTGCGCTGCGGCACGACCACGATGGAGGCCAAATCGGGCTACGGTCTTTCGCTCGTCGAGGAGTTAAAAATCCTTCGCGTGATTCGTCAATTGAACGAGACCACTCCGATCGAATTTGTTCCGACGTTCCTTGGCGCACATGCCATCCCTGAGGAATTCGCCGGCCACCCGGAGCGCTACACGGATTGCGTCGTGAACGAAATCCTGCCGGAAGTCGTTAGGCAAAGGCTCGCGGAGTCGTGTGATATTTTTTGCGAGCCCGGCTACTTTGATCATTCCGCGACCCGACGCATTCTCGGCGCCGCAAAAGCTGCGGGTTTGAAACTGCGAATGCACGCTGATCAGTTGACTAACTCCGGCGGGGCGGCGTTGGCGGCGGAACTTGGCGCCATGACTGCGGATCACCTCGAGCAAACGGACGCGACAGGAATCGCGGCGCTCAAGGCTGCGGGCGTGCAACCAATTTTGCTGCCCGGTTCCGTCTATTCGTTAGGTAAGACCGGTTATCCACGAGTTCGCGAAATGATTTCGGCCGGACTAGCGGTAGTGCTGGCGACCGATTTCAATCCGGGATCATCGCCGACGCCGTCGATTCCGATGATTTTCTCCCTCGCGGCAACCCAGATGAAGATGACGCCCGCGGAATGCATTACGGCGACGACCATCAATGCCGCTCATAGTTTGGGCCGGGGAGATAAGATCGGATCGCTTGAACCTGGAAAGGTCGCGAATTTCGCGATTCTCGATTGTGAAGATTACCGGGAGCTTGCGTATTACTTTGGGCTCCCGCAAATCCACGCCGTCTTTGTCCGCGGAGAGCAGGTTTTTTCGGCCTGAGTTTGCGTGCTGAGCGACGCGCCCTTAACGTCGCTCGCCATGAAGGTGGAAGTCGAAAATCAGCCGCATTCCGTGGCGACGCTGCGGATTGAACTGCCGGCGGAAGAAGTGCGCAAAGAATGGGACACGATCGCTGGCGGTTATGCGCGCCATGCCCGCATTCCCGGTTATCGCCCTGGCAAAGCACCTCGCCAGGTGATCGAACGAAAATTTCGCAAGGAAATCCAGGACGAACTCACGAAAAAACTCGTCTCGAAGAGTTATCACGAAGCCATCGCCGAGAAACAGCTTCGGGTGGTGTCGCTGACTAATCTCGAGGAGGTGGAGTTTGGAGACGATCGCTCGATGCGCTTTCGCGCGACGGTTGTGACGGCGCCGGAGTTCGAGCTGCCGGAGTACAAAAGCATTCCAGTCGAGCTGCCGTCATCCACGGTCACGGAAGCGGAAGTTGACGCCGCGATCGAGCGGCTCCGCGATCAGGCGGCTGATTTTATTGACGCTCCCGACCGCGCGCTGGCGATGGGAGACTTTGCGGTGATTGATTTTACCGGCGCGATCAACGGAGAGCCGATCAGCGAGATCGTGCCGGAAGCGAGCAAGAACCTGCATGGTGGCAGGAAGTTTTGGTTGCGGACCGCGGCCGATAATTTTCTGCCTCGATTCAGCGAACAGATGATCGGCATGAGACCGGGCGACACGCGCTCGATCCAGGTTGACTTCCCGCCCGATTTTCCGGTTCCGGAGATCGCAGGCAGAAAGGCGGATTACGCGGTCACGTTGGTTGAGCTCAAGGACAAAGTTGTGCCGCCGCTCGATGAGGCGTTCGCGGCCAAGCTGATTCCCGGGAAAACGCTCGCGGATCTGCGTCACACCGTCGAGCACAACCTGGAGCACGAAAAGGAAGACGAGATCGAGCGCGCAAAAGAGGGGCAGGTGATCAAGTTCCTGCATGAACACATCTCCTTCGATCTGCCACCAGCCCTGCTGAAGAATGAAACCCGCCGGGCGTTGAATGAATTAGTCCACCGCAATCGAGAGCGCGGCGTGCCCGATGACATGTTGAAGTCGAAGGAGAAAGAGTTGATCGAAGGCGCCGGTTCGCTGGCTGCGCATCGACTAAAAACGAACTTCATCCTTCATCGGGTTGCCGAGCGCGAGAAGATCGAGATCACGCGCGACGATCTCGAGGACCGAATCAAAGATCAGGCAAAACATTACAACCTGCCCGTGGAGAAAATGCGCAAACAACTCCAGGAAAACGACGCGATTAATGGCATCGCGGAGGAGCTTCTGCTGGGCAAGACCCTTGATTTTCTGAAGTCGAATGTTAGCATTCAACCTGCTGCCGAAGGTTCCGCCAGCAACCCTTCTCCCGCCCCAAATCCATGACCAATTTGTCCCAACATTCCTCGCAATCCGTTCTCGTTCCGATGGTCGTCGAGCAGACCGGACGAGGCGAACGGAGCTACGATATCTACTCGCGCCTGCTGAAGGACCGCATCGTTTTCCTCGGCACCCCGATCGACGATCACATCGCCAATCTCGTGATTGCACAGCTCCTCTTTTTGCAAATGGAAGACGGCAAAAAGGACATCAACATTTACATTAACTCGCCGGGCGGCTCGGTGACGGCCGGGCTCGCGATTTACGACACGATGCAATTTCTGACCTGCGACGTGACTACTTATTGCCTCGGGATGGCGGCGAGCATGGGTGCGGTTTTGCTGAGTGCCGGCACTAAGGGCAAACGGTTCGCGTTGCCGAATTCCGACATCATGATCCACCAGGTTTCTGGTGGCGCTCAGGGCCAGGCGAGTGATGTCGAGCGCACCGTGGAGTACATGTTCAAGCTCAAGAAGCGTCTGATTCGGATTTTGTCGCAGCACACCGGCAAACCCGAAGACCAGGTGCTCCATGATTCCGATCGCGACTACTACATGAACGCGCTCGAAGCGAAGGCCTACGGGCTTGTGGATGAAGTGATCAAATCACGCAAGGAAGTGAAACTACTTGATGGCGCCGCGACGGGACCGGCCGCCGAACGGTCCACCGCAGTCGCGGAGGCCGCTCTGCCCCGCAAAGTAGAGGAATAAAAGCTGCTCCCGAGAGGCTTGAATCATGGCCCGCGCTTCTAACCTCACGATGTGCTCCTTCTGTGGCAAAAGCCACGCGGAAGTGCGGAAGCTAATCGCGGGTCCCGGCGTTTACATTTGCGACAGCTGCATCAACGTCTGCAAAAGCATCCTCGATAAGGAGCTGAACGAAGACGCGCGGCGGCAGTCCTCGACCATTCGAGTTCCGAAGCCGGCGGAAATCCGGCGGTCTCTCGACCAATATGTGATTGGGCAGGACACGGCAAAAAAAACGCTGGCCGTCGCGGTCCACAATCATTTCAAGCGCGTGCTGCAGACGACCACGCCGGCCGATCCGTCCGCCGCTTTCCAGCCGGATCCCTTCGCGGATGTGGAGATTGAAAAAAGCAACATTCTGCTGATTGGACCGACTGGTTCCGGCAAAACGTTGCTCGCCAAAACGCTGGCGAAAATCCTCGATGTTCCGTTTTGCATCGCCGACGCCACGACCCTCACGGAGGCGGGCTACGTGGGCGAGGATGTTGAAAATATTATCCTGCGTTTGCTTCAAAATGCGGATTACGACGTGAAGCGCGCTGAGATCGGCATTGTTTACATTGACGAGATCGACAAGATCGGGCGCAAGACCGACAACGTCAGCATTACGCGCGACGTCTCGGGTGAAGGTGTGCAGCAGGCACTGCTGAAAATCCTCGAAGGCAGCACCTGCAATGTTCCGCCCCAAGGCGGACGCAAGCATCCGCACCAGGAATACATTCAAGTAAACACGGAGAAGATTTTGTTCATCTGCGGCGGCGCTTTCGTTGGACTCGACAGGATCGTGCAAAAGCGAATCGGCCAGAAGACGATGGGCTTCAACAGCCCCTCACTCGAAGTGGAAGAGGCGCTGCGGAAGCAAGCCGTTCGTCACACCGAGCCGGAAGATTTGCTGAGCTTCGGGATGATCCCGGAATTCATCGGTCGTCTCCCGGTGGTGACGGCACTCGATCCGCTGACCGAAGACGAGATGGTGATGATTCTAACCGAGACAAAGAACGCCATGGTGAAGCAATATACCAAGCTCTTCGCGATGGAAGGCGTGCGGCTGAGTGTGACGAAAGACGCGTTGCGCGCTCTCGCTGCTCAAGCGGTGACCAAGGGCACCGGCGCGCGCGCTCTCCGCTCGATGCTCGAACGTATCATGCTCGACATCATGTATGAAGTGCCGAGCCGCGAGGACATCGCCGAAGTTACGATCAACCGGCCGGTGGTTGAGGGGAAAAGACTGCCGCTGATTCGGAAGAAGCAGGACAAAGACGCGGCCTAACCTCTCGTTTATCGCCCGCCTGTTGCCGGGACGCTGCTGATATTGATAGCCGAATTCTGCGGCGAATGGCAGCGTGCCGCGGTGAACGTCCAGATCGTTAACACTGGAACCGAGCTTCTGCTCGGCGACGTGATCAATACGCACCTGAGCTTCATTGCTCGGGCGATTTTCCAGCTCGGTCTGCGTGTCGGACGTCAGATCACCGTGCCTGATGGAAACGCGATCGCGTCGGCGCTGGAGGACTGTTTCGCTGAAGCCGAAATCGTCTTCGTCACTGGAGGCTTGGGACCGACCTCGGACGATCTGACGCGTGACATCGCCGCGGAGATACTGAGTGTTGGATTGCAGAATGATCCTGAAGTGACTGCCGCGATTACCTCCCGTCTCACTCTGCGCAAGATCGAAGTTACGGACCGCATTCTCCGGCAGGCACAGGTGCCCACGGGCGCGATCGTGCTGCCGAACGCGAACGGCACCGCTCCCGGTTTGTACGTTCCGGCCAACGTGAATTCGGTGCGCAGATCGCCGCATCTTTTTCTGTTGCCTGGTCCACCTCGAGAATTGCAGCCGATGTTTGAAGCGACGGTGTTCCCGATTTTGCGCGACATCGTTCCGGCAGACGTTGCGATGACTCTTCGCACGTTTCGGCTTGCCGGAGTGGGGGAGTCGGTCATCGAAGAGGAAGTCGGCGAGCAGATTCTCGCGCTCGACGGAATTGAACTCGGCTACTGTGCTCGACCGGCGGAAGTGGACGTGCGGCTCATAGGTCCGGCTGCTTCGGTCGATCGGGCGAGTGCAATCATCCAGAAAGCGTTCGCAGACTCAATTTTTACGACGACGGATGAAACCCTCGAGACCGTCGTCGTTCGGCTTCTGGCCGAAAAAGGCAAATCGGTGGCGACGGCGGAATCATGCACGGGCGGATTCCTGGCGCATCGGATCACAAATGTCCCTGGTGCCTCGAAAGTTTTTTCTGCCGGTTATATTACCTACTCGAACGAGACGAAGACGGACTTACTGGGAGTTGATCACGAGCTCTTAAAAACGCATGGAGCTGTGAGCGAGGCGGTCGCGCGCATGATGGCGGAGAACGCGCGAGACCGCGGGCACGCTATCTATGGTCTGGCCACAACCGGTATAGCCGGCCCGACTGGGGGCACGTCGGAAAAATCCGTAGGCACGGTTTACATCGCCGTAGCCGAGCGGGGGAGCGCTACCGTTGTCAAACAGTGTTATTACCCCGGCGACCGCGAGACGTTTAAGCGTCTCGTATCACAGACTGCCTTGGAAATGTTGCGCCAAATTTTGGTAGCCAGATAGCTTAAGTTAGTAGGCAGCAATTCCATTCGCGCCCGAAGTGAGGCCACCCGTGAATGCGCCTAAGTGCGAAAGGCTCCCGTTATCTTCGACGCGGAAGGCGCTGATCGTCGCCGCGCGATTGTTTAAGACGTATAAAACCGGCCCGTCTCACTCGCATCCAGATCACGCGGATCCCCGTCAGGAATCGATGCGGCGATGGGATTGAGAATGCTCAAAGTCCCATCGTTTTCCAGGTTATAACTCGACAATGTTTTTGCGACGGGATTAGAAGTGAAAGCAACGCGGCCGTTGTTTGTTATCAGCGTCCAACAGGACGAGGCGTTCCCGTTGCCAAGGGTTTGCGTCTTTGGTGTCAGAGATCCGGCCGCGGAAAGGACAAAGGACGATGCTGCGCCGAGTCCAGGCAAGTCAAGAAATGAGTTCGCGATGACGAAGCGGCCGCGCTGACCGAACGCGAAGCCGAACGGCGTGGAATTCGCCGGTTCCTGAAAGCGGGTGCTGAGCGTGGCGAGCGCGTTATCGCCCAGCGTCCATGTATCGATCCTGTTGGTCAGCCGCTCACTCACCACGAGAACATCACCGTTGGGGTTGAATCCAACCGTCGTCGGGCCGGCGACACTGCATACCGCGCCGGGATCGCCGAAGTCCCGCACTACTTCCGGGCAGGTCTCAGAGGCGGTCGTGCTCAGCGGACGCGAGGATTGGGTCAGCTGCGAGAGCTTGCCGTCAGGATGAATGATAAATCCGGTGATGTTACCGGCGCTGCCGGCATTCAGCACGTAAAGCACATCCTCGCTGACGGTGAGGCTAACCGGGCGATCTCCGCCGGAGCCAATGCGATCAATGAGAACGAGGTTACCGTTTCCCTGGACGGAGAAGACCGAGATGTCATCACTACCGGGATTGGCCGCGAAGAGCCATTCATGACCTTTGCTTAAAATGAGCGCACCCTGATTTTCGAGGAGATTACCGGTGCCTCTTCCGCCCGTGGGAATAGTGCCGGCCGGGATGAGCGTGCCGTCGATCGTCCGCCGGAACATCGCGACTGCGTTCCCGTTGACGCCGTTTGTCATCGCGTAAACTGCGCCAACGCCGAGCCGTTTTGCCTGGCCCGGCGCGACTTTGGTATGATCGCGATTTCCTCGCGCCGCCACCGGTGAAACTGCGGTTCATGTTAGGCCGCAGGCGGCCAGTACGACAAGTCCCAGAGTCTGCTTTTTCATGCTATCACTTTCTGATTTGATTGGTGTGTTCTGAGATCAGAGAGAGACCGCCGGCTTTATTCCCGGTTCCCACGACGCGGCGATCGAACCGACGGCAAATTTGTCTTCGGGGCTGGATCTCTCGACGCGGCTCGAGGACCCGATCACGCTGCAGCTCCGCTGAGCTAAGGCTGCACTTCTACCGGCGTGCCGACTTTCACGTTGTTGTAGAAAAGTTCAGCGGCTTCCAACGGCATGCGGACACAACCATGGGAAGCAGCATAGCCCGGCAGAATGCCGACGTGCATTCCGACTCCGCCGTCTGTCAGTCGCATAAACCATTTCATGGTGGCGCCAGCGAAATACGTCCCGCTCGGAGCAGAATCAATTTGCGCGCTGACACCGGCGCGGACGACGCGACCCTGCGCGTCAACGAAGTCACCGTAGAGACTCGAATGATGGTTCGGATCTTTCTCGCGCACGGTGAAGCTGCCAGTCGGTGTGGTGTGACCTCGTTTGCCGGAGGAGATCGGGCTGTCGATTACAACCTGCTCCCCCATTCTCAGGTAAGCGCGTTGCTTCGGAATCGAGATGATCACGTTTGCTTCGTCCGGCGTCAGCCTCGCGAGCAGCCCATCGTCGATGTTGATCGGAGCCTGCCGATAAATAAGTTCGGCGGGCTTTCGCATTGGTTGGATCGGCCGCGTCGGCTCTTGCCTGGCAGGAATTGCGGCGCGACCGGTAGTGGTTGGCCGGGCTGGAGTCTGAGCGCGTCTGGCCCCCCGCTGCCAAGCGGGAGCTTGTCCGCGCGTGCCGGGAGCGAACAGGAAGCCGAGTGCCAGAATCGTAATCGCTCGGAAGAGGAAAACGCTCATCAATTACGTGTGTATGTCTCGATTCGGTTCAACCATCCAGGTAGCCAGCGTGCTTCATGCCGTGGGCCGGGTGAATTTGCGACGCGGCGGGTCAGAACGGTTTTGGCAGCTCGTGCGAAATCGGCAGCTGCGGCGGAGTCACTCCCATTATCCCGCATCTCCTCCAGCACCTGGAGCAAGCCCCAACCTTCGCTGCGATAACGCTCCGTCGCGAGCAAACCTTCCCCTTTAAAGTTCACGTAATCGACCAGTGCATAGCGTCCTTCCCCCGAGCTCGCGACGCGGTCGAAGCATCGCTGCACTGACGTCCGTTGCGAAGGCTCTGCGGCGGCGAGGATTTTCGGGAGAGACGTGCGTAAGCGCTGGACCAGAAATTCGGCCTGGAGATTGACGGTTTCCGCGAGGAACTGGCGCAATTGGCGCATGTGCGGCGACCGTTGCGCCTGAAGAAACTCCGAGCGTGAATTCCACGGGCACGATGGTGGGAATTCGTTAAGGAGTGGAGGGAATGTCGCGCCGCGAGACGAAATAAACCTCACGAGCGGGGGAAAGCTTTCTTCAAAAGGCCCGCGCGCGTCCTTTGGGTACCAAATGAAGTGTCCGATTCCCAGCGAGGCGAAGTTTTCGCCCGCGTTCCAGGAGGTCAATCCTGCGACGGTCCCGTTGCACTCGTTTTGCCACACTTTGTTGCCGATCCAGAGCGCTTCGGAACGGCTAAGGGTGAAAGAGTATACGACAGGAGCGATCAAAATTAGACAGAGAAGAATCGCCGCCACTGCGCGCGTGGTTCGCCCTGTGCGGTGTCGCCTTGACGAGTGTATCGTATTCATTAGCGTGGACCTTCCGCGGCCTCCAAATTCAACCGCAGTTGGCACCGCCCCGAACCCATTCTTATGAATCGCTCTATCATCTCGACCAGTTTACTCATTCTCACCGTCGCAAGTAGCTTTGCGCAGGATAAACAAACACAACTGAAAGACCAGAAGGAGAAGGTCAGCTACAGCATCGGACTCGATCTTGGCGGCACTTTCAAGAAACAGAACATGGATATCAACGCCGATGTTCTGGCCGCTGGATTGAAGGACGCGTTGAGCGGCGCCAAGCCCCTGATGACGGAGGAACAGGTGAAAGAGACGATGACCGCCTATTCAAAGGAAATGATGGATAAACTAGCTGCAAAAAACAAACAGTCAGGGTCCAAAAACGCGGCCGCGGGCGAGAAATTCCTCGCCGAGAATAAGAGTAAAGAAGGTGTGAAAATTACTCCCAGCGGCTTGCAGTATAAGGTGCTGAAAGAAGGTGCGGGCCCGACGCCCAAAGCGACGGACACAGTCGAGGTCAATTATCGCGGCACCTTGATCAATGGAACGGAGTTCGACAGTTCCTATAAGCTTGGAGAGACGGCGACGCTTCCGGTCAATCGCGTGATCAAAGGCTGGAGCGAGGCTCTCCAGCTGATGAAAGTTGGCTCGAAATATCAACTCTTCATTCCGGCAAATCTGGCCTACGCGGACCGCGGTGCGGGGCAGGATATTGGGCCTAACGAGACACTCGTGTTCGAGGTCGAGTTGATCGGAATCAAGCCATCAGGCGCGACGCCCGAACCGAAGTAGTCGCGAATCAGCGGGCCAGCGACGCGGAAGCCGTTTCCCAGGCCAACCGTGGCGCGTCCCCCCAGAGATCTTCGAGGCTGTAGAATGCGCGCTTCTCCGCGTGAAAGACGTGCACGATCACTTGCATATAATCGAGCACGATCCATTGGCTCGCAGGGAAACCGTCCACCGCGACTGGCCGAACACCCTCCTCCTTAAGCCGGGCCTCGATCTCTCCCGCGATCGCCTTCAAATGGGGCTCGGACGTACCGGAGCAGATGACGAAGAAATCTGTGAAATCCGAAATCCCGCGCAGATCAAGCACGACAATGCCTTCTGCCTTTTTATCGGAGGCGAGTTCCGCGCAACGAGTGGCTAGGTTTTCTTCGGTAATGTTTTCGATTCCTCGTAAAGGTGTTCGCGCCGGATGATCTCCTCGGCTGTGGCGGGAACGAGATAGCGAATTGGGCGTCCCAAGGCAACTCTGTTACGGATCTCCGTTGCGGAAATGTCGATGTAACGCCGGATCGTCAAAAACGGATGTTTTGTTTCTAGAGCAGTCCGCTCCAGGACCACGAACTGAACCAGCTTCTCCAATTCCCCGAAACGATGCCAGCTTCGTAGCGCCGGGACGTTATCGGCTCCGACGAAATAGAAAAGCTCGGCTTGCGGGTGTCGTTGACGAATCTCTTCCACTGTATCGATCGTAAACGACGGAGGCGGTCGCTGGATTTCGCAGCGGTCGACAATGAAATCCTTGTCGCCTTCGAGCGCCGCTTCCAGCATGGCGAGGCGAATGCTGGCGGCAGTTTGAGGCTGATCGAGCTTGTGTGGAGAAACCGCCGCGGGGACGAAGATGACCTTTCCCAGCGCCAGCCGCTCGAGTGCTTCGCGCGCAAGAATCAGGTGCCCGTAATGGATCGGGTCGAACGTGCCCCCGTAGATACCGATCCGCTTCAAGATCTCAAGATTATCTGCCGAACGTTCCGGGGAGCGCACGCGGCTCGCGTGCTGGCGCTGGCGGCCCGCCGGCGCGAACTTTTCCGGGGAAGGTGCGCACAAGCGCCTGCGGTATCCCCCAGAGTTGGTTGCGGCGAGGCGCCACAACCAGCACGCGAGGGCGCGTGCGCTCCTCGGAATACAGACCCGCGCTATGGCTGATTTTCACGTTATGCTGTCCTGCTGATACCGGCAGTTTATTGACAGGGGAAAGGTCCGGCCTGGCCGACTGTCTCGGCTGTGTTACGGCCCCGACTTCGCGCGGAATGACCGGATCTCACTCCTTCGTTAGTAGAGCAGGTAAAGCAATCGTTCACTGCGAAAATTCGCAACGTTGCCTCTCCAGGAAGCGATGATGCTCTCCGGCGAAGTGCCACCTTCAAGCTGCGTACGAATAGAAGTGCTCCCATAAACCTTATAGAAGATGTCGAGCTTGCTGCTGCTGCTTCGGCGAAAAAGATTGGGCCGGGCGCGCCGGTTCATCTCCGACAACATATAGATGTTCAATGCCGTCAAATTTGCCGGCGCGTCGGGGTCGATCCGGAGGCTGCTGCCCTCTTGCCGCCCGGAGCGGAATTCGCGGAAGGTCACCCCCGGCATCTCGAGCGATTGCAGATAAGATGTAAAGCTGGATGCGTTCAGCCAGCTGGTCGTCGCGCTCTCAAAGGGCGCGCGCCCAGGAACGCCTGTCTCTGGCCCACTCAGTTCACCCAGCATCCCGGTGGCGACGTAATAAAGCGGCGACGACCCGCGTGGAATGTTCGGCGATGTGGCGATCCAGCTCAGCCCGGTTTCGTTCCAAGTCATGTCGCGGGTCCAACCGCGCATTCTCACTACCGTCAAGTCGCAACGCTGTGCCATCCAGCCCTTCGCGTTCGCCATTTTGGCCAGTTCTCCGACGGTCATTCCGTGCACATAGGGTACCGGAAACTGGCCGACGAATGAGATCCAGCGTGGTTCCACCGGCGGTCCTTCCACCCGCTTACCGCCGAGTGGGTTCGGCCGATCAAGCACGACAAATGGGATGTTGTTTTCTCCTGCCGCTTCCATGCAGCGGCCCATCGTGCTGATGTAGGTATAGCTGCGGCAGCCGATGTCCTGCATGTCGTAAACCAAAACGTCGATGCCGCGCAGCATCTCGGGTGTCGGTTTCCGCGTCGGACCGTAGAGCGAGTGCGCGATCAAGCCGGTCAGCGGATCACGCCGGGAGCGCACGTATTTGCCAGCGAGCTGGGCCCCATCGAGTCCATGCTCCGGCGAATAGAGTGCGACCAGATTGCAATGTTTCTTGAGCAGCACGCGCGTTTTCGTACCGTGCGAATCGACACCCGTCTGGTTCGTGATCAACCCGACGCGCTTGCCCGCAAGCTGCTCATAGTCATTCTGGGCGAGCACATCGATGCCGAGTTCCACCGTCGCGTGGGCGCGGGCGCAGCTCACCGAAAACGCGGCGACGAGAACCCAACGTTTTCGGTTTCGGAGGGGGAACATCGAATTTAGCTTGCGACGATATGAACGGCGATTCCCTCGGTCAACTGATCCTTACCGGCGTGCCCGGAACCGAGCTCGATCCGGAAACGGCCGCGTTGTTCCGGCGCATTCAGCCTGGCGGATATATTCTTTTCGGTCGTAACATCGCGAGTGCCAGACAGCTGCGAAAGCTGATCGATGACCTTCGCGACCTGAGTGAGATCGAGCCGGTCATCACGGTCGATCAGGAAGGCGGGCGGGTTTCCAGATTGCGTCTGCTCGGGAACGAGCCACCGAACGCGCAGCAGCTTCGCGAAAGGAACGATATAGACCTCGTTAGGCGACATGGCGAAGTGACGGCAAAACTCCTGCGCATCTTTGGTTTCAATCTCGATCTCTGTCCGGTACTCGACATTTCGTTCGATGACGAAGCGGATAACTCACTGCGCGGCCGCTGCTACGGAAACAGCGTCGAACAAGTCATCAGGCTGGCGGGAGCGTTCAATGACGCGCTGCGCGGCGGTGGAATCGCGAGCTGTGGGAAACATTTTCCGGGTTATTCCGCAGCTTCGTTGGATGCGCATCACGATTTGCCGAAAATCGAGCGGACGCGCGAGCAGTTGGACCGCGAAGAGCTGGCCGTCTTCCGTCATTTCGTTCCGGACGTTGACAGTATGATGATCTGTCATGGCTGGTATCCGTGTTTCGAACCACAGAAAAGACCCGCATCGCTTTCTTGCCGCATTATTACCGACTTGCTCCGCGGGCAGTATCGATATGAGGGGCTGGTCATGACCGATGATCTCGATATGGGAGCGATCTTGAATGAGTACGATCTCGAAGAAACAATCCGTCTCGCGATTTCTGCCGGTAACGACCTGGTCATGATCTGCCATCGCGTCTCTGCGATCGACGGCGTTCATCGGACCTTGACCAAACTGCCATCACCCGACTTGGAACGTGCGCTCTCCAGCGTGAACGAGTTCAAGAAAACCCTGTCGCCGCCGGCCGCGTTTTCAGAAGCGGCTTTCTGCGCGGCGGACGCGGAGGTTCGGATGCTGCGCATAGACGTTCTGGGCGAAGAACAGGCGGGCGAGCGCAGCCCGGAGGACGGAAAACGTTCGCCGGTCGAGACGTATTGAAGCTCGAGCGCGGTGCGATTGACGGCACTTCGGTCCGCCCATACCATTCGCGCGTGCAAGCTGAGCTGGAGCAGTTGCTGGTTTTGCAGGATCGGCAGCAGAAGATCAAACAGATCGAGACTGAGGCCAGGAGTCTGCCGCAACAGCGAAAATCGCTCGAGACTCAGTTGCAAGCGACCGCTGCTGGTCTGGAAGTATTGAAGCACCGCGCCCGGCAACTAGAGATCGAGCGCAAACGGCTTGAGCTCGATGTGGGCACTCGGAATCAGAGTATCGCGCGCCTGAAGACGCAGCAATACGAGACGCGCAAGAACGATGAGTTTCAAGCGATGGGGAACGAGATCTTGCGTTACGAGAAAGAGATTCAGCAAATCGAAGACCAGGAGCTCGAGCTCATGGATCAAGGCGACAAGCTCAAGGTTCAAGTTGCAGCCGAAGACAAAAAAGCTGTCTCCGCGGGTGAATCAGTGAAACGCCAGGTTGCAGATCTCGAAGCCAAAGCGAAGGCGCTCGAGGAGCGCCTGCGGGAATTGACGAGGCAGCGAAGCGAAAGCGCAAGCACGATTGATGAAGATCTGCTCAGTCGCTTCGAGCGGCTTTTTGCGAGCAAGGGAGATGCGGCAATTGTCGCGCTCGAACATGAGGTCTGCACCGGTTGCCACATGAAAGTGACGACCCAGACTGCCGTGCGCGTGAAAGGCGGCAAAGAAATTGTCAGCTGCGAGCAATGCGGGCGGATTCTGTATTTCAGCGAATGACGATGCTCGGCCGCAATAACGAGCGCGCGTGAAATAAAGGTCAAGGCCCGAAACAACGGTCATGTCGAGCGCAGTCGAGACATCCCGTTGCATTACCTGAAAGCTGGCGCTGCGCTCGGGCGCGACGAAAGGAATCAGGAACCTCCGAAAAGCAGTTGTTCAATCTGGAAACCAGGAGGAAAACGGGAGCGATTTTTCTTTCATAGCTTCTTGGTTTCCAGATTCGATTTTTGCCTGTCCCGGCCCAAATTATCATCGTGCACTCTGTTCGTAGGCTTCTATGACAGCCAACAACCTTGGTAGTGCGGGGACTCTGTCGAGCGTTCCACGCGTGGTGCAGCTCAGCGGAGCTTCACCCTCCCGATTACGCGCAACGTGTTTTTCGGGTTTTGAAGCTCGCAAGCTCGCAGTTCACAAATATAACTAGATTCTTCGGGCTAATACTAATGCGGCGCCGTGGGTTCTAAAACGGGGTTCCTCGACTGCGCTCGGAATGACCGTCAGACGTTAAAGCGGAACTCGATGACATCTCCGTCGCGCACAACGTAATCCTTGCCTTCGATGCGGAGCTTGCCGGCCTCGCGCGCTTTTGCGAAAGAGCCGAACGCCACCAAATCCCCAAAGTGCACCGCTTCCGCGGCAATGAATCCGCGCTCGAAATCCGTGTGAATTACACCCGCGGCGGCCGGAGCTTTATCGCCCTCGCGAATTGTCCACGCGCGGGTTTCCTTTTCGCCTGTCGTGAGATAAGTGCGCAGTCCGAGCAGATGATAAACGGCGCGAATGAGCGCGCTCACGCCACTGCCAGAGACGCCGAGATCACGCAGGTATTCCTGCGCTTCCGCCTCGCTCAAATCCACGAGCTCGCTCTCGATTTGCGCACTAATCACCACCGCTTCGGTCGCGAAGTGCTGCCGTGCATATTCTTCCACCGCACGCACGTGTGCGACGGCGGCGCTTGCTTCCTCTGCTTGCGCGATGGCCGCGAGGTCTCCTTCTCCAACGTTGCACGCGAAGAGCGTTGGTTTTGCAGTCAGGAGGAAAAACTCGCGCGCCACAGTCTTTTCGTCATCGCTGAGTTCAGCGGTAATTGCAGGTTTGCCGGCGTCGAGATGTGGCAGCAGTTTATCGATCACCGCGCTTTCGGCCTTCGCGGTTTTTGATCTCGCGCGCACTTCTTTCTGGAGCCGATCATGGCGTTTTTGCAGCGCCGCCAAATCCGCCAGCGCCAACTCTGTATTGATCACTTCGACATCGCGCACCGGATCAATCGTGCTGCTGACGTGATGAATATCCGCATTCTCGAAACAGCGGACGACCTGCACGATCGCATGCACTTCGCGGATGTGACTCAAGAATTGGTTGCCGAGGCCCTCGCCCGCGCTTGCGCCCTTCACGAGCCCGGCGATATCGACGAATTCGATCGCGGCCGGAATAATTTTTTGCGAGCTCGATAATTTCGAGAGCACATCCAGCCGCGGGTCGGGAACAATGACGACGCCGATATTTGGGTCAATCGTGCAGAACGGATAATTTGCCGCCTGCGCTTTTCGAGTCCGGGTGACGGCGTTGAAGAGCGTGGATTTCCCGACGTTCGGCAGACCGACGATCCCGGCGCTTAGCATACGTGGCGCAACCTTCTAGCTAGTGACCCGTGGCGCAACTTTCTAAGTTGCGATCCTCAAGGCGCTCGGCTCTTGCGCCGCTCAAGTTCTCGGCCGGCGGGATTTGAACCTGCGACCTGTCGCCGTGGCGACCGCACTACAGCTGCAATCTGTTAAGCTCGTCTCGACCGCGGCCAGCTTTGTAATAAAGCTCTCTTCGGACCGCTTCGGAACGAGTGTTGAAGCTCTCACTGTGGACGACAACCCATGGCATGCCATGTCTTGTCGCCTTCGATTCGCCGCGGTTATGTCGGTTTAGCCGCTCCTCAACATCCTCACACGAACCGATGTAGCGCCGGCCGGTCTTAAAGCTGCGCAGAACGTAGACGTGAAACATTAATGCGCCGCCTCGGGCCGGCGGGATTTGAACCCGCGACCTGTCGCCGCGGCGACCGCACTGAACACGCGGTCGGGCCGGCGGGATTTGAACCCGCGACCTCTTGAACCCCATTCAAGCGCACTACCAAGCTGTGCTACGGCCCGCTCGCGGACTATTCACTACCTGCTATGAAATCGCCATTGTTCAAGCAATGTCACTGAGGACTCGCGACCTGTCGCCGCGGCGACCGCACGACCAAGCTCGCCACGGCGAGTCCGTCCCGTGGCGGACTGTGCTACGGCCCGCTCGCGAACTATTCACTAACTGTAATGAAATCGCCACCGTTCAAGCAATGTCACTGAGGACTCGCGACCTGCCGCCGCCGGCGACCGCACTACCAAGCTCGCCACCGCGAACCCGTGCGGGTGCGCCGGGCTGTGCTACGGTCCGCTCCGATCGGGATCACTGGACCGCGCCTCCCGTCGTTGCCAGCGAACATTTGCGCGGTTTAGTGCGGCATGAACTACCGGCGCCTCGGCAAATCGGGCCTGCAAGTCAGCGAACTTTCGTTTGGCGCATGGGTGACGTTTGCTCAGCAAATCAGCGACGAGACGGCCGAGGAATTGATGACGATCGCCTACGACGGCGGCGTGAACTTTTTCGACAACGCGGAGGCTTACGCAAACGGCAAAGCTGAAACCGTGATGGGCGGGATTCTGAAACAGAAAGGCTGGCCGCGCGATACTTTTCTTGTTTCCAGCAAAGTGTTTTGGGGCGGCGATCTGCCGAATCAGGAGGGACTCAGCCGCAAGCACGTCATCGAAGCCTGTCATGCGGCGCTGCGACGGCTGCAGGTGGATTATCTCGATCTCTATTTCTGCCATCGTGCGGATCTGAATACTCCAATCGAAGAAACGGTGCGCGCGATGAGCGACCTCGTTGCGCAAGGCAAGGTCCTCTATTGGGGCACGTCCGAATGGAGCGCGGCGCAAATCATACAGGCTCACAGCATCGCGCGCGATCTGCGTTTGGTGCCGCCCACGATGGAGCAACCGCAATACAACATGTTTCACCGTCACAAAGTGGAAGTGGAGTTCGCGCCGCTCTATGCCGAGGTCGGACTTGGCACGACCATCTGGTCGCCGCTTGCGTCCGGTTTGCTAACGGGCAAATACAATCGCGGTAACCCGGGCGACACACGGACATCGTTGAAAGGTTACGATTGGCTGCGCCAGCAATTCGAGACTGCAGAAGGGCGGCAGCGGCTGACGAAGGTGAAAGAGTTAGGGCGCGTCGCTGCCGATCTCGGCACCACGCTGCCGCAGCTCGCGCTCGCGTGGTGTCTGAAAAATCCGCACGTCAGCACCGTCATCACCGGCGCTTCGAAACCAGACCAGGTCCGAGAGAACATGAAAGCCGGCGAGCTGGTGGATCAGCTTGATGATGGTGTGATGCGAGACATCAACCGCATTCTCGATGATACGCCACGCGTCATCCCGAGCGAAGCATAGCGGAGTCGAGGGATCCCGTGGAGTGATTCTAATGGTTTCGTGGCGGGATGGAATGCCCGGCCTCGCCCTGTCGGACTGCGTTACGGCCTCGGTTGCGCTCGGGATGACAGGTAAAAGATGTCGCTCAGAATTACTCGCCTGCCCAAGCGCTCAGGAACCCATCGATTAGGGACGGAAGATCGTCGCTGTAACCGCCCTCAAGGATCGCTCCCGTCGGAATCCCCAGCTCGCGCAGCCACGCGCCGAAGGTTACGAAATCCTCGCCTTCCAAACTCATCTGCGTAATCGGGTCGCCGTAATAAGCATCGAATCCGGCGGAGATGAGCAGGAGGTCGGGCTTAAACTGCAACAGTTCATTCAACGCCGCCTCCACTGCGCCCACGTGAATTGCGCGCGGCGTCAGTGGCGCGATCGGGTAATTCGTGATGTTCGCAAAGGAACGCGTGCCGGTGCCTGGGTAACCGGGAAACTGATGGATCGACGCGAACGCGATCCGCGGGTGACCGGCAACGATGTCTTCCGTTCCGTTCCCGTAGTGGGCATCGAAATCCCAGATCGCAACGCGCTCAACGCCGGCTGCGAGCGCCTCCAGCGCCGCGACCGCGACGTTGCTAAAATAACAGAATCCCATCGCCCGCTGCCGCGTAGCATGGTGTCCCGGCGGCCGCATCAAACTGAAGGCCCGTTCGCCTGCGATTGCGGCGCGTGCCACGTCCACCGCCGCGCCCGCCGCCCGCGCGGCATGTCCGTAGATGTCCGCATGAGCCGGCGTGTCCGCATCGAAATCCTCAGCCGCGACCCTGACGTTCTCGATATGCCCGGGGCTGTGCGCACGCAGGAGCATTTCGTTTGTCGCCGCACGTGGCAACTTCCACTCCCACGAAGGATGTCGTGCTTTCAGCAGCGGGACCGACTTCGTAATCCGCGCCGGCCGCTCGGGATCACCGGAGCGGGAGTACTCGGTGCAATGAGGATCGTGAAAAATGGTCACAGGATAACGCGCGCAGCAGATTTAAGCTGCGACTTGCCGCGTATAAAAACATCTGAAAGTTTTGTGTAGATGTGCACCCAGAGACTGACAAAGAAATCGCCACCAGTGAGGAAGAAGAGAAGAAGAAGGTCAGGCGCTCTCCCAGACGCGGGCTTTGTGGCGCAAGTTTCCTAACTTGCGATTACTTCAGACTAGCAAGTTAGGAAACTTGCACCACCGAAAAAGCGACTCCCTCACTCCGTTGCTCCGCGCTACCCTCAGGATTTTGATTTCCTTGTAAAGCCAGGTGCTCTTCGCTAACAGAACGCAAGGGATTATGATTCAGCAATGAATTCTGCAAACGCGACACTGGCTCGCCGTTCGTTTGGCCAGACGATGCGCACCGACGCGTGGTTTACGCAGCCGGTGCTCGTCTTTCTGGGTCTGGCGAGCTTCATCGTTTACTCGACGTGGGCGGCGTTCCAGGGGAACCACTATTTTTACGGACCCTACCTGTCACCTTTCTATTCGCCGGAAATCTTCGGCGCCTCGCCGCATAGTTGGTTTGGTCCCAAGCCGTCGTGGTGGCCCGGCTGGCTGTTGTTTTCTCCGGCGCTGCTGATTCTGTGGGCACCGGGTGGATTACGTCTCACCTGCTATTACTACCGGGGCGCCTACTACAAGGCGTTTTGGGCAGACCCTCCTGCCTGCACGGTCGGTGAGCCGAGAAAAACCTATCTCGGTGAACGCTCATTTCCGCTCATCATGCAGAACGTGCACCGCTATTTTCTTTATCTCGCGCTCATCTTCATTGTGCTGCTGACATCTGATGTTTTGAAGGCGATGTGGTTTGCCGATCCAGTCACGGGGCGAAGTTCGTTCGGCGTCGGCGTTGGAACCATCGTCCTCGCCATCAATGTTGTTCTCCTAAGTTTGTTCACCTTCGGCTGCCACGCGCTCCGTCATTTGATCGGAGGGTTTCGCGATGAGGTTTCGAAGTCGCCTCTCTATCCCGCTTACGCCTGTGTGAACTGCTTCAATCGACGGCACATGCTCTGGGCCTGGCTAAGTTTGTTCTGGGTCGGATTTTCCGATCTCTACGTTCGGCTTTGCTCGATGGGAGTCTGGCACGACGTGCGACTCCTGTAGAAAAGTCAGACGTCAGAAGCGTTGCGGCGTTAAAAGAGACGAGTCTTCGACACGTTTTCGGTTTCGCCGATATTTACGATTACCTTTCGAACCATTAACTTTTCATGGCCGAGTACGAGACATTCCAGCACGACGTCCTCGTCATCGGCGCGGGCGGCGCGGGACTGCGCGCGGCAATCGAAGCCTCGGCGGCCGGCGTTTCCGTCGGCATGATTTGTAAGTCTCTTCTCGGCAAAGCGCACACTGTGATGGCGGAGGGTGGAATCGCCGCCGCGCTCGGCAATGTTGACGATCGCGACAATTGGAAGGTCCATTTCGCCGACACGATGCGCGGCGGCCAATACGTGAACAACTGGCGAATGGCGGAGCTGCACGCGAAGGAAGCGCCCGACCGGGTCCGCGAACTGGAAGCGTGGGGCGCAGTTTTCGATCGCACGAAAGACGGCCGAATTCTTCAGCGAAATTTTGGCGGCCATCGATATCCACGGCTCGCGCACGTGGGCGATCGGACCGGTCTCGAGATGATCCGCACGCTCCAGGACCACGGAATCCATCAAGGCATCGACGTCCACATGGAATGCACGGTCCTGACATTGCTCAAAAATGGTGAACGCGTGGTCGGCGCATTTAGTTACGACCGCGAACGCGGACGCTTCAGGATTTTTCGCGCGAAGGCGATTGTGCTCGCGACCGGAGGAATCGGGCGCGCTTACAAAATCACGAGCAACAGCTGGGAATACACTGGCGACGGCCACACGCTCGCCTATCGTGCCGGTGCGGAATTGATCGATATGGAGTTCGTGCAATTCCATCCGACTGGCATGGTCTGGCCGCCCAGCGTGCGTGGCATTCTTGTGACCGAAGGCGTGCGCGGCGAAGGCGGAATTCTGACGAACAAGGACGGTCAGCGGTTCATGTTTGGTGATATTCCCGACAATTACAAAGCTCAGACCGCCGATAGCGAAGAGGAAGGCTGGCGTTACTGTCAGGGAGATAAAAACGCCCGGCGGCCCCCGGAATTATTGACGCGCGATCACGTGGCGCGCGCGATCGTGCGTGAGATCAAGGCCGGTCGCGGCAGTCCACATGGCGGCGTTTATCTCGACATCGCATGGATCAAGAAAAAGCTTTCGAACGCCGAGGAACACATCAAGCGCAAGCTGCCGAGCATGTATCACCAATTCAAACAGCTCGCCGATATCGACATTACGCAGCAGCCGATGGAGGTCGGCCCGACCACACATTATGTGATGGGAGGAATTCGCGTCGATTCCGATACACAGATGTCGCGCGTGCCCGGATTGTTCGCGGCGGGCGAGTGCGCGGCCGGGATTAATGGTGCCAATCGTCTCGGCGGCAATTCCCTCTCCGATCTCCTGGTGTTCGGAAAACGCGCCGGTGAATTCGCTGCGAAATTTGCGAAAGAAACTGCGTTGGGTCAGGTCGATGAGCGCGATACCGAACAGGCTTCACGCGACGCGCTCGAGCCATTTGATCGCGCTGCGAATGCGCGGGGCGAAGGCCCTTACCAGGTGCAACATGATTTGCAAGAAATGATGCAGGACCTTGTCGGCATCGTGCGCCGGGGGGACGAAATGTTGCAGGCGCTGGACGGAATCGAAAAGCTGAAGGAACGTGCGCAGAAGGTGGGGGTGAACGGCAATCGAGAGTTCAATCCCGGCTGGCATACCGCACTGGATCTCCGGAACTTGCTGGCAGTTTCTGAAGCGGTCGCGCGTGCCGGACTTGAGCGGAAGGAAAGTCGCGGCGCCCATTTTCGCGAAGATTTTCCGGAGAAGAGCGAAGCCTTTGCCAAGGTGAACACGATCGTCTCCCAGGCTTCCGATCACGCCATGCAAATTCGTCTCGAACCGCTCCCGCCCCTGCCCGATTATTTGCAGCAAGTCGTTGAGGAGATGAAATGAGTCGACGGGTTCGTAGCACGTTTCTGGGGAGTGCACGCGGCTCGCGTGCTGGCGATGGCGGCCTCGCCGTCGCGAACTTTTTCTTTTCGGTGTTGAAAGCTGCGAGTTCCGCGAAATTTATAACAAACAAGTTCGTTGCGGCGAGCCGCGTGCTCTCCCCAGCGAAGGCGGCGCTGCCATGAGCAGTGCGACCTTCAAAATCTGGCGCGGTAATGCCGCTGGCGGCGCGTTCCGCGACTATACGACGGAGATATCCGAAGGCATGGTCGTGCTCGATGCGGTGCACGACATTCAGGCGCAACAGGCAAACGACCTTGCCTGCCGCTGGAATTGCAAAGCAGGGAAATGCGGGTCCTGCTCAGCCGAAATCAACGGGATTCCAAAGCTGATGTGCATGACGCGCATGAGCGATCTTCCGCTGGATCAACCCGTGACCGTGGAGCCGATGAAGGCGTTTCCGGTGCTAAAAGATTTGATCACCGATGTCTCTTGGAATTTTCGGGTCAAAAAGAAGATCAAGAAATTCAAACCACGCGCGCCGGATGCTCCTGACGGAACCTGGCGTATGGCGCAGGCGGATGTCGATCGCGTGCAGGAGTTCCGCAAATGCATCGAATGTTTTCTCTGCCAGGATGTCTGTCACGTGCTGCGCGATCATCAAAAGTACGATGAATTTATCGGCCCGCGTTTTTTGATTTACGTTGCCGCGCTCGAAATGCATCCCCTCGATACCGAAGATCGCGTGCCGGAATTGAAAAAGGCCCACGGAATCGGTTATTGCAATATCACGAAGTGTTGCAGCAATGTTTGCCCTGAAAACATCCATATCACCGACAACGGGATTATCCCATTGAAGGAGCGGGTTGTGGATGAGTTTTACGATCCACTCGGCTGGTTGTGGAAACGGAAGAAAGCCGGCTGAAGCTGCTTCGCGCTGGGAAGTTGATTGAATTTGGAAACCAGGAACCCGGGAGAAAAAGCTTTCGATTACGATAACGCGGTCAGTTCGTTGTTGATTAGGAATCCCAGCGCCGTCGGGCGGAGAGCAGCATATGGGGAGCGCACGCGACTCGCGTGCTGGCGATGGCGACCTCGCCATCGCGAACTTTTCTTCTCAAACAACGTGCTCTGCCGCGCGTACAAAGTTCGTTCCGGCGAGTCGCCGAAACCAGTACGCGGTCGCGTGCACTTCCAGAAGATTTGCGGTGCTTCCCGTTTGAGTAATACCGTCTCGAAAACAAAGCCCCCTCTAATGCGGGTAACGCTTTCTGGTCTCCTGATTCCACTCGATGTCTGAACTAAAGCCACTTTCCGAAGAAGCCGTCCCTGCTGCTTTGGAGAAAGCTGAACGGTATCGGCTTCTCAACGAACCGGCTGAGGCGGAAAGCATCTGCCTCGATGTTTTGCGAACGAGGCCCGACAACCAGCAGGCCGTTATCACGCTTTTTCTGGCCGTGACTGACAGATTCGGCAAAGGCTATGGAGTTAGCGAGACCCAAGCCAAGGAGGTTCTCGCGCGAATCAGCGGCGATTACGAGCGCGCGTATTATTCCGGCATCCTCGCGGAACGGCGCGGAAAGGCGAGACTCGCCAAAGGGACGCCGCTCTCCGGATTCCAGGCTTACAGTTGTTTGCGCGAAGCCATGATCTGCTTCGAAAAGGCAGAAGCCATGCGTCCGCCGGGCAATGACGACGCCCTGCTGCGCTGGAATACCTGTGCCCGCATCATCGCCCAAAATAAGCTCGTCGCCGAGGACGCGGAAAGAATCGAGCTACCTCTCGAGTGATTGTCGATGGCAAGCGGCGTCGCGCCCAAAGCTGTCCGTTCTGCCGAGAGGATGCCCGAAGGCTAATGCGCCGGTGCGGTGCGGTGGGTCGTCATTCTCCGAATCTATATTTCTCCATCACCTATCCCAACGCATTCTTTTATGTAGCGCGAGCGTCTCGCTTGCGTCGGCCTCCGTGCAGCTTCGCAAGCCATCGATCGCGCTACTTGAAAAGCGCGGCAAGAGACCCGGAGAAATGTACGGTCTGCGCTTTGAAGGTCGTGGACGCAGCCCTCGCAGCCGACACGGCCGCCGCTACAGGGGGGAAGGATCAGGGTTAAGAGCAGTGAGGTCGGGATGGCCCGCAGATTACGCAGCCTCGAAAACTTTCGGGGCTGCAGGGAACAGGGGTTCAGGAATCTGTGGAGAACCGCCCCCGCGTTGCCGTGATTTGCTGCGATAACTGAACCAACCGCTCGTGCTGCCATTTTGCAGCTGCTCGGGTTAGGGTCGCGACATGCTCGCTGCTGCCGATCATCGATCTCCCAAGGCGCTGGGAGTAAAGATCATCGCAGTTCACCGCACGTTTACGGGGCGTAAGCCCGTCGAAGCGCTGGCCGGCGTGGATATGGAAATTGAGCCCGGTGAATTCGTCGCCTTGCTCGGCCCCTCGGGGTGCGGCAAATCGACATTGTTGCGATTGATTGCGGGACTCGATCAACCGGATGCTGGTGCCGTGATCCTCGACGGCCAGGATCCTCGCCGTTTGCGGCGCGGCGAAATTGGTTACGTCTTCCAGGACGCCGGCCTGCTACCCTGGCGCGATGTGACTGCCAACGTGGAACTTCCTCTCGAGATTCTCGGCGTCGCGAAAGCCCAACGGTCGGAAGCGGCGTTGGCGGCAATTCGTGATGTCGGCATCGATGATGCCGCCGATCGATATCCCGCGCAGCTATCGGGTGGAATGAAAATGCGTGCCTCCCTGGCAAGAGCGATCGTTACGCGTCCCCGTTTGCTGCTGCTCGATGAACCTTTTGCAGCACTCGACGAGATTAGCCGCCATGCCTTGGATGAGCAGTTGCGTGAACTCTGGCATGAAACCGAAATTACCGTTGTTTTCGTGACTCACTCAATTACTGAGGCGGCATACCTGGCGCGGAGAGCGGTGGTTTTCAGCCGGCGGCCCGCGCGGGTGGTGTTCGACCATGTCCTCGCGCTGCCGGACCAACGCCCCGCGTCGATTCGAACCGAGGCCAGCTTCGCGAGCGAAATGCACTTGCTCTACGATGCGCTCGCAAAAGGGGAGAGTGGCCTGTGAACGCGAGGCCGATGCAGTTGATTGCGCCGCCGCTGGTGACCTTTGTTGCCTCGACGCTGCTCGCCGAATTTGTGATTCGCGCATCAAGCGTATCGCCGTTGCTGCTGCCTGCGCCTTCAGCGATCGTCGCCGCAGCCTGGCGGCAGCACGAATCGCTTTTTCCCGCGCTCAGCATGACCACAGCCGCGGTGCTCCTGGGCTTGGCGCTCAGTTGCATCAGTGGGGTGCTGATTGCGATCATCCTTTCAGCGTCACGTTGGGTGGAGCGTGCCTTCTATCCCTACGCTGTTTTCTTTCAAGTCGTGCCAATCGTTGCCATCGCTCCCTTACTAGTAATCTGGTTCGGCTATGGACTGAAGCCCGTGGTCGCGGCAGCGTTTATCGTCTCGGTATTCCCCGTAATTGCCAATACGCTGACCGGACTGCTGTCAGTCGACGAGGGGTGGCGCGACTTGCTGAAAGTGTACGGAGCGGGCCCGCTGACGACGCTCTGGAAATTGAAGCTCCCGGCGGCACTGCCTTATGTTTTCACCGGATTACGCATCGCCTCTGGGCTCGCGGTCATCGGTGCAATCGTGGGTGAGTTTGTCGGCGGCGGAGGTCTGGGCATTATCGTGCTCGGCGCGATTCGCGAACAGCGCACGGACCTCGTTTTCGCCGCCGTGCTCTACGCTTCTTTTCTGGGACTGGTGTTGTTCGGCATCGTAGGACTGGCGAGCAGCCTAACCTTGCGACACTGGCATCCCTCGCAACGGCGCTAGCGAACCTAAAACAGTGGTAAAATAGTCTCACGGTTAAACAGCTGTGGCGGCATGCACCTTGAATGCCGTGGGCTGCTCCGAGAATTCTGGAGGGACGGGCTCCGCACCGTCCGCAGCGGGGAAACGTGGACGCCACAGAGGGCGTCCCTCCAACTGATCTTATCTAGTGACTAGATTGCCTCCGTCGGTTCGAGATACGATGTGAGAGCGTGGTTTGTGGGCAAGCGCTCCCGCTTGCCGTTGCCCTCCCGGCAGACGGGAGCGTCTACCCTACAATCCTCTTCTCAGTGGCGGAGTTTCAGACAAACTCCAGAGTTACGACGCCGGATCTCTCAATGGTTAAGTCTCACCTCCTCATCATTCTTGCGGCAATCGGTTGCCTTGCCGTCTTGGGGTGCTCGAAGAACCCTGAAGGGACGGCCTCTGTCCCGTCCTCCATCGCGCTGAACTGGAAAGCCGAGCCAGAGTTCGGCGGCTTGTACGAGGCACAGCGCGCTGGCCTCTTTTACAATCGCGGAGTCAAAATGGAGATCACCGGCGGTCCCGGCGCACCGGTCATCCAGATGATTGCCGCAGGCAAGGCGGCGTTCGGCATTGCCAGCGCCGACGAGGTGGTGATCGCCCGTGCGCGCGGCAGCGACATCGTTGCCATTTTTGCCACCTACCAGACCAGTCCGCAGGGACTGATGGCGCACGCCTCGCGCGGCTTTCACGAGATCGCCGATGTCTTCCGCGGCGGGACCCTCGCGGTTGAACCTGGGCTTCCCTACGTCAAGTACCTGGAAAAGAAGTTCGGCTTTTCGAAAATCCGGGTCGTTCCCTACAGCTATAGCATTGCGCCGTTCATTACGGACAAGCAGCTAAGCCAGCAGTGCTTCATTACTTCCGAACCGATCGCGGCCAGGCGGCTGGGCGGCGACCCGCAAGTATTCCTGGTCGCGGACGCCGGCTACAATCCCTACACCGCGGTTGTGGTAACAAGCGGAAACATCCTGCGGACCCAGCGAACACTCGTGCTGATGATAATTGAATCACTGCGCGAAGGCTGGGAGAAGTACCTTTCCAATCCCGACCCGGCTGATCAAGTGATGTCGAAGCTCAACACCGAAATGGACCTCGCCACCTTTAAAGCCGCGGCCGAAGCGCAGAAGAAGCTCATTCTCGGCGCGCACGACACCCGAGTCGGGACCATGACCGCCGACCGGTGGTCGCAACTCGCGAAGCAATTGGCGGAACTGAAAATAATTTCGCAAGAGCCGCGCGCCGAGGACTGCTTTATCCAGGCAAGTGAGAGCGCCCGGTAATTGCAGCCTGGGCAAGTTCTAACTTGCTTTCGACGGGAGAATCGCAAGCCGGAAACTTGCTCCACTCGCCAGGCGCCGTCGCCTTTCCTTCGGTAGGGCGAAGCTCCGCTGAGCCTTCTTCGACGCGACAGAGTCTCGCCCTCCAAAAGGCGGATCACACTTGTGACCGGGACGAAGGTACGGCCACGCGAGCGTGATGGCCGGAATCCTGCTTAGGAAAGCGATCCTACGAGCTTCGCGTGAACACTTTACCCAAGGGCGCGAAGGGATCGCAAACCAGATGGCACATGCGATAGCAGACAAGGTCCGGAGACCACGAAACGGAACGGCACACCGGGGCAGCTCGTGTCCAGCCGACTACCGTGCGGTCGCAGAGCGACTCCGCGCCACGATCGAGGCGTCGATCGATTCCGTCATCACGATCAATTCCGGGAGCGAAATCCTGGAGTTCAATTCGGCTGCGGAGCGGACCTTTGGTTGGCAGCGACAGGACGCGATCGGGAAAACCATTACGGAGGTTATCATCCCTCCCTCGCTACGCGAGAGTCACCGGCGAGGAATGGCCGTGTTGTTGAGAACGGGTCGTCCGAGAGTTCTTGGGCAGCGTGTGGAAGTGCCAGCAATGCGAGCGGACGGATCGGAATTTCAAGTGGAGCTTGCTGTGAGTCAGATTGAGGGAGAAGAACCGCCGATTTTCACCGCCTTCATCCGCGACCTTACGAATCGAAAGGCAGCGGAGGAAGTCCTTCGCCGCCAGGAAGAGCAATACCGTGTCCTTTTCGAGACGATCCCTAATCCGATGTGGGTTTATGACGCCGAAACGCTTCAGTTCCTTGCCGTCAACGAAGCCGCCATTTCTCAATACGGTTATTCGCGCGAGGAATTCTTAGCACGCACGATTCGCGACATTCGCCCGCCCGAAGACGTTGATAAGGTGGTGCAAACCTTGCGCAATTCTCCTGCGACTGCACACTCTGCCGGTCATTGGTGTCATTTGAGAAAAGATGGTTCCGCGCTTACCGCCGCGATCTATACGAGCGCAACCATTTTCCAAAACCGGGCGGCACGAATAACGATCGCGACCGATGTTACCGAACAACAGGTTGCCGACCTCAAAATGCGTCAAAGTGAAGCGAACCTTGCGCTCGCTCAGCGGGTCGCGCACATCGGAAGCTGGGAAGTTGACCTGACCGATCGCGAAGATCGCGAGAAGCATCCACCGCGCTGGTCCGACGAAACATTTCGCATCTTCGGATTCGAACCGGGAGCCATCAAGGTCACCCACGACAGCTTCTTCCATCTTCTCCACGAAGATGAGCGTCAACTCGCCCGCGAGACCTTCATCCAACAGCTCCGGACTGGCGCCCGCTACAGTGTCGATCACCGGATTGTCCGACCCGATGGCACAGAGCGAATCGTCCACGTGCAGGCCGACACAGTCCGGAACTCCGAAGGACTTCTCATCAAAATGGCCGGCGCCGTCCAGGACATCACCGAAACCCGTCGCGCGGAGCGGTTGCTACGCGAGCAGGCTGAACTGATCAACCTCGCGCAGGATGCCATCCTGGTCTGCAATTTGGACGACACCGTTCGCGTCTGGAATCAAGGAGCGGAGCGGCTTTACGGTTGGACTGCGGACGAAGTGCGCGGCAAGCGGCTGACCGATCTTCTTTGTCAGGAAACCGAGTCGTGCGCGGCCGCGAACGACCACCTCCTCCAGAAAGGGGAATGGAGAGGGGAATTGCAACAGGTCTGCAAAGATGAACGGAAAATTATCGTTAGCTGCCGCTGGACCCTGGTGCGCGACGAGCGCGCTGGACCGGAATCGATCCTCGTCATCAACACCGACATCACCGAGCAGAAAAAAATGGAGACGCAATTTTTCCGCTCGCAGCGGTTGGAAAGCATTGGCACGCTCGCAGCGGGCGTGGCGCACGATTTGAACAACATTCTCGCGCCGATCTTACTGATTGCACCGATCTTGCGCGGCGAGCTCGAGGCGGATGAGAAGGAGAAATTCTTATCGCTTGTGCAGGCGAGCGCGGAGCGGGGCGCCAAGATCGTCAAGCAGGTCCTGACCTTTGCTCGCGGAGCGGACGGAGAGCGCGTTCTCGTGCAACCGATCTATTTGGTCGAGGAGGTGGGAAAGATCGCGGGGGAAACTTTCCCCAAATCGATCGCGGTCCGCGTGGAGTGCCCCGAAGATATCTGGCTCGTCGAAGGCGACCCGACGCAGTTGCAGCAGGTCTTGCTCAACCTCTGCGTCAACGCGCGTGACGCGATGCCGAATGGCGGGACCCTCACGCTTTCATCGGAGAATGTCGATGTGGACGATCACTACGCCAGCATGACCCCGGGGGCAAAGGCCGGGCCTCACATCATGATTGGAGTCAGTGACGATGGTGTCGGGATTCCCACTCATGTGATCGACAAAATCTTCGATCCATTTTTCACGACCAAGGAAGTCGGTCAGGGTACAGGCCTCGGTCTCTCGACCGTGATCGGAATTGTGAAAAGTTACGGTGGATTTGTGAACGTTTATAGCGAACCGGGGCACACAAATTTCAAAGTCTTTCTCCCGGTCGCGGGTGATGGGGCGGTTGGAGACGAACCGTCCGAATCGCTCTTGCCTCCATCGGGTCACGGCGAAACCATCCTCGTGGTGGATGACGAGCCGGCTATCCGTGAGGCCGCGGAGTCGCTTCTGGTAACCTGTGGCTACCGAGTGTTGGTCGCCGATGACGGCATCTCTGCGCTCGCGATCTTTGCCCAGCGATCGAAGGAGA
This sequence comes from Chthoniobacterales bacterium, assembly GCA_038232335.1. Lineage (GTDB taxonomy): Bacteria > Verrucomicrobiota > Verrucomicrobiia > Chthoniobacterales > UBA10450 > JACCXL01. The sequence goes on from JBBSIA010000012.1 coordinate 113,270, forward strand.
TCGATCTGGTTCTCACTGACATGGTGATGCCATTCATGGACGGGCTTATGCTGGGCCGCACTCTGCGCAAGTTGAAGCCGGAGATTAGGATCATTTTATCCAGTGGCCGGGATGCGAACTGCACTGTGAACGACCGGAATCCTCTGCGGTTCGAGGCTTGCCTCATGAAACCGTACACGAGGGAGAAACTGCTCACCACCCTGGATGAAGTTTTGCAGCTGGACCGAGTTGCCGCATAACCGGGCTCTCCTGTAGCGGCAGCCGTGCCTCCTGTGGGGTCTGCCTGGCGGCTCACCGCGACCATCAATCCACAGATTTCCCAAATCCGTGATTCCCATAGCCCCGAAAGCTTTCGGAGCTTGTGTTATCTGTGACGATTCCGACCTCCTGCTCCTGCTCTTAATTCTGATCTTTCTCCTTTAACGGCAGCGGTGCCGACTGCGCGCGCGAAGTCTCAAAGCGCAGACCTATTGCCGCGGTTTTCGAAACAGCGCGAGTCTCCGGCTTGCGAAGCTGCAACGAAACGCAAGCGAGACGCTCGCGCGACGTAAAAAGAAGCTGTGGCATACGCCTCCAAGACCGGCTCCTAAAACAAAACACTTAGGAACCGACTTGTAGTCTTCCCGTGCGCGATTGCGAGGGCGAAAACTTCATTGCTTGCCACGCAAAAGCTGTTCTAATCCGACCCGAAATATATGGCGTCAACCAGCATCGCGAGAATCACTGCCCGGGAAATTCTGGATTCGCGCGGCAACCCCACCATCGAAGTCGATGTGCGACTCGCGGGTGGCGCCTTCGGGCGGGCCGCAGTCCCCAGCGGCGCGAGCACCGGCGAACATGAAGCCTGGGAATTGCGCGATGGAGCTCCGCGACGTTACGGCGGCAAAGGCGTTACCAAAGCGATCCGGAGCGTAAACGAAACCATCGGACCGGCACTGCTCGGATGGGACGCCTTGGAGCAGGAGAAGCTCGACCGCAGGATCATCGAGCTTGACGGTTCGGCGAACAAAAAACAGCTGGGGGCAAATGCCCTTCTCGGAGTTTCGCTCGCCAATGCGCATGCCGCTGCGGCTTCGCAAAACCTTCCGCTCTTTCGCTATCTCGGCGGCCCTGACGCAAAGGTTTTGCCGGTCCCGATGATGAACATTCTAAACGGCGGAGCGCACTCCGATGCACCGATCGATTTTCAGGAGTTTATGATCATGCCGAAAGGCGCCCCGACTTTTTCGGAAGCTCTGCGCTACGGCGTCGAAGTTTTTCATGCCTTGAAATCGGTCCTGAAAGACCGGGGTCTCTCGACTGCGATCGGTGACGAGGGAGGGTTCGCGCCGAAACTGAGCTCCGCGGAGGATGCGCTCGAGTCAATTGCAGCCGCGGTCAAGAAGGCCGGCTACAAATTGGGCGAGCAGATTTTCATCGCGCTCGACGCGGCCTCTTCCGAATTCTACGACAAGGAAGAACGCGCCTACATCTTCAAGAAATCTGACGGCTCGAAACGTTCCGCCGAGGAGCTGATCGATCTCTACGAAACGCTCGCGAACCGGTTCCCGATCATCTCGATCGAAGATGGTTGCGCGGAGAACGATTGGGCGGGTTGGAAAAAACTCACAGACCGGCTCGGGTCGAAAATGCAGCTCGTTGGCGATGATCTTTTCGTCACGAATGTGGATTTTCTGCGCAAAGGGATCGAGGAGGGCGTGGCGAACTCGATCCTCGTGAAGGTGAACCAGATCGGCACGCTCACGGAGACGTTTGCTGCGATCAGCCTCGCAAAGGAAAGTAACTACACCGCGGTTATCAGTCATCGCTCCGGCGAAACTGAGGACACCACGATTGCGGACATCGCAGTCGCCACCAACGCTGGCCAGATCAAGACCGGCTCACTCTGCCGCACCGATCGCGTTGCTAAATACAACCAGCTTCTTCGGATCGCGGAGGAACTTGGTGACAAGGCCGTTTACGGCGGTAACATGCGCTAGTGGATTACCCGGCGTACGGCGATTTCCGGGCTCGTCGCGAAGCTACCGTCTGGCAGCGTCTCAACAGCATCCTGCGCGTTCTTCTGGGCCTCGCCTTTTGCCTCGTGGTCGTGAGTTTGTTTCTGCCGCGCTCCCGGCAGCTATCCCAAAGCCGTGGCGAGATCGAGGTCCTGGAAGGCCAGGTCAACGAACAGAAGATGCTGCTCGCGCGAGAAACCCGTGAAGTAAACCTCCTTAAAACTGATCCTACTTACCTGGAAACGATTGCGAGGGATCGCCTCGACCTGATGAAGGAAGGCGAAACCATCTTCCGCCTGGAAGCTACCGCTGCCGGCAAACGCAAGAATCCCGAGGAGCCGCGACGCTGAGCGCGAGCTGATGGGAGGTTCGCCGGCATTGAGTTGCGCTGTGCGGAGCAGATGGGCGAACACCTTGTGCACCTCGTCCCGGGTAAGCATGACCGCAGCCCCGCTCCCGCACTCCCGCTGGTTTCGCCTCGCGCACGCTCGTCCGCATTCGCCCCTGCGCGCATCGTCGCTTTCTTTAACATTGACATTTTCATACTCCGAAATAGACAGAAATATCAACATGAAGCATACGCTCGACAGAAACCGTATCGCTAGACGAAACATCCATCTGCCGAATATCTGTTAGGTCTTTGATGCGACGAACTCCGATGTATTTCCATCCGATAAGAACCACCGCGATCGTTTTCCTATCCTGCGCTATCCGCATCTATGCGGCTGCTCCGACGGCGTCACCAACATCATATCCAACAATAATGGATAATCGCACCGAGATTGTGTTGCTTTCTTGGAGGGCTGGTGACACTTGGGTCTTCGCTTTGCTTCCGCGCAAACAGTTCGACGAACTATCAGAGAAGATTTTTGAGCCGATTACGCCGAAGCTTTCGAAGGTCCACGCGATCTTGACTGTTTCCGACTTGGAGTCATCGATCGCGCGCACACCTCGAACTTCAGTGATTGCATGGAGAGATTACCCACCCGAGGATATACGCGTTGGTTATCCCCCTAACGATGTAGTGGAACGCATCCGAGGATTTGCAGCGTCTCATGGGGTCGATCTGCAGATTATGCCCTCGATGTACGATCCGTAAAAGACCTAACCATGCGATGCAGCGAACGCCTACCCGTTGTTCGCCCCACACTTTGCATGACTAAACCACTCCACCTCCGGTCAACGCTCGCTTCCAGTAGGCGTCGCTGATCTTATTCTCGTTAGGCGCTTACGCATGCAGCTCGTCCGTCCCGGTGCCGAACACCTTGCGAGCTACCTTGCCGCGCTCGAGCGCGGGTGGTCTTACGACAACGAGCGCGGTGTTGAGGTGGCACGCGAAGAGCTCTCCCGCATTCATGCCGATGCAGCGGCGTTTCTCGCCAGCATGGAAGACCGCGAAGCTAAGGGTCCTCCCGTCACTCTCCCAGACGGTTCGGCGGCCAAGCGCCTCCCGGGCGTCAGGCGCTGGCTCTGGGACGGCGAGTTCTGCGGAAGCATCGGGTTGCGGTGGCAGCCGGGTACTACGGCGCTCCCGACCCATTGTCTGGGGCATGTCGGCTACGCGGTCGTGCCGTGGAAGCAGCGCCTCGGGTATGCAAAGTCGGCGCTACGCCTCATACTTCCTGAAGCCAAGGCAGTCGGCCTTGCGTACGTGGAGATCACCACTGATCCGGATAACATCGCATCACGGCGCGTCATCGAAGCGAATGGAGGCATCTTGGTCGAGCACTTCATCAAGCCGCAGCAGTTCGAAGCCGGGCCTGCGCTTTCGCATCACATTCACATGACGGCGCCTAACCCCTCCATTCCACGCCTGGGAGCCACCACGCCAACTCGCCTAACCAGGCGATGCAGCGAACCGCTGGCCTCTCTGCGTTCCAGCGTCCGATGACTTCCACACTTTACTTGCAGCCACGCGCGCTCTCGCCAGCGGTCGCTGATCTTGTGTCTCGTTAGGCCTATGCGCGTTCTGCCGATACCTTTCGTCACAGCGCTCGCTACAGCGCTTTGCGCGCAAGGGGCCGATCCGCTGCCGCCTGTGAACACGCGACCAAACTCACCGATACCCGCACAGGAGATGCCAGTCGTTGGCCCCTCATCCGAGTTTGACGTCCCGCCTAAGTTCATTAGCGGGGCAGCCCCAATCTATCCGATCACTCGCTTGCGCCTGCGGGAGCCCGGCTTTGCCGTGATCCGCTTCACGGTGGACGAGACCGGGCACACACGTGACTTCCAGGTTATGAAGACCAATTACCCATACTTCGCCAGTCATGCCATCATCGCCATCCAGAAGTGGCGGTTTCAACCCGCCACTAAGAAAGGACGGCCTGTATCATGTCGCATCCAAACGCCGTTTCATTATCGCATTGGCAGATAACGGTCTAACCAGGCGATGCAGCGAACCGCTGGCCGCTCCGCGTTCTAGCTTTCGATGACTTCCACACTCAACGTGCAGCCACGCGCGCTCTCGCCAGCGGTCGCTGATCTTGTGTCTCGTTAGACCCCAATCCTCGTCGTGTCAGACATCACCATTCGCAACAACGACCTGCTAAACGCCGCCTTCAGCGACGAACGCCTTCTCGTCGCAGACCTGCCGCAGTTAAAGCGCTATCTACTTGCGTGCACCGAGATGCGCGACACTGACATCCTGAATCCGCGCGTCAAGGAAGGCCTTCCCAAACGCACAGAGTTCATCAAACAGCTCATCCAGCTCAAGCAGTCAGAAGCTACCCAGCGCGAACTGGCGCTGAAAGCAAACTGGTCGATCGGTATCTCTCTTGGCACGTTCCTCCTCCTCGTCATCAAAACGCTTTTCGATGCATGGAGGCATTAGCACACGGAAAGGTCTAACCAGGCGATGCAGACATGTGGTTAGGTCAAGTGTTGCTTACAGATTAAGTGTTGCATAAGAGTTCTTTCTGTTCCCCCTTAGAGGAGGGGTTTGGGGAACCGTGGTTCCCCATCCCTTCGGTTCAAGGGTAACTTCTTAAGAGATAGAGTTTCTGCTCAATAAAGGCGGTCTTGCTTTCGTAGCCGATGGCTTTGATCGCGGGCACTCCCAGCTCGGTGGCGAACTTGCCCAGCTTGGTCTCGAGAGTGTCGAGTCGCTCGAGGGCGCCGATGACATGGCCCTGCAAGACATGCCAGACGGCCACGCAGAGTTTTCTCGCGACCGCGACTGCGGCCCGATTGCGCCCGCGGCGCAGGGCCACGGCCAGGCCCCACTTCTGCAGCGGGTTAGGGACGTGTAAGAGCTTCTTGGCCGATTGCACGAGGAGGGCCCGGAGCGCCCCGCGGCCGTGGCGCTTTAAGGCGCCGCTGCCTTCCCACTGGCCGCTCTGGGCAACACTCGGGTTGAGGCCGAAGTAGGCCGAGAGCTTGTGCGGAGAAGCGAAGCGCTCGATCTCGCCAATCGCCGCGCGCAAGCCATAGAGAGTAATCAGACTGATCCCGCAGATCCGGGTCAGGCGGAGCCACTCTGGGTCGGCCAAAGTCTCCGCCGCCATGTAGTGGCGCAGTTGCTGGCGGCGTTGGCGCGCTCCGACCAAGGCATGGTGGAGTTGGGATAAGAGGAGCTGCTGAGCTGGGGTCCAAGCCCGTAGCTTTAAGAGTTGATTAATGGCTGCAGGATGACAAAGGCGGAAGCCTTTAGGGAGCCGCAGGCAATGCTCGTTGAGCATGCTCTTGAGCTGCTGCCTGGCCCGGGTCGCTTCTTTGACCACTCCCTGGTAAGCGCTAAAGACTTCGCGCCGCTCCCGCGTCTGAGGATCGGGCTGCCAGACCAGGGGCGAGAGTCCGGTGAGATAGATGCGCGCAATCTTGATCGCGTCCACCCCGGTCAGTCGCGCAATACTCTTTGCCGATCTTGCCCGCCCGGTGACTGTCGAGAATCTCCACTTTGCGCTGGCGCGCGCGCAGCCGCTCGGCCACCGCGAAGGCGTTCCCGCTCGCTTCCAGGACGAGCACGTCTTCTTTGGTTGAGTGGCGTTCTGTCCACTTCTCCAACTCCTTTAACTCGACCCGCCGCGAGGTGCTCACCACCTGCGCGCTCGTTGGGTCGCTCCCCGCGAGGATCGCCCCCGCGAAGCTGTCGGGGTGCACATCCAGTCCGATTACTCTTCGGTTGCTTTGCTTCATCTTTTTGGTTCCTTTCTTGGTTTATGTTCTTGCTGCTGGACGGAAGGCGGGGCCGGGGCTCCGACGGAATGCCTCACACACGCAGACATCCGGGGCTGCGCCGCCCGAAGCAGGCGCACCGCCACGAGGGTTCCATCCGTCAGGACTCACTCAGCCTTCAATCGGAGACTTGCGCTCCACTGCATCGCTCGAGTCCCTGCCGGCATTGCCTTCCGCTGGTTCTGTTCGCCAGTCCCATCGGACACAACGGATGCTCCGACTCCGCCTCCCGTCCAGCACGCATTTCGCTCTCCCATGAAACCACATTCCCTCAGCTAACGGCTACCGCTGTACGATTTACTCTCTAGGTGGCTACAACCCTTCACCTCCGCGCGATGCTCGCTCTCAGTAGCCGCAGCTGATCTTGTTTTCGTTAGGCGTTAACTCCCGAATTCGCCTTTACCATAAAACGTCTCCTACCGCTGCGAACTGCTGCAGCTTAGTTCGTTGATCGTTAGGGTTAGGGTCGAATACTAGGGAGAGTTTCCCGTCCTCGGCAATTTCACACACGACGCTATGCCAGATACTATCCCGGTGAGATGGATCATTACCGTAGACAAGGGAGCACACGTTCACAATGCAGTAGCGTTCTGCCGACTTCACAACTCCATCAACGATCCCGTCAGGAAGTTGATATATGTGGCAGTTCCCTTTCTCCTGAATCTTTCTGAAAAAAACCTCGCGTGAGCTGCCACAACTCGCGACGTCAATATCAACGTCCTCAAGTGGTTTATCCAAGATCGAGGCAACACAGGCGGCCATACAATTGCCGTGTGGGGCACCGCGCCTTGTCTGATAGATTCGAGTCGTAGCTCGAAAAAGTATTGTGTCAGGCGATTGAGGCAATATATCTTTAGGCTGGCCCTGCGCATCATTTATGAGACGAGGCATTGAAGACTACGCGAAAGACACGATTCGCAGGCTTGTACCAGGTGTTCGAGACGCTGGATTCCTGCGAAGCATGTTTGAGTCTCGCTGGCGCGAGGCTTACGCAGACGATGAGGTCGTCGAGGGCAATTCTGGCGGTCCGTCCCTCACCAAGGCAATCTACATTCGCGATATGTCGGACCGTCACCGCACTCCTTTCCTTTGCGACATGTATTTCGTGGCAGCAGAAATACAGACGTTTTGGCTGTTTGAGATTGAGGACACGAATCCAATATCCCGCGACAAACTCAAAAAGCTCCGTCTGTGGATTGATGATTTCGGCGACAACACAGAGTGGGCCGGGCGTCTCATCGTCACGGACCGATGGGGCCGCAATCACCGCTGCGTGTATTACTACGAGGAGGGTACCGATGACCAGACACCAGCCCAGCCATTGTTCCCTCCGACTTCCCAAGCCAACACGACATCACACAATAACAACGCACAACGCCTAACCAGGCGCTGCAGCCAACGACTCAGACGGCGTCGTTCTTTTGATGTCCAGCATAGCTAGTGTATTTTTTCGAGCTGCCACTTGCGTTCCCCTGACCCGTGGCTGAGCTTGAGCTCGTTGGATCTCATGCACGCGCTGAGCATCGGCACAACCTTCGCACTTGCGCTTGCGGTATCAGTGGCATGCGCGAAAGATTTGCGGCTACGTTCACCAGATGGCCGGTTCTGCGCGATCTATCACTACGCCGACGCCGAGCCGGAGCTGGTCGAAAGCGTTTCATTTACCGATTCCGCGGGTCACGCGCTTTTCACCGACGACTATGGCACGCGAGACTACCGCCCCGAGAAAGGTCAGTGGACTCGCTCGGCTCGCTTCTTCGTTTACAGCCTGTATAGCCGTGGTGGTCATAGTCCGTGGCACAAGCCATTTGTTGCTGCTGACATGCAGACTCACCGCTGCACGCCAGAGTCAGACATTGGCGAGGGAGATTGCATCTCGGAGTTTCATCTTTCCGCCCGCGACACGATTGCTTACAAGGTTCTCGACCGCCCGAAGGACGATTGGGATGCGGGCATTCCCGGCATTCCCTTCCGGTCTTCCCTATCAGCGAAGTTCCCACCTAAATGAGACCTAACCAGGCGATGCAGCCAACCGCTGGCCGGCGTACTGCCTCGCTTTACTTTATGAAAACACCTCCATTGCAAGCCACGTTCGCCCTCGCCAGCGGTGGCTGATCTTGTTCTCGTTAGGTCCCGTGCGCGCGCTGTCATTTATGCTGTTGCTCGCGGCGGGTATTGCACACGCGCAGTCTCCGGGGAAGCCAATGCCGGAGAAAGAATTCTCCGAGTTCCTAGGATCGGTTTCCCCAAAAGCAATCACCTGGACAAAGGTCCGAGGACCCGATTTCGACGTCTACTACGGCCACCCGAATCCTCCACTTGCAGGCGATATTGGTTTCTATCTGAGAGGCTGGCCTTCATTCGAGCCTGATCCCGCAAGCAAAGTTGTGGAAGGCAAGCTGGGTATTTTTCCCCGTCCAGTGGCGCAGAGTCACCGCAAGCGATGGCTCTGTCCGGCAAGAAGCTGTCATACCTTTGGACGATTATTGGAAGGTCGACATCTGGGTTAGCGCCAAACAGGAATTGGACGTGGATCGCCTTCTCGACGTAGTCGCCCAGTTGCCGACGTTCACGAAGAAGCCGAAGCCCATCAACACGCAATGAGACCTAACCATGCGATGCAGCTAACGGCTACCGCTGTACGATGCACTTTTCCGATGACTTCAACACTTTTTGTGCGAGCGACGCGCGCTCTCAGTAGCCGTAGCTGATCTTGTTCTCGTTAGATGCTGAAGCGACATCGTGTGGGTGTAATTCTAGCGGTGATTGCTGTCGTCTTTGCCGTTACCGTCGGGTATTTTCAGTGGCAGGGGGAAGGGGCCATCGAATATGTCATGGCAGCGCCGCATTTTCTCCTATACGGGCTTCCATCAGAGAAGTATCAGGCGCAATTGTACAAACTCCAAGACGCCGTCCAACCATTGCTCCCGAAGGGCGAGGACATCCGCGATCATATCGCCGTGTACGGAGAAGGCGGCGAAGCAGGCTTCCTAACCATTCCGACCCGACTTCAGATTTATAACGTGAGTGATCCCGCGGATCAGGAGAGAATCATCGCTCGTGTGAGAGAAAAGGTAACGGGTGATCGTATGATTCCCGTGCGCGTCGAGTTTCATCAGGAAACAGCGCTTCCCTCAGGTCAAAAAGCCGGTGGGCCCGACACGATCACGCGAACACTTATCGTGCGGTGAACGGGAAGCATCTAACCAGGCGCTGCAGCCGACGGCTCAGACGGCGTCGTTTTTTTGATGTCCAGCGTAGCTAGTGTGCTTTTGCGAGCAGCCACTTGCGTTCCCCTGACCCGTGGCTGAGCTTGAGCTCGTTAGATGTCAGCCGGTGTCGCGCGCCACGTCAAAGAGCCAGACGACCTTGCCGGTCCTCGTCCTGTCGCTTAGCTAGAAACTGATTCGATAGATGATTCCAGAGATACCACAGCGGATACAGGTCCCAGTTCCACGGTTCGCGTAGAATCTCGTGCCGTATCAGCCATGCCTTGAACTCAGTCTCATATCTTCCGAGTCTTTGTAGTTCTTTTTGCCGAGGCCTCTGCTCCTTCTTACCGAGTTCCCACTGCCACCCCAACTGCCCGTAGTTTCTTGCGTCTGTTTCCTCTTCTTCCCTGTCTTCATCGGCTTCTCGGTGGCAGCGGCCATTGCACACCACCATGTACGCCTCGTCTGGGTAGTCCCACGGCAGGCGCCCGTATTCATAATATCGGTGGTGCACTGCGAAGCGCCGCCCCTTTTCCCCGCACTTTTCGCAGCGAGGCGACGTCGCTATCACAGCTTTGCTTTTCTCCCGCCATTCGCGGCGTCTCAGCAGCTTTGCGTAATCGTATTCCTCGTCCGATTCAGTCAGCTCGTACATCATTGCAGTTGCAGCCAGGTTACCCCATCTTTGTTCGGCATCACACGCATTTCTACGCAATGACATCTAACCAAGCGATGCAGCGAACCGCTTTCCGCTCTTCGCCGCCGTAGCGGCGGCGTTGGGTTTGGGCGCGCTTGGTCGTTATGAGACCGTCGTCCTCTACCTCTTTCAGGCCTTCGCGTTGCTCTCCCTTCTTGGTCTCGCACTCGCGTTCCTGCGGCATCGGCGCGTCAGTCCGCTCGTTCTGGGCCTACTTAGCGTCGCGCTGTTGGCCTACACTTTTTACCAATCGTTTCAGGCCGTTACGCTTTACGGCGGATTGTCCGGCTTACTGGCTGCGACGCTTTGGAATTATTTCTCTTCGCGCCGCCTATACCACACCGAGCCGATTTTGCAGTCGATCATTACTTTGCCCGCAGTGCGGACATTGCGCCGAAGAGACAATGCCCACGAACGCTTGTCTTTTCTTTTACGGTTGTCCTTCGTGCCATGCGCGCCTGAAACCTGCGCCCGGTGATTGTTGTGTTTTTTGCAGCTATGGCTCCGTTCCATGCCCACCCATTCAGACCGGTGCGTTATGCTGTGCGTGAATTCGACCATGACATCTAACCAGGCGATGCAGCTAGCGCCTACCCGCTGTACGATCCACGTCAAGTGATAGCTAGAACACTTTATTTTTGAGCTACGCTCGTTTTTGGTAGGCGTAGCTGATCTTGTTCTCGTTAGGCCCCCTATGAAGGAATCGCACATATTCGTGACTGCATCTTTTTGCATGGCTTTGATGCTCACCTCTTGCCTGTCTTCGTATGAGCCGCGGGTGGCGGTTACTTTCCGGTTCCCGCGAGTGGGTCGTGCAGACAGATCGCTCCGTTGTTGCGACGCCACAGAGAAGCGCATCGGCTGGCTCACCATGCAGAAGCTTGAGCGAATCGCTAACGATTCGTCGGGCTGGGAGACACTTTGTCGCGATCCTTGAGATGGTCGGCTGTGGGAGTTGACGTATCCACGGAGCGAAATGCATGGTGGAGGTCCACGGCGCCTTCATATCCTTTCACGAGACGAAGCCGGGGCCAAATATGAACACGCCGCCATCTAACCATGGGATGCGAGTCGCTCACCGAAATCAGCACTGACACGTGCATGGCCGGCGTGGGCCTCGTGGAAGTTTACAACGTTGATTAGGCGCCCGAGCTACTTGCCGCGTGACGGTTGGATTGCGATGAGTAGCCTTCGGCATGGGAGACGGAGGTTCCGGTGATGAAGACATTTGATGCAGGCAAGACGCCTGTGTTCCGTGAGTTGCGCGTCGACTCCTTCCGCTGCGGAGCGATCGTCCACTGTCAGTTCCAGCTGGCAGGCTGATGTGCGCGCGCTAGGTTTCACCCATGGCTACGGAAGTTGAGACGATTGATGGAGAAGCTCTGAAGTCGCGCGTGAGCGAACTACGGAGGTTTCTTTGACCTTCCGAAACTTCAGGAGCAACTAGGCGCGGTCGAAGCGCGGATGGCCGCGCCAGATTTTTGGAATAACCGCGACCGGGCGCAAGCGGACGTCGAGGAGGTGTCGCGGCTGCGATCCTTGATTCAACCCTTTCTCGCGCTCGAACGAGAAACGGAAGACTTCGAAGTCTTGCAACAGCTTGCGGCCGAGGAAGGCAACCTGGCGCAGCGAGCGCAGGCTGAAAACGAAGTCGTTTCGGAACACGCGCGTCTGGTCCGCAAGCTGGAGGAATTCGAGCTGCGGCAATTTCTTTCCGGTGCCAACGATCCCGCGAACGCTTTCATCACCATCCACTCTGGAGCGGGCGGAACGGAATCGTGCGACTGGGCCGACATGCTGCTGCGGATGTATCAACGATGGATCGAGCGAAGCGGCTTCAAGTCGCAATCGATCGACGTGCAAGTCGGTGAAGAAGTGGGAATAAAATCCGCGACGCTCCTCGTGAGTGGCGAGTACGCGTATGGTTATCTGAACACCGAGCGCGGCGTGCACCGTCTCGTTCGGATCTCACCGTTCGATTCGAATAAGCGCCGCCACACTTCGTTTGCGAGCGTCGATATTGTGCCGGAAATCGCCGACTCCGCACCGATCGAGGTCAATCCCGCCGATCTCGACGTTGATACCTATCGCGCGGGCGGAAAGGGCGGGCAGAACGTGAACAAGGTCGAAACCGCGGTGCGCATCGTGCATCGGCCGAGTGGCATCGTGGTGGCGTGCCAGGCGGAACGGAGCCAGGGTCGGAACCGCGAGCTGGCGTTGAAGATGCTGAAAGCGAAGCTCTACGAAATCGAGCAGGACAAGAAGCGCGCGGAGATCGATCGGCAATACGGCGAAAAAGGCGATGTCGCATGGGGCAGCCAAATTCGTTCGTATGTCTTCCAGCCTTATCAGATGGTAAAAGATCACCGCACCGGAGCCGAAACCAGCAATGTGCAGGCGGTGATGGACGGCGACATCGATCTCTTCATTCAAGCGAAACTCCGCGGACAAAAGACTGCCGAAACGAAAGACGATCTCTAGCATCGCCTGCCCGGCTTTTGGTGGCGCAAGTTTCCCAACTTGCGCTTCTGTGAGACTCGCAAGTTGGTAAACTTGCGCCACCTATGCAATTCGGATCACCGTCAAGCAGCAACCGAGGCTGTTGCTCTACCTTCAGCTTGGCAGTGCCGTTCGACGTGACTTTCCCTTAGCGCATGCGTCCCGCTTGCGTCTTCGGATTGATCAGCAACCGAGACAGTCGCTCTACTTAGGGGCCTGCCCGTTCGAGTTCTCGACGAGGCGCAAGAGGAAGCGGCGATCGAACGCGCCTCCCGCAAATCTGCGGCAACATGCAAGGCAGGCGACCGGGCGCCGAATCTGATGAACACGCGGAAAGTCGCGCTCGCACTTCGGGCAGCGATAAAGGTAACCGCGCCGGCGCCGGCGAACGGGAAACGGAAGCGTGTGACAGCGCGCTTCATTCACGATTCCGAGCTCGCGGCAAGCCGCACGCCACTCTGCCCCGTGCGGCGCGACTCGCCGCCGGCCCGCCCGGAACTGCGCCAGAAGATGAGCCAGCTCGTGGCGCAAGGTGCGATCGATTTCTGCGACGCCGTGTTCGTGCAGCCGAGGGTTTAATGTGATCAACCGAGCGCGATAGTCCGCCCGGCCGGCCGCGGAGCGAAGTCGTGCGTTCCACTCGACCGCGACGGAGGCGGCGATGCGGTTCGCGCCTAACGACCTAAGCAGATTCGCAGCTTCGGCTTCAAGTCGCGGATCGCGGCCCAAAAGTCGTCCTGACGCAGGCGCGTGAAAGCGGAGTTCGAGCTGCTCAAGCAACAGCATACGCCTGGCGAGTCGCGCGCGCTCTGACAGCAGCCAGCCGCGCCACCACTCGCGCGATGGCATCGCCCGCGGCTTCAATTTCGGCAGCCGTCGTTTGCTTGCCGAGTGAAAAGCGGATCGCTGACGTCGCCCGATCACTCGTTAGGCCCATCGCCAGAAGGACGTGGGATGCGACGACGGATCCGACCATGCAAGCCGATCCGCTTGACGCGCCAACCCCTTCCAGGTCGAGCGCCATCAGCATCGTCTCCGAGCTGACGCCCGGGAAGCTAAGGTTCAAGGTGTTGGCAAGGCGATGGGACGGATCGCCGTTGGTCTGAATGGTCGGAAGCGCGGCAGCAATGCGTTCCGCCAAACGATCGCGCAGAGCCGATTCTCGTTCCGCTTCCTGTGCGCGATCTATCAGCGCCCACTCGGCGGCCGCTGCCATGCCCGCGATTGCTGGGACGTTCTCGGTTCCGGGGCGACGTTGATTTTCGTGCGCGCCACCAAATTGAATCGCATCGATCGGAATCCCGGCACGCAGATATAGGAAGCCCGCGCCTTTCGGACCGTAGAACTTATGCGCGGCAAAGCTCGCCGCCGCGATTCCGTGCCCGTCGAGGTTGGTCTCAGATTTTCCGAACGACTGCACCATGTCGCTGTGGAGCAGGACGCCGCGGCTCCGGCATTGATCGCCAATCTCACACATCGGTTGAAGCACCCCGGTCTCATTATTGGCAGCCATGATCGAGACCAGCGTGGTGTCGGTTCGGATCGCGGCGGCCAGCTCGTCCGGGTCGATGCGGCCAGCTCGGTCGACTCCGAGGAATGTGACATTGAAGTCCTCACGCACTTTTAGATGCTCAAAGGCATGCAGCACGGCGTGATGCTCCGTCGTGCCGCAGATCAGATGGCGGCCGCGTGCGACCTGGCTGTGTGCCAGTCCGAGAACCGCGAGGTTGTTCGCTTCCGTGCCGCTGCTGGTGAAAATCAGCTCGTGGGGCTTGGCGCCGAGTAGCGCGGCAAGGCGGTCGCGCGCGTCATCGATGGCGGCGCGCGCTTCACGTCCGGCCGCGTGTACGCTCGACGGATTGCCGAAGTGCTGATCCAGGTACGGCAGCATCGCCGCGCGCGCGGGAGCGCAAAGCCGGGTCGTGGCGTTGTAGTCGAGGTAGATCAAAGCGCGAGCCTCCGGCCTGGGAAGGTGGGCGGACGCAAGCGAGACGCTCGCGCTACGGGATTGCTGTTGTTGTCGAGGTGAATCACACGCCGAGAATTCCGTCATCTCGTGCGCCATTCGCACGCGTTTTCTTGGGGACCATCTGTAACTGCTTCTCCTCGTAAAAAACCAGCGAATCGGGCGGCACACTTTGGACGAGGAAGACGTTGCCGCCGATCGTGCTCCGAGCGCCGATCACAGTCTCGCCTCCGAGAACCGTCGAGTTCGGATAAATGGTGACGTAATCCTCGACGTTCGGATGGCGCTTGCCGCCTTTGCGGATTTTGCCGTGCTCATCCTTCTGGAAGCTGCGCGCGCCGAGCGTGACCGCATGATAAAGCTTCACGTGCGACCCAATTTCACAAGTCTCGCCGATGACGACGCCGGTCCCGTGATCGATGAAAAAATGCGAACCGATCTTCGCGCCCGGATGAATGTCGATGCCGGTTCGCGTGTGGGCCCATTCCGTCATCAGCCGCGGGATCAAGGGCACGTCGCGCTGATAGAGAAGATGGGCCATGCGCTGGATCGCGATCGCCTCGATCGCTGGGTAGGCGACGATTACTTCTTCGTAACTTTTCGCGGCCGGATCCCCTTCGTAGGCGGCGTCCACATCGGTCCAAAGCACCTGCCGCAAGCGGCCAAGTTCCCCCATGAACCAGCGCAGGATTTCTTCGGCGCGAGCCTCCGCTTCGCCGGTGGTCGGAAGTTGACCGAAGCTTTTGCAAATTTCGGGCTTCATCCGGGCATGCAAACTCTTAATCCGGCTGCGCGTCACGTCCGGTAAGTCGCTCGAATGCACGAGCGCTTCGCCGTGAAATCCCGGGAACATTAGACTCATCAAATCGACGCAGGCCGACTCGATTGCCGGCCGCGAAGGCAACCTTGCAGCGGCGTCGATGTAATTAATCCCGCCGCTTTCCGCGTAGGTTTGCAGCAGTTCCTCCGCTGCATCGGTCACCGAAACTTCCATTGACCCAACTATGCGACGGCGCTGAAGGCAAGGGAAACGGAAACTCACCTCGCGTCCGATCCTGAGACGCATCTCACCAGATACGAAAGTCACACCAACTTAGTGGCGTTTCGTGAAGTGTCCGCTCGTGCCGTTCGCGGTTGACGATCAGCACAATTCACTGAACAGGGGACTATGAAACGAACGGCTTCAGCAGAATGGAACGGCGGCATAAAAGACGGCAAGGGCACGATTTCGACCGAGAGCGGGGTGCTGAAGGACGCGCAATATTCGTTCGGCACGCGCTTTGAAAATGGAACGGGGACTAACCCCGAAGAACTGATCGCGGCGGCGCACGCAGGCTGTTTCTCGATGGCGCTCTCCGGCCAGCTTGGCGGCGCGGGCATGACGCCGGAAAACATCCGCACCTCGGCGGCCGTGACGTTGGAGAAAGTCGAAGGCGGCTTCACCATTACCGCGGTGCATCTTGAGGTCGTCGCGAAGATTCTCGGTGCGAACCAGCAAAGTTTCGAAACCGCGGCGAATAACGCCAAGACTGGCTGTCCGATTTCGAAGGTCCTGAACGCGAAGATTACGATGAACGCGCGGCTCGAGTCGTAGGGGGTGTTCAAGAGTACCGTGCGCTGGAGATATTTGCAGGGCAGGCGCTCCCGTCGGGCCGCGCTTTAGTGGTGCAAGTTTCCTTATTAGCAGTCTCAGCGGAAACGCAAGTTGGGAACTTGCGCCACAAAAGAATGTGCTGCGCCACTGACGCACAATCTCCGCGCTAAGTGCGGGAAGAAGTTGCGTCCACGGAAGCCCGATGCCTTGGTGAACGATGCCACGCCCGACTCAGCCGCGGAGTGTCGCGACGATCACGGCCTACGTCGCCTTATGTGTGATCTGGAGCTCAACCTGGCTCGCGATCAAAGTCGGATTGCGCGATCTGCCGCCGGTCTCGTTTGTCGCCATTCGCTTCGTGATTGCGATTGTGGCGCTTCTGATGGTCTCGCTCGGTCGTGTGCCGCTGCGGCCCAGGCATCGCGCCGACTATGCGCTGCTCGGATTCACCGGCGTTCTCATGTTCGCGCTCAATTATGGCCTGCTCTTCTGGGCTGAAGAACATGTCTCCTCCGGTCTGGCGGCGGTGCTCCAGGCGACGATCCCGATTTTCGGGATGTGGTTTGCGCATCTGCTGCTCCCGAGTGAGCCGCTGCGCTGGCAGCGCGTGGCCGGAGCGCTGCTCGCGGTCGGCGGGGTCGCACTAATTTGCGGACGGCTGCTGGGCGGCAACGGCTTGCTGGCTTTCTGGGGCGGACTTGGAATCGTCGTCGGGGCGGCGGGCGCGGCGCTCTCCAATGTGCTTTTGAAACGTCGTGCGCTCGAGCTTGCGCCAGCAATGATCGCGGCCTGGCAAATGATTTTCGGCACCGCGCCGATGCTCGTGATCGGCTGGGCCGCCGAGGGAAATCCGCTGCATTTCCATTGGACCGGCAGAGCGTGGTTTTGCTTGCTCTATCTGGCGGTGATCGGCTCGGCGCTGGCGTTTCTGTTACTCTACTGGCTCATGCCGCGGATGTCCGTGACGAATCTGCAGGTGATCTCCCTGATTACGCCTCCCGGCGCGGTTGCGCTCGGCTGGTTCGCGGGCGGCGAAAGGTTTTCCGCCTGGTCACTCCTGGGAGGTGCGCTCGTTCTCGCCGGAGTCTGGATCATTTTCCGGAAACTCCCGGACCCTGCCGCAGATGAAACCCGCGCGCCCCTGAAAGTCGCGGTCCCGCGCGGATAGCGGGCGGTAAACGAAAAATCATCACGCGAAATCCCGCCTGGGGAGCGCACGGAGTCAGGGTGCTGGGTTCGGGATTGTTGCGAAACGGGCGTTTACTATGCTCCGTGGGCGGACCACCCCCCACCCCCCCCCCCCCCCGGGCCGCCGTCCCCAGGCGGGATTTCGCGTGATGATTTTTCGTTTACCGCCCGCTATCCGCGCGGGA
>JBBSIA010000013.1:0-127981 GCA_038232335.1 Chthoniobacterales bacterium
GGATCCGCCGCTCATATTTGGAGCGCTCGTGAAGCCAACCGTTCCATCGATCTGAACTGCTTGTGCTTGCTGTGATAAGAGCCCGCAACTGAGCACGCCAGTCGCCAGGACCGCTAACATTGATTTAGATATTTTCATTTTTACCCCTGTCTGGTTTGTTGTTGATGTTATAGCTAGCCTATTTATCGGCATTTACTATTGTAACCATAACGTCCACGACATCAGCACGCGTCATGCCAAATCCTGCACATAAGGCCTAACTGATTGATAATGTGGATGATGTAATCGTCGACACCTAATCCGTCCGAAAGCTCACCTGCGAAACCCGTCAACTATTCCGACAAAGCTCGGCGTCCTCACAGTCTCGATACAGGTCGCCGCCGCACAGATTACTACTCCGGCAGCGGCGGAACGATTCCACTTTGCCCATCAACCCCGCGCGATCCGGTTTCACCCGAAGGTGCAAGCAGCTTACCCTCGGTTCAGATCAGCGAGTGCTTTTTTCGCTTCGGCCGCGTTCGGCTCGCCGAGGCCCCCCGCCAGGGCCTTATTGAGCGATTCTCGGCCAGGAGATTTTTGATTTGCCTGGAGCTGCGACATACCCAGGTAATAGAGCGACGTTGGATCGAGAGGTTTCTTGCGTCCGCTCTCCTGGAAAAGCTGTATGGCCCGGCCGAACTCCTTCCGCTCGAAGCTCACTCTTGCCAAGGCTTTCGCAAGATCAGGATCGTCCGGGAAACTCTTGCGCGCCTTGGTCGCGAGATCGTAGACCTTGGCGCCATTTGCGGGGTCATCCATGTAGAGCAGAGCGAGGCGCTTTTGAGCAGGCGCGAAGTCGGGAAATCGCTGCAGAATCCGGCTGTACAGTTCAGTGGCCTTCGTCGCATCACCGTGCTGCCTCTGGGCGGCGGCTTCAATCATCAGCGCCGGGACATAGCCGGCGTCTGTTTGCAGTGCGTGCTGAGCGTCTGGCTCAGCCGACGCGACATCTTTGCCCTCTTCGTCAAACGCGGTCAACGCGAGGAACGTTCTTGCATCTTGGGCCTCGGAAGAATTGGGAGCCGCCGTCACCACTCGCTGCATAATTTGTTGGGCTTCGCGCACTTTCCCCAAGCTGTAGGCCGCCCACGCGTAATCGTGCAGCACGCCTGGGTCGTTTTCCAAACGCCGGGAGCTTTCCTGGAGGAGGCTATATGCCCACGGGGAGTTGCCGGTCTGGTACGCCACATTTCCCAAAGTGGCCGCAATCCGCGGATCGGACGGCGCCAGATCTCTCGCCTTTCTTGCGAACTCGAGCGCCTTCTCGTTATTTTTCAGGGGACCAGCGTAAAGCTGCGCGAGCTTCGCGGCCGGTCCGATTAGCCTGGGATTCGCCTTTAGCGCCTCTTCATAGCAGGCAGCGGCTTTGCCAAATGCACCTTGACGCTCGTAAGCCTCGGCGAGCTGTAAGCGGGCGACCGGATCGTCTGGCTGGTCCTTCAACAATGCCTCGAGTTCAGCCGGTGATAGTGCTTTTGTTTGACCCGAATTATCGCCGAGAAGCACCAGCCGGCGCTGGGCGTCAGCTTTCCCAGGAAAATCCGCCGGTGCACTCAACGCCTTCTGGAACGCAACGCGTGCGACGTCGCTCCGGCCCATCATGTAAGCGGCCATTCCGAGATGGAATTGCACTTCCGGATTGTCGGCCAGTTTGCCCGCGCTTTCCTGCAGGATGGCGAACGCCTGTTGGTAATCGCCTTTCAAATAAAGAATCCAGCCGAACGTATCCGCAACCGAGGGATCGGCTGGCTGCAGAGTGCGTGCCTTGCGCGCGAGATCGAGAGCTTTGTCGAGCTGATTCAGGCGCTCGGCGTAAAGATACGAGAGATTGTTCAGAGCAGCGACCGCGTTCGGGTTCTTCGCCAGGAGCTTTTCATAAGCTGCGGCCGCTTTATCGAATTGCTTCTGATTCGTGTAAATCAATCCCGCGGTCATCAGCGCGCCTGCGTTATCGGGATTTTTTGCGAGGACGGCTTCGACTTCGGCAATCGCTTGCGGAAGTTTGTTCGTCGCGAGGTAAGTGGAAACCAGCAATTCGTAGGCAGCAGTGAAATTCGGATCCAGCTCGACTGCCTTCCGAAGCGCCGCTTCGGCCTGATCCCATTTCCCTTGGGCGACGTAAATTTTCCCTTCAAGAAAGTGGGCGCCCGCTGCCTCTGGCGTCTTGCTGAGTTGCCGTTGCACCGCGGCCATTGCTCGATCGATATCTTTGTTGGCGATCTCGAAATTTACCAGCTGTGTCACGGGCATTAGATTATTCGGTGCTATGTCTGCCGCTTTTTCAAACGCTGTCCGGGCTTCGTCCGTTTTCTTCTGCTGATTTAGGAGCGTGCCCAAGAGGACATAAGGCTCCGGATTGTTGAGATTGAGCTCCTCGCGAATCACAGTAACCGCATCGTCTAATCGGCCCGACGCGCGGTAAGCTTCGGCGAGGAATAGGTGCGCCGGGATCGAGTTGGGCTGTTTTTTCAACAGGTCTGTCATCGGACCGATGACCGCTTGTGGCTTTCCGTCCTGTAGATTCAATTGCGCGAGCAGCAGAGTCGCGTCAGTGAAGTCCGGATTGACACTGACCGCTTGCTCCAACGCCCCGATCGCTTGTGGCCGGTTATTGTTTTGGAGATAGGCGCGCGCGAGCTGATACTTGATTGCGGGAACGCTGGAGTAAGTTTTATCCAGGTGTTCTAAAGCAGCGACCGCCTTCGCGGTTTCGCCCTTGGCACGCAGAACTTCGGCTTGGAGTCGTCGTGCCTCGAGGTTCTCCGCATCTCGCGCGAGGACAGTGTCGGTAAACGAGAGCGATTCGTCATACTTCTTCTCGGATAACGCGATCGCGGCGAGAGCAGACCAGGCCGGCAGATAATCAGGTGTCCTGGAGGTCATCTCCTTCAGGTAGTCGCGTGCTTCCTTGAGCTTCCCGCTCTGGGCGAGAAATTGGCCATACGCCAGGCGCGACTCGGAACGCGGAGGAGCGAGCTCAGCAGCGGCTTTGAATTCCGCGGCCGCTTGCGCCGGCTCCTTTTGCAGCAAGTAAGTGGCGAGCGCGAGGTGCGCGGCCGACGATTTAGGATCCTCCATTATGGCACGCTGCAATTCATTCTGAACCGCCGCGAGATCTTGTTTGCGAAGAGCGAGATTAGCGGCTGCGATATGGGCTGAGACGCTGTCCCGCTCTGGGAATTTCGCGAGCTGTTGCTCAGCGATTCGAATCTCCCCCGGTGTCTGCGCAGTCTTCGTCAGAAAGATGAGCGCATCACCGTTACCCGGCGCTTGCTGCAGGGCCGCGAAAGCCTCTTTGGTCGCGTTGGTAAGCTGACCGGCAAACAGGTAAACGCGAGCCAGTGCAACATGAGCTTCCACATCGTTCGGCGCCAGTTCGCGGGCTTTGACTAGAAACGGACCGGCACGGAGCGGCGAGCCTTGTTCCAGCCAAATCCGCCCAACCTGCCGAAAGGCAGCAGCATTTTGTGGGTCGGATTGTAGAACCTTGAGGTATTCAATTTTCGCCTTTTCGTCCTCGCCCGCTTGCATGTAGCGGTCAGCGCGTTGCAGGTGCCAGGAGCGCCTCGCTCCGGCCGAGCAGCCGGTGGCGATCGCCGCCAGGATCGATAGAGCAAGGACTCTGGTGAGAATGGATCGGGAGGTTTGCATAAGAGGAGTGCTGCGTGTGTGAGAGGCGAGCGGCGAAAAATTCAACTCGGCGAAACAGGCCAGCGCCAGGCCCAGCCCCATTCGATGCGAACCGATTCGACTGTGCTCTCTCTGTCGAGACGAGACATGCTACTCACGGGCGATCTGCAATTTTTCCATCAACTCGTAAAGCGTGGGCCGACTAATTCCCAGTTCCGCGGCCGCCGAACTGATCTTACCCAAATGACGACGGAGCGCCTGTTGCACGACTTCTCGTTCGACGTTTTCACGCGCTTCCCTGAGGGTGGCGGCGGGTTGCCCTTCTCCTGGTTGGTTCAATTCGAGGTCATTGGAAGTTAAGCGCCTCCGATCTCCCATGATTACGGCTCGTTTCACTCGGTTTTGCAACTCGCGGACGTTACCGGGCCAGGAATGGCAGTTGATTGCGCGCAGAGCTTCCGGGCTAAACGTGAGGTTCGCCTTTTCATTCTGCGTCCCGTAACGCTGAAGAAATTCTCGCGCCAGAAGTCCGGCGTCTTCACCCCTCTCGCGCAATGGCGGCAGCTTAATCACAACCACCGCGAGGCGGAAATAGAGGTCTTCGCGAAATTTTCCTTCGGTGATCGAGTTCTTCAGGTCTGCGTTGGTGGCGGCGATGACGCGGGCATCGCTCTGCATCTCCTGTCGTCCGCCGACCCGTTGGAAGCGCTGCTCTTGCAGAAAGCGCAGCAATTTCACTTGAATGTTGGAGGGCAACTCTCCGATTTCATCCAGGAAAAGAGTGCCGCCATTCGCGGTTTCGATCAGTCCTTTGCGTTGCATGTGGGCGCCAGTAAACGCGCCTTTTTCATGGCCGAACAGTTCGCTCTCGAGAAGATTCTCCGGGATGGCGTTGCAATTGATCGCGATAAATGGCCCTTCTTTGCGCGGGCTGCGCCGATGAATTGCGAGTGCCGCCATTTCCTTTCCGGTTCCGCTTTCACCAAGCAATAACACCGGGGCCGTCGTCGCAGCGACCTTGCGAATGAACCCGAATACACCCTGCATTTGCGGACTCGTGCCGAGCATGTCTTCGAAGACATTGGCTCGCAGACCGTCCTGCATCGCACGGTATTCCTTCTCCAGATCCGCGACGTAGATGCAGCGCCGGAGCAGCAAGCGCAGCTCCTCCATCTCGATCGGTTTGCAGAGAAAATCGTATGCGCCAGCGCCCACGGCCTGGAGCGCGTTTTGCTTCTCGCCCTGTCCCGAGATGATAATGACCTTGGCCGCGCTATCGATTCCCAGAAGTCCCGAAAGCGCGTTGAAACCCTCGATCTGTTCGTTCGGCTGCGGCGGCAAACCTAGGTCGAGCAACGTCACTGCCGGCCGATCCCGGGTAAAACTTTCGAGAGCGGTGGGACGGTCCTCGGCAAAAGCGACTTCGTAATCGGTCGTGAGGGCCCACTTCATCTGGGTGCGGATTTCTTCGTCGTCATCGACGATCAGCAGCTTCGGTTTCATTCCGCCTTTCCATTGAGCGGTAGCATCACCCGAAAGGTGGTGCCACTACCCAGCTCGCTCGAAACCTGGATGGTGCCGCAGTGAGCCTCGACGATCATTTTGGTTTGAAACATGCCGATCCCGATTCCCTTTTTCTTGGTTGTCTGAAACGGGCGAAACAACGAGTCGTTTAGAAAGCTGGAGCTCATTCCGCAGCCGTTGTCGACCACCGACAGTGCGGCCCAATCCCCACTTTGGCGTGTCTCGACCCGAACTTGTCCACCTGATTCGACAGCATCTCGCGCGTTTAAGAGCAGATTGGTTACCACACTGTGAAGTTGCTCGCGATCCGCAATTAATTTGGGTAAGGGGGCGAGCTCTTTAACCAATTCAATCCGTGGATCAAGCGCAAGAGTTGCAGACGCCTCCTCCACCACGGCATTGAGGTCGCACGGCGCTGGGGTCAGTTCCAGCTGCTGCCGCAAGGCGCCCAGCCCGCCGATCAATTGATTAATGCGGGCGACGGTTTTGCCGATCCCGCGGAGAGCGTCCTGCCGGAATTCCGGATCGGCAAAATGCGTTGGAAGATTCTCCAGCGTCAGGGTCAAAGTGGACGCGGCATTCTTGAGATCGTGCACAAAAAAAGCGGATAAGGTTTGAAATGCTTCCAGCTCTTTGCCCAGCATGATCTCTCCGGTAAGTCGCAGGTTGAGAAGACTCGCTGCCACTTGATCGCCTATACATTTAAGGAGGTCCATCTCCTCCGGCGTGTAAGGAATTCCGCTGACGCGATCGCCGAGAATCGCCAGACCGAGACAGCGATCCCCGACTACGAGTGGAACGCAAATTCGGTGGCCACCGCTTCGGAACTGCGTCGAGCTGAGCTGCCTTAGCGGTTCGGCCCAGTCATCCTTTGCCTTTTCCAAGTCAAATGGCTGCGTCCGTGTCTGAACTCCCTTGACGAGCGGATTCGATCGCGCTGATGCAGAAGCTAATGCCACAATTTCGCGCTGCGACTGAATGGTGGAAGCGCCAAACGCCAGGCGCTCGTTGTGATCGTCGAACGTCCAGATCGTCACCGAGAGGGCGTTGAATGTTTCGGAAATCAAACGGGCGACCACGGCACAGAGCTTCGGCTGGTTCAGCGCGCTGGAAGTGTTCCTCGTGAACAATGTCCAGACTTGCCGGAAATCATGCTGTGGCCGCTTGAAATGGCGGCTGACGAAGCGCTGGACATTTTGCCGGAATCGGCTCGAGAGCAGAATCACGGCGAGTGTGACGATCGCCAGGAGCACAAGGAGTGCGGCAAGCTGAAAGCTTCCCGACCCGCCAAAGTGCGCAACGATCTGCGCGAGCACACCGACGATGAAAAGATAGCCTCCGACGAGGAGCACCGTTACCGAGGTATGGAGTGCGGCGCGAGAAGGATAGACGTCCACCTCTTTGAATCCAGCGCGGATGTACGCCACCGAGATCAGCAGGCAGCCGATCAGGAGCGCGCCCGCATCAACACCGACGAGCGCGAGGTTATGCCCGGAAAAGAGTAACGCCTGGCTTCGCGTGTAAATCCGCGCGCCGAAAATTACACCTACGCCGAGAACTACGAACTTGATCCGCCATTGCATTGTGCCGACCGCCGATCGGAACGTTTTTTCCACGTTCATAAGAATCAGGACGGAGGCCAGCAAGAGCATGCCGTTCAAAATTTTGGCCGCCGGCAGGTAGCTGACCCACCATGTGTCAGGGAGCTGCTGATACGGCACGACCTCGAGCAGCTCCGGTTGGCGCAGAAGGGCAACGCCCACAGGCAGAACGAATGCTCCCACAAGCAGAACGCGCGAACGGAGGAGGAATTCGCGGTAATTCCCCCGTGAATAGGTGAGGCTGAAGGCCAGCCAGATCACCGGCAAAAATGATTCGGCAATGAGTGCTTGCGTTTGCCACGAGGCGATGTGTTCGGGCGTAGCGGACTGGAGACTCAGCCCAACGAAGAGGCTATCTGCGGCCAGAACCAACATGCCAGCCGCGAAACACCAGCTGGCAACTGAACGGCGCGTCCGCAAAGTCACAGCAAGACCAATCACGATGCTGAGGACAGCGGCTGCGTAGGCTAAGAAAGACTGGGAGTTCACAGACGCAGGGGAGGTGAGGGCCTGGTTACGAGCGGGATCTCTAACTCGGCTAACAGGATCAAAGCAGTTCGTTGCTTGCTCGGCTCCAAGAAAGAGCCTTGGTGGCAGAGGTTATCTATCGCAGCGTACGATAATACGGGACTCGCGACCAACTTCAAGATGATTGAAGCACAATGGCGCTACGCAAATCTTCTCGCTCCAGCGCTTCGGATTAAAGCGATGAAGATTTGGACGATCACGTGCCAGGAGAGTCGATCACCGGCTTGGAGTCCTGCTTCCGCGGTCAGTAGTTCAGAGTCCGACGCGTGAGAACTGTGCTCCGCGAGTGTCGGGCGTGAGGTGCGCGTTGGAAGATAAAGACAAAACGTGACCAGCCCTGTAGTGGCAGCCGTGCCCGCTGGGGGGAACGCCGGGCCATGGCTGCGGGCGAGCCGAAACGAAACGCAGTCACACGCCTCCACCACAGCACCACAGGAGATCTAACGTGGCGCTCCGAAAGGCTCAGCCTTAACTGTCGGCGATGCGACGCCGTTGGCGGCATCGCCGCTAAAATAGGCTTTGGGGAACGTAGATCACGTCACCGTCGCGGACATAGAAGGGGCGACTCGCGGTCCCGTTCACGGCTGCATTCACGTCCAGAATTTGAGTGCGCTGCTGGCCATTACTTAGCCGGATCAGCCGCACGTTTTTCAGATTTCCAAACGAGTTCACTCCACCCGCTTCCATAATCGCCTGCAGAACCGTTGTCGGCCGTTCAAAGGCGAGTTTGGCGGGTCTGGCAACAGCACCTGAAACAATGACCGAAGCGACGCTGCTATCGAGAGTGACCAAGACTTGCGTACTCTTAAGCTGCGATGCGTAGCGTTCAGATAAATCCGCCTGCAACGCAGTCACCGTTCTGCCCGCAGCTTGCACTTCGCCAATCAGCGGCAGATTCAGCCTGCCATCGGCACGAATTTTTTGCGAACCATTCAGTTCAGGCGAGCCGATATACGAGAGCCGAACCACATCGCCGGCGGACAAAACCACAGACGCGGGAGCGGCAGCCATCCCCGCTGAAGGGGCGGTGACCGTCGTCTGGCAGCTGGAGAGGAATAGCGCCGCGCCAACTAGCAAGATCGCGGTCGGAATCTGCGCTTTCTTGATCGAAGGCTTGTGGCGAGTAGAAAAACTGCGGCAGTGGAGCATCGCAGGGATTTGACAGAACCGACGGCCCTTTGACGCTTCCGCGTTGTCAAAAAGTTGCATATCAGCGTCTCATAACCGCACCACATGCGGATTGCAAGGAAATCGCGTCATCATGCAATGGTTCCCAGTCAACGCTCGGTTGGGGAGGTCATGTCACGCGTCCGCCCGTCGCCCCGAGTCCCCGAACGTTGTCGGGACCGAGATGGGATTTTCAGCTAAAGCGGCAGGGGGCTACAAGGCCCGCCGCGATTCCTTTCTGCGCTCCCTGCAGGGAGCGGCTCCTTCCACTCGGAACTGTTCGGGGTCGATGAGGATTTCGGACCGACGAGACTCCGTACACCGAAAGTGGCCGTTCAATGAACGGCCACTTTCCTTAACCTACTGCCTGAAGAAATTAGCTCTTCATGAAGCGACGGACAACGCCGAGGCCAGCGAACGCGCTGCCCAACAACATCGCAGTCGTTCCGCCATCTGGAACAGTTGGCGTATTCTCACAGGTGAACAAACGCGCC
Source organism: Chthoniobacterales bacterium (assembly GCA_038232335.1). Taxonomy (GTDB): domain Bacteria; phylum Verrucomicrobiota; class Verrucomicrobiia; order Chthoniobacterales; family UBA10450; genus JACCXL01. The sequence goes on from JBBSIA010000013.1 coordinate 8,984, forward strand.
GACGAGATGCCGCCGTTTCCACCGTTGCCGTTACCCTGTTGAGGGCCGCTCCCACGCCATCCTGCCGCTGTGCGGCCGTTTCAACGCGCCAACAGTAAGCTTTAGTGGAATTCAGCGGGTCCGGTGCCGACCGTCGTCCGTTGAACTTGCGGGGAGTATCGAAGTCGATGACCGAGATCGATAATAGGCTGTTCGAAATGTTTGAATGAGATCGCCGCGAGCGAAATCGTGAGGATCAAAGCGAGCAGAGTAACCGCCGCATCCCGTGAAGCTCCTTATCTCCGGGGGGCTTGCTTCGTAGGAGCGCGTACAGCGATCCGGACACTGGTTGATGAAACATATAGATGCCGTAGGAAATCCGCCCGACCGAAGCGAGCATCGCATCAGCCAGCAACCGCTCCGTGGGCCTGGTGTATATCGATCTGGTTTTTTAAACGTTCAGTCGCGTACAAAGAACAAGCACAACTAACAGCAGTGATTGTGATACCCGGGCAAGGGCGGGCCGCAGGAGCAAAGGCCAGGCAAGGAACGCGACGCACCAGAGCGGCGTCGCGAGGGCGAAGTATCGGTTCACGAAACTGGCGCCTGTTCGCCCCGTGGCGAAACAAGCAACCAAACATCCCGCACCGCCCAAGAATAGTAACAGAGCCCTGGCTTGCAGCACGTCTGTGCTGCGCCGGACCGACCTCCATCCCAGAGCAGCCCCGGTCGCGAGCAGCACAGCCGCCGTGGCGGCGCCCGTTGCCGGCCATAGTTCCCACCAAATGGGCCCCAAGCCGCCGGCCGCGAACGTCACTGCCGTCTTCAGCTCGGCACGCGGCGCCGCGACAAACGCCACCCCCGCGTTGCTCCTATAACCTTGGAAGTACAGGACTACGAGGATTACGTCAGCGCAGCGCCCTTCCATAGCGCTGTCGCCGTGGAACGACGCGGGCTCCGATTCGCGACAACGCCCGCTGCACCCAACCAGCAAACAAGCGCCGGTGCGTAGGCAAGCCCCGGAATCCCCAAAGTGGGAGTGTCACGATAGCTATGGCAGCCATCGCCCCACCGACACGGGTAGGTTTGAACCCGTACGCCGCGATCACCGCAAGCACGCCCCAGACGACGGCAAGCGGCACCATTTGCGTGACTGCCAGGACCAAAGAAGATTCTCGTAATGTCCCCAGTGCAGTAGCAGCATTGGGAAGACAGCGTCAGCCACCGAGGTTTTTCCGCGGTTTCTTTTGCTTGCCCACATTAGAATGGCTGCTGCGGCTGCAAGGACCGTGACGTTGAAGTACATGCCCACGCGGAAATCTCCTCCGCTAGCCTTGTACAGTCCCAGAAGCACCAGTCGCGGAAATGGAATACGGTGCCCATTGTGCGGCGCCCGGAGCCACTGAAGGGTAACGGGCTGAGCGCCAGTGATGGCGTCGACCAGATTCCATTTCATCTCAAAACGGTACGTCACTGCCGAAGCGCCAGACATAGCCGACTGCCGCGACTACCATCACCGCCCACACCACCCTTACCACCCATCGCACAGTGGTGTCCATGAGAGTATAGTTACGCGATTGGAGGCCACCGTAGGATCAGCAACGAAACGCGTTTACGCATAATCGGTCTAGCTACGGCCCGCTACAGCCCCGTTCTTAAAAATCCATTTCCGATACTGGTCTGAAACAATGAGGAACTTGTCGTTCAGCAGAGGTTCCAAGCCGGTGAAAAGGCGAGCCGAGTCGAGCTTGAGGTTGAGATCAGGATCGCGCTCCAGGGCTTTCGCATAGGCCTTGTATTCGTCGGTAACTCGCATCCCGTAGCGTCCCGTTCGCACCGCTTCCTGCACCTTCTCAAAGAACGTGCTCACGAAGGGATAGTGCATCAGGATGCAGGAGATGTCAGCCATGCGCGCGCCTTTCACATGGTGCCATGTGATAAAGGTCTTCACCTTTCCATCCATCAGGACGAGCGGTGATTTGGTCAGGCCGTTGTCGCTGCCGAAGACCGCTTTTCGTATCCCGCCCCAGTGCATTCTGATGTCAGGGTTTGAACGCGTCGACCACGAGTAATCGGTTTTGCGGACAGCGGAGATATCGTAGTAGATGTGCTTTTCCCGGATCCGGTCCTCCGGTTTGCTCTCGACTCTGGCAAGTGGCACGCCCGGAAACATATCGAGCATCTGCGCGGCCACAGCCGTATAACGATTCGCGTTCAGGTATTGCAGAAACGAGCGCAGACTTAACTGTTTGGAAAACGGGTAATCGAAGAGTTCGTCGATATCGGCGCAGAGGTTCCATCTGCCCCGCGAAAACCTCTCCGCGAGATACCGCTTCATCGTGTTTTCGTACTTGGCGTAGGGTGCGTCGGTCGCAAGCAGCGTGACGTTATCGAGTGCGCTCAGCATCTCGCACGTGCGGTCGGTCGAGCCATTGTCCAGGAAGACAAAATTCTTGACGCCCATGGCAAAGTAATGAGCGAGGAAGGAGCCTAGATGCAGCTCCGCATTGCGCACCACGGAGATGACTAATAGCTCATCCAATTCATAGTTAAATTCGAGCCGACCATGCAGATGCTTCACTCGCGGTCGGAGGAGGTGAGGCCGAACGCCAAACTCCATGAACCGTCTTTTCCCTCTTTGCAGTCGGGATGCGATCTTCTTGACCTTGTTCATCGACATTCTGCTTTTGCTATTGCTTCGCGCGCCGGTAAAAGTCGCGCATGATTGTGTGGATTACTTCGTCTGGGAGGAGCGGCAACACCTTTTTCCGCGTTGTCCTGCACCAATTATATGGGGTGAATACGTATGCTGCATTCCAGGCTGCCGAGGTGCTCGTGACCGCCGGAGCCGAAGCGCTCGTCGGATATCAGAAACTGCCTGTGGCCCTACAGAGCGCGATCATATCCGGGAACTCGGGGCAGATCCGAGTCGCGCTCGACCAGCTCGAAGCAAGCAGCGAGATCTATATTTTTAAAACACATGCCATGGCCCACGAGCTCTTTGGCACAAATTATCGTGCCATCCTCCTGGTCCGCGATGGTCGCGACGCGCTGGCTTCCTACGCCAATTATCTGGTCGATATCCCATTCGACTCCGCCGCGTTCGCGGAGCGGCGCCGCCGGATGGCGGGCTCCAGTTCGGAGTTGTTGGACGGGCATGCGTGGATTCGCCTGATCAAGATGCTTGCCGTGGCCGGCGCAAAAACATTGGGGTTACGACGCTGGATGATCTCCCGGCAGATCGACCGTCTGCTTAGCGAGGAGAGCCCGTTGTACTTTGACTGGGGCACCGGGAACCGTTCCTGGCTCGAGCGCGAGCCAAAGCCGGTCGTAGTTTACTTTGAAGATCTCACGCGCGATCCGATCGGCACCGTCACTCACGCCGTCAATTCGCTCAACATCGGGCTGAAGCTAAAATCGGGCGGCTCCGTTCCTTCCTTCGACGAACTAAAACAGCGCTATCCGAGCTTCTTCCGGCGAGGAACATCGGGCGATTGGAGAAATCACTTCTCGCCTGCGCAGGAAGAATTGTTCTGGTTAAAGCATGAAGAGATGATGAAGGCGCTGAAGTTCTGCATGTAAAGCGACTGCGCAAGGGGCTACTCTACGAGTTGACATAAGTTGCTGCACGGTGGGCACAGCGCCGAATGAGCGACTCGGTATTCGTCCGTGCCGTGTGAACGTCGCTAGCCTCACCGAGCTCCTTCGCTTGGCCAGCTATTCTCACCGTGCGCAGCCCGAAGGTAATGCGCGACACTCCAATTCTCCCACTAAATCGGCTCTTCTGACTGGCCGACGCCGGGTCAAGGCCCGCCGGCGGCCAGCATCAGCAATAGCGCCGTGCCGAGAAGCAGTCGGATGTCGACAATCAGGGGCAACGACTTTGGGCGCGCCTTGCTTAACCGTCAGCCGCAGTGTCACGCCGAGATGTGTCCCTATTCGTCTAAGCTACGACCGCCTACAGTGTGAACTTGCGGTGTGCGCTGGTGCAGCGCAACTTACGCCGCGACGAAGCGAAACTCAGCTTTCAGTTGCTTTGATCGAGCATCGGGGGGTCTGCTGCAGGCGGGAATAGGGAAAGAGGCGCTTCAGACTCAGGCAGGGCCGTTCGAAAAGGAACCAAGAAACGGTTGCGGCAGCCAGGGTCATCGCGCTTAGCAGGAGCATTCTCATGCCGTGCCAGTTTAGCAACGCATTCACACCGTGCAGCGTCGGAGACAGCGCGACTTTGAGGTAGTAGATCATAATCAGATGGAAGAGATAGTTCCATAGCTAATCTTTCCGATATATAGCAGCGGCCACCAGGTGAGCAGGTCTGCCGTCATACCATCGAACCCATCTGCCGCCCCACCAATTACCCAGACGAAGAGCAAGGATAGCCCCAAGTTTGCGCCGATCGCAAAGAGGCCAAAAAACTTCTCCTGGCAACAGCAGCGACCAAAAGGCTATCGCGACGAGTGGCACCCCCACGACGAGTCCGAGTCTCTCAAAACGGCGCCGCGGACGCAGATTTCCGGTTTGTTTCTCGCTGTGGCGCATAAGAGCAAGTAAGCCGCCAGCGCCGAACGCGTCCAAAGAGGCAGGCATGAGCGTGTATAAGGCCCAATGAGACCAACCAAAGATTATGAAAACCGATCGAAACAAGACCCCAAAGACTAAATACCGGAGAATATCCAAAGCAACAACGCCGCGCGGCAAACACGACGATCCATAGCCAGAGAACGTAAGATTGTTCTTCGACTGACAGAGTCCAAAAATGCGCTGTAACTCCAGCCCATTGGCCAGTGATCGCGTTGTAAACATTCGTCAAATAGCTTAAATGCCAAAACAACGCCTCACGGAATCCGGGCGTCGCGACAATTGCTCCGGCGATGACTATCCCGTAATAGAGTGGGAAAATGCGCAGGAAGCGGCGGGCGTAAAACTGACGAATCTCGAATAATCGTGATTTATCCCGCTGAGCGCGTTCCCGCGCCTTGAGCAGAATTAGAGTAATCAAAAATCCGCTGAGCACAAAGAAAAGCTGAACTCCAACGCGAGCTAACGGAATATAATTCAGCCACTGCTGCCTTAAAGCGAAGTGCTGATACATTACCGCGAGAACAGCCAGCGCCCGCAAGGCGTCTAGTTGAGGCATATTCGGCAGAACGCGGTCGCGCAGCTCACCGCCATTTACATTCATTCCTTGGTTCTTCCCATGTAATATATAAAGCAGGTTTCCAGCCCGCCTCGCCTATCCGGCTGAGCTATGGGCGCTTCAGTCCGAAACTTCAGCGGCGCGTTCTGAATCCGCAACCGGCGTGTAGGATTTCGCTCCCAAAGAGCTGAGTTGTCAGTGCCGTTCGCACGGGATCCAAAGTTAACAACGCGTTGCGACGGCAAGTTGAGCGATTGACGGTGGCGAGGCGTTCCGCTTCCCTTTCTGAGGCCACTGGAGATCCGTTCATGGTTGCTTATCGCGTCCTACCGGGAAGAAGTGGCGATATACGTCTATTCCATGTGGTGATGCAACGACTGTATGGCAAAGTAGAGAGACAGGATGGGCGTTCGCCACGCCGAGCTTCATTCATCGATGCTCCACATCAACGCAGTTTCATCGCCGCCACGCCGCTACTTACTAGGCCTGACGGCGCCGCCGCGCGTTAAGGGGGGAATGCATGGTCCGATGCTGCGGCCGGGTCGTATGGTCCGCCGCGGCGGGCGAGCACGTACAGGTCACTCCACCGACGAATCTCGACGTAGTCGTCCCGCAGCATCGCCTGCAGCTCGTCCTGCCTCGGTCGGCCCTTGTAGCTGCGGCGCCCCTTGATGGAGCTGGGGCCGAGGCGCTAATTATCGAACACCATAACGTCCGGCCGCCGCTCGATCATCGCCGTCGTCCATTGGTCGAAAGGTCCGGCGCCATGTCAACGAAAAGGATCGGCGCCGAACACGGGCGTGACCGATGGTCGCCGCACGCGCCAATTGAGCTCTGCCCATTCGCTCCACACGAACATCGGAGCAACCTCGTCACGCGGATCAAGCGGTTCAGATCGTCGGCGACTAGCCGCACCATCTGGTTCGTGCCCCGGACCATCCCAGCCTGGGCCTTGGTAATGCCGACACTGGCGGTGTCGAGCGCGGCGTACCCAATCGTGAAGACCACCAAGGCCAATGCCAGCCGTAGCGCGGCGGGACGGCGACGGCGCCCGGGGAACACGATTGTCAGCCACAGCGCCGCCAAAATGGCGAGCGGCGCCCACAGCAGATGATAGTAGTGCTCGTAGTGCCGACCGCCGGGGAACGTGCCGGCGGCGGCGCGAAAGTCCAAAGGACCGCGACAACTAGCCACAGCCGCCAGCGCCGCAGCGATTGCACCGCGCGCCATCGGGGCGCGACGGCCGCCAACGTCAACATCGCCAGCAGCGGCGCCGCGTGCCACGCCATTAGCAGAGTTCGCATCCGCTCGGCAAACGTCCGGATCGATCGTCCCAGCGGTACGCGCGACATCGACGCGTACTCCACATTGCGCCGCATTCTATCGAGGAACGGCGCCCAATAGCCGTCGACCATCGCGTGCGCCACGACTGCAGCGACGACCGCAGCTGCGCCGACGAGAAAGGCGGCTGCCGCCCGCGCCGCGACCGCGGGCCCTGGCTGCGGTACGCCACCCACAAGACCGGCGCGTAGGCCACCAGGTGCAGCAGCGTCGGCGGGCGGAAGCTGACCATCAGCGCGACGCACGCGCCGGCCACGGAGCCGAGCCACCATCGCCCCGTACGCGCCGCGATGGCGCACAGAGAGAGCGCGGTCACGTCCAACGCAAGCGCCACGGCCTCGGTTTGCTGCCCGGTGCCCATTGTGCCCGTCCAAGCGATCATCAGCATCGGCGGGACGAACGCTGCAATCGGCGCTGCCCGCCTCATCGCGGCGAAAAGCGCGGTCGCAGCGATCGTCATGTACACCGTCTCAGCCAGGTACCACGTCAGAGCGGGGTTGCTTGAGTCGAGCAGGCGGACGAGGCCGTAGACGGTCGGCAGCTTGATGTCGTAGGTATCGACGTACAACGTCGCGCCGGCGGCCCAGTCCCGGGCGACGCGGATAAAGATGTCCAGGTCACTGGGGAGCGGGACGATCAGCCAGAGAAAGTGAGTCGCAAGCGTGGCGGTGAGGAACAGCGCCACCGCCGCCGGCAGTGAGATGCGCCACCCCCAGGCCGGCGCATGGAGGACCGATAAGGGCGTTGTCGCCGCCAGCTCCGTTGTCGCCGCAGAGGTGCCGCTCGCTTTCAGGCTTGTTCCCCACTCTTCACATTCAGAATGTTTCCGCACCGTTTGGCCGGAAATCGACCAAGAGGCCCACCCGGAATGTTTCTCGCCGTGAACACAGCAGCGGCGTTTCTCCCGTCAGAACGTTTCTGCCTCCAACGGCCGAAATTCGAGGAGGTAAATTTTTTCCAGGTGCTTTTCAGCGACTAGCTGTGCATGAGCTCGCAGCCATTCCTCTTCCGGCAGCGGTTCTCCCAGCAGGTGCGTTTTTACGAAGAGCACGCGCTTGCGCCCTCCAATGATCGCGGGCAGCGAATCGGGAACGCGGCGTGTCCCGAGCTGTTGCACCCAGGACGCGATCTCGAGCGGAGCGCTCGTGTAGCGCGCCACCGCGAGCACGCCCGAGGGGATGGAGTGGACGAGGATTACATCCGAAGCCTGGGCGGTGGACTGTAATACGTGCCCCAGCTCGCAAACCGGCTGGCTATTGCGAAAATGCTGCCGGTAGATCTTGGTCAACAGCGGCGCCCAGGCGAATGCAACCAGCACGAGCATCGTCCATCGGAGCGCGACGGGCATGCAGGAAAGCGCGATGCCGGCCAGCAGATAGGCGGCGGGCAGCGCCGCGAGCGCGTAGCGGGGGTTGTTGGCCGCATAGGTGTGTTGCAGCACATCCATGAGTGAAGGAGCGATGCAGGCGGCTACGAACCAGAGCCAGACAAAGAGCCTTTCGCCGTCGAACATCCGCCAGCGCAGACGCCAGGCCATTGTCATCATGATTATGGCAGCAAGGAGGAGCCCACTGCGGGCAGGCCACTTTGAGAGAGGCCAAAGCCCGGACCCGCCAGCCGAGAAGAACTGGACGAATTGGTTTCGTGCCGCCCGAACGCGACTGTACTCTCCGGGTCGCACATGGAGCCAGCCGCCGGTAACCCGCCAGTTTCCGACTGAGCCTGGGAGGAAGAGGTACCAGGGGAGAATGGCCAGGCCGATTAAAAAAACGCTCACGAATAGATGTGAGCGACGGAACAGGCCCGGGCGCAGGATGAGGAACGCGACCATCGCCGCCCACGGAAATAAAAAGAAGTAGTGGGTCAGGAAACCAGCCGCCGACGCCACGATCCAGAGCGCGTGCAGTCCAAGTCCGCCGCCGCGTTCATGCAGGCGCAGCGACACCCATGCTGTGACGAGCACGCAGAACAACAGAAGGGAGTACATCCGCGCTTCGTTAGAGAAATAAATCGTCAGCGGCGAAACGGCGAACAGGATACAAGCGGGCAGAACCGCGTCTCTGCCAGCTACCCGGCGAGCAATACTCGCGAACAGGGGAAAACAGGCCAGCGACCAGACGACGGAAAAAAAGCGAAGAATGAAATCACTCGTTCCGAAAACAAATGTCCAGCCGTATAGCAGCAGGTAATAAAATGGCGGGCTGGTGTCGGAGAGCCATACGGCCCTGAGGACACGCGCGGGGCTGGCGACCGGGTGATCGTGCTCCAGATAACGTTGCAGCTGCTCGGGTTGAACCGGTCGCACCGGTTCAACGAAATCGCCCAAGGCGGGTTTTGCCGCAGCCGCCGGATGCTCCAGGCTGTGTCCGGTTGCGATGGCAAGCGAGAAGACCTCGTCGCCCCAGAGGCTTTGGCGGGCCGCGAGCGCAATCTCCAGGGTGGCCATTCCCGCGAAAACGGCCAGGAGCAGCCACAACTGGCGCGGCGTGCTCATCAGGCGTTGACGTGACCGGGCGCGATCTCCACCTTAGCCGGCTTCCGGCGGGTCAGCCCACGGTAGGGCCCGATACCAAAGACGTGATAAAGCCAGAGTCCGGCCAGCACTTCCCAATACCCGCCGCCGACGCGCGCCAGCCGAAAGGACGAGGTTCCCATGCCGGAAGTGCGGTCAATCCAGGAGATCGGCACCTGTTTGATGCGATAGCCGAGCACAAGCGGTTCAAGTCCGGTCTCGGCATTAGCGGCGAAACCGGGTTGCCGCAGGTATAGACTCTGCGCGACTTCGCGCCGCATCAGCTTGAGATTGTTGGTCACGTCTCGAATGCGCTGGCCGAAAAGGATCACCGCGAGAGTATGGAAAATGCGATTGGCGAGGATTTTGAGGAAAGGGTAATTGAGCAGCACGCTGTGACGGGAGAAGCGGCTGCCTATTACCACGTCGTAACCTTCGACAATGCCATCAAATAACTCCCGAAACTCCGGCAAGAGCTGTTCGAAATCGCAGTCCATGGTAAGGACGTAACGACCGGTGGCCGCGGCCAGGCCATCGGCAATCGCCAGGCCGACTCCGTTCGGCGCAGTGCGATGGATCGGTTTGATGCGAGGATCGGCCGCCGCCAGCGCGCCGATGACCTCGGGTGTGCTGTCCGTGCTGGCGTCATCCACCGGAATGATTTCATGGATGTATTCGCCGTAGAGCGCCAGAATCCCTTCGACAAGGCGCGCGATATTTGTCTCCTCGTTCCGGCAGGGAATGACTACCGAGATTGCGTCGCGCAGCGTCGGATGGGCGACGAGAGAAACTCGGGGAGGTTGTTTGGCCCGCGGCGGTTTCTGCGCGTGCACCAGAATCGAGCCCGCGCTTCGGCGCACGAGCGGCGCGTTCTCCAGCAGGATGGAAAGATTGCGCAGGAACCAGATAGAGCCGCGCGTGAGTGGGGCAAAGACAAAGTCGTTAAACACAGCGTAAATGCGCACGAAACCAATGTCGGAAAGCACTTCGTACAAGCGCGGCCGATCGATCAAATTGCGCGGATCCGGTTTACCAAAGAGGCGCGAGGTGAGCGTCTTCAGCTTGTAAACCGGGTTCCATGGATTGCTCTCGTAGAAGACCATCTCGCCGCCAGGGACAAGCAAATCGTGAACGATTTCGAGGAGCGCAGACGATGTGCTGCGGTCGAGCAGATCCATCCCGATGATGCAATCGAAGCGGCGGCCGGCGAGCGGACCGGGCAAGGCGGCGAGGCTAACCAGCTCGACCGTCGACTCGAGGCCGTTCGCATCCGGCAGCGACTCTTGGAAGGTGACTGCGGTAATCGGATTTTCGAGCCGCGAGACGCGGAGAAGGGCGCGCGTCAGCCGAAGAGTGCCGCAACCGAGCTCCAGGATCGTCTGTCCCGGCAGCAGATGCACCGTGTGCCGGAAAGTCTGCACCCGCCACAAAAGGCGGTCCTCAACGATGGGGTCGTGTTTGCTCCAGTATTCGTCGCGGTAGCGTTCTCGAATGCCAAGACTCGCCACCAGGGAGCGGCTGCGGCTCGTTAGCGCAGATACCGGTGAGTCGTTAGAAGCGGCCATGCTCGAGCTGGTCAAGGGCTGTTGCGCTCGAAAATCTTTGTTCCACCATCGGAATAAACAACGCGCCATCTTGCCGGATCATGTTCCACCGCGGGCAAGGCATAGCGCCGCGTGACATCGACAAAGGTCAGCTTGTCAACAATGACAAAGCTAACAGGGACCGCAGCGAGCAGAGCTTCCGCTCGCGCCGGGTCGGCCTCCATCGGCGGCAGCACCGCATGGCGATCCGTCAGGAGATATAGGTAGTGCGGCGCGCTTGTCGCGATGACCGCATCGGGAGGCGCGTTCGCTTTGATCCACGCCGCGCCTTTCTCCCATGAGAGCCACGTCTCGTCATGATAAAAGAGCTTCGCTCCGGCCGCATTCTCCGCGCCGGAAGCAAACCTCGGCAACTGGTCACGGCGCAAGTGGAACGCTTGCATCGCGGCATAGGCGTCCATGGTAAATGCCAGCACGAGAATGCCGATCAGCGCCACCCTTCCGAGCGCAAACAAGCGCCCGCTGCCAGCCAACCAGGAACGCATTTGCGCCCAACCAACCATGGCGCTGATCGCCAGGAACGGCGAAATTGGCATAAAATAGCGGGTGAATTGTTCGGGCCACGGAGTGGTTGCAGCAAGCGCAAACGACAGCAGAACGATGAACACGATCAGCCAGGCCTTGCGTTGCGCGAGCACGCCCAATCCGACGATGGCAATAGTGGCGAAACCAAGAAGAGGAAGGAAAACAGCTTTCGGCGGCAGCAGACTTTTCGCTGGGATCCGCAGCCGAGCGCGCTTCAATATCTGAGACCAGTAACCCTGTTTCGTGCTGACGGTTTCTCCCACCGCTTTGAACATTGGAAACAGATTGGTAGTCAGCCGGCGCACGAGCGCGGCGGGCCGAACCCGGCCAAGCTCCGGCTGAAACGGATCAACCAGCGAAAGGTTTTCCGCGTAGCTGACGTTGTAGTACTGGTAGGGCGCGCGTTGATAGGCGTAAGCGGGGTGGGCGTATTCGTCGCTCGCCTTCACGCGGGCGACGTGTGCCTGCCACCCGAGCACAGGAAGGAGGCTAAGTGCACCACGCAGGAGCACCATGCGCCAGCGCCTCCGAATGAGCGCTTCAAGCACCCAGGCGCCCAGCAAGGCCAGTCCTGCAGTTCGCAACAGGAACCCCGCCGCCGCCAGCAAGAAGCTGAGGGATTCGCGAGCGATGGGACGCGATTCCAGCCAGCTGCTTGTCGCAACCAATAACAACAAGACGCTGATCAGAACGAAGGGGAGTTCAGCGAAAAGAAGGTCAGAGATAAAAATAGTCATTATCTGGCAGAGACAGAGCGCGGTAGCGAGGAAGGCGATGCCGCTCGGAAGTAACCGCCGGCACAGCGCGAGCAGGCTCAAGCCAAACGCGAGAAAGATCAGCGCGTACGTTTTGCGAAGAGCTGATGCGACCACCGCGGGGTCGGCGGTGCCGAGCACGCGCTCGTGCAGGGCAATGATCGACGGAAGAAGCGGCGGATACTGCAACGCTTCAGGCGACCCCGGTTCGCTCGGAATGCGATAGCCGTGACCTTGGGCCAGCGACGTTCCTGACAAGTAATAAACGCCGGCGTCCCAGCGTAAATCTATCGGACCGGACAGACGCGGCAGCCATATCAACAGGGCAAGCGCGAGGACTGCGGCGATACCCCAATGCCGTTTGATCGCTCCGCTGACCCCATTCTTTGTACCTATCGAGGGTGACTGTTCCGTTGGAACTCCTCCCTTACGAGGCCCGTTTCGTTCGTCACTCCACCAGCCCCTCCTCCACAGCCGCAGGAGAAGCGCCGCTGCGCTGGGTCCTGCGTTCGGCAAGCAAATTCATTAAGCCAAAGTAAAACCCTGCCAGCACCGTTTGTCCGCCAAGTAGAAGAAAGAGCACTGAGCAGATGACCAGCCGGATCGTGAAATCCGGACGCAACTGCCCGAAGTGAGTCGCGCGCCATAAGTTTGCGGCGACGATCCCGAGGACTACGCCAATGAGCCCAAGCGCCATCCCCAAGACCAGGAATCGATCGAGAGTCGAGCGCTCTTCAAGAATCCCAAATCGGGTGCTGGGATGTAAACCCGTCTCGACGGCCATCAATTTCGCGAATGTGAACAGTAGAAGGGACTGATAACCGAGCACGATCGCTGACGTCGAGTAGAGAAGCGTGTGATAGTCAAAGGTGACCGACCTCACGGAGATCGGGCCTGTGAGGAGCAAGAGCGAAGCGATCACACCAATGATGAGAAGAATGAGACCAGGAATGCCGAAAAACCATCGCGGGCTCATCAGAAAGTAAAATCGCAAACTGCGCCAGCCGTCCCGGAAGCTTCGCAGGTGCGACGCACGGTCTCTGCCGTCCCGGGAAAGCGTCGTGGGAACTTCAGCAATTCGGAGTGAGTTCATCTCCGCCTTCACGACCATTTCGAGCGCAAATTCCATCCCGCGACTTTGCAATCTCAGACGTGTTACCGCCTCTTTCCGGAAACCGCGCAGCCCGCAATAAAAGTCGCCGCATGTCTTCGAGGCAAAGAAAAGGCGACCGAGCGCCGTCAGAAATGGATTCCCAAAGTATCGGTGCATGGGAGGCATCGCCCCCGCGGCGATACCGCCGCGGAAGCGGTTGCCCATCACCAGATCGTAGCCTTCACGAAGTTTTTCTACAAAAGGGAACAGAGCGGAAAAGTCGTAGCTCTCGTCCGAGTCTCCCATGATCACATATTTCCCAGCGGCCGCTTCGATGCCTCCAGCCAGAGCGGCACCGTAGCCAGCGGTGTTCACTCGCACGACGCGCGCGTTCAGCTTTTCGGCCACACCTATCGACCCATCGGTGCTGCCGTTATCGGCAACTATTACTTCGCCCGAGACGCCATGCTCTTTGAGGAAGCGTTGCGCCTTCTCGATACAAGGCGCGAGAGTGCGAGCCTCGTTCAGACAGGGCATCAAAATCGACAATTCCGGTTGCATCATGGCAGCGTGCAGCAACGAGATCGACTGGACGACGCCCGTGGACTTGCTGGCAGCTTGTTTTCTACGCCATTTCGTTAGGCGAGGTCAATCATTCCGCAGATTCGCCTGGTCGGTGCCGTTAGCTATCGCGTGGAGGTGGCGGCATGAATCGCAGCGCCGCCATCTCATTCAAAAATCGCGTGTCCGAGCCGTGTCGCACGACGGTGTCACGATTGACCGGTTGACTGCGCGAGGCGTTTGCGTTCCCGTGCGGCTTCGCTTTTTCTCAAAGCCCACAACACCGCAAAAAGCGGAATCAATGAGAGGGCGAAAAACAATGGACCTCCGCGCCGGTGGATCACGCTGTGGATCATGTGCGGCCCGATTTCCACGCAGAGCAGTCCAATCACGAGAATTCGCAAACCATTCCGCACCACTCCGAGTGGAATAACAAACGCGACCAGAAACAACCGCTGCCAGGTCGTGCGCAGGAATAGATTCGACGCCAAAATGCTGGTAATAAAGAGCACCCAGCTCGATCGAATTCCGCTGCATTCTTTCGCCACCTCGAGAACGATACCCGGCAATTGGAAAATGGTACCGTCCCGCAGCACGGGTGTTCCGCTAAGATTGAAGAACAAGTTTGCGGCTTCCGCTGACGCGACCTTGGAGGCGTTCTCCAGCGAGTCAGCGACAGCATCCGGAAGCGGAATCATGAAAACGAGAAAACCCACCGGGAAAGCAGCTTCCGCCATCCACCTGCGGCCAAGGAAAAGGAAACCACCAGCGGTCAGCAGCAGGAGAAACGAAAGCGCCATCAGCGCGAGATAATCGTTGTCGCTGACGCCCGGCCACGAGGCTTGCAGCCAGCGGGCACCCGCGAACGCCGCCGTTCCAGCGATAAAAAACGTTGCGGCCCAGCCAAACGATCCATGACGATCTTTCGGCAATTGGTCTCGTCGAATGTAGATGAGATAGGCCGAGATAAACGGCACGAGCAAAATGTGTGAATGCAGTTGACTGCCAGCGGCGTGAACTGCGAGCGCAGCGAGCGGGTGAGCAAACACTGCCAGAAGAACCAGCACGAACGCAAAAATGCCCGCCGAACTCAGCGGATTATGAGCGTCCCTGCGGCAGAGGTTGGAATTTTCCTCTAACAATCGCTGTGATTCTTGCATCGGGATGCTTCTTTTTATAGCAAGAAAGGTTCCCGGTGGCGACCCGACGTGCGGCTTCGCTCAAAGGGGAAGGCGAAGCACATCCGCAGTGCAAGGAGGTTATCGAATCGGTCTCAGACCTTTCGAGAACTCCTTTAACGAGACATCCAGTCTCAGTGGGATTTCAACGGTCGCAATCGGCTTCGCGGGATTGCCCTGCATCATGGTTTTTGGAGGTACTGATCTCGTGATCACGCTTCCCGCAGTAACGATCGAGCCGTGGCCAATCGTCACATTCGGCAACACAATCACTCCCGGCCCCAAAGTCACGTCTTCTTCGATCAGGACCCCCTGCTGTTCGCGCATATGGGCGATGATCGTAACCCGAATCCCGATCCACGCCCGGTCGCGTATGGTTACGAGGTGCGGATCGGAGGTTTCAATGACCGAATCGTATCCTATCCAGACATGCTCGCCGATGTTTACTCCACGCCAGCGATGCAGCTTGACCCGCCAGGTGGTAGCTCCCGGTGCAATTCGCGCCAGTTCCTGCAAGAAACGATTGTAGAGTCCGCGAAAGATTCCTTCTGCCATTTACTGGAGTGCCTCTGTTACGCGGGACCGCTTAATTGACGGGTGACCGTGGGCTCCGCTAGTTTCTTCTCTTTCAAAAGGCAAACAGCGAGGTGCAGCCCGAACCCATAGTTTACGGCTACGTGAAGCCGGCCTTCTTCACTCCGATGCATCTTTCCTAATGAAATAACAGAATCTGATCCAGCACAATGAGCGCGCTCCGCCATACCATCGAACACTGTCTCGATGCGAGGCAGACGCAGATATCGCGTCACCATTTTCCACGTGTCGGGAAATATATTCGGGTAATGGACTACGACATCGGATTGCTTCAAGTCGAGACCGACTTTACTCGCCAGCTGCTCTATCATCTGCACCGTCCGTTTTACCACTTCGAGAAGTGGCACCAAAACCCTGGTCGTAGAGTAGTAGTTCACTCCGAGAATTTGATATCCAGCTTCCTCGCGACCGACCACGAAGGCCGAGCTGTGGTCGGATCCGAGAATCCTTTCTTTGACGATGTCGAAGGTTACACCAGGCTGATTCCCATCGGCCATGAGACAAATGACAGGACCCTCTTCGCCTCCCAAAAAAAGTCCTCCTGCCGTAGCTAATAAGGTAATGAAGCCAGCACAACCACTGGCGAAAGAACAAAAATAGGGCAGGTCGTCTAGTTCAAGTTCCTTCATCAGCATCGGCGCGAAATATCGATTTCGCGAGATAAGATCCATTTCATCGGAGCGCCAGGGCAGAACAGCACTTTCGGCCTGGCAATGCTGGAAAACCAGAGCACGTGGATCTACACCTTGCAGCGCGCCAGAGAGAGGCCCGCTGGCCAAGGCGATGAGGTTTTCTTCCCTTCCTAAGGCACAGTTGTAGTGATATCCCGTTTGGGTCAGCGTCTCTACCGATCCAGCCAGTAGGTTCTCTGCCTTTAGCTGATTCAGATCTCGGCGAAGACTGCCTAGACGATGGCTCAAGTTCCACATGAACAGGCCAGCATCATGATAAAGAAGCAGCATAAGGGAGAATCAATGCGCGCTGCTCGTCAAACTCGTGCGGCGGTCTCAGCGACATAGCGGGATAGTGGCCCCAGGAGTGTCATCTGTTCCGCATCCAAGGTTTCCATGTCCAGCTGAATCTTGAATTCATCTTCGATCGCGCTGATCATTTCGAGTATACCGAAGGAATCAACCACTCCGTTTAGCAAGAAATCAAACTCGTCCGGAATCTCGGTTGGATTCACACCGTGGGCGCTGATTGCCGCCGCATATTTTGCCAGCAAAAATTCGCGGACCTTGTCTGCCGTTACCTGATTCATATTTTCGAGCATGTTGGTTATGCAACCGGGGATTTATCGAGAGAGACGCCTTTCTTGGAAAGAGCATTGCGAATCTGCTCATAACTTCGGAGCGTTTCGATCTCTTCCAGTTCAAAGTCGACGTGGTACATGGATTGCAGCTCTGCCACTAATTGCACCGAGGCGAGCGAATCCCAGGCGGCTATGGCCGGCTGGGCGATATCTTCCGGTCGTGTGTCCGTGCAAAGATCGAAAAAATCGACCAGAAGCTGAAGCAGCGAATCGTTATTTTGCATGAGAATACTGATGGAGTACAATCCACGATGGAACTGGCTTAAGAGCGACTGGATCCAGAAAATAACGAGTCCCCAATGCATCGTGCGCGACTCGTTCAAGGCCGAGGCGGTCGTATAGATCTGCCACGATTCCATTTCTGAGCGTGGAAACGTAGAGAGCCTCCACTCGCTTGATTTTCTGTTGCTCTGCCCGCTCAAGCATAGCGCTCCAGAGAGCATCCTCCACGCCGCGGCCGAGCGCCCTGCAACTCACGAGAAAGCTGTCGATCACGATTGTGGCGCCCTCTTTCGGCATTGCGAGCAAGGCGGCGACGAGACCTTGGTCCCCGAATTTATCCCGCAAGCGCAACGCTAGCGCGATCGAACCTGGTCTCTCTAGCATCGCCTGTACCTGCGCACGTGAATGCCGTTGGGTGGTCAGATTGAATTGGTTGGTCTTGCCCAGCATCGTCACTATTCGGTCGAGATTCGCGTCTCCGATACCTTCGATTGTAGCCTCAATCTCGAGTGAGTTCAGAAACTTTCCCAGATCGCCCTGCTTGCCTTCGAACTGCCGTGCCTTCCTCACCGCATAATTTTGTGGACGCTGCCGGTCTTCCGCCGTCACGGCTAGCGCATCAAAGACGTCAGTTTCCCAAAGGGCGCGCAACATTTGAAGTGGATCGCCCGATTGATTGAGGATTACAAGTTGCGGGATCAATTGCCGAACCTGCTCGCGCTCGTAGTCCGAATCGTCAAGAAAAACAAAGCTATCGAGACCAAGCCCGAGCTCAGCCGCCGCCATTCGAAGGTTCTCGTGCTTGGGGTTCCAGTCGATTTTTCGGACCGCGAAGTCGTCCCACTTTAGGAGCATGTCCGGCAGACTATCGAATGCTTGGCGCGCGTCGGCTTCGTTGTTCTTGGAAAGCAATACGAGCAGGATTCCGCGGCTACGCAGTTCGACCAACTCGCGTTGAATGCGAAGATGCACGTTGCCCGGGAAATCGTGACCTAGTTTCAGGTTTTCAACTCCGTCCTCCCCGACTACGCCCCCCCACAATGTCTCATCCAGATCGATCGCCAGAACTTTCCGTCGGGCTACAAACAAAGGACGCAGACCGCGCGCGAGAAAAAGGGCAAACGCAATTTGCCCTTTTGCGCTGAATGGCTGCCGGGCGAGAAAGTCCAAGGTGGCGTCGGATTGAGAATTCCCCTGGACGGCCGCCCAGCGGGCGACATCGAGCACATGTACTCCGCCGCCATCTGTCGCGACATCAAAAATCTTCTGATTGATCCTGCCCACTGCCGCGCAAAGGCCGGCAGAATGCTGCGCCGCCAGGAGCGGATTTGAAAAATGAGGCGGCAAAGCGATAGTCGAAAGAAAAAGAGGCACTCCATGCATATGGCGTTCATGCATGCTAACCACTCTTTCAACTCTCTCGGTCGCCTGCTCGATGCGTGCGACCATCTCCTCCGGGAAACCATGGGAGAACGGAAATAAAGCCTCAGGCAGCAACTCTTCCACGCGCCAAAGGACAACTCGGACATCGGGAACTCCTTGCAGAGCTGCGGCGGGTTGCGCAATATGAGCTTCGATGTTATCGAGCGGTCCAAGTTGTAGCTCCGGACGAGAAGGCATACAACTGAGCGCGAAAGATAGCACCGGGACGATCGGTTCCACATTGTAGGTGCTAAGTATTTCGACGTTGATGGATGCCCCTCGCAGCTCCATATCCAGTCCCTCGAGCAAACGCGTTGCCCGTCGTATTCTCGTCAGACTGACGGTCTCGAGCGCTGTCGTGATCGCCTCTTGCACAGGCGCCGGGAAGTTCCGTATCCAGTGGTCGATGACGTTCACGTCTGTCTAAGTATGGCAATCGCAAGATGCAGGCCACTTCCGAAGCTGTAAACGGCATGCACTCGGCCTCGCTCAGAACCTTTGTATATTTCCAGCGAAATGGTCGCGTCGCTGCTCAGGCAGTGCGCTCGTTCCGCCATCTCCGCAATGATCGCATTCTCCTTCGGCACCTTAAGGAAATGGCTCACTAATTGCCACGCCTCTACAAACATGTTCGGATAGTGACACACCATCGTCGCGCCATTCGATTCCACGCCGACGAGCTTGCATAATCGTTGTGTCATTTGCACAGCCCGCTTTACGACCTCCAACCACGGAATGATCTCGCGCGAGCTGGAGTAGTGCGCCACGCCCATCACCTGATACCCCTGCGGCTCCCGTCCGACGAAGAATCCGGAAGCCGCGTCGGATGTAAGCAGCTTCTCGCGCACCCCGTCATAAGTAGTATCCGGGGGTTTCAAGTCGGCGGTCAAGCAGAGTACTTTATCACTACCCGCGGCACGAAGAATGGCGGCGGACAGGGTTATCAAAGACATAAGCCCGGTACATCCGCTCGTGTAGGACCCCCAGTAGGGGACATGATCCAGTTCGAAACGGCGGAGGAGAGCAGCCGGGAAATATCTGGCGCGCGAGAGGAGCTCCCGATCCCCAGGAGTGATTGCCTCGGATGTATTCACTGCATAGGAGTGGTGCACGACGAACGCGCTCGGACTCCCGCACTTTTCCAGCAGCGACCGGATAAGCGGAGCAACGAAAGCTATCAGATCGCCGCCGGGCTCAACCGTTCGATTACAACGATACCCGAGCTGTCGCATTGATTCCACGGAACTGGCTAAGAGTCCCTTACGCGACAGTTCTTCCAGAGTCTGCGTCAGTGCTCCCAAGACATGTCCGCAACTTGAGAGGTAAAGATCCTCTCGGCTGAAATCGAAAAATAGCTCGCTCACGAATACGTCTCTGTTCTGGAAGAAAAAAAACTACGCTGTTCTATACTTCGCCTTACGGGTTATCAAACTGCCTCACGAGCCATCTTAGGTGATCATAGCATTGTCTCGCCGTACTTGCCATCTTTGTGGCATCACAGCAGAGTGTTATTCCAAAGCTAACTGAGTGCTTGCGGTTTGCCTGATTGAGGTTGACAGCTGCTGTTGATTGATCCGCAAACGCTTCAGGAGACTCTTGACTCCTCCAGTGTTTTCAGCAGTGCTCCGCGATCGAACTTCCCATTGGCATTGAGCGGAAATCGGCTCAAGGTATTCACGTTCCTCGGTACCATGTAGAGAGGCAGCCTCGCCTTCAAATCTTCTAATAAAGTTTTGGTGTCGAAACTGTCTGTCTGTAGGAACACCTCAATTCCGTCCGCGCCGCTGCCCGTCTTTGGCCATCCCACGGCGACCACGCCATCGAGGCCCGACACTTCTCTGACGGTCGCCTCCACCTCCCCGAGTTCAACTCTGTGCCCAAGTATTTTGATCTGGCTGTCAAGCCGTCCGAGATAGACTAATGGTTTACCCGGCGATCTTCGGCGAACTCGATCTCCGGTTTTGTAAAAGGTTGCATCTTCGCCGGGAATACGAACGAATGCCTTTCTCGTTTTCTCCTCATCCTGCCAGTAACCCAAGCTGAGTTGCGGGCCGGTCATCACCAGCTCTCCGTCAGTCTCTTCCGGCACCGGTCGCAATTGGTCGTCGATTATCAGGGCTCGCATTCCGTCGAACGGTTCCCCAATCGGCACTACGCCTTGCTCGCTTTCGGCCAGCGAATTGGCGTTGTCCCAACGGTAGGCTGTACAGGCAATCGTTAGCTCAGTAGGGCCGTATATATTTTCGATCACGGAGTTTGGAGCTGCCAGCGACCACTGGCGCGCGATTTCCACCGGCAAGGCCTCGCCGCAAAAGAGACTGAGCCGCAATCCGGGATACATATCTGGTTTCAGCACACCAAACCGTCGCATAAACACGGCGGTCGAGGGAACGGAGAACCAGACGGTCAGACGCGCATCATTGACGAAGGCGCCCGGTTTGATCATCTGCTTTTGAGTTGGACAACAGACGCAGGCTCCATTTTCCCAGGCAACAAAAAGGTCGTGCGCTGACAGGTCGAAGGTCATGTCGAACGTCTGTGAGACACGATCTTCGCTCGTGAATTCATAGCGTTTCGAAACATAATCGACGTAATGAAGAACATTGGCATGGGAGACCATTACCCCTTTAGGCTGGCCTGTGCTTCCGGAGGTAAAGAGCAAATAAGCAATCGAGTTCGTGGGAACTTCGACAGGATGCCAGTTCTCCGCGGGGGAAAGAGCATCTCCGCTTATCACTCGGTGAGCCGGAAACTTCGCTACCAGGTCCTGCACGTCCGACCGATCGGGAAAGATCATAACAAGCGGCGTCGCAAAGTTCTCCAGCAGGGTCTCTAACTGACCCTCGGATCCTTGATCAACGATAATTGATCTGCACATCGATCTTTCCAGCATGACCCTTGTGCGATCGATCGGGAAGGTGCGATTAAGAGGGACATAACCATGACCCGCCAGAAGTGCCCCCAGAACAGCAGCATAAGAGGCGGCGGAGCGATACCCAAACACTCCTGTCAATGGAACTCCGCCCTCTGGCACTTGTGTCTGAATGGTAGTCGCGAGGCGCATAGCCCTTTGTGCCAGGTGCTCATAACTCATCTGCTGGCCGGCTACGTCGATTGCCGGGCGATCCGCGAACTCCCTGGACGACCGCAAAAAGCCGCTCCAAAGCAGGCGTGTCGATCTCTCCGCGGTGCTCATATTCCGAACTGCGGCAGGGCTTAGCCTTACGGGTTGAGGGCGCAACTGTTCGACGTCATTCACCTGTTCATGCCTTCCAGACTTTGCCATTTTCAACCCTCGTGCCGTTCATCGCGTTTCGCGTGTCCACGATACAATGTGACCAGTCGGCAAGCTGCTGGTAATCGATACACGCGTGGTTGGTCGCAATCAACACCAGGTCGAAGCCTTCCACCGTCGCCTGGTTCCATTCGACCGACTTCTTACCGGCCCACTGGGGATGCTCGCGCGTGGGTCTAATCGCCGGCACGTATGGATCGTAATAGTCCACCTCGGAGCCACGCTGGCTCAGCAGATTCATCAGAACGTAGCTCGGCGATTCGCGTTCATCATCGACATCTGGTTTGTAGGCCAATCCGACGACCAAAACGCGGCTGCCGTTCACTGCCTTGCTCTGTTCGTTCAAAGCGTCGCCCACTCGGCGGATGACGTATTCAGGCATCGCGGTATTGATTTCTCCTGCCAGCTCAATGAAGCGCGTGTTGTGCCCGTACTCCCGGGCCTTCCAAGTCAGATAGAAGGGGTCTATAGGAATGCAATGTCCGCCCAGGCCCGGCCCTGGATAAAAGGCCATGAAACCAAAAGGCTTGGTCTTCGCCGCATTGATCACCTCCCACACGTCGATTCCCATCGCGCCGTAAACAAGCTTCAGCTCATTCACGAGAGCGATGTTGATGCTGCGGAAGATGTTTTCGAGGAGCTTGGCCGCCTCCGCGACTCGACAGGAGGAAACCGGCACGAGCTGCTTGATGGCAATAGAGTAGAGAGCGACCGCTTTTTCGAGACAGGCAGGCGTAAATCCACCTACTACTTTGGGGATGGTCGCCACCACGCTGTTTGGATTACCGGGATCTTCGCGCTCCGGCGAGAAGGCGAGGTGAAAATCGGTCCCAGCTTTTAATTCGGAATTCTCCTCGATCACCGCACGCAAATCTTCGTCCGTCGTGCCTGGATAGGTTGTGGACTCCAACACCACTAATGCCCCTCTGCTGAGATGGGGCGCAATCCGACGCCCCGTATCGACGATGAACGAGATGTCGGGTTCCCGGTTTTTGTTGAGCGGAGTCGGGACGCAAATGATGACTGCGCTCGCTTCCCTGATCCGGCTAAAATCGGTGGAGGCGCAGAGCCGTCCCGCACCCAGCTCCGTCGCGATTGTTTCCGCCCGGATATGCTTAATATAACTTTGGCCGCGATTCACCAGTTCAACCTTCGATTCGTCAATATCGAGGCCGACGACGTTTACGTTGGAACGCGCAAACTGAATCGCGAGCGGCAGCCCGACATACCCGAGACCGACAATACAGATGTTCATACCTTTGGTGGTGCTCTGCCGCCGTCGTCCCTGACGAATCGCGCGGGTGCTGGGGAATCAAGAGCAATCCGTGCGCCCTCACAAGCGCACTTCATCAAAAAAGTTATCCGTGCGCAGCTCTCGGCCGGACAGGATTTGGATGCTGCGGGCGGTCGGAAGGTGGCCGCTGGCCGCTCAACGCTCAATCCCGGAAGACAATCGACTTGTTGCCGTGAATGAGCACGCGGTCCGCCAGGTGCCATCGCACGCTTCGCGAAAGTGCCAGCCGCTCGCAATCGCGGCCTATGCGCACCAAATCGGCCGGCGTGTGAAAGTGATCGACCCGAATCACTTCCTGGTCGATGATTGGCCCCGCATCCAGCTCCGCGGTGGCGTAATGGCACGTCGCCCCGATCAACTTGACGCCCCGGTCATACGCGCGCTGGTAGGGGTTCGCCCCAATGAATGACGGCAGGAAAGAATGGTGAATGTTCATAATTTTGCCCTGAAATTCCGCACAGATTTCGGAGGGCACGATCTGCATGTAGCGGGCGAGCACCACCAGATCGGGCCGCATCGTGTGGAGCACTGTGCCGATTTCGGCAGATGCCGCTTCTTTGTTCCCGCCCGCGACAGGGATGTGCCGAAAGGGAATCCCTTCGCGCTCCACCATGCTGCGGAGCTCTTCGTGATTGGAGATCACGCATGGAATGTCAAAGGCCAGCTCACCGGATCGCCAGCGCCAGAGCAAATCGGCGAGGCAATGACCCAGTTTGCTTACCATTAAAATCACCTTCATCCGGCTTTCCGCCGGGCGAATCGTCCAGTCTGCGCGGAGGTCCCTCGCAATCGGTTCGAATGTCGCCCGCAGAGCCGGCAAGCCTGGAGAAAGGGTTTCGGTTTCGATCGCCATTCGTGTGAAAAACCACGTGGACTGGACATCGGTGAATTGATGCACCTCGAGCAGATTCCCCCCCTGTCGCGCCACCCAACCGGAGAGACGCGAAAGGAGCCCCACCCGGTCGGGGCAGGAAAGTTTGAGTAGTGTGGTGGGCATAAAGATTGGCGAAAACTTGTCCCTTCGTAAAAGAAGCGGAACTTTTCCGGATAACCGAGTGACTTCGTCCGTTTCAGAACAGAAGCGGTCGTCCGTTTAGAATTCAGCCTAAATGATGCCATTCGAGCAAGTTGGTAGCCAGAGCTGCTAAGACTGCCCACTGAGCTGTGGCTGATTCAGCCAGCCGGCGCGAACGGTGGAAAGGGAGATTGACTCATATGAGCGCGCGCATCCTTCGTATTCAACTGTGACTGGAGCGGCCAGTCTAGGCAGGCATCATAAAACGGTCTGAGGCTGCGGTCTCGGGGACTCGCGTTGCGCAGAAAGGCCCCAGGGCAACAAGCTGAGCGGAAAGAGGACGATCAAAAGCAGCAAAGCATGCACTTCGGGCTCGACGCAGGTGAGAGGTACCATGCGCAACAGAAACTATGGTGCTTGCGCATCTATTTGCCCGACTCGATTCTAGCTCGATTCCCCGGTTGCGTCGCAGGGTCTCGGCGTCAAGTGCACCAACATTCAGAGACTTTAACTGTGCACTTATTCATGCAGACGCTTTTGGACAATGAGGATGCGCCCACAAAAATTCGGGGGCTGGATCGGATTCGTTGCCATCAGGGTGATGTGTCGTCAGAGGACATCTGAGCTGAGGAGAATCCGCGTCACACGCCGCAACTGTAAGGCATGGCGTTCCGCTCAACCAGCACAGAGCGAGCCGAATACCGGCACCTATGTGGCGAGGTGGTATGCCGGCGCCTGCCTATCGCGGATCACGCCTTACCCGCTTGGCATCATCTAAATGATAAGTCGGTGCCGAGCGGATCCCAGAATGCGGCGCCGATGCTTCCATGGCAAGAAGAAGAGCCGCCCGCGCAGGTGCCAGATCAATGCCGACAAAGCCCGTGCCGCGCGCGCCAGGTGACCGTGGCGAAGGCTGGCGTAGATCTCTTTGATGGTTACGGCACCATATCGTTCCCGCCAATAAATCTGACCTTGTCGGCGAGCGGCTTCCAGCCGCAAATTTCCTCTGACCCAGGTGCGTTGCGAGCTCATGACGCGATGCATGCAATCCAACATCAATCCACCGTTGCGCGACATGCTCGTGTCATAACGGCGATACTGCGCGACCACCGCCCGATGGTGTGCGCTCGGTAACAACCTCGCGGCTCGAAGGAGCATCTCATAGTCCTCCGACGACGGCAGCGAGGTATCGAATCCGCCCAGTTTCTCCAAGGCGGAGCGACGAAACATGACCGCGATCGTATTCGCCACGTGATTGACCCTGAGCATTTCTTCGTAAAAGTTCGCTTCCAAGAGCGGCCAGCGTGGCGATTCCTTGTAGGTCCCATCGGCCTCAATATGGTCAATGTCGCCCACTACGAATCCTGCTTCTGGGTGGTCGGCGAAGCAACGTAAGTGTGCCTCGACCGCGCCAGGGGTAAGGCGGTCGTCGGCATCCAAAAACATAATGTACTCACCGTGGCTGGCGCGGAAACCGTTGTTGCGGGCTCCCGAAAGTCCCTGGTTCTCCTGCGCTACGCAGGCAACGCCGGGGTACCGCGCGGCAACTTCGGCTGTGTTGTCGGGCGACCCGTCATCCACAACCAGCGTCTCGATGCGCGGGTGCGTCTGCGCGAGAACGCTCTCAAGAGCGTCAGACAAGAAGTGCGCCTGCCGGTAGCAGGGGATGATGATCGATACAATCGGTGGCGCTTCGCGTTCGACTGTCATACGATCCGCTGCTCTGGCGCGCGGCGAGTCACAACGGCAATGCTCATGTCGCTGCCTCATTCATTATCATGCCGTTACTATTCAACTACGTCAATCACCTCACAAGCGGGTGCTTCGCACCGCGGCAAGCCAGCGTGCGCTGCAGATCGACGGGACCCGAGACTACGGGAGCGCCGAGTTGAGATAGGCGGCATTTCGCACCAGATTCGGTAAGCCGAAGGTTGAACGCCCTCTCTCGAAGATGGACTGAAAAGTTCCGGCTTCTGGCGCCGGAGGCATGCAGTCAAGGGCGATCCAGGCACCGTCCGAACGTCCGCGATCTTAGAGGCACCGCGATGCTCCTAGGGGTGGTCACGCCGGGAGGGACGGGATCGTGCCGTTCAGCCGTGTCCGGGCGAAAAACGCGTCCTAACAGAAAAGCCTCTTTCCACATTGTAGGGCACAGGCTGTGCTTAAATCGCAGCATCTGCGATAAATTCCATAGTTTCTACGTTTACTGCACTTTACTTCTGTGTGCGTTCTTTTCGTGCTGCTTTGCTACGGCAGGGAACATTAGCGCTGCACCTCTGTCTCCTCCAGCTGACACGCAAGCCTCCCCCACCACTCCAAGCCCGACCGCAACTCCGGATGCGACCGCAACGCCATTGCCAGGATCGACCCCGGACCCAACACCGACTCCAATTCCGGAGCCGACACCAAGCCCTGAACCGAGCGCAACGCCCACCCCCACGATCACTCCGGAGCCAAGTCCCACGCCTACGCCGACTCCAGAGTCGACAGCGACACCAACTCCAGCACCGACACTAACTCCGACTCCGACACCAACGCCGACTTCAACGCCAACACCGAATCCGAATCCGACTCCGACACCGACACCGACTCCGACTCCGACACCGACACCGACTCCGACACCAACGCCGACGCCAACACCGAATCCGACTCCAACATTAACGCCAACGCCAACGCGGAGTGTGAAACTCGCCTGGAACGCAAGCTCCAGTACGGATGTGGTTGGCTATCGTGTTCGTTATGGTCAGGCGAGCGGGACCTACACCCAAACGCTTAACGTCCCGAACACGACTTCGGCCGTCATCTCAAACCTCAGTGCCGCGACTACGTATTTTTTTGTGGTCGCTGCCTACGATGCGACCGCACTCGAGAGTTCTCCCTCTAATCAGGTGAGTTTTACGACGGCCGCGCCCGCGCCCACGCCAATTCCAACAGCGACGCCCTCCGCCACCCCGATCCCAAGGACGTCACCGACTCCAACCCCGACAGCGACCCCAACAGCGACGCCCTCGCCAAGCCCGAAACAGTCGCCGACTCCAACGCCGACGGCGAGTCCGACCCCAACACCAACGGCAACTCCGAAGCCATCCCCAACCCCGACCGCGACTCCAACACCAACGCCCGCTCAGGCGGTCGCGGGCAATTTGTCCACCAGAGTGAAGGTGAGCACCGGTAACAATGCCGTCATCAGCGGCTTTATCATTACTGGAACGGGTCAGAAGACGGTCATACTCAGAGCAATCGGACCCTCGCTGGCGAATGCCGGTGTCGCAGGAACAATGGCGGACCCAACTCTCGACCTATACGATGCCAAGGGTGCCTTGATCGCAACTGACGACAACTGGCGCGACCGTCAGCAGGCGGGCTTCGGACAAGGCGGCCGATATCACGCATTCCAGCCGACCGACGAATCCGAGTCCGCCATTGCCGTAACGCTGGAGCCGGGTGCCTACACCACCGTTGTTCGCGGCAAAAACAGGTCTACCGGAGTGGCACTCGCCGAGCTCTACGATTACTCGCGGGATGCAGGTTCCAAACTCGCCAATATCAGCGCGCGTGCACTGGTGCAGACGGGTGACAATGTGTTAATCGGTGGTCTTATGGTTGTGGGCGAGGGGAGCACCAAAATGATCCTCCGCGCGCTCGGGCCATCGCTCGCTCCCTACGGAATAACCAACGCGTTACCAGACCCGACGCTGGAGCTTCATGACGGCAATGGCGCGCTCATCGGGTTCAACAACGACTGGAGAGACAACGCAGCCCAGGCAGCGCAGATCGCCGTCAGTGGAGTTGCGCCGACGAATGCTCGTGAGTCAGCCATGGCTCTAACACTTGCCGCAGGCAACTACACCGCGATCGTGCGCGGAAGGGTCAACGGCAGCGGCATCGCCTTGTTCGAGGCTTACAACGTCCAGTAGCGGGGGCGTCGAGCAGTCGTCTGTGTCCTTGTTTAATGGAGCATCGGAAGCTGAGTTCGCAGAGTGTGTGGCCGCCGTCCCGCTGAGAGTGCTCGCCGCATGAAACGCGAACTCAACTTGATAGCGTAACTGCGCTCTGGGAAAGTTTGTTCCTCGTGTGCTGCAAGCGCGAGGAGTCCAATAGAACACGGTCAAGGTTTTCCGGGCTCATTTGTGAGCAGCAGGTGTCAGCAGAAACGTGGACTCCGGAGCCGGAGCACACTGGTGCACGGCCGACCCATGGGTGGTGTGAGCAATGTCAACAGCGGTCCCACCGGTCGTTGCCGACACCGGTCCGCCTGTCCCCATTACAACGATTTGACCTTTGCCGTTGATCGCGTGCGCTTCAACCAAGATGACCTGTATATCCGTAGAGACTGCGTCGTTCAGATCTTCCACTTGGGCTTCCGGGGTCCATTTGAACGCCCGGTCGCCCAAAGAGCTTGTGGAAGTCCCAACCACACAACCAGCATCGTTGATATCAAAGGCTCGGCTCGAGTCTCCGCCCGGGAGCACGCCAAGATCCTGCATTCCTGTCGCTCGAGTCCAAACGAACGCTCGCATTCCGCGGGGGCCTTTTGAATACCCCACTACATCGCCGCGGTTGTTGATCGCAGTAGCCTCACTGGATTTATCCCCGGGAAGCGTGCCAAGGTCACGCACGTTACCGCTTGTCGTCCACACAACTGCGCGATCCCCGGCCGCGCTCCCCGACGTGCCGGCGACCTCATCGGAGTCGTTCAGGTCGCGGGCGGTGCTATAACTGCCGCCCGGTAAAGTGCCGAGGCCGCGGACACCTTCGGTTCGCGTCCAAAGGAAAGCCTTGGTGCCTCTTGGACCCGCCGAATACCCCACCACATGGCCGAATTTGTTGATGCTGAAAGCTTGGCCGCAGCTATCGCTCCACAGCATCGCAATCCGCTGCATGCGCCCCTTTGGCGTCCACACGAACGGTACGATTGAGGTGGCGGTGTTCGAAGCTCCCGCGATTTCTCCAATGTCATTAATGGACGAGGCGGAACTGTATTCGCCGCCTGGTAAAGCGCCGAGATGTTTCTTTTGTAACCTGCCGCGGTTCCAGATCGTGGCTCGAGTGTCACCGATGAGGGGATCACCTGCGCGGCCGACAACGTCCCCCAAATTATTGAGTCCGGAGGGCACGTGGCCTGCATCCGCCTCCGAAAGATCGAGAACTGAGTAAGACACTGTTTGCCCGACGCTCTGCGGTGGAGTCGCCAGTACCAGCATCACGACGACGACAACAGGCGCGAATAAGCCACTGACACCCCTTCGGATTTCGCGGAGCTGGGAGGAAAGCGGCGTCATAGTGGCGATCCTAAAAGACTGCCTGGAGTTGGCGTTGGAGTCTCAGTTTCAGTTGGCGTCGGAATCGGAGTCTCACTTGGCGTAGGTGTTGGGGTCGGTGTTTCAGTTGGGCTTGATGTCGGTATCGGAGTCGGAGTCTCTGCGGGCGTTGGAGTTGGAGTCTCACTTGGTGTCGGCGTTGGAGTCTCAGTTGGTGTCGGAGATGGCGTCGGCGTCGGAGTCTCAGTTGGCGTTGGCGTTGGCGTTGGCGTTGGAGTCGGAGTCGGAGTCGGAGTCGGTGTTGGTGTTGGTGTCGGAGTTGGCGTCGGAGTCGGCGTTGGCGTTGGTGTGGGTGTGGGTGTGGGTGTGGGTGTGGGTGTGGGTGTGGGTGTTGGCGTGGGTGTTGGTGTCGGCGTGGGTGACGGGGAGATTGTGTAGACGCCGGTTCGCACCGCGGAATTTGTTAGTCCCGATTTGAAGGCGATCGCTTTCAAGGTTGTCGTGGCTACTGGAAGCTGAATCGTCGCACTTGGAGTGCTAGTCACAGTAGCTGGCGAAATTAGCGTGCCTGTGGTTGTTGTCGGCGTGCTGCCATCCTTGGTATAGCGGATTGATGATCCAACCGTGGCGTCGGAAATTACCAGCGCCTTTGTGCCACTCGGCGCAGCGGTATAAGAGCCGGCTGCAGGATTGTATACCGGCGTCGTAACCGCTGGTGTTGGTATTGGCGTCGGAGTCGGCGTTGGTGTGGGTGTGGGTGTGGGTGTGGGTGTTGGCGTGGGTGTTGGTGTCGGCGTGGGTGACGGGGAGATTGTGTAGACGCCGGTTCGCACCGCGGAATTTGTTAGTCCCGATTTGAAGGCGATCGCTTTCACGGTTGTCGTGCCTACTGGAAGCTGAATCGTCGCACCTGGAGTGCTAGTCGCAGTAGCTGGCGAAATTAGCGTGCCTGTGGTTGTTGTCGGCGTGCCACCGCCCTCGGTGTAGCGAATTGATGATCCAGCCGTGGCGTCGGAAATTACCAGCGCCTTTGTGCCGGTCGCGGCAGCGGTATAAAAACCCGCTGCAGGATTGTAGACCGGTGTCGCAACTGTTAGAGCAGGCGCCGGCGTTGCTAGGGGAGCAGTAGTAGTGAGCTGAACAATCTTTGCCACAGAGGGAACTCCGCCCGAATTCAGAATGAAGAGCATGTAGTAGCCAGGCGGAGCGATGTTACCGTTTGCAGGCGCCGCAACTTGAAGACCACCGCTTGTTTGCGAGAACGACGGCCGGTTCATACGCTGGCCCATGTTGAAGTCGTGTGTGACGGAACCCAGCGCAATCAATGTCACCTTCGATATGCTTGTGGCGTCCGGCGTTCCAACTAAAAAGGATTGACCATAAGTGACGTTCGCTGGCGCGGAAGTGATTGTTGGGCGCGAGCCTTTGAACAGGTATGGCGGCGAATACAGTTCCGCGGAGGCCCCACCGAAATCGCCGCCTGCCGACAACACTCGTCCATCGGGTAGCAGCAGCGCGGTCGAGTGATAACCTCGGAACACTGTGAACGCCGCCATCGTTGACCAGGTTCCCGTTGCGGGATCCCACAGCTCCGATGGATATGCTGGATTGGTCGAGTTGGTGTTCGGACTCTCGGACCCTCGAGTGCCCCCAGTCACCAGAACTTTTCCGTCCGGCAGCAAGGTGGCATTGTGGAGTTTCCGCGGTCCCGCCATCGACCCCGTATAACTCCACGTCGGCGCCGAAGTGTTTAAATCGATTTTCTCTGCAGTAGCGGTCGGCAGCGTAGTGCAGCTTTCGGAATACGCGCTGCAGGTAGTTCCACCCATTAACAGCACTTTGCCGTCATCATACATGACGGATGATCCCCAGTTGCGATTGCCATAGAGGCTATTAGCCAAGAAGGTCCAAGCACCAGTCCCGGAGACGTCGAGGTACCGGGTCGACTTATTCGGACCGGCAGCAAAGACTTTGCCGTTTGGAGCCACATGCATGAATGGATAAAAAGGCAGAATCAGCTGCGCGGTGGTAAGATTACGCCAGGTCTTCGTCGCGGGTTGCCATACCTGCGGCTCCGGGTTCATTCCCTGGGTGGTGTCGATCTGGCCCGCAACCACCAGCAAGTCGCCGTTCGGGAGCGTGGTGCTCGTAGGATACCACCGGCCGTTATTCATGTCAGGAAGCCGGGTCCAGGTGTTGGTGGCCGGCGCATAGGTGTAAGCGTCCGACAGACCAACGTAGTTGGCGACGTGTCCGCCGGTTACGAGCAAGCGGCCGTCGGGCAGAAATGCATGGCCCGAACAGAAAATGTTTGCTCCTACGTTTGGAGCCGCCGTGAATGTGTTTGTCGCTGGATTCCAGAGTTGCGGGTTATCCGACTTGGGCCAGAACATAACCTTACCGGTTGGGAGTATGTGAGCATGGACAGCCTCATACGGCCACGTCATCACAGGCGACCATTGCCCGACTGTAGTACTGCCCTGCGCGAGAGCAGAGACGTCTGTGAAAAACCAACTCGCGACGACTGGAAGTGCGACTCGCAGAGCTCCAGCTCGATGGAACGAGCATAAGCCGCCGCGCGTAGGTAGACGAGCGCAGAAAGTTAACTCGAAACAGCCCGCACCTCTGCGGAGTCTTTGTCGCAGGAGCCATCTGAACAGGAGCGACACAAACGTAATTGCGCAGTGACCCTGTTCCGAAGGAATGGTGTGACGATCCGCCTGCACTCGCCTTTAAACGCGCTAACTTGTTGCCCGGTTGCAAGAAAATTCGTCGGCCTAACCACAAATAAATTTCGCCAGTAGGTATTATCATAATGTCAGGAATCACTAGACTCCTGTCAGTTTTTGAGGGGTTCGTATTTTGCGTAACTACGGCCCTTGAGGGCACTCGGATCCGGACGCTTCTTGGCTCACGAAAGCGCTTGCACGGAAACCACACCGCGATCGTCCGTGGGAAAGACCAACGGCACCGGCGCTTGTTTGAGGCTTACAGCGTCCGTAGCGGACACGTTGTGCCTCACACACCTGGTGATCTGATAGCATTCGCGCTGCCGTGGTGCGCGAGAGGTATGCTCAGCTGCGGACTCCGTTACTCAACGACAATGGGACAGTTCCGTAGCCGTAAGCGCCTCGTTCGGCTCACTAAACCAAGCTCCGTGGCCTTTTAAAATGGTGCAAGTCGCTGAAGAGAATCAGCGATGAGTTTCGATGAGCTTCGAAAGGCATTGATCCTCCACCAGCTTGCACCGAATTTAGTTAGCCGTTTCGTGCGGGGAGAGCCGCGGCAAGAGTTGCTCTAAAATCGCTGCCACCGATTCTTCGACAGTCTGCTCGTCGGTGCGAACTGCAATTTCCGCGTCCTCGGGCGCCTCGTAAGGAGCGTCGATGCCGGTGAAATCTCGAATCTTTCCTGCGCGCGCCTTCTTGTAGAGATCCTTGGGGTCGCGCTCTTCGCAGACGCGCAATGGGGCGTCCACGAAAACCTCGATGAACTCGGCGTTCCCCTCGAGCGCGATCTCGCGTGCCCGGCGACGATCGAGCCGATACGGCGAAATAAAGGCCGTGACTACGACGGTGCCTGCATCAGCCATGAGTTTGGCCACTTCGCTAACGCGACGAATGTTTTCCAACCGATCTTCTGGTGAGAATCCAAGATTCGAATTCAGGCCGTAGCGGATATTGTCGCCGTCCAGCACGTAGGAATGCATTGTTCGCGCAAAGAGTTCGCTCTCGAGCGCCTGCGCGATCGTGGACTTGCCGGCGCCGGATAATCCGGTGAGCCAGACAACCGCACCGCGATGTCCGTTGTGCAGGGCTCGTTGCCGCGCGGTTAACTTCCCTTCGCTCCAGAAAATGTTTTTACTTTTGACCGCCGTGCGGTCGGTGTAGGTGCCGCCAAAAATAATTCCGCCACCACAAATCCGCCCATCTTCAATCAGCACCAGGCGTCCGAGTGTCGGAATGCGGTCGTGATTATCGAGGACAAGTGGCGCGCGGGTTTGGAGCGTGACGCGTCCAACTTCGTTGCGCGCGACCTGTTCACGTTCGCCGGTGGTGACATCCAGCGAGGAGGAATCCATCACTTGCTCGATCGCGGTAACCTTGCACTTCATTTCCTGAGTGCCGACGCGGACGGTGTACTGCGAGCTTTTCTCGAGCGGCTTCTCCGCGATCCAGAAAATGTCAGCGTGGAAACGGTTGGTCTCGATTGGTGTCTCCGTTTGATGGGAGGCAACGTGGCCCCGCTCCACAAAAATCTGCTCGCGCAGGGTGATCCCGATCGAATCGCCAGCGATCGCTTCCTCGCGCTCTGGTTCGTTCCAATCTTCAATTGTGGCGATGATGGAGGACTTGTTAGCCGGCGAAAAAACCACGTGATCTCCGACCCGCAAGGCGCCGCTTTCGATTCGTCCGGCGATAATCCGGCGCTCGTCAAAGCGATAAATATCCTGAACACAGAACCGCAGCGGTTGGTTCAAGGGCGCCGTAATTGAGACGAGCTGATCCAGCGCTTCCAGGACCGACGGGCCTTCATACCACTTCAAGGCCGACGCGCTGCGGGTCGCGACGTTTTCGCCGTCTTTCGCGGACAGGGGAATAAAACTTTGCGCGGTGATACCGAGTTCTTCGAGGAACTCACGGTATTCGCGCTCGATCTGCGCGAAGCGTTCCTGACCATAGTTTGCCAGGTCCATTTTATTAACGACGACGACGATTTGCCGAATCCCCAGCAGGCTCAGCAAGTATGCGTGCCGCCGGCTTTGCTCGCGCACACCTTCGTTCGCCGCGATCACGAGAATGGCGGCGTCCGCGTTTGCGGCACCGGTGATCATGTTTTTCAGGAATTCTTTGTGACCGGGAGCGTCAATAATCACGTAATCCCTGCGCGCAGTCCGAAACGGAATTTGGGTTGTGTCGATTGTGATGTTCTGGGCCTGTTCTTCGAGCAGTGCATCAAGGAGAAACGCGTATTCGAACTCCATCCGCTCGGCCGCACAGGCAGCCTGGATATTCGCGATTTTTCCCTCTGGCAAAGAGCCGGTGTCGTGCAGGATGCGACCGATTAATGTCGATTTGCCGTGGTCAACATGCCCAACGAAAACGATTTTGAGACGTTGGGCGCCTGGCGAGACCGGCGGAGGCGAGGAATTGGAATTTGAAGAGGAAGAGCTGGTCACGCCGGCGAGTTCCTCCCGCTTCTTTTGATGGGAGCCGGTCGACGTAGGAATCTCGTCCGCTCCTTTGCGCAATCCTGCGGTCTTCTCACGTTTGCGAGTGCTGGCAATCGCTTCAAACGCCTGTTTTGGTTTCCGCTCGCCGTTTTCCGTTGTCACATGAATCCTTTCGCCCGCAGCTTCTGCATCGCATTACGCTCATGATGGTCTTGCGCGCGGCCGGCGCGCTCGCTCGTGTGCGTCGCATCCAGCTCCGCGATGATCTCTTCGATGGTGCTGGCGTTACTCGCGATCGGCTTCGTGATCGGACTGCACCCTAACGAGCGATAGCGTTGTCCGTTTCTCGCGAAATACATTTGCGGAATCGGAATCTTCTCGCGCTCGATGTAGCGCCAAATGTCCGCTTCGGTCCAATCCAGCAACGGTTGCACACGCACGTGTTCCCCTTTCGCGGCAGTCGTCGCGAATTGTCCCCAAAACTCCGGAGGCTGATCCTTGTATTCCCATTCGAACTGCGCGTTGCGCGGAGAGAAATACCGCTCCTTCGCGCGGGTCGCATCCTCGTCCCGACGAATTCCGGTGATGAGGGCATCCCATTTGTGTTCCGCAAGCGCTTGTTGCAGGGCCACGGTTTTCAGCTCGTGCGTAACCGTTACCGGGTCGTGCGTTTCGTAACCGATACCGCGCCCTCGCGCCTCGGTGTTGGTCTTGACGATCAGATTTAACTTGTAATGGCGGGTGGCCCAGTCGCGGAATTCGAGCATCTCGGGAAACTCGTAAGTCGTGTCGATATGGAAGACTGGGAAGGGGATTTTCCCGAAAAACGATTTCAGCGACAGCCAGATGAGAACATTCGAGTCCTTCCCCATCGACCATGGCATCGCGATGTTCTTAAAGGCCCGAAACGCTTCGCGGAAAATGTAAATGCTTTGGTTCTCGAGATAATCGAGGTGAGTTCGTTCTGTCGTCATCGGCAAAATGGGGTGGACGTTAAGAATTATTCGAGCTTGGGGGAGCAGGAGCGTCCGATTGCAACTTTTCTCCGCGCCGGGCTAGAGCGATACGTGGGCCTGAGTTTGGCGTCAAATGGTTCTCTCTGCATGTGCATGCCAAAAAAGTAGTGGCAACCGAGACTCTCAACATTTTGGTACCGCTGTGTTGCTGGAGGTAAAGGCGAGCCGTGTGCGGTCCGCTGCGACACTCCACTGCAGATTCGGTATCAATTCCGGGACCATCGAGGGATGCATCTAGGTTTGACGGCGCGCTCGAACGAGAAGCAAACTCGGACAGTTGAGGTGGATTACTGATGCTCATGTTTTTTGGGGTTGCCGAGCACAATCCTGTCGGCTGCGCCCACGCCGCGGAATCAAGAGCAGTCTGCGGGCCGCACAAGGGCTGTTGACGAGAAAGGTGCTTTCCTTTGTTGAATGCCGGGTGTCAAATCATCGTGGTTTCAAGATCAGCTCGCAAGATTTTAGCCAGGCGCCCTCCTCGATTGGGCCGATCTCCCTGAAAGCTGAATAATCGGCAGGCGCGAGAGATGGGAGGTCACGAAAGCATGTTACAACATGGCGTGCTTTGTTCCCCGATGGCGTCAAATCGCCTTACGCTTTCCAGACTTGGCCAGGAGCGGTTTGAGCGCAGCTCATCGCGTTTCTAGTGTCGACAATTCGTGGCGCCCAATCAGCCAACTCCTGATAATTGACAGCGGCGTGATTGGTCGCGATCAATACCAGATCGAACCGGGAAATGATCGCCTGATTCCAATCAACTGAAGTTGTGCCAGCCCACTGCGGATGTTCGCGCGTCGGTCTGATTACCGGCACATAAGGATCATAATATTCAACCCGTGCGCCACGCTCACTCAAGAGGCTCATTAAAGCGTAGCTCGGGGATTCGCGTTCGTCATCCACATCGGGTTTGTAGGCAAGGCCAAGGACGAGGATGCGACTGCCCTTGACCGCTTTGCCATCTTCATTCAGTGGTCGCTCACTCGCCGGACCACAAATTCAGGCATCGCGGTGTTGATTTCGCCAGCGAGCTCGATGAAGCGGGTGTTATGCCCGTATTCGCGCGCCTTCCAGGTCAGATAAAATGGATCAATCGGGATACAGTGTCCTCCGAGTCCAGGCCCCGGATAGAACGCCATGAAGCCGAAGGGCTTTGTCTTCGCGGTGTTGATAACCTCCCAGACATCAATCCCCATCGCGCCGTAAACGATCTTCAGCTCGTTCACGAGAGCAATGTTCACGCTGCGGAAGATATTTTCGAGCAACTTGGCCGCCTCAGCCACCCGACATGACGAGACGGGCACAAGCTGTTTGATCGATCGAATAAAGCGCGATTGCCCTTTCGAGACAAGTTTGGGTGAAGCCGCCCACCACCTTCGGAATCGTCGCAACGACGCTGTTCGGGTTGCCGGGGTCTTCGCGCTCGGGCGAAAATGCCAGATGAAAATCGACCCCTGCCTTGAGTCAGGAATTCTCCTCGATGATGATGCGCAGATCTTCATCGGTCGTGCCCGGATAAGTTGTGGACTCCAGAACGACCAGCGCGCCTTTTGCAAGATACGGGGCAATCGAGCGACCAGTATCGATAATAAATGAAATATCCGGTTCGCGGTTTTTACCTAGGGGAGTTGGAACGCAGATAATCACGGCCTCCGCGTCTTTGACCTGCCTGAAATCGGTCGACGCCGAAAGCCTGTGGGCGTGCAACTGCTCAGCGATTGTTGAGGACGAGACGTGTTTAATATAACTCCGCCCCTCGTTGATCGAATCCACTTTGCCCTGGTCGATGTCCAGACCGAGCACGTTCGCGTCCGAGCGCGCAAATTGGATAGCGAGCGGCAAACCGACATAGCCCAGACCGACAACACAGATGTTCATAAGTTTACATGCTTTCCTGCGGGTCCGCTCTGGCCCATGCGTTCGGAATCAAAGCAAGGTACGCGCCTTTGCAAGCATTCCGAGTGCGAAGGCTTTCTCTCTTGATTGAAATGGGGCCCGCATCAAACTGCCGATGAGATCCTCCGTCCTCGCGGTTTTCTGTAACCGCGTTAAGCGGATTGTAGTGATTTCACAGAGATGATGGATGGCAAACCGCACCCTGAGCGCGGCTCGAGTGAAACGAGGATGGTCTAAAAGAGTTGCGCGCGCACACGGCCGTTGTGCAGAAATATGCCAGTTGGTCTCTTCCGTCGTGGGGGCGAGCTGATAGGAGCACAAAACAAAGTTCTCGATTAGGCTGTGTGATCTTGTGGATGGCCCACCATGCTCCCTTTAGAGGTAGATTCCATGCCGGGATCACGCCTGCGATATTTGCGCGATCCGTCAGGTGTGCGGGCGGTTTCCTCGTTTTTTTGTAACCTGCGTCGCGCCCGCAGCTACCCGCACGGCGAAATCCCCTCAGCTCGCAGACGTTTAAAACGCAGTTCGAGAAGTGAATGATGGTGATACTGTGGTTGTTCCGGCGGGAACCGCCACCTGGACAGCGACCGCCATTGTGACGAAAAATATTAAGCTGGAAGGCGCTGGAATCGCGAAAACTGTCATTATCGACGGCCTTTCTGCTCAACTAAAGAGTGCCCCGGGGCAACGGCACGGGGAGGCAGCCTACTGAGTGTCCAACTGTCCAAGAATAGCCCTCTCTGCTGAACAAGGACAATCCCGCTGAAGTGCGGGAATCATGTGGATCTTGGAGGCTGCAGCTTCTCCAACGCCTCCCGGAGCCCGGCTCTCCCGCCTCTACGCCTGTAGGCGTGGTTACTTAGATGGGGAAATTTAGCGCCTTCATGATCGCTCCATTCTTGGACGTAAACAACTCTTGTTGAGCAGATGAGAAGTGATTCCTCCAATCTCCGGAAGTTCCCTTCCGAAAAAACCGGGATAACGCTGTTTTAGCTCGGCGAATGACGGAACAGATGTCCCGGGCATGACCTTCAAGCCGATTCCCAGCGCGTCGACCGCGCGGGTGACCGTTCTAAGTGGGTCGCAAATTAAATCGTTGAAATACACAACCACAGGCTTTGTCTCGCGTTCCAACCAAGAGCGATTCATTTTCGTCCAACCGTCTCCTTTTTTTCGCAGCAATTGATCCAGTCCCCTCGATACCATCCACTTCCTCAGACCAAGTTTCATGGCGCCGTTTACAAGGAGCGATCTCATGAGGTAAGTCCAAATTCTTGGATGCAGTAATTGCGCTTTGGATTTGGCTATCCGACCGATCGCCTCACCTAAGGCCGCTGCGTTATAGCGGATGTCGACCAAATAGTTTGCATAGGACAGCATCGCATCTCGACCATCACGGACGAGAAGAATCGCTCTAAAATTCGTGCCGAAGAGCTCGTTTGTCCTCGCATGCTCTTAAAAACGAAAAGCTCCTCCCTTGCTTCGAGCTCCTCCAACGCAAGGCGGATCTGCCCGGGATCACCACTCGTCACTGCCGCTGCGAGAGAATCGGGGAGTTTTTTAGCCGACAAGATCATCCGCCTTCCAGTCTGGAGCACCTCACTGGCATTGAAAGCAGCATACGTGTGCAACCCATATAGCTGATGCAGAACAACGCGAAAGAACGTATTGCCGCTTCGACCTGAGGATGTGATCCAAACAATCATAGGTGAATACGCACAAAGCCGATACCTTGAAGCGGAACACAACGGACCAAAACTGTCAATTGCTCCGACTGCCTTGCGCTTTTCGGCGCCGATCCTGTGCATTTTTTACGAGAAACGACTCAACACAGCGGAGCTACTAATAACTGCAATTTCTGATAGAGTCACAGATCGGGCCGCCAAAGGCTTGGCGTTCTGCTCGAAGGAGGCGGAGACCGCAATCCCAGAATTTCACCAGGGACGAAACAGAAGCCACCCTAACCGCCGATTCTCCCGATTCAATCGGCCTCGGGACCATGGTCCTGATCGAAGCCGAACCGTTTTTTCACCCCGCTCAGCGCACGGTGCCGAAACTTCCAAGGCAACATCACGATGCGGCCTCGCACATGACGGAGCATGACTCCGATCGCTTTCGCGGCGCGCGCCGGTTCCCGACGAACGAGGTGCGCGCCCGCCTGAATAATCGTGACCGCACCGTAGCGGTCGCGCCAATAAATTTCGCCTCGTTTGCGTGCCGCTTCCAATCTGGGATTTCCCTTCACGAAACGACGCTGTGATTCCATCACTCTATGCATCGTGCCCAACATCAGCACGCCGTTGCGCGACATGTTAGAACTGTGCCGGCGGTACTGGGCGACGATCGCGTCGTGGTGTACTCCCGGAAACGAGCGCGCAACCCGAAGGAGCATGTCGTAATCTTCCGATGCGGGTAAAGAGGTATCGAACTCCCCCACGCTTTCGAGCACTGAGCGCCGGAACATCACCGCGATCGTGTTCGCCACATGACTCGCCTTAAGAAGCTGCTCGTAATGATTTGCGCTCAAATCCGGCCATCGCGGCGAGCGCAAATAGGAGCCGTCCTTCGAGATCAAGTCGATACCCCCTACCACGAAGCCCGCTTCGGGATGCTTCGCAAAACAGCGCAGATGCGCCTCCACCGCGATTGACGTCAATCGATCATCGGCGTCGAGAAACATGATGTACTCTCCGCCACTGACCCGAATGCCCGTATTTCGCGCCCCCGAGAGCCCCTGATTCTTTTGTCGCACGCAACGAACCCTGCCATACTGGCCGGCAACCTCCGCGGTGTTATCAGAGGAACCATCATCCACCACCACCACTTCAAGGAGAGGGTGCGTCTGCACCAACACACTCCCGACCGACTCGGGCAGGAAACGCGCCTGATTATAACACGGAATCACAATCGATACGAGCGGTGTTTCGTTTTCGTCTGACATCTCAATTCTTGTATTCGATCTGGTCACTGCCACGTTCGCTGAACACCTGAGCTGGAGTATGGCCAAGAGTTCATGAAGCCGATAGGATTAATCTGATTCCACCTAAATAGGAATTCCTGTCCTAACGCGCTGCAGCGGGGACTTCATCAACTTAGCTGGTTGCAGGCCAGGAGAGCGCCACATCTGCATCATACTTTCAAGAGTTGTCAATTGTATGCGCCGGCTGTTAGTGTAAAAAAGAACAAACCTAGTTAGGCCAAGTGAATGCGCCTCGCCAAATTGAAAACGAGTTACGCCGCTGCGGGATCGCAGTCCAAAGCCGCGGAAATGCGATGGCCGTAAAAACGGTAGACTCAACTGTCCAGCTATTTGCACGCCCATGATGTTCTCTCATCGCGCGGTCACCTCTGAGACCAAATCATCTATCGTGCAGCCAACATTCTCGAACGAAGGCAGCCTCTCCGGCGCTGTGAACAGATCGGCTTTTTCACGTGGGCGGAAATGAACGAAACACCTTTCGCATGAGCCCGAGCGTATTTAATACAGCACCGCCACAGATTCGCCAGACGAACTGCAAATATGTATTTGTCTGCGGCTTG
Organism: Chthoniobacterales bacterium; assembly: GCA_038232335.1. Classification (GTDB taxonomy): domain Bacteria; phylum Verrucomicrobiota; class Verrucomicrobiia; order Chthoniobacterales; family UBA10450; genus JACCXL01. The sequence goes on from JBBSIA010000013.1 coordinate 49,709, forward strand.
GAGCGAAGCGGAACCACTGTTCTGGCTCGCAATATTGGAAGGCTGGAGAACCGCACCGTTTCAAAAACACAGGAATGCGCATGGACGAAGGGCAATACCTGCAGGATGTTTACCGGTCCGACCCCGAGTTTGGCGGGGCTGGCTGGTATGGATTCGATTCCCGTGCGCACCTCACAGAGGCTTCAGATGTTTTGACCGCGGACAACATTGTTAAACTCCGGGAAAGCTGGCATGCGCACTGGGATAACCGCAAAAGCATCTGCTTGGAAAAAACGCCAGGAGAACGCGATTTTTACAGGCGGCGTTTCCTAATGCTTACTTCTTGTGATCAGACGGCATCCAGTCCCCGTCAGTATTGCCACCCAAAAGCGGAGCATGAGCTCACTGCACCGTCTTTTTGAGCACTGGCTAATGCGATGATCTTTTCCAGCAGGATAAGATCTATTTAAAGCACATCTACGAGCTTACCTATGAAGATTACGTGAAACGCTCCGTTCATCACCATCAGAAGATCGCCGCCTTCATTGGGACCGGTGTTCCGCAAGATGAGATGGAAGCGTTGACCGATGCTCACAACACCAAATACTTCGAGCAGTGGTCGGATTTGCTGAGAAACTCCGCATCCAAAAGTTACTATCGCTACATCGCCCGGAAATACGATTGCAGCTTTGCGAAGCGTGGCTATTCTTTGATGAGAGACTTCGGCACGAATCGGGAAGTGCTCTCAATCGCAGGCAGTATGTCCAATACTCTCGGTGCTTTGTCTTGTCTTATCGTTGACGCCCGGTGGAAGATGGAAAGACAAGTTAGAGCGATCCTGCCATTCACCATTAAAAACTTGATCAGGCGTGTGATGGGCAAGGAGCCGAAAACGTTGGTTGTCGCCACGATCGCGGTGACATTGGATCAAATCATGTCCTTGGGACTTTGTGAAGCCATCACGTGAATGGTCCTGAAGTCCCACGCACTTACAAATCCCGCCGACTCAGCAATCCGGCGGATGTGACCCTCCACCGGCGACCGGTTTCAGAGGGAGCAGTGGCGGCTAGATCCAACTGCTCCGCCTCTTCGGGGAACACTACAAAGTTTGTCATAATCTGCGCGGAGCCAACAGGACTAGAGCAGGCAACCAGCCATCGTGAAAACACAAGTCATAGTTAGGCGAGCAGCGAGATTCCTGAACGCTTCAAGAATCATGTTGACGCACTCGTCCGTGCTCAGGGGACGGAATACATTTTTTTACTGAGCCACATGCGCGGATACACCAGCTTACTGAGTCATATTTTGGGTAGCCACCCGGAGATCTCTGGTACGCCGAGGCTTCGAACTCCTACCACACTGCGCTCGACCTCCTCAAGCTCCGCTGCATGGCTTTTTACCACGGCAACTATAAACCGGATTGCAGATACTTTCTGGATAAAATCCTGCACAACAAATTTCAAGTGTCAGACGCGGTGCTGAAGCGTGACGATATCCGGTATCTCTTCATGATCAGGCAGCTGGTGGCGACCGTGAAGAGCACAGTTGCACTCCGTCTGAAGAAGAAGACGGAAGGAACCTCAATCAACCGGTATCACCTCCCGCCGGCTACTGCAGAACAGGTCATGTCCGACTACGTCGACAGGCTCAGGAGACTCGCGACGGATTGGTAAGCGCCTGCACCGGCTCGGGAAGCAAGCACTTGTTATCCGCGCTGAGGATTTGTTCAGGACGCTGGCCCCGTGCTCGATGCGATTGGGGAACACCTCGGCTTGAGGACCACTCTCGACCAGCACTATTCTGTGTTCGATCGCACGGGGGCCTCAGGGTTTGGAGATACCTCCGAATTCATCCGCAAGGGAAAGATCGAGCCTCAGCGACCTGGCTACGCCGAGGTGCAAATTCCGATAACGTCGCGGCTAAAGGCAATCGCGAGTACGCGTAGTGTTTGTCTGCCCTGGATAATTTGTTCCCTCCCGGCGCGCTGCCCGCGACGAGCGGCCAGGACGACCGAATTGATCCACGTTAATCTGCGGCTGGAGCCTCCGACGCGAGAAGATCATTCAGAGGAGCTGCGCGGTGATTGGGAACGACAAGACTCTAGTCCCGGAACACAATCGATTTGTTTCCGTGAATCAGGACCCGATCTGCCAGGTGCCATCGCACGCTCCGCGCCAGCGCTAGCCGTTCGCAATCACGCCCGATTCGTACCAGATCGGCCGGTGTGTGGAAGTGATCTACCCGGATCACCTCCTGATCGATGATGGGCCCCGCGTCGAGTTCCGCAGTGGCATAGTGACAGGTCGCGCCGATTAACTTCACTCCGCGTTCATAGGCGCGCTGGTAGGGATTTGCCCCAACAAACGAGGGTAAAAACGAGTGGTGAATGTTCACGATTTTGCCGTAGAACTCCGCACAAAGCCCGGCAGGCACAACCTGCATGTAACGCGCAAGAACCACCAGATCGGGCTGCAGTTCGCGGAAAGTAGCGCCGATTTCCCCGAACGCGGCTGCCTTGGTCGCAGCGGAGACCGGGATATGGCGGAATTCGAGGCCCTCACGTTCCACCATCTCGCGAAACTCCTCATGATTGGAAATCACACACGGGATTTCAAAAGCGAGTTCCCCGGAGCGCCAGCGCCAGAGGAGATCTGCGAGGCAATGGCCCAGTTTACTGACGAGAATGAGAACCTTCATCGGGCTCTCCGCCGCGCGAATCGTCCAGTCCGCCGATATCTCCGTTGCAATCGGCTCAAACGCGTCGCGGAAAGCGGGCAGATCAACCGAAAGTGTTTCGGTTTCGATGGCCATTCGGGTAAAGAACCAGCTCGCCTGCAAATCAGTAAACTGATGCACTTCCAGCAAATTCCCGCCACGCCGCGCCACCCACTGCGACAAAGACGAAAGCAGCCCTACACGGTCGGGACAGGACAGTTTAAGCAGGGTAGTCGACACAACGGAAGAGGACTTTGGCGCTGTTTAACAGCCTGTTGAAAAACGACGTTGGGCCTGCTGCGGGCAGTTAAGAGAGGAAGCGAGAAATTGGGATGACAGATAGCAAGGTATACGCAGCGGTCGATGGAAGGCGCCGAAGAAGGAATGCAGCAGTTGATGCAAACCAGAACTAGGGCCGGAAAGGGTCTGGGGAGCCTTTACCGCGTGTTTCGGAGTTCCCATCCCAAAGAAATGCCGCAGCAACTGCGAGAGGTTGTAGCTCGCTGCGATCTTGTAGCGTTTGTCCAGGTTCATGCGGGTTAACCCATTCCTGGTTGCTGGTTTTGCGCCCGGGACGTCGCTTGTCAAAGCGGCGGACCGCCACAGTGTCCTCCGCGTCCACTCCGGCTTGGGCCGCAGTCGTTTGACATATTCCCAGTAAGCTTCCCCGGTGTTCCGGTTCTCCAACCCGCGCAAGGAAGCATTGGCTTCCATCACCGAGGAGTCGATCCCCAGGTGGCGCCTGCGCAGCAGTCCGTGGCGGCGCAGTCCCTCCAGCACCACATCAAAGACTGCTTGATAAACTTCCCCGCTCAGGCGCTGCAGAATCACCGTGAAACTGGAATGCTCCGGCGTCTCTTCCGCCAGATCGTAGCCCAGAAATCTCCGGAGCATGAGCGCGTCGGCACGGCGCGCCGCAATCGCGCGCGCGCTCGGCAGGTTTTCCAGAAATCCCACCATCAGCATTTTAAAATAGACCACCGGACCAATCCGCGGACGGCCCTGCGCAACGCTGCTGTAGAGGGGCGCGCAAAAACCGTGGACGCGCTGGCTAAACTCCATCTCGACGAGCGTCTCTCGAGTTTGTCGTAGAACTTACTGGCGGGCGCGCGGGGCAGGTCGCTCCGCGCAATCCACAATTCGCTTTGTTCGGCAGGGTTTGGGCCCGGATCATAAACTCAGCCCCGACTCTGAGAAATTTCCTTCCTCAGCGCAATCCTCACATTGCGAATCCCCCGCATTATTTCAACAGGCTGCTATATTAAGGTAATAGACTGAAAACCCCTGCGGTTCCGCGGCCATCGTCGTGCAATTTTCGTCGCACTCTCGCGATTTCTCACCTGACCCGAGACATGCCGACGCCCGAGCGCGCTTCTACCGCACATCCCATGTCTGCTCGAATCTCTACGCTTTGCACACCTGACCGGGCGCGACGCGTGCGCAGCTCATTGCGTTTCTCGTATCGACGATGAGCGGCGCCCAATCTGGCAGCTCCTGATAATTTGACGCAAGCGTGATTGGTGGCGATCAGCACCAGGTCAAACTGCGAAATCACCGCGGCCCACTGCGGATGCTCGCGCGTCGGTCTGATTACCGGCACGTAGGGATCGTAATATTCAACCTGCGCGCCGCGCTCACTTAACAGGCTCATCAACGCGTAGCTCGGAGACTCGCGTTCATCATCCACGTTTGGTTTGTAGGCGAGTCCGAGGACAAGAACGCGGCTGCCCTTAACCGCTTTGCCGTCTTCATTCAGAGCGTCGCTCACTCGACGGATCACAAATTCAGGCATCGCGGCGGTGATTTCACCTGCGAGCTCGATGAAGCGCGTGTTGTGGCCGTATTCGCGTGCTTTCCAGGTGAGGTAAAATGGATCAATCGGGATACAATGCCCTCCCAGACCCGGCCCGGATAGAAGGCCATGAAGCCGAACGGTTTCGTCCTCGCAGCGTTGATCACTTCCCAGACATCGATGCCCATCGCGCCGTAAACAACCTTCAGTTCGTTGACGAGGGCGATGTTTACACTGCGGAAGATGTTCTCGAGCAGCTTCGCCGCTTCAGCAACCCGGCACGAGGAGACGGGAACGAGCTGCTCGATCGCAATGGAGTAAAGCGCGATTGCCTTTTCCAGACAGGTCGGCGTGAAGCCGTCCACCACCTTCGGAATTGTTGCGACGACGCTGTTCGGATTTCCGGAATCTTCGCGCTTGGAGGGAAAATGCCGGGTAGAAATCAACCCCTGCCTTCAGCCCGGAATTCTCCTCGATCACAATGCGCAGGTCTTCATCGGTCGTGCCTAGATACGTTGTGGACTCGAGAAGACTAACGCGCCTTGTGCAAGATGCGGCGCGATCAAGCGCCCGTATTGATGATGAATGAGATGTCCGGCTCACGATTCTTCCCCAGCGGCGTCGGAACACAGTTAATCACTGCCTCCGCGTCTTTGATTCGGCTGAAATCGCTCGAAGCGGAGAGCCTGTTGGCGTGCAACTGCTCCGCGACGGTCGTGGATGAGACGTGTTTAATGTAACTTCGCCCTTCATTGACCGAATTCACTTTGCTCTCGTCGATATCCAGGCCAACCACTTTCGGGTTCGAGCGCGCAAATTAATCGCGAGTGGCAAACCGACATAGCCCAGACCGACAACGCTCGCAGAAGCACCGCACGACAGGAACCGCTATCACGCGGGGAAGGGACACGCGCGCGGCTGCAATTGTGACCAGTATCTGGTTTGTCAATCAGGGTCGCGACGCACCAGCGGATCAAGAACTTGTGGTGCAACGATGGCGCAAAATAGTTGCGCGGGTACTGTCGTTGTGCAGAAATATCGTGGCTGGTTCCCTTCATCGTGAGAACGAGCTCATAGCGACACAATAAACCTCTCCATTAGCTACGTGACCTTGCCGATATCCCGCCCCGCCGCCGTCAGCGGCAGAGCCCGGTTCTGGATCGCGTTCGCGGCAGCGCTAACTGCTCCGATTTACGCGCGACCAATCAGGTTCGCCGTCGCTGCCGGCATTCTTTTCGGAGCTTGCGCCGCTTCCGCAGCTACTCACCCGGCGAAGAGTCCAGAGCTGGCAGATGTTCAACAAGCGCTGAATGCAGCGGCTGAGGGTGATATTGTGGTCGTGCCCTCGGGAACCGCCACTTGGAAATCGACCCTCACCGTAACCAAAAACATCAAACTCGAGGGTGCTGGGATCGCGAAAACGATTATTCTCGACGGGCTTTCTGGTCAGGGAAAGAACGGGCGATCGCGACGATCTGGCGGAAGTCTGATGAAGGTCGAGCTGTCCAAAGATAGCCCTATGTTCCGGCTGACCGGCTTTGAGTTTCGTGGCTCCCCATCTGGGACCGGTGCGAAGCACGTTCTTCTCAAACTGAAGGGAGGATCGGATTCCCGTGAGCATCCGCTTGTTGCAGGCTGCACAAGCAACTTCAGGTTGGATCATTGTAAATTCGATAATGTAAACGGCCTGGCAGCGGTTTTTACCAACCTCCTTGGGGTAGTTGATCACATTGAATATATCGGGAAAGGAGATTTCTGTTTCGTGCAGCACCCAAATTGGGGAGGGGCCGAATTGGGGCATGGATCATGGGCGGACGATCCTTACTGGGGTAGCAACAAGTTTCTATTCTTTGAAGATTGCGATTTTACCAATCTGTGGCAAAAAAAGGTCCCTTACGGCTTCGATGCTTACTTGGGGGCGCGATATGTGGTACGTCATTGCCGCTTTCATGGCAACACTGCGATTACCGGACACGGGACCGAGACGCCTCAGCGGGGAACCAAACAAATAGAGATTTACAGCAACAGCTTCGACTTTCCTGCGAGCGAGCAGGTGAAGTTTCCGCATCTCAGAAGTGGAAGTGTGTTGTTTCACGATAATCGATTGAGTAACTGCTTTGCGGGCATGGGTCTGCACGCGTATCGCCAGTGGACTTATGATCCTGATTGGGGGTACTCGAACGGAATGAACAAGTGGGATGAAAACGATACGGATCGAGTTCCGGTTGCGGCGGGCGTCAACACCGCTCCGATGACAACAGCTGTCGGCGCAAATATCACGGACAGTCAGAGCACAGTGGGTGGCGCGAAAAATTGGAAGCCGGGGCAATTCTCCGGGATCAGCGAAGGCGTCACTTACGTGATTAAAAACGTAAGCCAGTTGAACAAACAGGGACACCCTCGTCAGACATTTCTCACGGATAACGGCACAAACAGTTTAAAAATGGGGCACGTTCCGATAAAGTTTGAAGTCGGGGATCGATACGAGATCTGGAAAGTAAAAACTTCTCTGGATCAACCTGGGCAGGGCAAGGGTCGATTGCTAACGGGGAACGTTCGCTATGGCGGCGTGACCTTCGCTTCGGACGGGTCAGCTGGAAGCTGGCCGCAACGCGGATATCCCCGCGAACCTTGTTACTCGTGGAACAATGTGAACTTAAGTGGCGGGGCTGGAACGAACGTCCAAATAGAGCTGAGTAGTAATCAGCATTCTATAAAAGATGGACGTGACTACGTAAATTACGGAAATGTCGGAGACACGCCCCAAAAAATCGGACCGATCGGAAACACCTACACCTGCACACCCTTCACCTACCCGCACCCGTTGCAGAATCAATCATCCGCTCTGAATGCGCCGCCGGTGCCATTCGCGTCCTCAGCACGCGAGCAAAACTTGCCGCTGCGCAAGACCCAAACACTCCCGCGGTGACAAAGCGGACCCGGGTTCGCGTGGCGTTTGCCGTCCGTCGAGCGACATGCATGCTGTCTTCATGGACCTGCCAAACAACCGGGTGAAACGTTCAGGCGCTGAAAATGTGCCGGTCGCGGACGAAGATCACGCGGCGAGGCAACATCGAACGTGAGTCTAAACATGGCCTGCTCCAAAAGAATATTCTTGGGCTGCTGTTGTGGTGACCAATAATCATGGTCCAAAAGCAGGAAGCGCCGGAGTTTTCAGTCATTGTACCGGCTTTTAATCGAGCCAGGTTCATAAGGAAAGCGATCGATAGCGTTCTGTCCCAGAGCTTTGACGATTATGAAATCATTGTTGTTGATGATGGTTCGACTGATGCTACCCAGCAGGTCCTCGCCCGCTACGGTCCGAGCATCACAACGATCACCCAGCCCAATAGCGGGGTCAGCGCGGCACGTAATACCGGGATCGAGGCGGCGAAGGGGACGTGGATCGCCTTTCTCGACTCGGACGACGAGTGGAAGAGGGATTACCTTCTGCGTCAGATGGACTGCATCATCACGTATCCTGGTGTTGTCGCGTTCATCACGAACGCCATCAACATTCATCCCGGTGGTGCTAGCCATACCCATTTTCAGCGCGCTATTTTAGACCGATTTGGGATTCTATCCTTCATCAGGATCGAAAAACCATTTCGTGCGATCATGAGCCACTCCCACTGGTTCCTTCAATCGACAGTCGTAAGACGTGATGTGCTCTTAAAGACGGGATTGTTCAACACAAATCTAACGATTGCGGAAGATCTGGATCTGATTGCGCGATTGTCCCTTGCAGGACCGTTCGGATTAAACAAGGAGGTTCTCGTAGAAATCTATCGGCGAACCGAAACCAACAGAAATCTCGCATCGCAGCGGGGAAGTATCCCCGCGTGCATGCTGTTTCAAGGCGTTTTTGACGCCTTGCGCACAGATAGCAGACTCACATTCGCCGAACAAAGTCAGCTCGCGAAGGTCAGCAGTGCGAATCAGCGTGAGATCGGCAATCTCCTGCTCGCCAAAGGCGAGACAAAGCACGCGCGAGCGCGTTATCGAGCCGCGATGACAATCTATCCATCCGTGCGGTCGATCGGGAAATACCTGGCATCTCTGCTTCCGCGGGAAGTTTCGATGCTCGTTGTCAACAGAAAGCCAAGCAAAACGGCTTGTAAATGGCTACGCTAATGCGGAACCCACGCACCACCTCCCCGTGCGTTCCGGAACCGGCAGTCGTTACCCCGATTGTCACGGTTTTATCCACGCATAGCCTCGTTTGCTGCGGCGCGCTACAGATGCAGACTCTTGCGCAGCGCTGATATTCCTCCGAAGACCAGCAACCTGTTCCGCTTGGAGACCGTCACGGCCAGCATATAACATATTGCGAAAACGAGTGCACAAACACTCAGCGCAATGATAGGGCTGAGACCGGTGGGCAACGCTCGCTCACAGAGCCACGCGGCCACGCCGGCAAAGCAAGATGGCACGAAGGCGGACAAGAAACTGCGGACGATTTCAGAAAACTTGACCGGGCTGTCTTTGCTCGCATACCAGATGTAGGCCCAGAATAGGACTGTGAAGACGACGCTAAAGGCTACCGCGACACCTTCTATTCCCCATTTGATGCCGATCACAAAGGCTGCTACGCAAACGGGCGCGGAAATCATCGCGTAGTGCAGTTGCGTGCGTGTCCGCCCACGAGAAACGCACAACCATCCGGGTGCGAAGCTAATCGCGCCGACGAGCGCAGCCGGAGCAAGCAACTGAAAGACGCGTGCAACAGGCAACCACTTGGATCCGAGCATGACTAAAACCACCTCTTTCGCTAGAAAAAATGAGAAAACGACGAGAGGCACAGTGACAAGACTAAGTGCGCCAAGTGCGCGAAGGTAAAGCGTTGCGTATTCAGCCGGCCTTTGTTGCAAGCGGCTCAAGGCAGGGATTACCACGCCACCCATAGGAGCATTGATTTGACTCATGGGTATCATTAGTAGCCCGTAAGCCTTCGAGTAGATCCCTATGGCGGTGGAACCAAGCATTCGGCCAATCAGAATATTGTCGAAATTTCGCGTGAAGTAATTCAGGAGTGTAAAGCCTGTTAAATTCCCGCCAAATGCGAGCATCGATTTCACCCCGACCCTTCGTTGGAACGGGCCGGGTCGCCAGTCACATGTGATCCAAACGAGGAGGCAATTGACAGCGCTGGTCACGATCTGCATACCTACGAGTGACCAGTAACCAAACCCACGCCAAGCCATGACAATGCCAGCCGCAATGCCCGAAGCCATTGATGCCGCTTCGATCACGGCCATGATCTTAAAACGCATCTGTCGACGTAAGAGCGCATAATGCTGCGCTGTCAGGCCGCTAAGGACAAAAGTGATTGACAAGGCCAGAGTGATCCCGATCAGACGCGGCTCATGATAGAACCATGCTACCGCAGGGGCCAAGCCAGCGACGATAAGGGCGAAGCTACCGCCAAGCGCGGCATTTATCCAAAACAGCACGGACACCTGCGCATGCGTCACTTCCGAGCGCTGCACCGTTGCCTGGGAAAGTCCCAGCTCCCGGCACATGCCAATCAAAACCACGATCGCCGTGACCATCGCGATCAGTCCGAAATCCTGCGGCTTCAGAAGTCTGGCTAATACGACAGTCGAAATCAGCTGCAGGAGAAACTTGACCGCCTGGCCCCCGATTGTCACGACTCCGCCGCGGAAGGACCTCCCATGCAAATCTTTCAGGAGGTGGTCAGTCTCGAAATGTCGCTGCTTGATATCTGGTGGGGAGGGCCCTGGTGCCGAGACGACCCTATTATTCCGAAAACCCATATTCACTGCTCTCGTTAACTTAGTTCAACCGACCGAGGGTTACGAGGATGCGTGCCGAGATGTGGCCAACCAGCAAACTACTTCGGATCCGAAACGAGCAGCTCAAACGGAAGGAACGCAGCTCTCGCATTATAGCTAAAGCCACCGGCAGGTACTTGAGCCAGGCTCCTGCGATTGCCGATTCTTCAACCCGCGATTAGCTTCCGTGCCCGGCGATCGATTTTGTTCCACGTTCGGCGAAAATAATTGTTTTCCCGTTTGTGCGACTTCCGTCTTTCCGATAAGCTGTTTGCGAACGGAAAGGGAACGGCCGGTATTTCTTTGCCTAAGAACGGACATAACTTTTCCCATCCTTCTCCTTCCGTTATTCTCAAGGTCAGCAGGTCTCCGCGTCGTTGTTTGAAATAGTCAGCGACCTCGCGGTTGTGGCGCTCGTAGCGAGCGACGTAAACATGCTCATTTCCCTGTGGATATCCAACACCATAGATCCACTCTCTCATCGGCGTTTCATTCTTGCCAAAGTGATCAACAATGCTGTTGATCCATCTCTCTGTAGGTCGGATAGTGAGCACGAATTTGCTGCCAGGCCAATGTTGATCCAGTTCCTTATAAAGCAGTGGCCACGGGTTATCCTGGAATGCGTCAAATTCATTGACGAGTCTGAATGCGATGTCGTAGACCTCGTCAGCAATATTTGGGTTGTCGACGCCGTTCGGACCCGTAACTCGATATCCAAGGTGGGTCAAAGCCTTTGCCAGTGAAGTAGTTGCGGTCTTATGAAACCCGATTCCGAATACCTTTGCCTTCATACAATGTTCGCTGAGTGGCGGATCGGAAAATACATGAGGATGAGCCTCAACCCGAACGCGCAATAAACAGCCTCGCGCTGCGAGAGCGGCGCGCGTGGGCGATGGCTCTTCTTGGATTCATTTCACCTCATCCTCCTCTTGGAGACAACGCCTAAGCCGTCGTCCGAGCACCACATTCCGCGACTTAGCTTCTATTGCCATCGTCTCCGATTATTACGAGTCAATACTCCTTTGCATTGAGCAGTGGACCTGGCCGGTGCGCAAGGATCCGAACACGTTGGATTCCCCACCAGAGCAATTGACGCGCCGTTTTTATCCACCCGCACCTCTCAGCCTGAGGAAATTTGCGCGTAAACGCTTATTTTCGCTGGATCAGTTGCTCGGCTCCAGAGGATGAACCCTCAAGCGACCGATGCAGCGCGGGCGCCCGGTGAGCGCCGCGCCGGGGTGTCAGTCGGCTGAGCTACCCCAATTTCTGATTCCGAGCAGGCCGAATAACCCAATGCCGACGAGAAGAAATGTGTCGCCTGTGTCGGGAACAATATCCCGCGGCACGCCAGGACCGATACCGAAACCCTGTCCCGGGTTGGAAAAAAGGCCGAATTGCCCTCCGGTCACCAGAACAGATGAATCAGCGACTGGTAAGGTCAGGTCATAATGAATGCCGTAGAAGTCCAGCGGCCTTGGGAGCTCGTCGTTTGGCGTGCCGTTCTGATCTTTGACAAGCGAAAAAAGGCTTAAGCTCATCGAACCATCGTCACCCGAAGCGCTTCCCGTGATTCCCCACCCTGGTATGGCATCGCCGCTGCCGTCCATCAAAAATCCGGTGCCATCAAGGAAACCGACAAGTCCTGAACCATTCGTTTGCAGAGTTATCGCAGCAGCAAACGACGGCGCCGTGATTGTGAATACTCGGCCAAAGTTCCCATTCGCCCAAGTCAAATCGAACGAAATAGCTTGACCAAGCAAAGGGGTGCCGTCGAGTCCTTCGAAGGGAGCCGTCACTTGTGATGTGACGTGGCGCGAATTGCCCAGGTCGATCACGAAGGCCGTTGCGCAGGCGGTTCGAGCAGCCGCGACGATTGAAATCGCTGCGACCATGAAGGCGTACCGGGAGAGAGGTTTGAGCAGACGTTGTGACAGCATCATAATGGAGGGTTCAACAAAACATCATCAACAACAATGAACGTTTTACAGAGAGATCGCCCTGCTGGCAAGAGTTTTTTATTGGCGGCAGGGGCATTTCAAATCTCCTGAACGCCACGGGAGCGGAGCAGGGTTGCGTTCGGCCCCCCGGGGTGAGAGGGCGGTCGTCGACCCCGGGGGGGGCCGCGCGACTTTGGCGCATTTCCGGGCACGTGCAGCCTTGCGACGGAAAAGTCGAACAAAGTCTTCAGTCGCTCGCGGTGTTCGGTAGTGCATCGGGCTGGAAGAAAAGCTTCGCATAAAGGTAAGCAATTCCCTCGCCAATCACCTCACGAACTCCGTCGCTGTAACGCCACCAGTGTTTGGCGTCATAATCCGGACTGGAAATGGCAATGATCCCGATGTTGACATGGGGGCCGAGAGCTTCTTCGAACAAAAGACGGGTGCGCCGGGCGTGCGCCTGCTCGGTCATCACGTTGATGCTGCTCACATGCATATCATGCTGCGCAAACCAATTTCGCAAGGCCACAGCGGAGCTGTAGGTCCGGTCGCGGCCGCTAACGCGCGAAGGAACCATCTGAATGGACTCGCGCGGAATCCCAGTTTTCTTTAGCAGATCGGCACCGACACTGGCGGACGTGTTATAGTCGTTGATATAGCCACCCTTGCCAACGACCGGCCCACCAGTGGTAAAAATCTGCTGGTAACCCCCATGTTCGAACTCGTCGGCAGCGGAGCGTGCGGCATATTCGTGGATCCAGCCCTCAACCACGAGAGTGTCCGCGCTTATCCGTTCTGTGACGGCAAGGAACGGGTAAATGTTGACAAACACGAAACAGCTGGCGAGCAGCGCGAACAGTGTAAGAGTGACCCACCCAGCCAGGGACAGACTCCATCGCGGCTCTAGAGAGAACATCCCGAAGAATCGTTTGGTTCGTCGGCAAGTGGAGGAGGTGGATTGGCTGCTCAGTCCAACGCCAGGTTCCGGCATTTGAGATTATTGAAACTGCAATGATCTTTATGCGAGCTCGGCATGGTTCCGGCCTACGGTTTCGATGAAGCACGAAACCGCGAAAGAACCGAAACCTTGGTCTGGACGTCAGCAAACCACCTGGGCAAAAGAAGCCGGGCGACCCAACGGAGGGAGTTTTTTTTAAGCGCGTGCTTGATTTTGTTTTTTAGCGAATCGGGCAAACGTGACCGGAGTCGTTTTGACAGGTAATCCATCCGCCGACCGTGCAGTCGGCTCACGAGAGCAGCCGCATCGGCCCCGAACTGATACAAAGCACCAATGGCAGATCTCTTGGTGCTGCTCGCAAGTTGTTCGCGGCTCGCAATTGATGAGCTGATCAATGAGTAACCATATTTCGCAAAGCGGGGCTCATATTTGCCTGCGACGTGTCGATAGTAGCTTCGGAATGGAGAACGCTCTAAAAGCTCCGACCACCTATCTAAATACTTCTTGTTATGAGCCGAAGTGAGCCTTTCCATTTCTCTTTCCGGAGGGCGTGTCCCAATGAATGTTGCAATCTCTCGATGGTATCTTCCCGGCTCAGCAATGTAATCTTCGTAGGTTAGCTCGTAAACATGCTTCAGGTGCTTCTTATCTTCATCAAACAGCTCATGGCAACGAAGCCAGTGTTCTAACAGGCTATGGAGAGAGCTTAAGCTCCACTTTTGCGTCGCCAGACTCACCGGCACAGGATGGCGTCTGATCACGATGAAGTACGCATTAGGAAATGCGGCTTGCAGAAACCGTGTCATGATCAGGTTGCTCGGAGTCTTCTCAAGTCGAATTGCTTTGCCTTCATCCCAGTGAGAATGCCAACTCGCGCGGAGTCGCGCGACGTTCTCCGGAGTCAACATATGTGAGATTTCGGTCAGGTGCGCGCGCGGGTGGAATCCATATCTGCCCGTGCCGCCAAATTCGACATCCACTGGATAGACGTCCTGGAGGTACTGCCCCTCATCCTGGAGCACCCCGGTATTTTTAAAGCCCGTACAGTCTTCTAGGCGTCCAATGTTGCGAGCGAGCACGCTCGTCCCGCTGCGCTGCAACCCGCAGACGAAGACGTGCTTCTTATTTAGCTCGTTGCTCATGATTGTATTCTACCTCAATCTCTGATTGTACTTTGGCTTCCCTTGAAAGGCGCGTCTCAGGAGGAGGTGAGCAGTTTCGATGCCGGATTGCGCGTCCAGGCGGCGGTGCATGGCCGCGGCGAAGGACGGTTCTCGAAAGCCGTTGAAGTCAGCTTTGGCAACATGTCAGACCCGATTCGAAGACTGCCCATTCTCTAATCGAAAAAGTGCTTTGTCCCACGACCGCATAAGATCCCATTTCAACCCCCGCAGCAAAGCGCGGCTGCGCTTTGCAAAACCATAGCCAAAGAACCGCTCGAGACAAGCGTATTTGTTACTGAGTTTCGGTAATTCCAGCTGACCGCCGAGATCGGCTGCCATCTTTTCCAGCTGCGTGACGAGGTCCGGCCGCTCTTGGACAAAGTAAATGAACCAGGTCTGCAAATACCTCACACACGCGGTTCGAACCCGTTCACTTTCTTCCAGCGATCGAAGATACTTCACGTGTAATTGCATGGACAGAAATTGCGATTCCATTTTCTTATCGGACCGATCCACGTTGCTCAAGCTAGCGGAACCAGAAGCCCGGTAGAAGACGTTGGCGTTTTCAACAAAACAAACACCGCTGCTTGCCAGCAGAACGCGACAAAAGTACTCGCCATCATCATCCAGTGACAAGCGCGTGTCCCAAGATCCGGCTGCGCGCGTGAGTTCACGACTGACGAGCCAGGTTGAAGTTTGCATAAACAAATTCTGCCCCAGCTTGCGCAGCAACCATTCAACCGGCGATAAATCGCACCAGAGTGCTGTCGGCCAGTAATGTACCTTGGAGACCCGATACATAAATGAACCGAATGCGGAAGAAAACAGCGTCCGTTTGCCGTGGCACTGTTCTGCTATCTCCATTTGCTTTTCGATCTTGTCTGCTGCGAGCAGATCGTCAGCATCGAGGTACTGAATGTAATCTCCCTGGCAAAGCTCGAGCCCTTTGTTTCTTGCTGCGGAAGGGCCCTGGTTTTGCTGACTGATCACCCGCACGTTCCGTGAAGCAAACGGTTGCGCAGCCATGAGCGTGCCGTCCGACGAGCCGTCATCGACGACAATGATTTCTTTCCGCGGCCAGGTTTGCCCAATCGCTGAAGCGAGTGTGTCGCCGATCCAAGGCGCGGCGTTGTAGGCTGGTATCAAAATGGAAACCAAAGGTTTCATGCCGGCAGGAACATGGAGCTACACTTTTAGCGCTCCGATCGAACCGCAACGTTCAACTCTGGGGCTGTGCCGGCCAGGCAGATCAGCCGCAAAAGCGTAACTGTTAACACGCGAGCATCGCGTCGAACGACAGAGCTACCATTCATAGCCAAAATGCGCTATTTCTCGTGCGAACACTTGTGAGACTTTCCTTCGATCCGCTTCCGTAAAAATTTGGCGGTAACTTCGCTTGTCTATACGGTGAGTTGCCTTTGTTCGGGGAAGTTCAGGCGTCTCGGGCAATCCAACGATTGAAGCAATCTGCTTCATCTCGTCGCCCAAATGTTCAAACATGCACACTCGGTCGACAAGTATCTCGCCACCCGCCGTATACAGCTCAAACCCACGCAATGCATATGCGCCGCCAGATTCGATAAAGTCCGACAAGGTTGGACGTGGTTCCTCCGGATTACGCCAGTAGTAGTATGACACTATTTTGTCCCAAGGGTTTCGTTCAAAGCAAAACTTGAAATACGATTTCCAGATTCCAGGATCGAGAGCTTGTTGAACCAATTGCGCGGGCGCATGGTTGTAAAAGGCCAGTCTGTTCCGCCTGAAGACGAAGCGAGCCCAATCCGCAGCATTGTACTTGCGGAACGGGACTCGAAAGTTTTGTGGTCCGCGATAACCCCGTTCTCGTCTGATATTTTCATCGACAGCAGCAAGCGGCGTTATGATGTCGTCATTGCCCAGGTATTTAGAAAGAGCGATTTCAACCGAAGTTCCGGCGGTTTTCGCCGTTTTGATGAAGATAAATTTGTATTTATGCGAGATGATCATCACTCGTTCGGGTGTCGGAGGGAATGAGCAGCATGCGGCGCGCCCGAGAAAGAAGGAGTTTGCCATTGGAGAACACGCCGGAATTCGAGTCGGCGCATGAGTGTTGGGAAATGAGTTGGACCGGTGTTTGCATTCGCCTCATTGCCGCCTGGCCACTCCGAACAGATCCTCGTCTGCCAAACCGGTATAGAAAACAGGCGGTCGGGACGTGGCATTCCTGCGTTCGGGCGGTGTTCGCGCAACGATTAACAGAACGTCGCGAGACTGAGCAAATGTTCCGCCGTTTCTTCCTGCCAAATCGATGATTTTCAACCTCTGCTTTGTCGCTTGCTTTCCCCGTGAGGACATTGGGAGAATTACGTCGCGTTGATTCCGATCACGATCTCGGCGCAGCCGTCTCCGCTTAAACATAAGTTTGTGGATTTACGCAACTAAGTACGAGTATGAGCTGACGTTCTTCGACATTCATGACCGACCGAAGTGGGCTGCGCAGTGTATCAGCTGGCCAGGAGCCTCGAATATACTGCCGTGGTTATCGAAGCCACTTTGCTCCAGGAGTAACGCTCATTTGCATATTCCTTAATCGCCGAACGCCGACCGTCGAGCTCTTGATACAAGTCGCTCGCGAAATAACGCCGGATCGTCTCTGCCAAATCAGAAGAGTCTTGGGGTTTGCAGACAAAGCCAGTGCTGCCTTCGACGATTTCTTCTCTCAACGAGCCAACGTCTGACGCAATCACCGGCAGGCCAAAACTATATCCAAGAAAAAGGACTCCACTCTGGAAAATATGGGTATATGGGAGGATGAAAACGTCGGCCGCCTTAAAGTATTGTTCGGTCTTCTCATCGGAAATATACTCGATTATCTCGATGATACGATCGCTTGCTCTGCTGTGCGCGATTTGGGATTGGACTTGCTTCCAGTAGTCATCCGACCATTTGGGCGCGCCTGCAATTATTAGTCTGTAACTCTCGTCCTCGGCAGCGATTTCGGTGAAAGCAGTAATCAGGTATTCGAGGCCCTTGTAAGGCGTGATGTTTCCGAAAAAGAGCAGAGTCCTGTCCCCGGCGGCCACAGCGAGCTGCTGTTTCGCTTCCTGAGTTGAAAGCGTGGTGTTCGGGACGACGTTGTTAATCCCATACGGAATCACGCTCACCTTGCTTGTGGGGACATGGAAGCCGGAAACAAGTTCGCGCTTCATCCTTTCGGTGTGGACGAAAATGCAGTCGCTAAGCTTGTAATGGCACCTTAAGGATATTCTGTTAACCCAGGAGTCATTTGCGTCTCGCTCCCCGGCGTTCACATTGTGCGCGGTAAATACCACCCGCTTGCCCATCAATTTATAGTAAAGCATCAGCAGAGTTCGGTCGAAGAGCTCAAACTTGTTATTCCACAGGATATGGAAGACCTTCACTTCAGCGGTCGCTGTGTAGCGAATGAGGCGCCAGTAATACAACAGGATCCGGAATGCCTTGGCAGCAGCCGTCGCGTTCTGTCGCTGATCGCGCAGGTTCAAAAATCGAATGCGACGGTCGTCCAGCAGTTCAGCAGTGGCAATATCGTCACTGCCGATTAAATCCAGCGAGGCATTGTCGGCGACGAGAGCGAAAGCCAAGCCAAGAGCATAATGCTTATCCCGGCCAGCGGTCAGCAGCGCAACCGTTGGAACCCGCCTTAGAGAGCTTGCAGCAGCTTCACCAGTTTCCCGGTGAGTCGCTACGCTTGATTTGGAAAGATCATCCATTCTCGCACGCGACTGATGCCACGCCAAAGTCGAGCAGTACTGACGAATTCAAGTGTCGCGAGGGAGCTCCCGAAACAAGAGTCGTTCGACTGTTTGCAAGGTCAGCACCGCATTCATCGCGAAGATGTAGTTTCCGCGCCCTTGCGTGTGTGCTGTGGCTATGTGCTCGAGAAAATCAGGATTCCAGAACGAGCTCCGCAGTGTTTGTGGGTCGGTCAGCACACCAGTCACGTACGGAGCCAGTTCATTCCGAAACCAGCTTCGGTAATGGAGGAATTTATGGTGTCCAAAAATGTTCACCGCTGAAGCCACCCGGTTGAGAAGAGGATCGAATCGACATAGCCAGCCAGGCATGCCTTCATTGCAGAAGTAGTCCGCCTTAAATCCGACCTCGAAGAAAAGGCGCCGCAAATTCTGCGGAAATCCTGCATCTCGATCCTCGATCCGTCGATCAGTCGGAATATTGCCGAGAGCCGTGTCATTATGTCTTACCACCCGCAGAGCGGCATCTGGAGATTTGCGAAGGCTCTCAGGAACTTGAAACGCGAGAGCGACAAGCTCATTATCGAGATAAGGCGTTCGTAGAACGACTTGAGATCTGCTTGCGGCTACACTGCCAAAGAGATTCCACGGTATATTCCGAAAAGCAGCAGAGGCGATCGGGTGTGTCTCAGAGTTCGGGAACTCGCATGAAGCGGCACTCACGATTTGCGCAAACTCCGGTCTCAGCAGGGACATGGAAGGCTGAGACGGCTTGAAGGTGGAGATCCCTCTCAAGATTTCACTTCCAAACAGACCCGTCAGCCGCACTGGCCCCAGTTCTCGAGCCTTCCTGTTGAGGTAGATCTCATGAGCGCCGGTAGCCCCAAAGCAGCCGTCGGTTACATAAACGGTCTCGTCAACATGGGAGCCGAAATCGGAAAAGAAATCAGCGCCTAGCCGCACAAGACGGTGCTCGAAGCCGCACACCTTTGCGACCCGAGCAGCGGCTCGGTCGTCTAGCGTCTCCTTCGTTTTGCCGGTGAAAGTGTAGGAGACAAATGTTTCCGCTGTCTTTGGACGGCACGCCAGGATCATCCGTGTGTCGAGTCCGCCGGTGAGAGCGATGGCAAGCGGAGAGTCAGACTCAAAATAGCCTGGCAGAATGCGTTTGAACGTCTCTTCGAACTGCGACTCGAACGACTCAGCGGCCAGCCGGGGCAGCGACTCCCAGGTGCGACTATCGAAGTATTGTCGCTTTTCGCACCTACCATTCTGCAAAGACCAGGCCGAGCCTCCGGGGAGTAAATGAACCCCCCGAAACAGTGTTCGCCATTCTACGGTACATCCAAAAGTCAGGAACTGCGCAACTCCCTGGTGATCAAACTCCCTTAGTTCCGGCAGAACACGTAGGAGCGCCTTTGCTTCGCTGGCAAAATAGAACGCATCACGAGTGTCGTGCCAGTAGATCCGTTCAGTTCCATAGCGGTCATTGAAGAGGAACGCCTTGCCTTTCCGCTTATCGATTAAGACACCGCTGAACAAGCCGTTCAAACTCTCCCAAAAGTGGCTGCCTTTTTCCTCGTAAAGATGCGCCAGCCAAGCCCCTTTTGGGCTGTCTAATCGATGACCTTTTTGGATCAGTTCGCCTCTGGTGGCGGGGTCAGCGAAACACTCGCCAGAAAAAATTACCGCGATGTCCCGCTCTTCATTGAAAAACACTTGTCCGGCGGCGAACGAATTTTCGTGCGCCACCCACCCGGCGTAGATTCCCAGCTCTGGGACTGCATAGTCGCCTGAAATATAGAACGACTCATGCTCCATAGACGAAATCATGCTCTTCACCAGACCTTGACACTGATGGCCGGGGATCTTAGTGACAATTCCGGCTATTCCTGGCATACGGAACTACAAATTGTGCCTCGGTATTCGACCTGCGTCATAAGAGGAAATCGGAGAGGGGAAGGATTCGAACCTCCGATGCGTTTCAAACCGCATAGCAATCTTTGCAGACTGCTGCCTTAAACCGCTCAGCCACCTCTCCAGAAGTCATTGCTCGTCAGCCGACAGTTTCCACCACGCAACGAGAAAGCTGCCTGCGACCCGACGTGCCGCTAAAGTTCTTTGATTCTTCCAAAGATAGGGTGCAATTTCGGATCGTAATCAAGCTGCGCCATACTTTTGTTAGTTAGCGCAAGAACAACCAAATTGTCAACTGGCGAAATCACTGTTCGCCAGCGAAGCGCCGCTTCGACATCGAAGGCTTTTTGCCTCTTGCCTGTCAAGCTTGAAGGCTGATGCTCATGAATTCCCTTTTGCGGCTCAAGCATGTCTTCGCTGAACTCGATTCCGACGAAGCTACACAGCTCGCGTAAAACGTTTTCGGGCGCCGCGAGCAGGTCCTCGAATCGAAAGAGCCGATAATTGCTCAACGCTTTGAACTGAAGATGCAAGCGCGCGCTCAAACGATATTGCGCAATCACCAGGAAAAGCGCTGCCTTTCTTATTACCCAGGCGAGCCGCGGGTGTTTTCTCAGCTTTAGGGCTGTTCCTGAGGGGTCGTTCGATTTCGACATCGCGAGCGCTCGCGGGTCGCGCGTGATGTGGACGATTTTGCAATCAGGGAACCACCGGATCAATTCTCCGACGTGCCTAACGTCGACAGGGAATTTCACACAAGCTCGGCTGCATCCACTAAAGCAAACCAGTTCTTCGATGATGATCTTCGCAATTGCCCCCACACTGCGGTCCGAGGTCCTGATCTTCCGAAAAATGTCGCGTCGTAGCTCGGGATTCTCCACTGCTTGAATACCTTCGAACCTCCAGAACGCACCTTCCAGGCCCGGAATGCGCTTCCTCGAGAAGCATGACTCGACCATCTTCTCAAGTTTCTTGTCATTCGATAGATCGCCAACCTGAGTTTGCAAGAAAAACTTGAAGTCCTTCTGCCGCGGAGCACCGAGGAAGCGAGGCTCAGGCAACCTGAGTACACCCCGGCTCATCGCGATTAGATTGTGCCAAAGCGTGCTTCCCGCGCGGTGAGGACCCAGAATAAAAATTGGACCATTCATCCAGCTTGAAACATCTGCTGCTGTAACTCTTCCTCTCGTTACGAGGCCGACAGAGAAACTGAGCTTTTCTTCGATGGCTGCAACCCTGCTGATTGCGATCCACTTCCTCGTCGAGCGAATTTGAACTCGTACCACTTGGAACGCAGCGCCAACAACCAGACCATCATTTTCTCCGGGATCACTCCCGCGATCCCATTGTGCAATCCGAGACGTAAAGCGATCGTTCCTAACTCTGACAAGGGAACGTAGTACTCTGGAACTCGCATTTTTTCGAATCCGACGCTTTCCTGAAACTTGCCGTGATCTCCTCTACGCCAGAGGGTGTATGTGAAGTAAGGGATCTTTCGTTCCGCGCAGATTTCCACCACTTTGGCGATCATGCCGTTCGTCGGAGACTTGTCGCGGTGCACAGTCTTGTCAAGAATCAGTGTGACCATAGCGTAACGATCTGCGACAAGGAACTTGATAAAACCGATCAGCTCCTTTCGGTAGTAAGCAGCGACAAAAACCGCTTCTCCCAGGTCAACCGACAACTCAGCTTTGACCGTCTCGAAATCTTTGCCATAATGCCGAAATGGTTTTCCACGTCTGATGGGAGACTGGTTGTAAATCTCCACCACCCCGCGGACGAATTCATCGTTGAGTTCAATTTGCTCGACGTTCACGCCGAGCTTCTCCGCCTTCCGCATTTTGTTGCGGGCTTTGAATCTGATTTGCTTGTCCCACCAGTGCTTAAAAGTCGTGATCGGAATGGCTGCTACTTGCCGGCATTCACTGTAGTACAGGAATTTGGCTTCGCTCTCCGGGATCCGTTGCCAGAACCGAAGCAGATCTATCCGGAGGCAAGATTCTCTTAACGCTCGAATAACCGCTTCTGGGTCATCTATATCCTCCTGCCATTCATTCTTTAGGCGCGCCGTCTTCACGAACTTGCCGGAGATAACGAAGGTGTTGTCAAACACCCGAATGGCATCAAACGGGATTGCTGCCCCTTTTAAGGGAACTTTTTGCTTAACGATCATAGTGCTGGTGTTGCTGCTGCACAGTTCGCTGCGAGCTTGCCCGATTTTGGCCGTATACACATCCCGCGCAGCCACTGTTCAACCATCACGAGGCTGAACAGAATCTTGTGATTGTCGTGCCTCCCCGATTGGTGGTCTTCCAGCAGCTTTCGCACCGGTTCCGGTTTCAAAAGATCAAAGACGAGCGATTCACCGTCCAAAAGCATGGTTGGTAGTTCTCCGCCGAGCGCGGAATTGAACCACCCGTCTACGACATTCACCGCGAAGCCGCGTTTTTTTCGTTTGATGATCCGAGGCGGCAGGAATTTTTGACAGACCTGCCGATGCAGCCACTTTCGGGTGCCGTTACGGATTTTAAAACTCGCCGCGAGCCGCTGCGCGTATTCGACGATGGTCCGGTCAAGATACGGAACCCTGGCCTCGAGGCTGTGGGCCATCGACAGCTTGTCGGCGTACATGAGCAGTTCGTCCGGCAACGAAGAGCGGAGTTCAAGAAGTTGAAACCCACCGAGTTCGTCCATGTGTTGCATTTGAGGCCGGAGCGCCTGCCAATACTCCACCACGCCGTCGCCGTGCTCCGGGAAAACACCGTCTCGAAAGAGGCCTCTCACTTTTTCTGCGGGCGAGAGCGAGAAGACATTCTGGTAGCGTTCGAGCCGATCCTCAATTCCCAATGATTGAACCCCGCGCTTGAGAGCTTCATTGCGCGGCAACTGCCGGACCGCGGAGCTTACAGAGGATCGGAAGCCGCTAGGCAACCCTCGCCACCAGTCGCCATAATGAACGCCCAGATGGCGATTGTAACCACCAAACAATTCGTCCGGTCCCTGTCCGATAAGAACAACCTTCACGTCCTGCCGCGCCCGCTGGCAGACGAAATACATGGGGACGACGGAGGAACTGGCGACCGGCTCCTCCAGGCAATCGACGATCGCAGGCAGAGACTTCTCAAATTCCGCCTGGTCCAGCCTGACCGGGATGTGTCGCGCACCCAGAAGAGCAGCGGTCTCCGCGGCATCGGCGAGTTCGTCATCCTGAAATGACTCTCCATAGCCGATCGTGTACGCGGGCCACGGGCCGCCTTGTTCGTTCATCAGTGCTAGCAGGAGACCGGAATCAAGGCCCCCACTAAGCAATAAACCCACCGGAACATCGCTGAGCAGATGACGTCGGACTGCTCCCCGATATAGCTGCAAGAGTTCTTCTCGGGCATCCTCGTCTTCCTTGGGGCTGGAAAACGGCACCGGCGTGTAATTATACCATCGCTTTTCTTGGTAATCGCCTTGTTCGAAAACCAGCATCGTTCCCGGCGCTAGTTTGCGGATGCCCTTGAAAATGGTGAGCGGGGAGGGGGTATAGCGAAACCGAAGGAAGAGATTGAGCGCCACGGGAT
This sequence comes from Chthoniobacterales bacterium, assembly GCA_038232335.1. Taxonomy (GTDB): domain Bacteria; phylum Verrucomicrobiota; class Verrucomicrobiia; order Chthoniobacterales; family UBA10450; genus JACCXL01. Next base: position 73,244 of record JBBSIA010000013.1, read on the forward strand.
CAATTTCCGGCTGGCATTCTTCGGCGGCGAGGAGCGCGCGAATCTCCGATCCGAAGGTTACCTGCCCGTCGGAGATGCGATAGTAGATGAGCTTGATGCCCATGGCGTCACGGGCGACCACCAGTCGCTTTCTCCGCAAATCCCAAATCGCCAGCCCAAACATGCCGTTGAGATGGTTGAATACGTCCGTATTCCACTCTTTGTAGCCGTGGATGATTACCTCGGTATCACAGTTGGTCCGGAATTGGTGGCCTCGCGCTTGGAGTTCCGCGCGGAGTTCTTTGAAGTTATAGATCTCGCCATTGAAGATGACCGATACCGTGTTCTCAGCGTCGAACATCGGCTGATGACCCCCAGCCAGATCAATGATGGACAGCCGGCGGAAGCCGAGTCCAACGTCACCGGAAACGAAGTAGCCCTCATCGTCAGGTCCGCGATGCGCGATGGAGCGCGCCATTCGCCGGATGGTCGCCGATTCCACCGGTTCCTCCCGAGCGAAATTAAGCTGTCCGCAGATGCCGCACATTTCAGAGGTCGGAAATCAAAGGTGAGAGGTGGACTGGGAGTCTGCCGAGCATCGCTGCACTATTGCGCAAAAGGTGGCGGCTCGCTATCCCAAAGACGTGTGCAATCCGGGGCAAATTGAGCCTCGACTTGGTCATAGAATTTTCAGCAACAGGAGCTGTCATTTCATTCACAAATAAGTCCTATGCGCTGTTTTGGCCCATGACTCTCGAGGTTCGAGCATCCAGAGTTGGAGCAAGAGGGGAATCGACCAACGAACAGCCTCCGGTAAGGGTTCCCGGTTGTGAGACTTCTTCCTATTTCAGTTTTAAGCCAATTTTGAAGCGGTAAACTCGTTAAGTGAGATGGTTCGTGTTCATGGCTGGGTTTCTGCCCCTGACCTCTGATTGCCGATCTCTGTCCTCAGCATCAGTCCGCCTCGGCTCCGCGCCGACGTTCTTCACTCAAGTAAAACGCAAGACTTCGGAACATCTGCGACTGACCCCATCGATGCATCGGAACGTTGTCCCATCCCAAATGCAGCTGGCGGGAACGAAACGAACCGTCCGGTTTGATCCAGTGCCTCAAAATTCCGTGCAGCACCGTTTTCAGCGTTTCGTCCAGTTGCGGAAAGCGACCGCGCAGCAACAGGCATAAATTGATGCACTCTGCGCAATCGTAGAGTTCGCGTTTATAAACGGTCAAACGCGGCGCTCTCGAAAAAGGCTTCGGCAGCCCATCTTCGTCGAAAAGATTTTTCAGGTAATAATTCACGCCTTTCGTAAGCGCGCGTCCGCAGTCGGCATCTCTGGTGAGCGCGTGAATCTTCGCAAGCGCCTTCATCACAAAACAGGTGTGGAAGTGGTCGACGAAATCGCGGACGCCGTCGACCGCATAATACCAGGATCCGTCGGGGTTTTGCGTTTCCAGAACAAAGCTTAAGTTCCGGTCAGCAATATTTCGGTATTCAGGATTCGAGAACTGTTGTGACGCGCTCGTCAGGAGAAAGGCGCGATAAGCGGCCGCGTTAATGACCCCGCCTTCACCGAAGGGCGAGTACGAACAACTGCTCCCGTTCTCTGAGGTCTTAAAATCCTTAATATCGACACAGGCATGTCGCACAATGGACTGGAGAATCCGCTTCCACTCGTCGCGTGGTTCTATCTGATCAACCTGCAGAAATGCCTCGTAAACATAGGGCGTCGTCGTGATGAGAGGTGTCTGCTCCTTGACCACGCCGCCGCGCCAAACCCAATCAAACGGATAGCCCCAGCTGTACTCTGCGAAAGATGGACAGCGGGAATTCTTTAGCTCCTTGAGAAAATGGACGGCCCTCTCCAGATAGGCGGACTTCTGGGTTGCTTCATAGAGAAAGGCGAACCCCATGGCGTAGTGAGCGTCGGCGATCGGGAGGCGAATCGGGTGATGGAACAGCCGCCGAGCTGACGGTATGAAAGCCTCGAAGAAGATCATTGGAGCGACCGCGGCAGTTCCGGCAAGCTTGTGGCGGTAATAAAGTGACTTGGCCCGGCGACCGACCGGACCTGCAAAGAAGCTCTGGTGATCCCAGGACGTTTCGCCGTAGGTGTTGAGCCATCCGGTGAAATCAGCGAGAACGCTGGAAACCTCACCCGGCAAAGCCCCGGCATCATCGAACGAGTGAATCTTCTCAGACATGGCCCCGCTTGAGGCCGCAGCCGAAGATGGCCTGTCATTCCGGATCGATGGTTTGCGTGGCAGTTTGGTGGCGTGTTCTGGCATTGCGGCGTCTCGTCAGTGGTTCCCCCTCATCATTCCCGCGAGCATGAGCTTGCCCTTTATGACGTAATTGTCACGCAGCTCGCACAAATATCGTCGTAGCATGGTCTGCGCCTCGTAGGAAATGTTCTCCCGAGGTGGCTCGATTTCATCGGAATCGTGAAATTGCACCCGCACAATCGTGCTTTCCCGTCCCTTCAGTTGGACTTCAAACTCAATTCGCTCCTCTGAGAACCGCCAGTCAAGCTGCTGCGATCTGGCGCGGACCTCCCGGACCGTTCGCGGATCGAATTCGCGCCTTCTCACTACAAACTGCCGGGATTCAGCGGAGCCATTCTGGATCCGCAACTCCGTCCCGTACATCTCCACCTCCACGCGCTTCGGTGAGATTTCCCGTTGCCGGCAGCTTCGCGTGACAACTTCCCCGAGACTTCGCCACGTCAGCGGAACTTTCAGCGCGTTCAACTCGTCAACAAAAGCGACCAGTCGGCGGCAGTGATCACTGCAGTAATCATGATGGATGACGATGATCACAGGTTTGCCCAAAAGAAGATCGAACGCGAAGTTCTCGACGCCGTCCCATGGATATCTTCGCGTGAAGATCGGGAAGTTGTCATAGCTCATGAGCGCCACGTTCCATACTTCGGCTATCGTGATCGGGCGAGGGTTCGTATCCGCGCTGATTGTATCGTTATTGACGGCGCCGACGAAATCACTGCGCTTCAGCACGGTCATGGCGGCTTCTGAGAATACTCCCTGCGGAAATACCATCACGGGATCATGACGGATATCCGTCGCCGCCTCGTGCTTTCGCATCCGCTCGAGAGCTTGTTTAGTTTTCCCCCGCAGGCGCTGGGGGTCGGAGATGCCGAACTCCGCGCGAGTATGATCGCACCCGTGAACCGAAATTGAATAATTGTCCGGGTTTTCATGGAAGAGCCGAACGACATGGCGGCTGCTTCTGCGCCAGTTCCAAGGGATGAACGCGATGTTTGTTGAGAAACGATGACGCTTCATCAGGGACAGCAGTTCATCAAAATCGACGAAACCGTGGCGGCGCTTGAGCAGAGGATCATCAATCACCAGACACGCGTTCGCTTCCGGTGATTTCCAGGAAATCTCTGCAAACGCCCACTTAATATAAAGAACGATGGGCAGCGCAGAGAGGACGTGATCGCGAATATCGAAAATGCCGCTCTTCAGCTCAGCGCCGATGTCGACGATTTCTTTCGAGGTGGAGAGAAAGACCGCGATGTCCTGATATTTCAGTTGTGCGAAAGCCGCGCCATAATCGGCAGAGATGACGTGGACGGCATTGCCTCCGGACAGGGTTACAATGGAAGTGTCAGTCTCGATCGTGTCAGAACTCATCACTCGCACGCCCGCCATCACCCCGCACAAGCCGACGTCGTCACGAACGAAGTAGTCGGTGGGGGAATGAGGCGCGGTGTTCAGAACAAAGGTTGAATCGCCGCTAAGGGTTCTCGCGATCTGCTGCAGAACTGAAAAATCGTTTCCGGCAAAGACAAAGACCGAATGAAAGCGCCCCTGCCAGATCGGCGTCGGAATCGCTCCCTGCGACCCATCCGCTAGAAGCTGCTGGAACGTGTCTGACGAACAGAGCAATCTCGGATTGGCGGTCGCGCCATCGCTTTTATCAGCGCCAGCTAAGAATTCCCGAACGGTGAGAGCACGCCAGGGAACATCAAAAAAGCGAAGTATCTTGGCGATTTTCGCTTCTTCAATGCCAAGACCGCCGCTCGTCAGTAATAATGCTTCGTTTTTCATGGAACGGCTCTTGGAAGTGGCTCGAAAAGTCGCTGTAGCGGTGCGCCGTCTCAGCGCAACTCTCTCCTGAAGCAGGTTTGCTTTCAATGGCAAGAAGCGGAGGCGCGAGCCTCCGAAGTCGTCGGCGTGTGCTCATTGCCGGAATCGAACGCAGCCGGGCCTGCGGCGCTGGTGAACTCCAACGATTACGTTTCTGTGGCCAGACTAAAGCTGTCCACTTTTTTACGCCCCAGAAAACTCTTTAAGATGGTTCGGAGTTTCTTCATCTGTTCTTGCCGGTGAAACCGCATCAACTCAACCGATATGGGCCGTTTCACTCTTCGTAGCGCCGCCCAGCAATAGCCCGAGAGAAGAGCGCACCCTCCAATAAGCATCGGGTGCTTTTTCATGCGGTAGCAAACCCGAAACAATTCCCAGATCGGCGAACCGCCCAAGTAGTAGTCTTTTTCACCATAAGAAAACAACGCGGCGAGGGCACCCCGGTCGGCCGTCCCAAGCGCGCGGTAATGATGAAATCGCTTCTCTTGAAACGATCGGGTTTTCCATCCCTTCATGCGAGCAGTCGTCACGGCTATCCAGTCAATACCTCCGGCCGGATTCGGTCGATAACCGCCAATCTCCTCAAAACACTGGCGCCTGAAAAGCTGGCATCCTCCCGCAACATGATTTTCGCCTTCGAAGCTGTCGGTTGAGGAATCATAACCATCCTGCACAAACGGAGTTCCCGCCACGCCGAGATCCGGGTCATCCCCGAATTTTCCGATCAAGAAAGCGAGGTAATCAGGCCCAAAGGAGAGATCCGCGTCGAGATTCCCAATCACATCAAATCGCAGTGACCGGACCCGCTGCAATCCTTCATTAAAAGCGTGAACTTTCCCGGCAAAATTTCGGCCCAGACGCTGCGGGCGACGAACGAGTTCAATCCAAGGCTGGTTGCGAGCATAACCCTGCACAATCTCAGCCGTCGTGTCCGTTGAGCCATCATCGACAATAACCCACCGCTCGGGTAGCGCGCTCTGAGCCACGACGGACTCAAGAGTCTTACCGATGAAACTTGCTTCGTTATGCGCCGGGGTAATGAGCACGTATCTCATGCCAGAGCCGGAATTCGAGTTGAGCAGTAGGCTTCCTTACCAGAGTAGATTTGCGCGAATATTTCGTCCATAATCCTGGCGGTTAGGATGATTTCCCGGTAAGGAATAGGAGGGTCACTACCGGTTCGAATGCTCCTGTAGAACTGGCCGATCAGCTCAGCCATCCCAAAGTCTTGATACAATCTTCGGTGCAGGAAGTTGGACATATTGAGCCATGCGCCCCTGAGATGCTCACCCGCATAAACGAATGGCGGAGCGAAATAAGCGGTGTAGCTCTTGTATGAGCGGCTCCGGTTTCGTATGACCGTTCCACTAAGATGATCTACGGCGACCGAGTTTGCCGGGCCGTAAATTCGCAGGTGGTTTAATCCAGGCTTGATTTGACTGGAGAAACAAAAGAAGGCGGTCGTGCCATGCTTATCTCTAAGCAAGACCCTCAACTCATCCAGGATGTTGCCTCCGCCGAGGCTTCGCAATCCGAGGCTCTGTTCAGCCGAGGCGATAATCTCCGTCAGATCGTCATCGAGAAATTCTGCCAATTTAGCGATTCCGTGACTGATGATATTGTGAAGCAATCCGCCCGGTAATTGCCGCACCCAGTGAGTCCGGCTGCCGAGGAGCGCGCGCGCGTAGGTTTCATCTGCAAGATTATACGTCCAATGGCTTTCGACGTGCACCGGTCTTCCCCCGAGATATCCTTCCTCGACGAGTGTGCGCATCTGAAGCATTTCAAGCGTAAATTGATAGTTATGCCCGGCGGTGATCTGTAAACCGTTCATCTCAGCGAGTTCGATCAACGATTTGGCCTCGGCTGCGGTAATTGTAAAAGGCTTCTCGAGATAGACGTGACTTCCCGCTCGAAGACATTGCTCGGCCAAAGAGAAATGACTTTGCGGTGGAGTGGTGATGTGGACGACCTCCGGGCTGACAGCTCGGAGCATTTGCTGCAGATCAGAAAAACAGTCAGAAACGGCAATCCGCTCCCCTAATTGTTTCGCCATCAGCAATTCCTGATCGCACAGGCTAATGATCCTGCAGTCCGCGATTCGATGAATCGCGTGCACATGCTGATCGGCGATTTTGCCGCACCCGACGATAGCTATGCGTAGCATGGATTAGAGATCGAGAGTCAGAGGACAGAGATCAGACATCAGCGACTTTACTATGGAACTGACTCAGAAAGGCAGCCATGGCCGCTTCCATACCGACCCTGGGTTCCCAGCCCAGCCGTTCCTTCAGTTTCTGGTTCGAATAGCGATTTCCCTTCCACTCGGCAGCACAGCGGCGACGATTGAAGACAGGCGGAAGCTGATCGTTGGACCATCTACAGTATTTTTCCCAAAGCAAACACACAGGATAGCTGATGGGATAGGGCACGGGCAGAGAAAATGACGGGACCTTTCTCCGGTAGGCTTGCAAGAATGCGCTGCTGGTCACAAGCTCGTCATCTACAACGTTGAATACCTCTCCATCGATGCCCGGCTTGATACCTGCTAAAACAATCGCTTCGGCACAGTTATCGACGAAGGTGAGAGGAAGTTGGTTCGATCCGCCGAGATGGATGAAGAATCCAAAGGTATTGATGCCAACCCGTCCGCTCAAATCGCGTTTTCCTGGTCCGAACACCGCACCGGGCCGGAGGATTACGTACGGCAGGTTGTGTTGCTTACCGTAATCTTTGACCAGCTCCTCCTGTTTCAGCTTTCCGAAGCCGTAAGCGTCGCACCGCTCCTGCGGGGACTCTTCCAGCGGGCAAGTCTCGTCGAGCAAAGCCCCGCGCTTCAATCCCAAGTTCGAGTACACGGCAAATGAGCTGACATTCACAAACCGCTTCGGATTCCCTCGTTCCACGAAAGCATCCAGAAGGTTGCGCGTGGTCAGAGCTGAATTCATAAACGCTCCCGCGAACGATTTATCGAATCCCGCGGCGAGATGGAGCACAATCGCCACATTATCGGCTGCTCGTCGGCAGTCGTCACGTGAGAGAAGATCGCCGGCTAATAACTCAACCTTCTTTTCGACGTCAGACTGCGCCAGCACGTTTTTCAACGCGTCCAAGCGGCTCGAAGGACGAACAAAACAGCGTAGATTGCTGAAGCCGTATTCGAGAAGCGTCTTTACGACCCTCGTACCGATGAATCCATTTGATCCGGTGACGAGAATGGGTTCGTGACGACCGACTATGTATTCGCTAATCATCGTTTTAACCGACTCACCCTTTCTCAGCGCAAAGCGGACATTGGACGCGGAGAGCCGTCAATCGCGCCACGAGCGGTGCGCCGGATTCAGCAGAACCGCTATGTTCCGGGGACGATCTGAAGATTAGACGGAGGCTTGGGTGGCGCTGCAGGCGTGGGGCCGCCGGTGATCAGTGGATGCGGGTAAGTGTATCCGCCGCTGCCTTGGACGTAGAACGCATTCGAATCGTTGTCTGCGCCTACTCGGTTCGCCGGCGTGTTGGATGTGCTGGCATTCCATGGGTAGGTCGGCCGGACGCCATTGAACCAGTCCCGGTTTTGCTTAACCTGGCCGGTGTATCGAGAGCTGACGCCCGTTACGTTAGACCAGGTAGTGCTCGTTGACGTGGCCTTCGTCGCATTATTCCACTGGTAGATGCCCTCCGCCATCTGGCGCGGATTAGCTGAACGGCTGAACACAGTGTTCGCCGTCAAACTATCTTCTCCCCCAAGCAAGTCGCCTTTTCCCCGTCCCGATTGGTCCAGCACCACATCTACCTTGCGCATTTCCCATTTATCACCTGCCAGGAATGGAACACCGATGAAATTCTGGGAATCACCGAGACAACTGATTATCGTTTTGCCTCCGGATGCCTGAGTGTTCGACGTAATGTAACCCCACCAGTCGGCTTTTGAAGTGCCTGCGTTGTGGCGTGCCAATTGCGTTATATTTCGAACGGTGAAGCCCTTCCAGCAATCCGCTGATGGTGCCGGAAGTCCGCTCAGCGTTACTGTGGCGCCAGAGCCGTTGCCGGGGACAATGTTGGATCCCGTGTACGTACCGCTCGCATAGACGCTGCCAAGCCTTGGGTCGGAGTCAGGCGTGGGGCTGATGCCATTGTACGGTGCTTTGTCATTCAAATCCCACGGGTTAGCGCCATCTGCCGGGCCCCATCCCAAGTTGTAGCCAAACCAAGGTCCCCTTCGGAAATCCAGACCGTAAATCCATGTAGTGATAGGAACCGCCCAACTTGTCAGGTAGTTGTTAAAGATGGTGGCGGAGCCGCCGCGGACAATAATGCCGTTGCTGCCCTGATTAGTGCCAGGGGCGATAATGCGATTGTTGTAGACTTCCATCGTGCGGCAACTACGGCTACGCGCGCTGGTCTCGGTTCCGTGGCTGGAGACATCGCCTATAATAGTGCAGTGGCGTATCACATATCGCGCGCCGCCGGGTGGCAAAGCGTCAACTACCCACGTCGTGCCCGGTTTGGCGTTCAGTACACAGTCCTCGATATAAACAGCTTTCCCGCTGGCCCAATAAGCATCATCCGCCCAGGAACCGTCGCCGCGAGATTTGCCGCCCCAGCTTCCGTGAGCCATAATCATGCTTTCGTAAATGCAGTTGTTTTCCAGTTTGCAATGGTCGATGACACCACAGGCGGTTCCAGTCATATGGATTGACCACTGCCGGAGTGAATTCCATCGGATGTGATCGACGCGAAAGGCAGGAGTATCGCCCCCTACCTGAATGGTCGCTGTCCCGCCTTGGCCAGGATCGGTGGGAATGCCGTTTATCGTGATGCCGCTGAGTCGAAACATTGGCTGACTCGCACTGGTGGTAATCTTGAAGAGCGCAGCGTCCTTTCGTTGGACGCCGTTTACAACGATCTGATTCGTGATGACCGTTTGGTCGATTCCCGCGGCGATAATTTGGACTCCTTTAGTGACAATGAGCGGCTGAGTCCAACTCGTTGTTCCCGCAGGAATCTGAATGGTGTCTCCATTGGCAGCTGAGTTCAAAGCGACAGTCACGTCGGCCAGTGACGCGGTGCGAGCTGTGATGACCGCCGCTTTCGTTGAACTAGAAATTGCGAGGATCAGACCGACTGGAACGAAAAACGAAGCTACACGTGTCCTCCATACCGCTCCCAAGATGAACCGGGCTAATTGGTCGATGCTGAAATCACAAAAACGGGGACATCCGTCTGTTTTTTTGGCGCGACGCCAAAAACTTGGCGGCGGATTTCCTTGTCTTGCGGTCGGAATGGATGGGTTTTGGTATAAAAGGTTCACAGTTTAGGATTTTCGCGTTTCGGCTCAATAATTGCAAGAGACTCTGGGAATTATGCAAGCAGATTCCGAACCAACTCGGAAATCAGCACATTGCTACGAGCCACTCCACTACATCCGCGTGCCGTAAATCAGATCTGCTTCGCTCATCGATCTGTTCGCTTCTTGGGACGGCTCCTCAGGAGCCGCTTGCCGCAGCGAATAATCCATCGCTATAATGTAAAAAAGGAACCAAAGCGGCGAAAGTCCCTTAAAGGCAGCTTCCGTCCAATTATAAACGATGATGGCGGCGAGAACGCCCATCCGAAAGCGGCCCCACTGAAAGTTCGTTAGCAGTTCGATGCGGCATTTTTTGAAGGTGGCAATGAGCAGCCCGATCATGGCGGAAAGCCCAAGCAGCCCGAGACTCAAGTAGGTCTCGAGGTAACCATTGTGGGCCTCTGTCGGGTGCCACCAATGCACTTCCCAAAGCTTCCGGAGCCTCTCCCCCAACCAGAAGCTTTCAAATCCTGTACCCAAGATTGGATTGATTTTGAACTGCAATAACTCCTGCCAGAGCTCAGCCCTCCCTTCGATCGTAGAGACGTGACCGCTAAGCTCGATAAAAGCGCCGAAGATGTCGAAGGTCAGCTGCGCAGCAAATAATAGGATGACTCCACCTGCAGCGTACAAGCCGATCAACTTTTTGTTCACCAGACGCAGGCCCAAGCCCACCATTATTGACGCCGCAAGCATCAGCGAAATCGTCGAGGTCGCACTGTGTGCTTTCCGCAGCAGATAGCCGATCATGAAGGTAAAAAAACCGGTGATGAAGAGCTGGTTCCGGCGGGCGCGGCTCTTCTTTTCCCGAAAGGTTTGAATCAAATGCCAGAAGAAATACGAACCGAGAATCAAACAGAGGCATCCCAAAGTGTTCTTATTGGTTGTGATACCTGTATTGCTGCCCTCACCCGAGAATTTCTCGAATGTTCGGCCGTATTTGGGATAATATTTGATAAACAAAATCGAGACTGGCAGGAGAACGTATGCGCACCGCCTCATCAGCCGTGAGAGTGCCTCCCCAGGGTCCGGCTCAGTAAAAAGGATGAGAACCATTATCGGATGACCAAGAATTTTGACCCAGCGTTTGAGAGAAACGAGCGGGAAATCAGACCAGAGGACCGCGAGGAAGCAGTAGATAAAGAAAACCGTGAGCCAGGCATTTTCGCGCATAATCTTGGCTAGACTGACCTGACGCCTGTTGAGCACATAAGTGCCCAGCACGATCAATGCGCAATAGACAAGCGCATCGAGCGGACTGCCTTCTTCCATTATCGCTGCCGTAGCATCACCGCCGCGCGCCCCAGGCACCCACAATCCAAGCATGCTTAGCCAGGCGGAAGTCGGCCGGGAGCAGCTCAGAAACAGCCAAATTATCGGTAGCCAGACCGCCCAGGTGACGTTCGGCTTCTCACGGAAGTCTCGCCGGAAAAGATAGACCATGAACCCGAGCGTCAGGAAAAGGGCCAGAGTAGGAGGCATACTACAAGGCGAAGAGGTCGACCAAAGGAACGAAACACGATTTAGGCATCATTCGTCGCGAGTTGCGGCGTCCAATCAGAGTAGGTGCCCGTTTTGAGGTCGTTCAGGATTAAGCAGAAGTCTGCTCGCATGAGATATTCACTCTCTTCACTCACAACTGGATGAGTCATGAGCTCAACCGTCTTTGAACGCGCCAACCGTGCCACTCTATCGAATGTTTTCTCGCGGATGCACTGGAGCAGATCAAAGAGATAATCCGGCAGTTGGTATTTGCGTCCGAGCCATCGATCAACCAATGCGCGGTAAGCTCTGTTCACCCGGCTTTTTTCACCAGCCCAGAAAGAGAAGTTCCGGCGCATCTTCATTCCGGCGGGAATCATCGAGCTCAGCAGAAGGTTGGCACAAAGATGCATGTGATGATGCCCGTCCAGATGCGATGGAGGTTTTCCATACAGACGCACGAATTCTTCAATTTGCTTGTCGTAAGAATAAGAGAACTCTCTTCGAAGAGAAGGATTGTAAAGAAGTTGCGCGCGCTTATTGCGGCTGAGGAAACGAGCGGTTTTGTGGTGAGCACTTACCAGGGATTCAGGACAGGATGAGGTGAAGGGCTCGTCAAAATTGAGGTGTAAGCCGACGTCGAGTTCAGATGTTTTCGCGAGATCGGCAGCCCGTTCAGAGTCCACCATGAAGACCATGGCCGTGACTGACGTGATCCGTCGCGCGCTGTAGCATTGGAAGGCCGCGTCGGTTTCGGCCTCTGACCGTCCCCAATCATCAGCGTTGATGATTAGCATACAAATTAGCCAAGAACCCGACCCTCGGTGCGACGAAAACTGAACGGATGCTCCTTTGTTCTCCAAAATCAACAGCCTGTTTTGAGGTACAAGTCTGCATTCGTCTGTCGGTCACAACCGCCTGAGTCGCTTCAGTGGTCAGTCCCTGCCGCTCCCGATTTGGCGGAAAGACGGAGAAGCAACCTAGCTTCCGTCGCACCGGCTGCGAAGCGCGCGTTCGATCTTCAGAGCAACTCTGCGAATGCATTTAGCAGATTGGAACGCTCCGAAGTCCAAGTGTGGCGGAGATAAGTCTGTTGACCTCGTTTAACTGTCTGTTCCACTTCAGAAGGATGAAAATACGTGTATTTGATCTTTTCTGCCAGATCGGCAGCGTCCCCCAGTTCGAAGTAGATTAAGTCTTCACGTCCAAAATAATCCTGAATGCCTCGGGTGCGGGGTACGATTACAGGTTTCCCCAGAGCCAGGCACTCGAAGATGCGGGTCGGAGTGTTCAACGCGGTAAAGCTATTGCGATGGTTCGGAACCACGCCAAGGTCACAAGCGTTGATCGCTTCGACGATTCCCTCCAGATTTCGCGGCCCGAGATATTCGACACTTTCCTCCAATTCGCGCTCGCGAACTGATTGCATAACTTCTTCGAGAAACGACGTTGATGTTCCCGCCACGCGTAGCTTCGCTGTAGGAATGGATTTTCTCGCGATTTCGAGAGCATCAACTGCCAGATCCAACCCATTCCGACGGACCAGAGAACCATGATAGAGAATGACGTAAGGCTTGGAAGAGGCTGCGTTATTGGGTAGCCGCGGAACGGCCGGTCGAAACCTGAAAATCCGCTCGTCGGGGGAATTGACAACGACCCTGATCTTTTCGGGCGGGCAGCTTCGTGCAGAGAAAATTTCTTTGAAAGTCGTGCTCACGGTGAAGACGCAGTCCGCAAAGCAGATGCTCCGTTTTTCGAGAGCCGTAAGTACTCGCACACTGGTACTTTGGGTCGGTAACTTGAAAATCGCCTGCATGAGTTCTGGCATTGGATCGTGAAGGTCCAAAAATACTTTTGCACCAAGAATTTTCGGCACCAGTGCGCTGAAAACAAGAATGTCTGGCATGTTGTGCACGTGCACGAAGTCGTACCTTCGCTTGAAAGAGCGAATTGCGAGGTATGCAAACGATGTCAGGATGAAGGCCGAGTACTGCCAGGCGTAACTGATTTTTCCACGGCGACGACGTTTTAGCGGAACCCGGAGGACGTTCACTCCGTTGATGTTCTCGCGTCTTGGCTGATCGCGATTCTCCTGAAGGCAGATGAGATCGATCGTTGCTCCTTCCCCAGCGAGCGCTTCTGCGGCCCGTCTGGGGCGAGGGTCGGCGGGATAATGAGAAAAGAGAAGAACGGCTCCGCGCTTCCCACGAAAGCGCCGCGTGCGGTCGGGAGCACAAGGTTCCGGATTCGAATCCTCCGATCTGCTCGGGGATGGAAGGCGCACGTTAGTCTCAGACTGAGTTAAAGCCTCTCCATTCACGGCGAAAGCGCGGGAGTGGAAATTGACAGCTTGGAAATTATCCTGCGCAGATAGGGCGTTCTGGACTTGGTTCTGCGAACGCGGGTTCGACTGATCGAGCATAAACGTCGCGAGCTCACCGGGCAACGCGTGCCAGCATTCCGCGGAATAGTTGGAGCGAGCGTAATCCAGCAGCTGTTTGTAGTATTCGGATGGATACTCCATCGATTTTAGCCTTCGCCCACCAAACGACATGTAATCCGGGTGTGTGTTCAGTAGCACCATCCCGCCGTTCTCCGCAATCCAATCCAGCTTTCGCAGCCAGACATCCGGAGTGCTTTCGCGGAGCAACAAAAAGAGAGTCGAATCCTGAGGTAGCGTGTATGGCAGCTCGACGTACCCGCGGTCGCTTGTCAATGCCTGGCCGTTCAGGCTTTCCGACCGCGGCACGATGAATGGAAAGATCGTATGCCGCCCGTCGGGTTGTGGCTCAAACGGGTCAGTATCAAATGTGGACATGTCATACTTGATCCTGAGTTCGTGCAGCCAATCGAGGTTGTGTAACATGAACCCAGATCGGAAGCCAGATGCATTCCATTTTTGCAGATACTCGTTGATGCGCTGAGCCCTGCGGCTGAAGTGGCGTCGGGATTGATAAAGTCGGCCGTCATGTCTGAGGTCATGGACGCCGACTTCGAAACCATCCCGAGCCAGATCTTCTCTTAATTTCGCGCGGACACGGTAGTCGCCTTCGGGGATGAAATTGAACGACGATCGAAATCCCAGTTCGCGCTCGAGTCGCGCCAATTCCTGGCATTTCTGTAAACCAGTGTTTCCTTCCACGTCATGAGTAAGCACAAGGGCAAATTTCTTGGCTTCGGGCCAGCCGCCCCAACCTTCCGGAGCACGCTCTGAGCCGGGCATGATGGGCCAGTTTGCAAGGCAACGGTCCCGCAGTCGCAAAGCAAACCTTCGGCGGATCGCCGTCCGGAACGGCCGAGGCACGAACGGCTTTACGCTATAATAGATCCTGTTGCGCAACACGGCTGATAAAACTAAGCGCCGGAGTATAGTTTCACGAGATCGAGGTTAGCCGGCGAAGCACAACCCCGCCGTTTCCAAAAACCACTTCCGACTACTTGGAAAAGTTAACTCGTCGCAGCCGCTGTAATCTGATCTTGTCAACGCGCCACCATCGGCACCAACAGCTAGGACTCGCCATCCAACCACTTCGGGACGTAACTGCGTGTTTTATTCAGGATGACTGAAACGTTGTCGCGGCTGCTGACAAGAGCCTGATAACGGCGTTTCACGACTTCACGGTTGTTCTTTTCCGCCTCCGCGACCAGCAGAGTCCGATCCAGGAAGCCAGCGATTCCCATGGTCGGGCTTGTATCGGTGAGCGAAGGCATGTCAAAAACGATATAATCAAAGTCGCTCGCTTTGAGGTTCGGCATGAGATCGAAGAACTTCTTCAATCCGAGCTGCGCCGGGCCGGGAGCAGACGAGTTGGCAGTCGCCAGGTAAAGATTGTCAGCCGCGGGCGGCATCGGTGCCGCTGGCTCCAGCGCAGCCTTGAGAGGCAATGCGGGCCGGCCCTTGAAGAACGGATGCGCGTCTTCTGCCCCCAAGTTGACATCGACGAGAAGCACCTTGCCATCACTCAGCTCCGAGAGCGCGGCCGCAAGACCCGCTGCCAGTGTAGAAGCACCGGCACCTTCAGACATTCCGGTTACCCCTACCAACTTCGGTTTATGAGTCATGCCGTTAAGCTCAAAATACAAACTGAGCCGGTCCCGAATCGCCTCGGCGTAGGGCCGAATAAAATGGTCGTGTTCCCAAGGCGCGATCTTCGCGCGACCCGGAGGGCCTAAACCCGGGACCAGTTTACCGTTCGATCGTTTACTAGTCAGGCGCGGACGATGCTTGCCGTTCAGGTATGGAATCGAGAGTAGAAGAGGGGTGTGCAGCTGGGTCTCGAGTTCAAGCGGCCGCTTGACGGACCGGCTCAGGAACAGCTCGCGGAGCAGAGCGAATGCGACGCCCAAGGCCAATCCTCCGGCGCCGAGCCCAAGAACGATTCTATCCCGTTGCTTGGTGACTCGAGATGCCGGGGTAGGTCGTTGCACCGCGCTGATGTTAGGCATCTTCGATGGATCTAGCGCTTCATCGACGCGTGCTTTCTCAAGGGTGCCTTCGAAATACTTGTAATTTGCTTCCTCGACTTGCTTCGTCCGCTCGAGGCTGGCGATCTGCGGCCCGGCATCTGAAAGCTGTCTCGCCCGCTCCTGATTTCTGGCCAACAAATCCCGGAGCGTTTCGGTCTTTGCCTCGAGCCCAGCAAGGCGGGTTCTCTCGGTTGCGAGATCCATCGAATGCGGTTGTGAAGAGACGGTTGTCGCGAGGGTCGGGAATTTCTTTTCAAGATCTCGTTTCTGACTTTCCAAATCGTCGATCTGTGAATGCGCGAGCTTCACCTGCAGGTTGGCTGGGGTATATTTGGAGAGCAGGTCCAGCTCCGTCTGTCGCAATTGCCCCAATCGGTTAACGAGTGCCTGATACTGCTGGACCTCGCCGTTAGAAGCTTGTGTGGCCGGAGTAGCCATCGACGCGGCTTGTGCAGCGCTCGAGCCGGTTGTGCTCGCTGAGCCTTCCATCAACTTGACTCGGGCACGTTGCTCCGCGAGATCGGCCTCGGCTGTGCGCAATTGTTCTCCGATCCTCGCTGCTTCAAGATTTAAAGCATCGGTGCTATCCTTCAACTCGAGGATTCCCGCCTTCGCCTTCAATCCTTTGAGCGTGTCTTCCGTTTGGTTGAGGCGGGTGCGGACCTGATCCGTTTGCTGGGTGACAAAATCGAATGCACCAGCGGACCGGTGAACTTCCAGATGTTTTGTAAAATAGCGATTCACAAGCTCATTCAGGACGAGGGTCGCCACCTCGGGATGAGGGTCGGTGTAGGACACGAGGATGATGTTGCTGTTTTTCTTCGTGACGGTCTGCAAGCCCGAAAAAATCGTGCCGGCTGCGGCACCCGTGGTGGGCGCTTTCGCGTTCGGAAGCACGCGCTTTGCTCCGAGGGCCTCAGCCACCTGAACCGCGAGATCCCAACTTTTCAAAATTTGGACTTCAGCATCGATAACCGTGTCAGTAGTTTTACTTGAGCCGGTCGAACCAGCTGCGTTCTCTGAATCGCGGCCTGAGGCTCCTGGAACCGGATCGACGACGCTGCGGTCGAGGACGTAGCGCACAAGCAACGCGGCGTCTGATTCGTAAACGGGTGGGTAAAGGAAGTGAACCGCCGCGGCAGCGAGAAGGCCGGCTACGGTTACGAGAAGGATCTTCTTTTTGTGCTTGAACAACGCCGAAAGGACGTTGTGCACGTTAAGGCTCGATGGAGGAGCTTCTGGAGGTGCTTGTGGCATATTGGTGAGCGGGGAAGCTGGCTAGTGCAAGTGCGGATATATTATAGTTCCGGCAAGCCGGTTAAGGGCTAATGGCAGAGCCCGAAAAATGCGTTCATGGAAGCCGGAAGAGTGAGTCGTAACACACTCCCAAGCATTCTTCGCGCCGTTAATGCGCCGGTAATAAATGGGAACCTCTCGCGTTCCCCATCCTAACTTATAGCGCCGAAGCCCCTCATGTTCAAGTCCGGTGCGCCCAAAATGGAGAGTGCGCGCACCGCTCGCCACAAGCCGCTTAACGCCCTCGAGCATCGTCAGGTTGTTTGCACGCAGCTCGTGGAAGCGTTCGTCGGACGCGCCAAATTTATAAACAGCGCTGGCCCCGAAGTGAAAGAAGATCGCCGCCGCGATCGGGCGAGAACCGAGCCGCGTTTCCACCGTGAAGCCGAATCCGCCTTTGATCACGGTCTCGTGGATGCGACGGAAAAACGAGATTGGTTGCGGAGGGAGGCCATGCCGGCGACGCGTTCTCGTGTGAAGTTGATAGAAGGCTTTCACAGAATCCCATGTGTCGCTCGTTCCGATGGTAAGATTACTTCGTTCGGCTTTTCGAAGCGCACGCCGGACTGAGGTGTCGACCCCGCTAAGCAGATGCTCGACGCCGCCTGTCAAATCGAGCACATGCCCATAAAACGTCGGCTCGGACAGATGCTCAGCCTCCAAGCTGCTGCTTCCGCGCAGTTCCACATATTTCCAATCTTGTTCTCGCGCCATTCGTGACAATTTCTCCTCGACCGCCGCGATGCCTGATTCGGCGAACGTGAGGGGAGCGCAATAGTCGCTGAAAGGCAGGCAGATCGCACGGCGACCGGTCACGCGGCTGTTCACCGTGAGGAGCGGAACAAGCGCAAGCAACTTCCCGCCGACAGACAGCTGAAAATAGAACGGTTTGTGACCATAGGTGTCGCAGAGCACTCGTGCCCAAGCCGCACTGTGGAAAAAAGTGTGTGCCGGATGTGAACGGACAAGTTTGTCCCATCGTTGATCCACAAGAGGATCAATCAATTCTACATCCACATTCAGGCTCGCCCGCTCTTCAAAACCCGTTCTGGCGTCGGGTGGCTTGGCCACTTCTGCTAGGACAGTTGCCATGAGTCCCAAATCGTTCCTCAGAAGAGATCGCGTTGTCAGGCGGGGACTTCCGCTGCAACGCATTCCTTCACCGTGTCCGCAACGAACTCAACTTGCTCGGGCGTCAGCTCGGGGAACATGGGCAGAGAAAGGAATTGAGTCGCGATGCGTTCGGAAACCGGGAACGCCCCCTCCTTATACCCGAGGCCGCGATAAGCCTCCTGCAGGTGAACAGGAACCGGATAATGCACTCCACATCCAATACCTTTTTCTTCGAGCAGACGCATTATTTTGTCGCGTTCGTTCAGGCGGATCGCATAGATGTGATAAATGTGGCGCGCGTATTCCGCCGCGTGCGGCGTCGCGATTTCCTCAACTCTGGCCAAGGCATGATTGTATTGATCGGCATGCGAACGACGCAGGGTGTTGCCATCATGGAGATGCCGGAGCTTGATGCGGAGAACGGCGGCCTGAATACCATCCATCCGGCAGTTCCAACCGACCATCGTATGATGGTATTTTCGAATTTGGCCGTGATCGCGTAGGATGCGCATCTTGTCTCGAAGCGAGACGTCGTTCGTGGTGACCGCTCCGGCTTCACCAAATGCTCCCAAATTCTTGCCGGGATAAAAACTAAAGCAGCCAATGTGTCCGATCGATCCTGCCCTGCGGCCCTTGTATTCAGCGCCATGCGCCTGGGCCGCGTCCTCGATGACGTAAAGTTCGTGCGCGCGTGCGATGGCAAGGATCGGATCCATGTCAGCCGGTTGACCGAATAAGTGAACCGGAACGATGGCTTTGGTGCGCGGAGTGATCGCCTCCTCCAGCGCGGCCGGATCCATCGTGTAAGTCCGCGCGTCGACATCGACAAAGACGGGCTTGGCGCCGCAGTAGGTGATTGCTTCAGCCGTCGCCATGAAGGTAGATGGCACGGTGATGACTTCGTCCCCGGCACCGACCTCGCAGGCGAGGAGCGCCAGCCAAAGCGCCTCCGTCCCGCTGCCCAGACCAACCGCATGCTGACACGCGCAAAAATGCGCGAATTCCTCCTCGAAGGCAGAAACGAAGGGGCCGCCGGCAAAGGCGCCGCTATCGATGACTTCACTAATGGCGCGGTCGAACTCCGCGCGATGCGGCGCGTGGTGGGCGTTAAGATCTAAAAAGGGTACTCTCATTGGCATTGGTGGTTCGGTTTCGACTGAAAATCCGCGCCGGGTTACCGGCGACAGTGGCGTTCGCGGGGACGTCCTTGGTTACGACACTGCCGGCACCGATAGTGGCGTTTTCTCCTACGGTGATGCCGCCGAGAAGTGTAGCGCCCGATCCGATCGAGACCCCATGTCTGACCACCGTTTTCTGACAATCCCAGTCCGCTTCCGTCTGAGGTTGCCCATCGTGATTTGTCGCTCGCGGGTAGCGGTCGTTAATGAAAATTACTCCATGCCCCACGAACACGCCGTTCTCAATCGTAACGCCTTCGCAGATGAAGGTGTGGCTGGAGATTTTGCAGCGAGCGCCAATCTTCACGCCCTTCTGCACTTCCACAAAGGCGCCAATCCTGGTTTCGTCGCCAATCTCGCAGCCGTAAAGATTTACAAACGCGTGAATCCGAACCTCACGGCCGAGCTTCACATCGGGCGCAACGAGCGGAAGGACAGTCTCTCCCGAGCTCATACGCCAGCCGGGCGCGGACGCATTGTGATGCCATCTCTGCTCACGCTGCTGTTCATGCCCGCGGACGGAGCGATGACTTCCCGATTTCGTGAGAAAGAAACGGGAGCTCCGTTCGCTTTCAGGGAAGCGGAGGCCGCCTCGAGGATGCGCACCAGCTCCAACCCGTCACCGCCACTGGTCAACGGCTCGGTCCCATTCTCTATGCAGTCGATAAAATGCTGGCACTCGGATTTGAGCGGTTCTTCCTGTTGGAGATGGGGAATATAGCTGTCTCCATAATGGTAGGAATAATGGAATTCTGCGAACGTATCGTAATGCGGCGGACGTTCCACACGAACATCGTAAACACGGATTTTCTCGAGCGTTTGTAGATCGTCGTAAACGATCATGCGGCGAGTGCCGACAATCGTCATTTCACGAACCTTTCGTGGCTCCAGCCAACTACTCTGAATCGTCGCAAAACGTTTATGACGAAACATCAACGACATATTCGTCACATCTTCGATCTGAGGGGTGACGTGAGCGTTGCCCTGGCAGTTAATCGTGACCGGAAATTCTCCGAGGATGTGGAGGATGATGGAGATATCGTGCGGAGCCAAATCCCAGGCGACGTTGATATCCTTCTGGAATAGTCCGAGGTTCAGCCGGCGCGAGTTGATGTAGCGGATGTCCCCGATGTCTCCCGCTTGGACAATGTCCACAATCTTTCGCACCGGCGCGGAAAACAGGAAGGTGTGGCCGATCATTAGCACCAAACCCTTGCTCTCGGCGATCTCGATCAACTCTTCACACTCAGCCGAGGAGGCGGCCATCGGCTTCTCGATAAACGTGTGTTTGCCAGCGAGCAGGCTCGCTTTGGCGAGCGCATGATGGTGCTTTACCGGCGTGGCAACGACGACGGCGTCCAGCCCTATTCCATTCAGGAAACGCTCGTAATCAGTCATTCCCTCCACGTCCGAATAGATGCCAATCAAGTGCGCAAGGCGTGCTTCGTTCACGTCGCACATCGCCTTCACGCGACAGTTCGGCACCGACCGGAAATTCCGAACGAGATTCGGTCCCCAGTACCCGCAACCGACCACTCCAACTGATACGGGACGCGTCACGTTTGCCGGCGCGAATCGGGAAAGCCGTGGATTGGCGCTACTTCGGAAGTGCTTTTCCACTCGAAACGCGGCGTACCGTAGGACTCTAGAATCTGTCCGATCACCGCAATGGGAGTCTTAATCATGATCGTCAAGTCGCACTTGAGCGACATGTTCCGCGCATAAAAAACGTCCATCTCGATCATCTCGCTGAAAGTGGTTTTATTCTTACCATTGATTTGCCAGTAGCCAGTCAGCCCGGGAGGCGCATCGAAGCGCTCCAACTGCGAGGCGTGATAGTAGGAAAACTCGTGCGGTGTGCAGGGACGAGGCCCAACAAGGCTCATGTCACCGCTCAGGATGTTAAACAATTGCGGTAGTTCATCGAGTCCTGCGGCGCGAAAAAAGCGTCCCCCAGGAATCAAGCGAGGATCGCCTGCCGAATCCAATTTTGTCATGGGAACATCCTTTTGGATCAATTGCTCGAGATGTGATTCGTGAATCTGCGTCTCGACGTTCACGTGCATCGTGCGGAACTTTAGAATCATGAAATGCCGCCCTCGATATCCCACTCGCTTCTGCCGGTAGAAGATCGGACCAGGCGAGGCGAGCTTGATCCAGGCGATCGTAAACAGCATCACCGGCAGCCACAAGGGCAGCATCAGGACAACCATTCCGACGTCGAGAATGCGCTTCCAAAGCGGGACGGGCCGGCCGTCATCAAACTGTCCATCGGCAGCTGCTTCCTCAACAGCTGACTCCCCCAAATCAATCGCGTCCGAAGCACTAGCGGCGGATCGGGCCTTCGTTTGGTTGGCTGTCTCTACGGCTTCGCGTGCAGCGCGTTCTGATGAAACCAAATCCTCGATCGCCCCGTCCAGAAGACGCGAGAGTTCGTCGTGATGGCGAGAGACGCCGTTTTCGAGTGATGTTCCGGCGGTAAACTTGCTGTTATCGTTCGCCCCCGAAGGCCCATCGCTCGCCAACCGGTGTCCGTTTAATACACGCGCGTTCTCTGACGAGAGCTTCGCGGCGCCGTTTAGTCTCCGCGAGGACGCACGATGTGCGGCGGAACTTGGTCCCGCCGCAATCTGCTGCCCCAATTTAACTTTAAACCAACGCAAAATAGTCTGTTCGTTTTCCATTCCTTAGAGCCATGCAGGCTGCCGCCCTTGGTCGGACATTTCCGTTGCAGACCTGCTCCCGTTTTTCATATTAGTTGGCGTTACCAAACCTTGATAACGATAGGAGTCTGTCTCTATAAAATCCAGACTGACTATAGATAACTATTTTCCGCCGCTTAACGTCAATAGAATTTTCAACAAGATCAAGCAAGAGCTGCACCGTGTCGCTCTTAAATGTGCCCGGCAGCGCTGTTCTCTCATGCTTGCCCGTGGCGATTTTCGACCTCTTGTGGTGATCGGGCCCTACGCCTTGCAATGGAACATCCCGGCTCAAAATTTCCGCGCGAGGAATGGAACTTGGACGCAACTCGAAGCGTTCTATTCGGCACGGCTTAAAATGACGCACGAATTGATACCTCCAAATCCGAATGAATTATTCAAAACATGTCGCAGCTCCACATTCCGACCGCGATCCGGCACCACATCAAGATCGCAGCCGGGATCGGGGTTAGATCGATTTAAAGTCGGTGGGGCCCACTGTTGATCCAAAGCGAGAGCACAGATCGCGGTCTCAATCGCTCCAGTCGCGCCGAGCGGATGCGCCGTGAACGCTTTCGTGCCGCTCACCGGAATGTGCTCAATGCTGCCGCCGAAAACCTGCTTTAAAGCCATCGTTTCAGTGGTGTCGTTTAATTGCGTCGAACTGGCGTGAGCGTTGATATAACTCACCTGTTCGGGTAAAAGTTGCGCATCTCTCAAGGAGTCCCGCATCGCCCGCACGCACGAGTCGCCGCTCGGCAGCGGGGAAGTCATGTGAAAGGCGTCGTTGTTCAAGCTGTAACCGACGACCTCGGCGTAGATGTGGGCGCCGCGGCTGCGTGCATGTTCCAGCTCCTCAATCACCAACGAGGTCGCGCCTTCCCCAATGACAAAGCCGTCCCGTGAAAGATCGAAAGGCCGGCACGCCTGCGCAGGATCGCCCTTCCATTGGCTCATGGTTTTGATGATCGCGAACGCGCCAAAGGTCAGCGGGCTCAGCGGAGCTTCCGCGCCGCCCGCGATCATGACATCGGCAAAATCATCGCGGATGTAACGGAGGGCTTCGCCCACCGCCACGGTGCCGCTGGCGCAACTGTTTGAGTTGGTGGTCCCGACACCGCGGAATCCAAACTCGATCGCAATGTTGGAATGCGCGGAACCGCCGAATACCTGAAGTGCCAGGGTCTGATTCACTCCGCGCGTTCCTTTTTCCAAGAAACGAGCGTGCTGATGTTCCGCGTTTGCTATGCCGCCGAGCGCGGTCCCGAAGCTCACGCCGACGCGATGTTGCGGCTGCTCGCGCGAATACGGGAGGTTGGCGTCTTCAAGGGCCAGTTTTGCGGACGCGACAGAGAATTGCGCGTAGCGGTCGAGCCGCTTCAAGCGGTGGGGCGGGAAGAAATCTTCCCCATTCCAATCAGGAATCGCGCCCGCGCAGTGGGCGTTGAAGGGCGTCGTGTCAAAGCTGGTGATTTGGCGGATCCCACTTTTCTCCGCGCGCAATCCGCGCCAGAACTCCACGCGTCCGGTGCCGATGCAAGTGATTGGCCCGATGCCGGTGATAACGGCGCGGCGCTGGCGACCATTTCGGCTCTGAGTTCGTTCTCTCGTCATTGAGTCCGGGATTCGAGATGCTGTTTCATGCAGCGCAATGTTTGCGTCGCCACATGATGAATGAAGAAGCCGCCGATGATCGGCTCCGCAACAGGCGCGAGTGCCGGCACCCGAAATTGCATTGCATGCGCAATTCTCACGAGCACTCCGGTGGGAGCGTCCTCAAATGTCCATACGACCTGCATCCCTTTGGTGAACGCTTTTAAATGATGGAAGCGAACCTCCAGCTCTCTTCGGTCAATAATCTGCTCAGAGGTCCACGAGATTGGGATGCCAGAACGAACCGCTGCCATGACCACAAGATTACGCTCCGCAGATCGTTCCAGATACCGGATGTAACGGTAGTGCGGTAAAATTTTCGGCCAAAGCTCCAGATTCGCCGCAGTCTCGAAGATCGCCTCCTTCGGCGCGTGGATAATGATGGAGTTTGCTTTGTGCATCGGCGCAGAAACGCTCGCGCGCTCAGCCGGGTAAGTTAGACTCTCGGGACGAATCGGCAACGAGATGAGCACTCAGTGGGATTGCAAATGAACATCAACGGCCGCGGCGCATCTCTCGCTAGCGCCCTCCGCCGCGAGGCGATACAACAGCATTGACGCCGATGGCGACGATCACGACGAGGGAATTGTCATCGCCGATTACGGAGCGGCGCTCGCGCTTTGGAATGAGGTAGATGGTGTGGAAGTCGCGGAAGGCGATTCGCGTCAGGAAGTCCGCGGATTTCTCGAGCGAAATCCGGGTCTCAGCCGCGTGGCGGTAGAAAATGGGGCGATCGTCGGTGCGGTGCTTTGTGGTCACGACGGGCGTCGTGGCTGGATTTACCACCTCGCGATTGCGCTGGCGTATCGCGGAGCGGGAGTAGGCAGGCTTCTATTGGGAGAGTGCGTCCGCGGCTTACTGGGCGCCGGGATCAAGAGGGCGATCATCCTCGTTGCAGGAGATAACCCTGCTGGCCACGAGTTCTGGCTCCGCAATGGCTGGGAAGACATTGAAGGCGCTATACCGATGGCGAGAGATCTCTGATGCCGAGAGATCCTGATACCGGAATTGCAGGAGCTTTGCCGCGTGGCGATCAGCAAAAACGGCAAAATTAAACCGTCTGCTGGCGTTTTCATTCGCTGATGTTTAACGCTCGCTGCAATTCACTTCGCACTCGAATCATGATCTGGAGAATTCGGTAGAGCCGCACCAAATCGGCATAACCTTCCAAGGCCGCTGAGTTGCTGTTCATAATCGCAGATCTGCGGGATTGTGCTGCGGATGCCATCGCTTCGAGCATTTCCTCAAATTCCCTCTTGTAAGCCAACTCTGAGGAACTCGTCTGAAAAACGGGGTTAGAGGCGCGGCCAAATCGTTGAATTCCTCCACCGTGAAAGTCTTCACCGGGCAGACCCGCAATGAGACTGCGAACGTGCTCCACGATTTGATGCGTAAGACCAAGCTCCTCTAGACGCGAGAATCTGTGGCTCGCCCTTTACCTGAGCGAGGTTGGTTTCGAAGAGACCAATGTATTCTTCTGAGTAGGCCCGTGTAATTCGGGAGGCGGAAAATTCTGCATCGGCCTTCAGGTCCTCAGGGGAAATCGCGCAAGTCCAACCCGGAATAGCCGGATCGAGATGGTGATATGCGTTCGGCCCAGATCGCACAAAGTGTGCCGCTTGTTCTCTCATCGCGACGCCCGCGGTAGCCCAATGGTAGGAGCGCATTCGATCCAGTCTCGGCGCAAAAGCAATCACGCCCAGGAGACTGGCGACGACAATGACGGCATCGAAACTCGCTCGCTGCCAGTAACCGCCGCCAAGGTGGAGCCACATGCCGAATTCGTCGAAGGTGAGCGCCATCCCGAAGCCATACAGCAAAGCACAGACTCTTCGGAGTTTTTCCGAGGGCCGCTGGATGAAGACAAGAACCGCGCCCACCGCGGAGAGCAGGAAAATTCCGTAGTTCAAGTGGTGCACATGGGTGCCGCCGGCGTGCAGGAACAAGTCCGGCAACCGACGCGTCATGATCAGAATCACGAGGACTCGCGAGGCGATGAAGGTGAGGAGAAACGTTGTGAATGTGATTCGACCGAGATGCCGGACGGGCGAGATGGCGGAAGGAAAAGCGGGACTCATGGCACGAGCGAAGCGACGGAGAAGCGGACCCGAATGCGTTGCTCTTCGATTACCCGAAATCAGCTTAGCCGAAAGCGCTCCATCAAATTCTCACGGAGCTCAGTCGCGAGCTTTGGACTCAACCGATTGAGTAACTTCTCGCGCCGATCGGCGTCCATCGCGACCAGCTCGCGCAGGAGTTTGTCGCGGGTTTTCTTTTTCTCGTAGCGACTCCACGCGACGCCCGCTGCGAGCAAAACGCAAATTACCCATATCGCAATCGACTTTCCTGTAATCAGGACTGCTATCAAAAGAGGTGGAAAATTCAAAGGCGAAGGTAGGATGGAGTTAGTTGCAGCGGGGTGGCAAGGCTTCTTGACGAAGTTCTGTTACGGAACATAGGCATCATGCCTGTATGGCGCACAGACCTGAGGTTTTGTGGGTCATCAGCGCGGTCATGATTCTCGATGCAGCGCGCTGCTGGTTTGGCGCACGATCAACTCGGTCATTCAGAGAACCTTTGCGAACCCCGGTCCTGCCATTCACGACTAATAACGCCGGTCACATAACTGGGTTTCGTTCGAAGAGGGCGGGTAGACGTTCGCCACCATGATTCCCGATGCCTCCCAGCGAACGCAGCCAATCAGCGATCAATAGAACATCGCGCGCCCGGTGCGCCGACCGGGAAAGGACCACGCCCACTATCGGAGTTGAACCCCGGTAGGAACGCTGATCCCGAAATCAGACCAATCCAAGTGTGGCGAGTGTCGGCTCGTCGATCGCAGCGGTCACCGCAAGGCCGTGATCGCTCTGGTATCTCGAAAGCGCGGCACGGGTTCGCGAACCCACCGAACCGTCCACGGCACCCGCGTAGTAGCCCTGCTGTTGCAGTGCACCCTGCACAGTGGTGACAACCTGATCTGGCGGCAAACCGTTATAAGCGTAGATCGGCGCGTCATACGCGTACGAATTATACCCGGAATCGTATCCCCACGCAGGATACCAATAGCCTGCATCCTGATAGTAATATCCGCCGTTCACTAGGATGATTGTGTTATAGCGGCTTCTCCACCAATTGCGATCGTGGCGCGAACGGTCGTGGCGGCGGAAAGCGTCTGCGTAACTGATGCGATTGCGATTTCGGTACTGCCAGTTATTCCGTACCGATCGAGCGTTATTTACCTGGACGGGCCGGCGGATTCCGTTCGCCTTCGCCGAATTCTGAGCCTCTACCTTGGAAACTCTGCGATCGGTACGTTTCGTCTGCTCTCGAGCAATTTGATTTTGCTCATTCGGCCGTCGAACCGACTCGCGCTGGGCTGTTCCTCTATTCCCATCATCGGACTTTTTCGTTGAACGCTGCGAAGCGGCGGTCTGCTGGCTAGCGGGCGCCTTTCGGGCCTCTTCGGATGTGGCAGCGTGTTGCTGCGCCCGTTTCTTCGTTTTCTTTTTGGGCTGGTCTGCCGCTGCACCAGTTTGGACCAAAGCGACAATGAGAGAGAGACCAATCAATGGCAGTTTCATAAATACTTTCAATCTTAGACCCGTTTGGACGCGATCTATTCAACATGCGTTCTCGTATCGTGTCCCAGGAAAATGATTGCTCAAGGCCCTTTCGTGAGTCCTAAGTTGTCTCTTGGTAATGAACTCCGTACTGTCGCGCGCAACTTCCCAAGTTGCGGCTGGAAAATAGAGGCCAATCCGTATCGTTCAAGCCGCGTTGTTGTAGATACAGCGCAAATTCCGCGCTTTCCTCGCCGAACAGATCGAACTGGGGCTACCCGACAGCGCTACAACCCCAATCCCGAGACCCCGAGGCCGCCGGTGATTTTCGACATCTCGGAGCTGGCGAGCGCTTTACCCTGCTCGATCGCCTGCTTCACGCCGCTGAGCACGGCTTCTTCCAAAAATTCCACGTCCTCGGGGTCCACAATCTCCTTCGCGATCTTCAGCGAAAGCACGTCTCCCGCGCCGTTCGCAACGACCGTGACTTGTCCGCCCGCGGCCTGCACCTCGACGGTTTTGTCTTCGAGCTCAGCCTGCGTCTTTGACATTTGCTCCTGCATCTTCTGCGCCTGCTTCATTAACTTGTTCAGGTTCATAATCGGTCAGTGGATCACTTAATTTCGCCTTTGAAAATTTCAAGCGCTTCCCGGATCAGGGGATCATCTTTAAACGTCGCCTGAGCGTCAGCCGCTTTCACCGGCGCATGCCCGAAGGACCGCGTGCGTTCGTCCGCAGAGCTGACAGGCAGACCTTCCCGCAAGCTGAACTTCAGTTTCCAATCGCGTCCGCTAATCTCCTTTAACACCGCTTCGAGGAAGTCGCGATTCCTGGGCATCGCGATCGATTCCATGGCGGTTTTCTGCTCCGGCGGAAATCCAAGCAGGAAATTGATTCCTTCGATGCCGAGCACACGCGCGGATTCAATCCAGCCGCGAATCAATGGTCGGCGTGCGTGGATCGTCTCGACTGCTTTCTGCCACGTCGCTTCCGCATCGAATGGTCCTCCCGCGGGCTGCCGTTCTTCTGCAGCAGGTTTCTCATTCGCTCGCGCCGCGGAGGCTTTGGAGCTTGCGACTGGCGCGGAATGCCGGATCGAGCGTTCCGCGCTTGATGGCGGACTTGCCGGCGAAGCTTCAAATTTCTGTGGCATCGGCTCCTCCGGCGCCTTTCCATCACGCAGCGCCGACAAATTCTCGATCACCTCATTCAGCGTTACCTGCCCGAGCGTTTGGATGGCTTTGATCACGGCGACTTCGAAATGCAGTTTCTTGTTTGGTGCCCATTTCATGCGCCCTTCCGCGACGGCGAATTGGTCGATCAACTCCAGCAGCCGATCAGTCTCAATCAATTCCGCTTGCGTTTGCAGTGAACCGCGCAACTCAGGATTCAGTTCCTCCGCGACCGCCGTCGGCTTTACTTTATACACCAGCAGATCGCGCAGATAGGCGATCAAATCGGACGCGAGCTTCATCATATCCTTGCCATTCGCCGCCTCGCTGTGCAGAAGATCAAGCGCCTCCGCCGTCGCGCCGCAGAGAATTTGATTGGTGAAACTTGCGACGGTCTGTTCGCTGGTGAACCCGAAAACGTTGAGTACGTCAGCCTCGGCGATCTCTTCGCCGCAGAACGCCACCAGCTGATCGAGCATCGACTCCGCATCGCGCAATCCCCCGTCTGCTCCGCGCGCGATCGCATGCGCGGCCGCGGGCTCGAGCGTGATCTTCTCCTTCCCGGCGATGAATTGCAGATGATCGGCAATCAAGTTGGTCGCGATGCGATGGAGATCGAACCGCTGACAGCGGCTCAGAATTGTCGGCAAAACCTTTTGCGGTTCAGTCGTCGCAAAGATGAATTTCACATGCGGCGGCGGTTCCTCGAGCGTCTTCAGCAGCGCGTTGAACGCCGCCGAAGTCAGCATGTGCACCTCGTCGATAATGTAGATTTTAAAATGCCCTTTGCTTGGCGCGTAGCGCACATTGTCCCGGAGCTCGCGCACCTGCTCGACACCGTTGTTACTCGCGCCGTCGATCTCGAGCACATCGAGGCTGTTCCCGCCGGTGATTTCCCTGCAGCTGTCGCAAACGCCACAGGGGATAACTGTCGGGCCATGAATGCAATTCAACGCTTTGGCAAGGATGCGCGCCGTTGAAGTTTTTCCAATGCCTCGCGGTCCAACAAACAGATAGGCGTGCGCCAGCCGGTTCTGCTCGACCGCATTTTTCAAGGTGCGCACGACGTGCGGCTGTCCGACGAGATCGTCGAAAGTCTGCGGCCGGTATTTGCGTGCGAAAACCTGATAGCTCACTGCGTCAATCTATGCGGCCTCGCGCGGAGCGGAAACAGAAAACAAATTCCGCGCGAAGTAAACGCGGGTTCAGTTCAGCCACGCCACAGGCGACAGAACCGCCTAGGCTGCCACGACGGCAGAGAACTCCGCACCCATGGCGACCTTTCCGGCGATGAACCCTTCGTAGAGACTCATGTAATCATCCGCCATTCTCCGCGCTGTGAATCTGGTTTCAAACTCCTGCCGGCATCTGGCGCGGTCGAGGCGCACGAGTTTTTCGACAGAGTCGACTGCCTGTTCAATGTCTTCGACAACGAAGCCGGTTACATCTTCGGTAATTACTTCCGGCACCGAGCCGCAGCGGAACGCCAGCACCGGCGTGCCGCAGGCGAGCGCTTCGATCATGACCAAACCGAAAGGCTCGGGCCAGTCGATCGGAAAGAGCAGGCCGCAGGCACCGCCGAGAAGCTCGTTTTTTTCGCGCTGGCCAATCTCGCCGACGAATTCGATGAGCGGATGGTCGAGCAGCGGTTTGACGGTCTTGTTAAAATAACGCCGGTCCACCCGGTCGATTTTGGCAGCGATCTTAAGCGTGCGGCCCACGCGTTTTGCGATTTCGATGGCACGATCGACTCGCTTCTCGGGCGAGATGCGGCCGAGAAATGCGAGATAATCACCGGGCTGCTCCTGAAAGGTGAAGAGATTCTCAGGCAAACCGTGATAGATCGTGCCCTGCCAGTTGGCAAAAGGCAGCGGTGTCCGTTGTGCATTGGAAATGGAAATCACAGGCATGTCACCGAATTCACGATAGAGCGGAGGCAGGTCTGGCAGGTCAAGCCGCCCATGCAATGTGGTCACTTGCGCGAGCGTGCTTCGCCGCGAAAGCGGGAAGTGGAGGTAATCGATATGGAAATGGATAATGTCGAATTCGGCCACGCGCTTGAAGACCTCTTCAAGCATGACGATGTGAGGCGCCAGTGGGTCAACTGCCTTACTCAGGCGCAAAGAGCGAGGGCAACCCGCGACCAGGTTTGCCGCGGTCACAGAATCTCCGCTGGCGAAGAGTGTTACCTCTTCACCCCGCCGGGCTAATTCTTCCGTAAGATAGGAGACGATGCGCTCGGTGCCGCCATAAGCTTTCGGCGGCACGCTTTCATAGAGCGGCGCAACCTGGGCGATTTTCATATCATTGTTTCGCGCACATGAGTGATCCCGGCCTTCATCCTTCCACAATAAACTCGAGCTTCCCCTCGAGCTCCAGCAGGCGCGCGACAATGCCAGAATGGGAGCGCTCAAACACGAGATCGACACGAGCTCGACCTACCTGAAGGTGACGAATCTCCACCCGATTTACGTTCTCGGGCAAGACTGGACGGACTACTTTGAGCCGCGCCTCGAACGCTTCCGGTTGCAGACCGAGAGTGGTCGTCAGGAGGTAAGGCACCGCACCCGCCGACCACGCCTGTGGCTGACAGGCCACCGGGTACGAAACCGGCACCCCGTAATCGTCACGGGAGAAACCGCCGAAAAGCTCCGGCAGCCGGTGCTCGTCGAAATGCACGGCCGCCTCGGTCATTCCGCTCAAAATGCGCAGCACGGCGTCGTCGAATCCATAGCGCTTGAATCCGGCGGCGATCAGCGAATTGTCGTGCGGCCAGACGGTGCCGAGATGATAGCCCAGCGGATTGTAACGCGAGGCGGCTGTGGAAAGCGTGCGGATGCCCCAGTCGTTGAACATCTCCGGTGAGAGCAGGTGATCGGCTGTC
Organism: Chthoniobacterales bacterium; assembly: GCA_038232335.1. GTDB lineage: Bacteria > Verrucomicrobiota > Verrucomicrobiia > Chthoniobacterales > UBA10450 > JACCXL01. The sequence continues at coordinate 104,184 of JBBSIA010000013.1, forward strand.
TGCCGGGCGCGATCTGCGTCTGCGATACCAGACCAGAGTGCCTGGCCGGCGTTTGACGAGAGCACGGCGGCCTGGCGTTTGCCCGCCTCAAGCGCGAGGGCGTAATAACCGTCTGCCACCCAGAAATCCCGGTTGAAACACTCGCGTAATCGTTGTGCCGCGCTTTCAAGCGCACGTGCCCGCTCGCGATCACCGGCTCTCCGGTAGAGCGCCGCGATTTCCATCTTCGCCTCATAGACGTAGCCTTGCACTTCCACGAGTGCGATCGGCGGCGTCGCCAGGGAGCCATCCACATTGACGATGGCGTCGCCGGAGTCCTTCCAGCCTTGATTGGCGAGACCCTTCTCGGTCAGGCATTCGTATTCGACATATCCGTCGCCATTAAGATCGCCATACTGCTCGATCCAATTAAGCGCGGCTTCGATGTGCGTGCGGAGTTCGTTGAAAACGCGCAAGTCGCCCGTCCAGGCGGCGTGCCGGGCCACCAGCACCAGCCAGAGCGGCGTCGCATCGATCGTCCCGTAATAAGGCGTATGCGGGACCTCGTTGAGATGCGCCATCTCCCCCACGCGCAACTCGTGCAGAATTTTCCCTGGCTCTTCTTCCCGCCAGCGGTTCACTGCCTTCCCTTGATGATTTGCGAGCAAACGAATGGTTTGCTCCGCGATGCGTGGATCGTAGGCGAGCGTTTGGAGTGCCGTGATGATGCTGTCGCGCCCAAAGAGCGCCACAAACCACGGCACGCCCGCGGCAAAATAAGTGGTTTGGTCCAGGTCACTGCGCAGCATGCCGAGATCCCGCAGTGAACGATCCATTACGCGGTTGAGGATCAAGCTGTCGGTCCGGACCTGCATTTTATCCTCGAGCCATCGAATGTCGCCTTCCGGCGAAAAGCTCGTGCTCGGACGAAGTGGGGGCTGATTTGGTTTAGGCGCCGGTTTTGCAGCCGGGGATTCTGAAATCAGAAGCGAGATGGAAAGCTGTTGGTGCCCCTTTGGTTCGAGCTCGATTTGGAAACGCGCGCGGTTTTGCTCGGTCACGGTCGGCGCTGGTGCAAAGTGAATGGTCACCTCGCGATTGATCCCATCCGCCCCTTCATACAATAATTGGAGCGCACCGTTTCTCCATGCAGGCGGGTGAAGCGTCCCGCGTTCACTCTCGAACAAGCCGCGGATCGCGAAAACATCCTCGAACGCAGATTGGAACGTCAGCTCGAAAGGAAAGTGAATCGATTCCGGGGCGCGGCTCTGCAAAGTGAGAGTATCGAAGAGCGCCAGAGGCTTGCTGGAGACCACCCGCGACCAGCGGATTTCGACCAAATGCTTAAGCAGCGTTCGGCCATTGGACTGTATCTCAGGGTTGGAAAGACCGAGCATCGCCATATAGCCGAGCTCGGCATTTCGAACCAGAGCCTCTGGCTTGCGCCCGGCCACTCTCAGTTCGTAGCCGTTGAGGAAACGGCAGTCATGATAGTAAAGACCGAAGCCGTGCCCATCTGCCAGAGGGACGCTACCGTCGGGTTCGCTCAGGAAAAAGAGGTCACCGTGCTTGATGACGACTGCATGCGTGATGCTCCCGCGGATCGCCGTGCTTCCCGGAACCAATTCATGAGTCTCCTGATCCGCGGAAGGCGACGATTGCACTGCATTCGAAGGTTTCTTTAATTTCGGCATTGCGATGGCTGTGGCTTTCCTGTTCGTGACGGGATTTAGCTGCGGTTCTCTTGTTAGGACTTATTCTCAAACCTCTCTGAGTTTGAGCATGGTTCAGGTAAAAAGAACAACAAGTCGTCTCCTAAGCGTTGTCGTTCTGAGCGAGCGAAGCGGAGTCGAAGCCGTAACGCAGCCCGACAGGGCGAGGCCGGGCTTTCCATCCCGTCGCGGGACCTCAAGATGACGCTGCGGGATTCCTCGACTTCGCTCGGGGCGGCATTGCTTACGTTCCATTTGTGAGTGGCTTCTGCTCTCTTCGCAAGTAGGTTTTGGGATGGATTTTAGTATGGTGACGTTGAGCGCGCCTGCGTCTCAGACCTCAGTGGACCGGGAGCCATCGACTAATGCGGAACCGCCGCTCGAGAGGGACTCGTCATTAATGGCGGCTGAGTCAGTTTTTTTATGTCGCTGAGTTGGTGCAGCCTGCTGGTCTGCTTGTCAGAAGAATTTCGCAAGAGCAAGTATCAGCGGCTGTTTTCGTCTGCGATGCCCGAAGGGCAGACATTTCCCGCCTAGTTTGGGCTCAAGTTGTTCGGCGAGGACACCGGAATCATTGCCATGGAAAAAGCGGCGCAGCTTTTGAATATCCTTTGACGCTGTTCAAGCGATCGGACTTCTCCAGGGTGGCAAATTCAGCGCAGATCTGAACTTCCTCTCGAATGGAGATACGATTTCAGAATCGAGCGGAAGCCGGCCGGCGGTTGGCCAGGAACCTGCGTGCCTATCGGGGTCGCGAAGACGTGATTGTGCTTGGCTTGCCGCGTGGCGGTGTGCCGGTTGCCTACGAAGTCGCATTGGCCATTCATGCCCCGCTCGATGTCTTCATCGTCCGTAAACTCGGGGTGCCCGGATTTCGCGAGCTGGCGATGGGAGCGATCGCTTCCGGCGGCATCCGCGTGGTGAATGAGGACGTCGTCCGCCATCTGCCGAATGCAGAGATCATTCTCGATGCCGTGGCCGCGGATGAAACTCTTGAAATTGAACGGCGCGAACGCGAATACCGCGGTGGCCGCCCTGCCCCCGAGCTGCGCGGACGTATCGTCATTCTCGTCGATGACGGCCTTGCGACCGGCGCCACGATGCGGGCCGCGGTCGCAGCCTTGCGTCAACGCGGCATCGCAAAGATCATCGTCGCGGTGCCGGTCGGCGCCGCCGACACCTGCCGCGAGTTTGAGGCTGAAGTGGATGAAACTATCTGCGTAATGGTGCCCGATTTTTTTGATGGAGTTGGTCAATACTACGAAGACTTCTCGCAGACGAGCGACGATGAAGTTCGCGAGCTGCTCGCCGCAGCGTGGAAATTCAACAGAGCTGATCCTGACGCTTAACGGAGGTGAGTAGTGGAAGCACGAGCCGCCTCCTGAGTGTGCGATTTTACGAATCAGCTAACAGCCGCCGCAGGGGTTGAAGACCGGACCTCACCTCATGCTTCGAAGACCCAGCGCCCTCCGACCATCGTGCGTTCGATCGGAATGCCGACGAGCGACGATGGATCTTCGCGGAACGGATCGCGGCCCAGCACCACGAGATCGGCCAGTTTGCCACGCTCAATCGAACCTTTCTCGCGTTCCTCGAAGGACGCGTAAGCGCCGTGCAATGTTTGCACCCGGAGCGCTTCTTCCACCGTGATGCGCTGCTTCGGGCCCCACACATTTCCGTTCATGTCTGTCCGGGTGACGCTTGACTGGAGCGCCATCATTGGCTCGAACGGTCCGGGCGGATAATCGGAACCGGGCGCGACGCTGATACCGGCGTCGAGAAAGCTGCGCAACGCGAACATGTGATCGAGCCTCTCCACGCCATACTCGCGCATCTTTTCGCCGTGGTAATAAACGTAAGTGGCGAAAGGCGTCGGTATCGCGCCGAGAGCCTTAATGCGTTGAACAAGGGCGTCGTTGATAACGGTGCAATGCTCGAGCCGGAAACGCGGATCACGCCGCGGCCGCTCGCGTTGGTATAGGCCGTGTGTCCTCCACGGTGAGAGATGTAGACCGGGTGATTGGGAACAGCCGCGTCCAGGCCTCGCGCGTGAGCGGACGGCCATCGCTGGTCTTTGTGTCGTCGTACTTGAATCCCAGGACCCATTGGCCCGCGGGAGTTTTCGATGCGCGTTCACGGATTGCATCCTCAATTACGGCGATCGAGCGCAAGTCACAATCCACCTGGCGCAGATGCATGCGACCGGCGATCGCAGGATGCGAATGCGCATCAATAAAGCCTGGAACGATGGTTTTGCCCCCGATGTTGATCTTCTGAGTCCGCGGCGTGGAGAGTGCCTGCACCTTGTCATTAGAGCCAACCGCCAGGAAGCGCCCACCGGCGATCGCCAGGGCCTGGGCGCGTGGCCGGCGATCGTCGATCGTGATAATGTTTGCGTTGTATAAGATCAACTCAGGTGTCGTGTCATCCATGGGCAGCATTGGAGCCAAAGCGAATGCGCCGAGGCGGCCGAGAGATTGACGTCGCGATTGCAAGGGGCGTGCGGAGTGAAAATCGAGGCTAGCAAGCAACGGATCAGACACGCGAACTCTAAATCGACTGGCCAATGGGGCTATCGTGCGTTTGACTGCCCACTCATTCCTTGTCACTCGTCACTAATCATTTTCCCTCGCCGCAGGCCCGCCACTCATGCCCGATTTTCGTGGACGGCGAATGGCGCGAAGCAGGCGACGTCGGCACCGCGCCCGTTCACAACCCATCGACCGGCGCAGTGATCGCGGAAGCGCCGATGTGCACAGCCGCGCATGTGAACGCTGCGGTGGAAGCGGCTGCCTCCGCATTCCCGAAGTGGAGGGAAACGCCACCTGTCGAGCGTGCCCGGGTTCTGTTTCGGTTCAAAATGCTGCTTGAGGAAAAATTCGATGAGATTGTGCCCTGCAACACCCGCGAGCATGGTAAGACGCTGGTGGAATCACGCGGCGACGTGCGCCGCGGGATCGAAATGGTCGAGTTTCGCGTGCGGTATTCCGTCGCTGCTCACGGGCGAAACGATCGAGATTGACTGTGAAACGATCCGGCAACCGCTCGGAGTCTGCGTCGGGATTACGCCGTTCAACTTCCCCGCGATGGTGCCGCTCTGGATGTACCCGGTGGCGCTCGCCTGCGGAAATACTTTCGTGCTCAAGCCGAGCGAAAAAGTGCCGCTGACGGCGATTATGATTGCGCCTGCTCGAGCAAGCCGATCTTCCGCGTGGCGTCTTTAATCTCGTGCATGGCGGTCGCGAATGCGTTGACGCGCTACTCTCCCATCAGAAGGTGCGCGCGATTTCATTTGTCGGGTCCACGCCGATCGCGAGATACATCTTCGAAACTGGCACGCGACACGGCAAACGGGTGCAGGCGAACGGTGGCGCGAAAAATTTCGTCCTTATCATGCCCGATGCGGACGTGGAAAACTCAACACGCGGGGTTATCGAAGGCGCGTTCGGTTACGCGGGAGAACGTTGCATGGCCAGCTCGACGGCGCTGGTGATTGGCGGTGCCGCGCGCGGCGTGCTTCCATCGCTCAGCTCCGCGGCCCGCAAGATCAAAGTCGGTCCCACGGATCGTGATCCGCAACCGGACATGGGGCCCCGTGATTACGAGAGAGCATCGCGATCGCGTGACTCAACTGATTGAGACCGGCGCGCAGGAAGGGGCAAAAATTCTAACCGACGGTCGAGAAGCAAAAATCGACGGCGCGATAAACGGTTTTTATCTCGGCGCCACGATCCTCGACGAAGTGCAAAGCGGGATGACCGTCGCGCGCGAAGAAATCTTTGGCCCGGTCCTGAACGTCATGCGCATGAGCGATCTGGAGGCGGCAATCGAAACCGTCAACCGCTCCCCCTACGGAAATGGCGCATCAATCTTCACGCGCTCCGGAAAAGCGGCCCGCGAGTTCAAGCATCGGATCAAAGCGGGCATCGTAGGCGTCAATATTGGGGTGCCGGCGTCGATGGCCTGGTTTCCGTTCAACGGCTGGGCGACTCGTTTTTGGCGACCTCCACATGCGAGGCAAGGAAGGTGTGCAATTTTCACCCAGCAAAAGGTGACGACAAGCCGCTGGTTCTGTGATGGAGAAGGCGAGATCTGGAGCAAAAAGTAATGCAACCACCCGAGCTCCCAAAATTCGATCACCAACCGCAGCCGTATCGCGGCCCAACGCCCGAAGAGGTGCTGCGACTGCGACGCGAGTTCCTGAACCCGGGTATTTTTCTCTATTACAAAGAGCCGCTCATGCTTGTGGAAGGCAGGGCGCAGTATGTTTTCGACGAAACTGGACGGCGTTATCTCGATGCGCTTGGTGGGATCGTCACGGTGAGTGTCGGTCATTGTCATCCGCACGTCGTGGAAGCGGCGAGGAAGCAGAACGAAACCCTGCAACATTCCACGACGATTTATTTGCATCCGAAGATCGCGGAATACGCACAGAAGCTCGCCGCGAAAATGCCTGGCGAACTGAAGGTCTGCTATTTTGTGAACTCGGGTTCCGAAGCGAACGATCTCGCACTGCTCATGGCGCGGGGCTACACCGGCAACTACGATATGATCGCGCTACGAAATTCCTATCACGGCGGGAATGCGTCCGGCATGGGTCTGACTGCGCACCACACCTGGAAATTCAATGTCCCCCACAGCTTCGGCGTGCACCACGCGATCACGCCCGATCCCTATCGGGCGCTTGGGGCCGTGAGGATCCGAACGCGGGAAGGAATTACGCAGCCGACATCAAAAACTTAATCGATCACGCGACTTCCGGGCAAATTGCCGGCTTTATCGCGGAATCGATTCAGGGAGTGGGCGGTTGCGTGGTTTTCCCGGATGAATATCTCCGGCACGCCTACGAACACGTGCGCGCGACGGGCGGCGTTTGCATCGCCGACGAAGTACAGACCGGGTTTGGCCGGACGGGAACACATTTTTGGGGATTTGAAAGCCAAGGCGTGGTGCCGGATATTGTCACGATGGCGAAGGGAATCGGCAACGGGGCCCCGCTCGGCGCAGTAGTGACCACGCCAAAGATTGCGGCGACACTCGCGCAGCGGATTCACTTCAACACCTTTGGCGGTAACCCGGTGGTTTCGGCGCAAGGCACGGCGGTACTCGAGGTGATCGAACGCGAAAACTTACAGGCCAACGCCCTGCAGATCGGCGGGCGCATTACGGCCGGTCTGAACCGATTAAAGGGAAAGCATGACATCATCGGCGATGCGCGCGGGAAAGGGTTGCTGCTCGGAATTGAGCTGGTGAAGGATCGAAGAACAAAGGAGCCGGCCAAAGCGGAATGCGCGCAGGTGCTGGAGAGGTGCAAGGAAATGGGGCTATTGCTCGGCAAAGGCGGATTGCACGGTCAGACGATCCGCTTTTCGCCTCCGATGTGCTTGCACGAGCAGGACGCTGATTTCCTCATCGAGGTGCTCGATCGCGCATTTAGCGATCTATAGCCCTGCGTCCCTGCCGGAGATGGTGTGAGCGGACGCACAAGGCCGTCTCGCGAGCACCTGGGGCGGACCGCTGCTTTAAATAAGTCTGCTCTGGACTCGTTATGCGAATCGTTTAAGGAGGACAATTATGGCTGGCAAAGTGAACTTACTCGGGCATCCGGTTCATCCGATGCTGATCGTTTTCCCACTTGGATTGCTACCGGTGGCGGTTGTTTTCGATATCATCTATCTATGCACCAGCCACGGTCACTGGGCTGAGATTGCATTCTGGCTGATTGCTGCGGGCGTCCTCGGCGGGTTGCTCGCTGCGGTGTTCGGGACGGCGGATTGGATCGGGCTCGAGAGCGGCACGCGGGCGAAGCGCATTGGACTCCTGCATGGATTAATCAACGTCGCCGTGACAGTGCTGTTTGCAGTGAGCTGGTTCATGCGCAGACCGCTTCCGGCTGCGCCGTCGATGACCGCAATTAGCCTCGGCTTCATCGCACTCGCCCTGGCGCTCGTCGCCGCATGGATCGGAGGGGAATTGGTCTACCGGCTGAGCGTCGGTGTCGATTACGATGCGCACGTCAATTCGCCCAGTTCCCTTTCCGGCAGACCCGCGAAAGAACAGGCACAGCGAGGTTCGTAACCCGCGCGTGTGGAGAAATCGTAAGACCCACCGTCACGCGAAGGTGAATTCACGCTGAACGCGATTGCGCGGGCAGAACACGCCGACGATTTTTTCTCGCGCTCGACTGCACCGTCATTCCGAGCGAAGTGAGGAAGCCCGAGGATTAACCTTGGGTTTTGCCACGGGATGGAAAGCCCGCCCTCGCCCTGTCGGGCTGCGTTACGGCTTCGACTTCGCGCAGGATGACCGCGGAGTAGTGTACGCGTCCCGATTCAGGCGCGCTTTGCGAACTTCGGGGGGAAGAGCCACCGCAGTTTGCCCCTCGTGGCGGCGTTCTCGACCTCGACGAGCGCGACTCCGCTTTTCGCGAGCGCGACGGTCCCGCCAGTGAGCGCCGCGATCACTCGGCTGAAATCTGGTTCATGTCCGACGAGAACCATACTCACGACATCACTCGCGCCGATGAGCTTGCGAAAATGATCGACCATGAAGCCTTTGCTGAGCATCTCTTCGCAACCCAGCTCGAGGCAAAGATGCTTCGCGACAATTTCCGCCGTCTGCGCGGCGCGGGGTAGAGGACTGGTATAGATCAGACGCGGTTCTGCTCCGAGCCGACAAAGGAACTTGGCGACCCGCTTAACCTCGCGTCTTCCTCGTTTGGTCAGTGGGCGTTCGTCATCCGGTCGGTCCCATTCCGGCCAATCCGCTTCGCCGTGCCGGAGAAAGTAAACGAGTTTCACACCTAACAAGTAACCTAGCCTTTTTAGATCACATTCCAACGTTTGCGGCGGGTCAGCCTTTGCGTCTGCCACAAGCGCGCGCCCCCCAGGTAGGCATTCCGATTATGGCCGAGCTCTGCGCCCTCCGGCAAGCTGCTCAGAACCTTCGAGTTGCCGCCGCCCAGGACCACGTAGTCGGCTATGAATGAGAGCTTGAGCTGAGCAACGGCATAGTGCACTTCTGCTTCCCAATCTTTGCGACCCAGTTTTTCAAGCCCGACTTTACCGAGTTGGTTTTCGATGATTCCATTATCGTACGGCAGATCCCCGAGCTCGAGCGGCAACACGTTGTTGTCCCAGACCAGCGCCGACCCCAGACCGGTCCCTAACCCGAGAAACAACATTCGGCCGCCGCGATAACTGCCGAGCGCCTGCATTGCGGCATCGTTGATCACTCGCACCGGTTTCCCGAGTGCTTTTGCGAAATTGTAACTCGCCCAGCCTCCGCCGAGGTGCTTGGGATCCTTCACGATCTTTCCGTCTTTCACCGGAGCTGGGAAACCGATTGAGACCGCATCGAATTTCCAGCCGGCGACGCTTTCTTTGACGCCCGCGACCAGTGCCTTCGGGCCCATGCGCACACCAGAATCGAACTTCAGTTTTTGCGAGCGCGAGATCATCAGCTTCACGTGAGTACCGCCAATATCAACCACCAGGACCTTCTTCTTCATAGGTGCTCCTGGTGGGGTATGGTGATGGGCGCGAGTTTGAGCGGGCGCGGGCCTTGTGATTCTGCGATTGTGCGGGCCTGCTTGCGAGAACGTTCGCGGAAATGGAGTTGTGCTTGCGAGCGCGGAGTCCCTTCTTCGGCCTGCAACCGCAGGTGAGTCCCGTCCGCCTGCAGCTCTCGCGCTTTCACATGATCGTGCAGAAAGCGCGGGAGAATCTCGGTCACAATTTCGTTCCGCAGCGACGCATCATTGATCGGAAAGGCAATCTCGACGCGGCGGAAGAAGTTTCTCGGCATCCAGTCTGCACTCGCGAGAAAGACCTCGTGCGCTCCGCCGTTTTCAAAACAATAAACCCGGCTGTGCTCGAGAAAGCGGCCGACAATACTGATCACGCGGATATTTTCGCTCAACCCCGAGACCTTCGGGCGCAGGCAACAGATGCCGCGGACGATCAGATCGATCTTCACGCCGGCACACGACGCTTCGTAAAGCTTCTCGATGATCTCCTGGTCAACGAGCGAATTGAGTTTCGCAATGATCCGCGCTGGTTTGCCCTGGATCGCGTTGTCCCGCTCGCGTTCAATCAATGCAATCACGCGTTTGCTCAAATCGAAGGGCGCGACGATCAGCTTCTTCAATCCGGGATAACCGGCTAGTCCAGTGAGCGTATTGAAAACAATCGCGACCTCCTCGGTTAAATCCGTGGCGGTCGTGAGCAGACTAAAATCAGTGTAACTGCGCGCAGTCCTGGGGTGATAATTGCCAGTACCGAGATGGACGTAGTGGCGCAGCCGATCGCTGTCCCGCCGCACAATCAGGAGCGCCTTGCAATGCGTCTTCAAACCAACGACGCCGTAAACGACGTGCGCGCCGGCTTCTTCCAGTTGTCGTGCCCACTGAATATTGGCTGCTTCATCGAAACGTGCACGCAGCTCGACGAGCGCAGTCACTTGTTTGCCGGCGTTCGCCGCGTCGATCAACGCTTTAATAATCGGCGAATCGCCGCTCGTGCGGTAAAGCGTGATTTTGATCGCCAGCACCTGCGGGTCGCGCGCCGCAGCCTCGATCAACTCGACAATGGGATCGAAACTTTCATACGGATGATGCAGCAAGAGGTCCTGCTTTCGCATCACTTCAAAAATATCGACATGCGGCGGCAGAGCCGGATCGCGCACCGGCTGGAAAGGTCGATCCTTCAAACGCGCGAACGCATCGTTTGTAACCAGTGGCGCCAGATGGGTCATGGTCAGCGGAGTTTCAACGCGATAAAGATCGCCCTCGCCGAGATCAAAAAATTCCAGCAGCAGCTCGCGATAATCCTTTGGACAATCCGTTTCAACTTCGAGGCGCACCGCGTCTCCTCGACTTGAGCGCCGGAGTTCCTGCTCAATCGTGCGGAGAAGATTTTCCGCTTCTTCTTCGTCGATATACAAATCGCTATTTCGCGTCACCCGAAATGCATGCACGCCATCGAGGAGCAATCCGGGAAAAAGTTCCGCAATGTGGTGTTTGATGAGTGAGGCGAGATAAATGTAATCCCACGGCTCGTCCTCGCCTTTGCCGCGCGGGAACATGATCAGCCGCGGGAGGACACGTGGCACCTGAACGATCGCGTGCAGGAATTCGCCGCCTCGTTGAACGCGTGCCCGCACCAGCAAATTGTGGCTCTTGTTCAAGAGCTGCGGAAACGGATGACTCGCATCAACCGCCAAAGGCGTGAGCATTGGAAACACTTCCTGCTGGAAGTAACGATGCGCCCAGGCGACGCGCTTCGCGTTCAATTGCGCTACGTCGTGAATGCGAATCCCATTCTTCGCGAGCGCCGGCATCAAGTCGTTTTTCCAGAGTGCGTATTGTGCCGCCACCAGTTCCCGCACGGTGCGCTGGATCGCGTTGAAGAGGTCAGTGGGACTCATGCCGTCTGGTCCGACGTCGCTCGTCTCGCTTTCAATCTGCTGCTTGATCCCGGCGACCCGAATCTCGAAAAACTCGTCAAGATTCGAGCTGAAGATCGTGAGAAATTTTACGCGCTCGATCAGCGGCTGGGTCGCGTCCTGCGCTTCCTCAAGGACGCGACGATTGAATTCAAGCCAGCTCAGCTCGCGATTGATGAAGTTCTTCGGGTTCGAGAACTCTGCCGGATCGCACGGCTGCGCCGGACCTGGGCTGTCCGCAACCTCTGATCCGTCGATCGACTGCGGTGGAGGAGATTCGGTTGTTTGCATCGAAGAATTTGAGCGCACGAGTTGCCGCGGACAGTGGTTACCTAAACACCGCCCGCCACCTTGCACAATCAACCGCAGGTCTTGTCACCGGATCGTAACACGACTGTCCCGAAGCGTCGGCGGCGCTTCGCGCACGATTGGACCCCTCGCGCCCGAAGAGATCTGCCGCGGATGCGGCTGATCACCTACCCATCGCGCGAAAAACGCACGTCTGGGGGCGCACGCATTTTGCGTGCTGGTTTCGGCATTCTACCGAAACGAACTTCTCTCTGCGCCTTTCGCACACCGATGGCGCCGCAATGGGGAAAATTTACGACCCCAAAAGCTTTCGGTGTTGCCAGCACGCAGAATGCGTGCGCTCCCCAGAACGCCAGTCGCTGCGTTTCATTCGAGCGATACACTGCACTGACAAGCCCGCACTCAACCGTCTGCTGCCTGACCAATTATTCAGCACTTGCCGCTGAATCGTCGCGTATAATAACAGCGATGCAGCGCGACCAGCCGCCTCAAGGTCTCGATTCTGCGCGCGAGCAGCAGTTGGATACGGTCGCGCAAAAGCCGACCGACATCGGAAGTGGCACTCCGAAGATTGCGTCCGCAGAAAATGCTGATCGCGAGCACGCGGATCCTACTCCTGGCGCGCAAACCCCTGTTGAGGAGCAGCCGGCAACGATCACAAAGCGGCACGCCGTCGCTGCCGGGATACCCGCGATTTATCAGACAACGCGTTTCGCCTTGCGCGAAATGGGGCCGACCCGCGCGGTCAAGTCCTTGCTCGCCGTCAACAAAAAGGATGGTTTTGATTGCCAAAGCTGCGCCTGGCCGAGCCCGGATGAAGACCGAAATGTCGCCGAGTTTTGCGAGAACGGCGCCAAAGCCGTCGCTGATGAAGCGACCAGCAAGCGGCTCACAACAGAGTTTTTCCGCCAGCACTCGTTAGGCGAGCTCGCGGCTCGCAGTGACTTCTGGCTTGGTCAGCAAGGACGGCTGATCCATCCGCTCGTGAAACCGGCCGGCTCGGCGCACTACCAACCGCTTTCGTGGAACGACGCTTTCGAATTGATCGCGATGGAGCTGAATGCGTTACCAACGCCGAATGCCGCAGCCTTTTATACGAGCGGTCGGGCGAGCAACGAAGCGGCTTTTCTTTACCAACTCTTCGTCCGCCAATTTGGAACCAACAATCTTCCCGATTGCTCGAACATGTGCCATGAATCGAGCGGAGCCGCGCTCAACGAGACGATCGGTGTCGGCAAAGGCTGCGTCACGCTCGCGGATTTTGACGAGTCCGAAGCCATCTTCATCATCGGTCAAAATCCGGGAACGAATCACCCGCGGATGTTGAGCAGTTTGCAGCGCGCCAAGCAGGGACGTGACGGCAAACACGGCGCGAAGATCGTCTCAATCAACCCGATGCCGGAGGTCGGAAATTTTCGGTTCAAAAATCCTCAGGATCTAAAGAATCCGCTGCATGCGCCGCGCTTTTTATTCGGATCGGGCGAGGAGCTAAGCGATCTTTGGCTGCCGATCAAAATCAACGGCGATGTCGCGGTGATGAAAGGCATCATGAAAGAGATGCTAAGCGCAGAGCAAAATCACCCGGGCACGGTCTTTGATCAGGAATTCATTAACGAATTCACGGTCGGATTCGACAGCTTCATCGCGGAGTTAGAGGCGGCGAGCTGGGACGACATTCTCGTGAGCAGTGGCGTCACGCGGGAAATGATTCGGGCTGCGGCCGAGATCGCGATCAACTCGAAGCGTGTCATCTGCTGCTGGGCGATGGGATTGACTCAGCACAAAAACGCCGTCGCCACGATCCAGGAGATCATGAATTTTCTGCTCCTGGGCGGACACATCGGCCGGCCCGGCGCCGGTCCGTGTCCTGTTCGCGGCCACTCGAATGTGCAGGGCGATCGCACGATGGGGATTTGGGAGCGAATGAACGACAGCTTCATGAAGAAGCTGGGTGAGGAATTTAATTTTGCGCCGCCGCGCGAACATGGCGCCGATACCGTCGAGACGATCAAGCTCATGCACCGCGGCCAGATTCGCGTCTTTGTCGCCTTGGGCGGGAACTTTCTTTCGGCGGCGCCGGACACTGAGTTCACAGCAAAGGCGCTGCAGAACTGCCGACTAACCGTGCAAATCGCCACAAAGCTTAATCGATCGCATCTGATTACGGGCGAAGTCGCGCTCATCCTGCCCTGCCTCGGGCGCTCGGAAATCGATCGGCAGCAGAGCGGCGAGCAATTTGTCACCGTGGAAGACTCGATGGGGATCATCAATCCGTCGCGCGGTGTGCTCGAGCCCGCGGGCGAGCAACTACGGAGCGAACCAGCGATCGTCGCCGGTATGGCACGAGCGACGCTGGGCCAGCGAACTGCCGTCGATTGGGAAGCTCTGGTCGCCGATTACAACCGAATCCGCGACCACATCGAACACGTGATCCCTGGCTTCGAGCGTTTTAACGAGCGGATCGCGAAGGATGTTTTCTATTTGCCTAACGAGGCTCGCGATCACCGGATATTTAACAACGATCTTGGCAAAGCGCTCTTCACGGTGCATCCGATTCCGAGGAACGAATTGAAGCCCGGTAAGTACATCATGATGACGATTCGATCGCATGATCAGTTCAACACCCACATCTACGGGTTGGACGACCGGTATCGCGGCATCTACAATGGCCGGCGCGTCATCTTCATGAACCCCCAGGATGTGGAGCAGGCTGGACTCACACAAGGCCAGTTCGTTGACCTGACAAGCTACTTCGGTGACGGCGAGGAACGCCGCGCGAAGCACTTTCAAGTCGCGCCTTATCCAATCGCGCGCGGCTGCACCGCTACTTACTTTCCCGAGGGCAACGTCCTCGTCCCGATCAATAGCGTCGCGGACCGATCGAATACGCCGACTAGCAAATTCATCGTCATTAGTGTCGAGCCGTCCGGAAACACTGAGGCGGTCGTGCGCGAGATTCGTTCGACGGCGCGTGAAAATGTATCTTCGCAAAGAGCGGGCGCGTGAACGCGATTACGCGCCTTCGAGCGTGACGCGTTCGATGTGTGAATAAATATTAAACGTCGGCGGTCGCAGAAATCCAATCAGGGTCTGACCCGATTCACGGGCAAAGTTCACTGCCAGAGTCGAAGGCGCGGAAACTGAGGCGACAATTGGAATGCCGGCAGCGAGCGCCTTCTGCACGACCTCGAGAGACGAACGCCCGCTTACCATCAAAGCATGACGCTTTAGCGGCAGCAGATCGTCGAGTAGCGTTCGCCCGATCGCTTTATCGACCGCATTGTGTCGCCCAATGTCCTCGCGCAGGATCATGCGATCTGTTTGCAGATCGAAAACCGCTGCTGCGTGGAGACCACCGGTTCGTTCGAAGTTGCCCTGAGCACCGCGGAGCCGGACCGGTAGATTGAGTAGTTGCGAGACGCCGATCCGAGCGAAAAATGCGCGATCGATCGGTGGGAACTGCTGGCGAATTGCCTCGATGCTACTTTTGCCACAGAGTCCGCAACTTGTTGAGATCGTGCCGAAGCGCCGGACCGGATCGAGGTTCAACTTTGCTCCCGACGCAAGCGTGACATTCAGCACGTTGCCTAACGAGTTGGGAAGCACGCTATGCCGCACCTCTGCAAGGTCGCGACCGGAACGGATCAGCCCTTCAGATAGCAGAAAGCCGGCGGCTAACTCTTCGTCATTCCCGGGTGTGCGCATGGTCACCGCGAGCGAATCGCCACCGAGCCGGATTTCCAGCGGTTCCTCGACCGTGACTTCGTCGGTCACGCATTCGAAAGTTCCGTCACTTTTCCGGCGGACAATCGTGCCTGCGCCAATTGCGTGGGGATCGGTCAGAGGCGATTCCATCTCAAGAGCTTTCAGGAGGCTGGTCGTTGCGCGTAATCTACGCAAGATCGTGATCAAAGTGGCGATCAGCGGGCAACTGAGCGTCCGCTTGGCCCGCAACAGGGACGGTGCGTTCCCCGGAATACAGGCGTCCCGCCTGTCCAAGTAACTGCTTGAGTTCACGTTTGCAACCGATACGGTCGCGCTACTCGGCCGTTCGCAACCGAGGCGATCGCGCTACTCGGAAGATCGAAGATCCGGCTTGCCGCT
This sequence comes from Chthoniobacterales bacterium, assembly GCA_038232335.1. Lineage (GTDB taxonomy): Bacteria > Verrucomicrobiota > Verrucomicrobiia > Chthoniobacterales > UBA10450 > JACCXL01. The sequence continues at coordinate 119,732 of JBBSIA010000013.1, forward strand.
TTTCGTCAGCTGGTTGCTATTGTCGCCCATGGGCACTCTACGGCTCGGCGTTAATATCGATCACGCCGCTACCCTGCGGCAGGCGCGCTACGCAACCATGCCGGATTCGAAAAACGCCGAACCAGATCCAGTCGCGATCGCGGGAATTTGCGAACGCACGGGCGCAGCAGGGATCACGGCACATCTCCGCGCGGACCGCCGTCACATTCAAGATCGAGACATCGAGCGGCTCCGCGGAACGATCATCACGAAATTGAATCTCGAAATGGGCAACACTGCGGAGATCGTGGATTTCGCGTTGCGCATTCAGCCTGATGAAGTCTGTCTTGTGCCGGAGAAACGCGAAGAGATCACGACTGAAGGCGGGCTGGATTTGCTGACGCGCGCTAAGGAAATCGGCGCAACGATCAAGCGCCTTCAATCTGCGGGAATTCGGGTGAGCCTGTTTATTGATCCGCTCCCGGAACAAATCGCCGCCGCGGCCAAACTCGGGCCCGAGATCGTGGAATTACATACCGGGAAACTGGCGAACGCGTTCACGCCGAAGGTGGAGCAACAGGAGCTCGAACGCTTGCGCGACGCAGCCATCCGCGCCGCCAATCTTAGCCTTCAGGTAAACGCGGGCCATGGAATCAATTATCGGAACATTGCCGCGATCCACAGAGTTCCCCATCTTACCGAGCTGAACATCGGCCACGCCATCGTCGCGCGTGCACTGTTAGTTGGGTTTGAGGCCGCCGTGCGCGAGATGCTTTCCGCGATGGAAAATTATCGCGGATGAGCGTTCTGGGAATCGGCGTTGATCTCGTCGAGAACGCGCGCATTGAACATTCACTCGAACGTTTCGGCGAGCGGTTTCTGCATCGGGTTTTCACCGCGGACGAGATCGAATATTGCCAGTCAATGAGATATCCGGCGCGGCATTTCGCTGCGCGCTTCGCCGCGAAAGAAGCGGTCTCGAAAGCCTTCGGAACTGGGATCGGAAAAGTCATGGGATGGAAGGATATTGATGTCCGGCGAAAACAAAGTGGAGAGCCGTTTATCGTCCTGGAAGGCAAAGCGAAACACTTTGCCGAAGAACGCGGCGCCCGATCGGTCTGGGCCAGTCTCGCGCATACTGATCAGCACGCCATCGCCACGATCGTGATCGAATCTTAGTGTGCTCTCACTGTGAGGCGCTGAAAATGTGCCTCAGAATCAGCCCCGCAGGAGGGGCTTTGGCGCAGCGCAACTTTCCAAGTTGCGCGTTTTGGTAGCAGCGAGTTGGGAAACTTGCCCCACAAGAATGTTCCGGCACATTTCCTTCGATGCCTGGCACATTCTTTATTACGACGGCGATCGATTACACGAACTCGCCGCCCCACGTTGGCAATGCCTACGAAAAAATTCTGGGGGATGTGATCGCACGCTATCGCCGCCTCTGCGGTGACGAAGTCTTCTTTCTCACCGGCGTGGATCAACACGGCCAAAAAGTCCAGCAATCAGCGGAGAAGACAGGAGTCACTCCGACTGTCTTCGTCGGCGAAATAACTGAAAAATTCCTCGCACTCTGGAGGAAGCTGGAGGTCCGCTACGACATGTGGGCTGCGACCACTGACTCGCTGCACAAACAAAAGGTGCAAGGCATCCTGCAGCGTTTGTTCGACGAAGGGCAGATTTATAAGGACAAGCAGGCAGGTCACTATTCGATCCGGCAGGAGCAGTTTCTCACCGATAAAGAGCGCAATCAGCAGGGTGCGTTCGGGCCAGAGTGGGGCGAGGTCGAATATCGCGAGGAGGAAAATTACTACTTTCGCCTCTCACGACATCAGGAGTGGTTGATCGCGCTGATTGATTCCCGACCGAATCTCGTGGTCCCGGGGTCGCGTCAGGCAGAACTGCGGAATGCGGTCGAGAAACTGAGAGGCGATCTCTGTATCTCGCGTCCGCAATCACGCTTGAGTTGGGGAATTCCGCTGCCGTTCGACGAAGGCTTCGTGACCTACGTTTGGTTCGACGCGCTCCTCAACTACATCACCTTCGCGGGCTACGATTCGGCAGCCCGCACGCAACCGGAAGAATTCCGGGAGCGCTGGCCGGCGTTGCAAATCATCGGCAAAGACATCCTCGTTCCCGCTCACGGCATCTACTGGCTGATCATGCTGCACGCGCTCGATTTTACCGACGACCAGATGCCGGAGCTCCTCGTCCACGGTTGGTGGAATATCAGCGGCGCGAAGATCAGCAAGTCGTTAGGCAATGTCGTCGATCCCAATGCGCTGGCCGATCAATATGGCGCGGAGGCGCTGCGATATTATCTGATGAGCGACATTGCGACCGGCAAAGATGCCGATTTTTCGGAAGAACGGTTGATCAGTCGCTACAATTCCGATCTTGCAAACTCGTTAGGCAATCTTCTGAATCGGACTCTCGGGATGGCGCATCGGTATCGTGGCGGGGTTTTGCGGCACGGCGGAGACGATTCGCCGCTCCGCGCGCGGGCACAGGATGCCGTCTGCCGTTATCGAGCGGAGATGGGAACAGTGCAGGTACACGCGGGGCTCGCGGCGGTCAACGAGTTCGCCAGCGCCGGCAATGCCTTCGTCGAGACGAGCGCGCCTTGGAAGCTCGCGAAAGATCCCGCCCGCGCGTCGACGCTCGATCACGTTCTCTACTCGCTCGCGGAATCGTTGCGAATTATCGCGATCATGATCTCACCAGTGCTGCCGAAAGCCGCGCGCGAGATTTGCCTCCAGCTAAACTGTTCGTTCGAACTGACGATCGCGGAGGCGGAGTGGGGCAAGCTGTCCGACGGCCATCAGCTCGGGGAACCGACGCCGCTCTTCCCGCGGATCGAGCCGCCCTCGAGTTGAGCCTCGGCTATTGCAGGCAGTCCTCGAGTCCGCCGGGATCACCTAGCAAGTGCGCTAGAGCTTCGCCAGCGAAATGCAGTGAGCCGGTAATGAGAAGCGGTGCCGCTTCGGCCCGAGCCTCATCAAGCGCCGCGGCGAACGTTCTCGAGACCGAACACGAGATTTCCGGAGAACTGCGACCAATCACAGTCTGCAATTCTGCGGGTGACAGCGCACGTTCACTGCGGATGTGCGGCAGAATCACGCGGCGAGCAATCGGCTTCAGTGCGCTCCAGATCCCGATGAGGTCTTTATCCTGCAGGAGAGCGAGGATGATGGTCGCTTTGCTGGCCCGGAAATTTCCCCGCCATGTCTCGGCCAGAACTCGGGCCCCGGCCGGGTTATGTGCGCCATCGATGATCGTGCGTTCATCCCAACGCTGAAAACGCGCCAGCCACTTTACTTCCGCCAGTCCCGCAGCGATCGCGCTGTCATCGACCTGGATTTTTGCCGCCTTGAGCGCCGCAATCGCGATGGCGGCGTTCGCCTGTTGATGCCGGCCGGGAAGAGCGATCGGACTCCGACCGTACCTTTCCATCGCAATGCGGAGCGGTGCATTGCAGACGCCTGCTTTGGCACGGATGACATTTTCCACCTCGAGCGGCTGAGGCGCGGAAACCACCGGCGTCTCCGGTTTGATAATGCCCGCCTTTTCCCCAGCAATTTCTCCGATCGTCTGGCCAAGCCATTGCTGATGATCCAGAGCAACCGGGGTAATGACCGAAACGACCGGTTGTACCGCATTCGTGGCGTCGAGTCTTCCTCCCATGCCGGTTTCCAACACGACAATTTCGCATTCACGTTCCGCGAAATGTCCGAGCGCGAGCGCCGTCGTGATTTCAAAAAATGTCGGATGCGTTTCCCAATTCGCGACGCGCCTGCGGATATCGATTAATCCAGTCGCCACGTCCGCCGCCGCGATCATCTCTCCGTTGGCCTGGATTCGTTCGCGAAAGCTGATCAGGTGAGGGGAGGTGAACAACCCGGTCCGGTAGCCCGCAGCGCAACAAATTGCATCGATCATCGCGCAGACTGATCCCTTGCCGTTTGTGCCCGCGACATGAACGATGCGCTGGGTTTTGTCAGGGAGCCGGAGCTCTGCGAGCAGCAGGCGAATGTTATCCAGGCCGAGCTTGATCCCAAAGCGCTGAGTGCCGTAAAGCCAGGCGAGCGCCTCGCTATATGAGGGAACAACTCGGGGCGCGAAGGCCTCTCGCACCTTCACGGCACGACGGAGAAGTAGGTGAGGAATTGACCGATTTGCGCGCGCATTTTTTTCCGGTGCACGATCGCGTCGATCAAGCCGTGTGCTTTGAGGAATTCGGCGGTCTGGAAGCCTTCGGGCAAATCCTGATGCGTGGTTTCCTTGATCACGCGTGGCCCGGCGAATCCAACCATGCTGCGCGGCTCCGCCAGAATCACGTCGCCTAACGAGGCAAAGCTTGCCATAACCCCGGCGGTCGTCGGATTCGTGAGGACCGAGATGTAAGGGAGGCGCGCTTCCGCGTGCCGGGCGAGGGCGCCGCTCGTCTTCGCCATCTGCATTAAACTCAGCATCCCTTCATACATCCGCGCTCCGCCGGAAGCGGAAATGATGATCACCGGAGCGCGATTGGCGGTGCCGAATTCGATCGTGCGCGTAATGCGCTCTCCAACCACGGAGCCCATCGTCGCCGCCAGAAAGCTGAAGTCCATGACGGCAATCGCGACCAGGGTTCCCTCGATCTGCCCGCGCCCGCTCAGGACCGCATCGACCAGACCCGTGCTGTCCTGATATTTGCGCAGCCGATCGGCGTAGCTGGCCATGCCCTGAAACCGAAGCGTATCGATGGAACGCAAATCGCCGTCTTCTTCCACGAAGGTATTGGGATCGAGCAGCTCTTCGATGCGTTCCTTGGCCGATTGCGAAAAGTGGTAATCGCAGCGCGGGCAGACGCGTTGGTTCTGCGAGAGCTCGATCTCGTGCACCACTTCCGAACAGCCGGGGCACTTCTGCCAGAGACCCTGCGGCATTTCGCGCTTTCTGCGCCCCTGCGTTCTGATCGACGGTTTCTTGAAAATTGCCATTCGTTAGGCACGCGCGGCGGTGGCGGCGTGCACCGAGATCGCGCCCGCGCTTTTCAGCACACGCGCGCATTCGCTCAAGGTGGAACCCGTGGTCAGGACGTCATCGATCAAAAGCACGCGCCACCCTCGCACGTCCGAGTTTTTTCGTAAACGAAACGCATTGTGCAAATTTTCCATGCGCTCGGTTCGATCGAAAGCAGTCTGAGTCGTCGTGTGCCGAATGCGTTCCAGCAGAAGCGAGAATGGTAAGTGGCGCGCGGCGCAGAAGATTTCGGCAAGCAGCGCGGCCTGGTTGAAGCCGCGTTCGCGTTCGCGCGCAGGATGAAGCGGCACCGGCACCACCGCGTCGAAGCGCCGGCCGTGCAGCCGCGCATCGTCAAGCGTTTCCAAAAGCCATGCTGCGACCGGATGCCGCAGATGCCGCTGCCGTCCATACTTAAACTCGTGCACAAGTTTCCGCACCATCCCCCGGCTGCGATAGACCGCGACCGCGGCGTCGAAGTGCACCACACGATTCGCGCAGTTTGCGCAGGTGAAGGTGTTCGTGATCGAACCCGCGAACGGTTCGGAGCACTTCGCGCAGAACGGCGCCTTGATTCGGGGCGCCTTTTCCCGGCAGGTTACGCAAAGATGTTCTTCCGGCGCGATCGCTCCGCCGCAAACGACGCAGAGTGGCGGATAGAAAAGCGAGACGAGCCCGCGGAACGGCTCAAAATTTCGAAGCTGGAGCATAACTCAACCAGACGCGCATCAGCGCCCACGTCATCATCCCGACACCCAGGGGAACGAGGCCGACAAGCAAATTTCTGCCAAGCCACGGCAGGATCATCATCTCGCGGTGCGCAATTTTGTTGAAGGCGCCGTTCGCGAAAATCCAGCCACCGTGCAGACCAATCGAAAGCCAGAGTGAGCGAGTGCGGATTCGCGCGTCGGCCAGAATCCAGCCGATCAGGAACAAGGTCGTGAACCCCGCAAGTAGCATCATCGGCTGAGCGAATTGAGCAAACGCATGAGCGATCGAGGCGAACCCGGAGGTCCAGGTCACGTCCGTGCTTGTGTGGTCCGGCGCTTTCAGAAAATGGAGAATCGAGAAGAGCGCGGAGGTGAAACCGATGGCAAAAGTTTTACGTGATTCGCGCAGGAGAACGCCAAGAATTAAACCACGAAAAAATGACTCTTCGATAAGCGGCACCGCGATGCTCGCTGCGAGCACAGAACCGAGCGCCGGCCAGCGGATCGGGTCGCGCAGATCATAGATGCCAAAATAAATGACGAACGCGCCGCACACGAGCAGCGGTACCGCGGAGAGGAAAATGCCTGCACAGGTATCACGGACCGCGTGCTGGTTTTTCGCCAAATCGAGACCCGTCTTCCAACCGTGGATGCGCAACGATCGCACTAGCGGCCATAGGAAAACGACCGCACCCACCAATAACGCGCGGTGGAAAAATGTCTCGAAATCGAAGTTCGCGAGGAACGGCAGCACGCCGCGTCCGGCAAGTGCCTGGGCGCTCCAGAATAAAGCCGGTGCGGCGAGCGCGCCGAAAAGCAGGGTCGCGGCCAGATAGGCCAGCAATCTGGCTGCGTCCTTCAAGGATGCTAATGTAAGATTCGCGCATCATGCCGAGTCAACACATATGGAAGGAGAAGGATGACGGTGGTCGCAAACGCGAGGTGCGGGTGAGGAAGTTCGGCGGTGCCTGGCGGTTTCAAGCCAAGGCCGAAGACGACCCGGCGTGGACCTATTATGATCGGCCCTTGCTCTCCGACGTGCTGGCATTAAAGGATGTCGTCTTCCGAAAATATCAGCGCCGCCGCGCCTCCGCGGAAGACGTCTCAGCCATCGAGAAATTGCTGCGCAGCTACGTTGGCGATGAATGAATGGGACACCGCCGCACTCGCGGCGGCCGATAAGAAATACATCTGGCATCCATTCACGCCGATGGGCGAGTGGTGCGCACCGCAGCATCAACCGCTCGTGCTCGTGCGCGGGCAGGGTGCACTTCTTTGGGACAGCGATGGCCAGCAATATATCGACGGCAATTCGTCGATCTGGACCAACATCCACGGTCACAATCACCCGCACATTAACGCTGCGATTCGGCGGCAATTGGATCGGGTTGCGCATACTTCGTTTCTTGGTTTCACCAATCCCACGGCCATCAAACTTGCCACCGCAATCGTGAATCTCTTTCCGGCGGACACGCTCACCCGCGTCTTTTACACCGACGACGGTTCGACCGGCGTCGAAGTTGCGTTACGAATCACGGACCAGTATTGGGAGATCAAGGGACAGAAGCGGCCGACGTTGATCGCGTTTCGCCACGGATACCACGGCGACACCGCGGGCGCCGCGAGTCTTGGGGCCGCGGCGATGTTTCAGAATTGGCGCAGCCGATGGAACTTTCCGGTTCGACAGGTCGGCAGCATTGCTGAACTGGAGGCCCTCAGTCGCAAGGACGAGGCCGAAACCGCAGCGGTGATCATCGAGCCTGCGATCCAAGCCGCCGCGGGAATGAAACTGTGGCCTGCTGGAACGCTGCCCGCGTTGCGGGAGTGGTGTGATCGAGCCGAAACCATCCTGATTGCCGACGAAGTCATGACAGGTTTTGGCAGAACGGGGCGAATGTTTGGCTGTCAGATAGAGGATGTGATCCCGGACATCATGATTCTCGGTAAGGCTCTGACTGGCGGCTATCTTCCGTTGGCTATTACGCTTTTAACGGAACCCATATTTTTCGCATTTGCCCGAAACTCTCTCGATGGGAACACACTGTTCTACGGGCACAGTTATTCCGGAAATGCTCTCGGATGTGCCGCCGCACTTGCCAGCTTGGAGTTGTTTGAGATCGAACAAACTCTGGCCCATCTCGCTGACAAAATTCGGCTTCTCTCGGAGGAACTTGAAACGCTTCGGCACAACCGACAGATATCTGAGATCAGGCAATGCGGATTTGTCGCGGGCATCGAATTGCGACCCTCGGATTCTCCTCGGCGTGGCGCTGAGATCTGTCTGGCGGCCCGGCGTCGCGGACTGTTGACTCGTCCGATCGGAAACACCGTCGTGCTCATGCCGCCATTCTGCATTACGCCTGAACAGCTGCGACAGGCGGTCGACGCAATTCGAAATTCGATCGACGAGGTCTGCGGCATCTAGTGTAGCGACAGGTAAATAAGGGTGACATTAATGGACAGCTGTGCTTTAGTGCGGGGATGAAGCAAGAAGCTGTGCAGGTGAGCTCGAAACAAAGGAAACAGATGGAAGAACTTTTGCGCGCCAGGATAATTCCAC
>JBBSIA010000014.1:0-115652 GCA_038232335.1 Chthoniobacterales bacterium
ATCTGCTGAGGGGCGGGACGGACATCAGGACGGTGCAGGAACTCCTGGGACATAAGGATGTGAGCACGACGATGATCTACCTGCACGTGCTCAATAAGCCGGGCATCGGGGTGAAGAGTCCTCTGGACCAGGCCGACAGTTAAAAAGGTGGAATTCAGAGGCGCCGCTGAGATCGCGCCTGCGACAGCGAAGTTGTTCTTCGGAGATGACACAAGATCTCAGCAGAGAAGTTCGCGGGAATGAATAGGGGCTGCAGCCTACAATCGACGAGAAGCTCGCTTCTTACCTTCTCAAGAAAAGTTCGCGAAGGCGGGCCGCCTTCGCTAGCACGCGGGCCGCGTGCGCTCCCCAGAATGCTAGACGAAAGCTTCCGCGACGGAATCGGCGAGCAGTTTACCTTTTTCTGTCAGGAGCACGCGTCCGTCGGTTTCACAGATTAGATCGAGCGAGAGGAATTCCGTGCGTTCATCGGGCCACGGGTCGAGCCAGGCGGCCGGAATTCCGGTGCTCGTGCGGAGCGACAAGGCGATTGCTTCGCCGCGCTTCATTCCGGGAGTAAGGGTTTCTTCTGAGACGATGGGCGAGTTGCCGGCGAGGACGCGATCCGAGTAGATGCGGTAATCGGGAACATTTTGCAGCCGCTGGAAGCCGACGGTTGAGAATGCGCTCGGTCCCAGCCCGAGATAATCCGCGCCGGCCCAGTAGCCGCGGTTATGCTGGGAGGCGAAGCCGTCGCGTGCGTAATTCGAGATTTCGTATTGGTGAAACCCGGCTGCCTCGAGCATCTGCATCGCGGTTTCAAAAAACTGCGCGTCAACTTCGACATCCGCCCGCAGTTCCCCGCGCGCGTGACGCAGAAAAAACTCGGTGTCCTCTTCGTAAGTCAGACAATAGGCGGAAACGTGTTCCGGTTGTAAGGCAATGGTCCTGGCGAGGGTCGTTTCCCACTGCGCGAGCGTCTGGTTCGGCAAGCCAAACATAAGATCGACATTTACATTGCTGAACCCGGCCTCGCGCAAGATGCCGTAGGACAGCTCGGCCTGGGCCGCGTTATGTTCGCGGCCAAGCACGCGGAGTAATTCATCGTCCCACGATTGCACGCCGAGGCTGATGCGATTGACACCGGAAGCGTGCAACATTTTTGCTTTCGCGGGCGAAACGCTGCCCGGATTGGCTTCGAGCGTCCACTCGCTGAGCTGCGAGAGATCAAGCTCGCCGGCAAATCCAGCGAGCAGCATTCGCAGATGCGATCCGCTGAGCGCACTCGGAGTTCCTCCACCGAAAAAGATGGTGTGCGGTTGCAAAAGAAAATGGCGATTCAAATCCGAGAGCTCGCGCAGAAGCGCAGCGCAGAAACGTTCCGTTTGCGAAGAGTCGGCGTGCTCTTTGTAGAAAGCGCAATAGGGACAGATGCGGGCACAAAACGGGATGTGCACGTAAAGGTGACGGATCGGCGAGTGGACTTCGGACGCGGCGCAGTTGTGAATCGCGCGGTTGCTCATAAGCTCGGTTTCCATCGTGTAGCAGTGGCTGCAAAATTCGGAACCCCTCACTCCAGCCCTCTCCGAAAGGTGAGAGGTGATCCCTTCGCTCGATGGGCGAAGATTAGGGTGAGGGCGCTCTCCGGCAAATGCCGCGCCGGTTTAATCTTTGCAAGCGCCCGTTAATTTCTTGCTTCTCCGAATCGCTCTCGCTCTCGGCTGCACGGTCGCGCCCGCTCTCGCGCAAGACACGCGCCCGGCGCCGACGCCTTCGGTCGTTTACATCGCACACGATCCGGCTGCGATCCAGCATTACCGCACCGATCCCGCGGTCGTTCGCGGAATGGTCAATCGCCTCGTGCTCGGCGTGACCGGGCAGCCGGATGTCGCCCGCGCGTGGCGCTCACTGGTTTCGCCAGCCGACAAGGTTGGAATCAAAATCTCGGCCGCGGGCGGGGAGCTTTTCGCGACCCATCGCTCGGTCGTGACCGCGATCGCTGACGGACTCGCGTCCGCCGGAATTCCGAGGGGATCAATCATCGTCTGGGACCGGAACCCAACGGGAGCGCGTGTCGCTGGTTATCGCGATGGGGATGGTTACGAATTGCGGTCGGTCGCGCCGCGCGACGGGTACGACGCGAAGGCGATTTTCAGTGCGCCGATCATGGGCAACTTGATCTGGGGCGATCTTGATTACCGAAGCGATCGCGGGCAGGTGCCATTGTTTTCCGACGACGAGAACACGAGCAGCGAAAGCCATTTCTGCCGCATCCTGACGAGGGCGGTTACGAAGGTGATTAATGTGCCGGTGATGGGCGACAGCCCCTCGAATGGCATCGCGGGTTGCCTTTATAACATGACTGTTCCGAACGTCGATAATTGGCGACGCTTCAGCGCCGTGGGCTCCGGATTTGGCGCCTCCGGCCTGGTCGAGATGTATGCGGACCCCACGGTTTCAAAAAAGGTCGTGCTCAATATTATGGACGGTCTGGTCGCGCAGTATGCCGGCGGTCCCGACGCAGCGCCGAATTATGCGGTCCACTACGCCACGCTCTTAGCGAGCAAGGACCCGGTCGCGATCGATGCGATTGCGCTGCGCCAGATCAATCAATGGCGCACGAACGCGCACCTGCCAGTGCTTGGAAATCTTGCGGCGCATGTTGAAATGGCGAGCAACGCTGGCCTCGGGAATTCCGACGCCGCTCGGATCATAACTAGGAAGATCGGGCGTTGAATCCCGTCGCCAGAATTTCCCAAGCGCATTTACGCGGCGAGATTCTGCGGACGGTCTCGCGTTCTTTTTATCTTTCGATCTCGCTCCTGCCACATCGCGTGCAGGCCCCGGTGGCGCTGGCTTATCTGCTCGCGCGCGCTACGGATACGATCGCTGACACGACGGCAATGAGCGCAGGAGTTCGCACGGAGCAGCTGCGGAACTTCGCCGATGTGATCGCGGGTCGTCTCCCGAATAGCGACGCCGCCAGGGTGCGTGACGTCTTCGCTCCTCACCAAACGGAAAGCTCCGAACGCGCGCTCATCGAAGCGCTGCCGGAATGCGTCGATTGGCTCGCCGGACTCGACCGCGACGACCGGAAAGATGTCCGGGCGGTGCTCGCCAGGATCAATGCAGGACAAGCCTTGGACGTCATCCGTTTTCCTGACGCCGACTCGGTTCGTGCTCTCGCCACGGCGGAGGAGTTGGACGAATATACTTATCTTGTCGCGGGCTGTGTCGGTGAATTTTGGACGCAGATCTGTTTTCGTTGGTTGCCGAATTTTTCGGACCTGGCGGAAGCGGAAATGGTCCGTTTGGGCGTTGGCTACGGAAAAGGCCTGCAGCTGATCAACATTCTGCGCGATGCGGGCGCTGATTTGCGCGCGGGGCGTTGCTACTTGCCACAAGACCAACTCGAAGCGGCCGGAATTGCACCAGACGAGCTTTTACAGAAACCCGAGCGCGCCGGACACGTGCTCTCGTTTTGGCAAGCCAAGGCGCGAAGCGGATTGGAAGCCGGGATTGATTACGCGTGCGCGATTCGGAATCGCCGCGTCCGATTTGCGACCGCGCTCCCGGCGTTGATCGGCGCGCGAACGCTGGCGTTGTTAAAAAGTGCTGGACCGGACGCTCTCCAGCGGAATGTGAAGATTGGCCGCGCAGAAGTGCGGAGGATTCTCTCGAGCGTGGCGTTAACCCTTGGATCGTCGCGTTCGATCCGATGGCTTTTCGAGCGGTTATCGAAGTAGCTGTCGAGGTCGGAGGTCGGAGGTCAGAGGTCAGAGGTCACCACCGCTAGAGGAAATAATTTCGCTGCTTCTCGGTGATCGGGCGCTCGATTCGTTGCAGCACGAGCAGCATGTCTTCCCAAACTTTTCGCTTCTCCGAGGGCGACTGGTTTCGCAGTAAGTAAGACGGATGATACGTGATCATGAGTGGGGTGTCGTTATAGACATGCCATTTCCCACGCAGATCGCGCATCGTGCCGCGGCTGCCGAGCAGGCCTTCCACGGCGGTCGCTCCGAGCGCGACGAGAACTTTCGGCTGCACGACTTCGATTTGTTCGGCCAGATACGGCAGGCAAGTCTGCATTTCTTCCAGGGTCGGCGGGCGATTGCCGGAGACGGCGCCGGGAGTATCGGGGCGACACTTCAGGACATTCGCAATGTAAATGTCGTCGCGCCTGAAGCCCATGGTTTCGATGATTTTCGTCAGCAACTGGCCGGCCCGGCCAACGAACGGCTCGCCCCGGGAATCTTCCTCAGCGCCGGGCGCTTCGCCGATGAACATGACCTCCGCGTCAGGGTTACCAATGCCGAACACAGTCTGCGTCCGGCTGCGTGCGAGGTGCGGGCATTTTGTGCAAACCGAGACGCGTGCGTTGATTCCCGCGAGCCGGTCGCTGCGCGCGGAAGGGCGCCGGTGCAGCAATGCCAGCGAGTCACGTGAGAGACGCGGCGGGCGGTCGTGACCATCCCGGATTTCCTCGAGCGCCGTCAGCACGAGTTCGAGCGCGGAGTTGAATGATGCCATCAACGAAAATGTTGTGAAGTTTTGCGCGCGACCGCAATTCCTTTGATGCTGCGGCGTGAGTTTGAAGCTGGCCGACTATGACTATGAGTTGCCCGCAGAGCTGATTGCGCAACGGCCGCTCCCGGAGCGCAACGCGTCGCGCATGATGGTGCTGGATCGTGCCCGAAAGCGCGTGGTTCATCGACGCTTCACGGAGCTGGGCGATTATCTCGGAACTGACGACCTGCTCGTGCTGAACAACACGCGCGTGATCGCCGCACGTCGATTTTCAGACACCGGCGCCATCGAATTTCTTTTCATCGAAAAACTCGCGCCTGGCCGGTGGAAATGTCTCGTGAAACCCGGACGCAAGATGCGCGTGGGCGCGGGGACAGAAATGAACGGGGTTTCGGCGCGTGTGGAGGAAGTCTGCGCGGAGGGCGAACGGATCATTCAATTCGAGCGCGATCTGGATGTGCTCGCAGGCGGTGCGATCCCGTTGCCGCCGTACTTGCGCAGGCCGAGCGACGCGAACGACATCGAGCGTTATCAAACAACGTTCGCGCAGGTTGCAGGCGCGGTCGCGGCGCCGACGGCCGGTTTGCATTTCACCCGTGAACTGCTGGCGCGGATGCCGCACACCTTTGTCACGTTACACGTCGGTCCGGGCACCTTTCGGCCAGTCACAAGCGAGAACATTTCCGAGCACCGGATGCACAGCGAACGTTTTGCGATTTCCGCCGCCGCCACCAACGAAATCAACGCCGCGCAAAGGATTGTGGCCGTGGGCACGACCAGTCTGCGGGTGCTGGAAAGTGCGCAACGGTCCGACGGAAGATTGGTTCCGCAAAACGGAGCGACCGACATTTTCATTCATCCGCCGCACGAGATCCGCCATGCGGACGCGCTCCTCACGAATTTTCATCTGCCACGCTCCACTCTGCTGATGCTGGTAAGCGCGTTTGCCGGTCGGGAGTTCGTGCTCCAAGCCTACGCGGAAGCGATTCGCGAGCGATATCGCTTCTTCAGCTACGGCGATTGCATGCTGATCGTGTGAGCTTCCATTCTGCAGCAAGTGTAACGATAGGCGTGACTCCACGGCTCGAGAGAACGGCTGCCGATGAGACAGCGGCCGCTACATCGCCACTCGTCCAGCAGCCGACTCGAATGCGATGAAGGTGGCGCTCAGAGAGTGCCGCTACAATCGCTGCGCATTTATGAAATGCCTTGTAGTATGCGGCCGTGGACGCACTCGAAGAGCCCAAAGGCGAGATCGTAATTCTGACCATCGCGATGCCTTCGGACACCAACCCGCACGGCGATATTTTCGGCGGCTGGCTGATGTCGCAAATGGATCTCGGGAGCGGCATTCTCGCTGCCAAAATCGCGAAAGCGCGCGTGGTCACCGTCGCGATCGAAGGCATGTCTTTTCTCCACCCAGTGCGCGTGGGCGACACGGTCGCCTGTTATGCATGGGTTGAGCGGATCGGCCGGACATCCATGGTGATTCCGGTCGAAGTGTGGGTGCAGCGGTATATGGAAGGACGACAGCTTCGAGTCACGCGCGGCGTCTTCACTTATGTCGCTGTCGATCCCGAGGGACGGCCGATTCCGGTGCAACGAGAGACCTGATTCGGGTGGTCAACGTGGCCCGGACCGGCTCTCAACGCAGCGGGCGAATTCCCGAACTCGACGGTTTGCGCGGCGTGCTCGCGTGGACCGTGGTCGCGACCCACATTTTTTTCTGCTGCGGCTGGTTCGGGCCGAACATCGGGATGCAGAATATTCCTTCGGAAACCGCAGCCGCAGCAGTCGACGTCTTCATTATCTTGAGCGGTTTTGCGATCACGCGTCTGCTGCTTGTCGAGCAGGAGGAGTATCGGCCGTATCTGTTTCGCCGCGCCTGCCGCATCGTCCCCGTCTATTGGGCCGCGCTCGCATTCGCGATCGCTTTGAATGCGCAAATGGGCGCAAATTTCCGGCACCTGCCGCCGACGCCGGCAGCACAGTTCTTCGCCGCGTTTTCCGACATTGGAGCGCGCCGAATCTGGACCGATGCCATTCTGCATTTTTTTCTCCTCCACGGGCTCGCTCCCTCGGCGCTTCTGCCATCTGCGCCCTACACCTTTCTGGGCGTCGCATGGAGTTTGAGTTTAGAATGGCAGTTTTACTGCATCGCGCCGCTCGCGGTTGTGTTTGCGTGCCGGCGCCAATTCGGACTTCCGATTCTGGTCATTACCTGTGCGGCTACGGCGTTGTTTTCAGGTGCGATCCTGACGGCGTTTTCACCTGCATTTCTTCCGGCGAAAGCCATCTTCTTTCTGGCCGGCGCGCTGACCTATGTCGGCGTTTTCGAGCAGCCAAATCGACTCAAAGCCTCGGGCGTCCTCGTCGGGTCATACGTGGCGCTCGTGATCCTCTGGTGGGTCGGATGCGGCCGCAGCATCGAAGCCATGGCCGCGGCGAGCAGCTGGTTGCTGGTCGTAGCGGCGGCGCGCTTCGGCTATCTGCGGCCGGTCAGTCGGGTCTTGAATTCGACGTTGCTCCAGTTCTTGGGGCGTATCTCCTACAGCACTTATCTTTTCCACGCGCCCATCATTACGCTCGTGCAGGCGGGCATTTGGCGGTGGATCAATCCACAAGACCCGACCGCGTTGTTAATCCTAACAGCGATCCCTTCGATCCCAGCCACTTTGCTCGTCTCGGAATTATCGTGGCGCTGGATCGAACGGCCGTTTCAACGGCTCGGTTGCGAATTCACCTTCCGTCGCCTCACTGCGAACCCGGCGCTTCGGTAACCGACTCCGGCCCGCTCGATGCTTCCACTGTTTCGCCCGGCTCCACAAGCGGCGTCGAACGCATTTGCGGTTTGCCGGTGCGGAAGCGGGCCTGTTGCTTTGTCCGTGCGATGCTGGATTTACGCACGTATTTGTCGTAAGCGTGCTGCTGGCGGCCGCTCTTGGTTAACATCGAGCAGCCGCTGAGGCTGATCGCGATCGCGAGGAAAAGTGGAACAATTTTCATAGGCTGAAGTGTCATGCGATTTGCTGGATCGCCGCGGAGGAAACGAGCGTGAAATGTTCGGAGCCGAGCAGCTCCTGAACGACCTGGTAAATTTTAAGCTGCGAAACGAAACAGCGGTCGTAAAGCGCGGAGATCGCGATCGGTGTGCTGTAGGCAATTTGCCAGATCTGCTCGGCGATTGGCCGCAGTTCGGGCGGTGCAGTCTCGGGCCAGGCAAAGTTTAACTTCGTGCGGTGCAACTCGGCGTGCTCGTCGCATATCCTGGCTTTGAGCGCTTCGAATTCGTCACGGGCCTGGAGCGCATTGATCAACATGTCGCCCCCTTTGCGGGTGATCTGCGCCGCCCGGATCGACTCTGTGATCGGCCGTCCCTCGGTCGAAAAACTGAACGTTCCGGTGATGCCATTGCTGAGGAAGAGCTGCGCGAATGCCTCTTCCCCGATGAGATGTTGAAATTGGCCGCAGCGTGGCTGGCCCGCTTCGAACATAAACGCGCAGACCGTCTCTGCGTCTTCACTCACGATCGAAAGCTCGCCGGTTTGAAGCGAATGGACGATGGTTTGGTAAATCGTCACGAGATCGAAATTCGCCAGGTTGCCGCTGAGTTGAAGACAATGGCTTTGAGACAGAGCAAAGTCGCGCGCTTGCACGAGGCGGTTGGCGAGATGTTCGGCCAGGTATCGGAAAAACGAGGGAATTCGCCGCGCTAACTCCGAAAAATTTTCGCGCTCGAAGACCTGCAAACTGACTGGCTCGCACGTGCGAACCACCTGACCGCGGGGGAGATTGGCGAGGGCCTCGAGATCGCCGAAAATGTCCCCGCGAGAAAGATAGCCGGTAGCCGGCGCGCAGCGCGCATGCTGGTGCACCACCTCGACCACGCCTCGATTGATGATGTAGAGGACGTCTCCGGGATCGCCGCGCGCATAAACCGTCTGCCCATCCTCAAGGTGCTGGACGTGCGAAAGTTCGCCCATCGCCTTCAACTCCAGCGGCTTGAGCGAAGTGCAAAAGGTGAAGAAATCGCTCTCCAGCATGCCTGTGGTAGAGCAGGAGTCATGCAGGAATCTGCTTCGGCTTCTGTGAGCCACTTCGGGCGCCCGGAAGACAGGCGTCCCGCCTGTGACCTTAAAGAGAGCCTCACCGATCGAAGCGAATACTCAGCCGTGGGCGAAGGGTTGCCGAAAATGCGACCGATGACCACCGCGGGTGCTCCCCGGACTTTGCAAGGCGCTGGCGAGTGCCGTAAATCTCGGCGATGCCGCGGCTGGCTTATCTTTTCGAGCGGTTCCCCGCCTTTGGCCAGACTTTCTGTTACCGCGAGATCGCAGAGCTCAAGCGGCAGGGCTGGGCCATGGACATTTTCTCGATTCGCCGCCCGACTGCGGTCGCGAACGAGAACTGGGACCCGAGCATCGCCGAGTCGGTGGAATATCTTCCGGACGAGCAGGAGCTCTTAACCCGAGTCCAACGGGCAAACCGCGCAAGAGAACTGCCGCCGGCTGCGGCGATTGCCATCGAGGAGTGGAATCGGCGCCCCGATTTTCTACGCCTGCAACAAGCTGCTTGCGTCGGCCTGCAGCTGCGTCAACACGGAGTCGGGCACGTCCACGTGCACTTCGCGGGGATGGCGGCTCGAACCGCTTATTGGATCGCGAAATTCTTTGGGATCACATTCACCTTTACCGCGCATGCGAATGACATCTTCGTCCCGACCAATTTCGAGATTGGGCTGGAGCAACTCGTCAGCTCTGCGGCGGCCGTTGTCACGGTCAGTGATTTCGGAAGCTTATTTTTGCGTGATCGTTTTCCGCAGCAGGCGGCGAAGTTGCATCGGATCTACAATGGTCTCGATCCGAGCAGGTTTGCTGAAAATGCGGAGATTTCCGACGTGCCCTGCCTCCTGTCGATCGGCCGATTAATCGAGAAGAAAGGGTTTCGTGATTTGATCAGCGCCTGTGGGTTGCTTCGAGACAGCGGCCGGAAATTTCGTTGCGAGATCATCGGAGACGGTCCGCTGCGCGCTGAGCTCCAGACTCAGATCGACACCGCGAATTTAAGCTCCGTCGTGAGCCTGAGTGGTCCCCAGTCACAGGCGCAAATTAGCGCAGCTCTTTCGACCGCGTCCGTTTTCCTCCTTCCCGCGATCATCGATCGCGACGGCGGCATGGACAATCTCCCGACCGTGATCATGGAAGGGATGGCGGCTGGCCTGCCGGTAGTGGCGACGGCGATTGGCGGGATTCCCGAAATGGTGGAGGAGAACGCCAGCGGACTCCTCGTTCCCGAACGCGATCCCGCTGCTCTGGCGTCTGCAATCGAGCAGCTGTTGGCTGACCCGGAGCGGGCCAGGAGCATGGGCGCGCGCGGGCAAGCGATTGCCGCGGAGAAGTTCTCGATCGAAAAAAATGTGCGGGCGCTCGGGTCGATCCTTCGCCAATTCACGGCCGGGTGAGAATCTTCTAAAAGAGAAGCTGTTGCTTCATCCCGCGTATCTGGTAACGATAATTGCAATGCTGCGGCACTACGTCTCCAAATCGAATGAGACCGTTCGGATGTTCGAGAATCCGTTTCTCGAATTTTGTTCGCATGTGCATCCGGCGACGCCGCTCGTGATCTATGTGCCGGTGATCGGTTACATGCTTTATCTGTCGGTCTGGCAGCGACAGCTTGGGCTTCTCGCGCTCGCCGGTGTTTTCGCGCTCGGTCTGCTGATTTGGTCGTTTGTGGAATACATCATTCACCGGCACGCCTTTCATTATCAGCCGATGAGCAAGATCGGAAAGCAGCTGCACTTCATGATGCACGGCGTTCACCACGATTACACAAACGACGCGACCCGATTGGTGATGCCGCCGAGCGTCAGCATCCCGCTCGCCTTCCTTTTTTATGGCGTTTTCACGATCGTGTTTGGCCGGCTTGCGCCCGCCACTTTCGCCGGGTTTGTCTGCGGTTATCTATTTTACGACATGGTGCATTACGCCATTCACCATTTTCCCATGAAACGAGGCGTCTGGCTTTGGCTAAAGCAGCATCACCTGCGGCATCATTACAAGGACGACCACATCGGCTACGGCGTGAGTTCACCGTTGTGGGATTACGTCTTCGGCAGCCGGCGCGACTGGGATGGCGTATGAGAGGAGTGATGGAATCTAACTTATCAAGTGTCGGTCGAGTGTTGCGGACCCCAGGCATGACATCATTTTGCCGGTCCGCAATTTTTTGCGCGTTGCTGGCCGTGGCAGTCGCAACCACTTCCGCGCAGAAATCAGACAATTGGATCGAAGACTACAATGGTTTGTTGCGGAAATACGTAACGACGTCGGGTGTGAAATACGGCGAATGGAAATCGAGCGCCGCGGACATGCAGGCGTTGCAGCGTGTCGTGGACGGGATTGCGAGTGAGAACGTTTCCGCTCTCGGCAAAAAAGAACAGTTCGCGTTTTACATTAACGCCTACAACGCCTGGATTCTGCACGAAGCTCTGGGCAAGTATCCCACAAAAAGCGTGAAGGACACGTTCTTCACATTTTTCACCCGCAAGCGAATCAAAGTCGCGGGCGAGGAAATGAGCTTCACTCATCTCGAGAAAGATATCATCCACGGCAAGTTCGGAGATCCTCTGATGCACTTCGCGCTGAACTGCGCGAGTCGCAGTTGCCCGCCGCTGAATCCAGAGGCGTTCCGCGGGGACAATCTCGACGCTCAGTTGGAGAAACTGGCGAAGGCTTTCGTGAACTCGGAGAACGGCGTCAGGCTTTCCGCGGACAAAAGAACCGCGGAACTCTCAGCGATTTTCGACTGGTATAAGGATGATTTCAAAGACGGCGGTCCGATCGCGTTCATCAACAAACGCCGGGCCGAGCCGCTGCCGGGCGACGTGAAAATCTCCTATCAGAAATACGATTGGTCGCTGAACGAGGCGAAGTAATCGGGGAGCGATCGTGTCGCAGGTAAAACCCGCTGCGGCACGAAAGTGGCAGGCGCGCTGGCAGGCATTTCGCCATCCCGTCATCGAGGAAAAAGCGCGCGTCTTAAAAGAACGCTGGGAGTCACTCCCGGCGGAGTTGCGGACGAATAATCAGATTTCGGGCCGCCACCTGACGCATTGCGGCTTCACGCTTGGCGCGAGCTATTGTTCGTTCCACTGCACGCATTGTTATCTCCCGAAGAATGCGAACGAGATTCCGATCCCCTCGCTCGGCCAGGTGAAGGAACAAATCGATGCCAACCGGCGGCTGCAAGGGCCCGGTGGCGGTCTGCAAATCACAGGCGGCGACGTCGCGGATGCCTACTGGAAATCGGGGCGCGGCGACGAGCTAATCGAGATCGTGCGCCATACGTATGAGGTCGGCTCAATTCCGATGCTGATGACCCATGGGCAGACCTTGCTCGAGCATCCGGAGTTCCTGGAGCGACTCGTCGTCGAGGGCGGGCTGCGACAAATTTCCATCCACGTCGATATGACGCAGGCGGGCCGTCACGGGTTCCCGATCGGCCGCGTTAAATGCGAGGCAGATTTGCATCCGGTCCGGCAGGCATTCACCGATCTGGCTTTGCGCGTGCGCGCAAACACCGGCGCGACGCTCGAATACGCGCTCAGCTTCACCGTCACGCGCCGCAACCTCGATGACGTTCCCGAAGTCATTCGCTGGTATCTGGCCGATCCGCAGCGCAGCCATGTCTGGCGCATGCTCAGCTTTCAACCTGAAGCAGATACCGGCCGCACCATTTTCTCGCAGCGCCCGATTACTTCCTCCGACGTGTGGGAGAAAATCTGTGAAGGCGTCGGTTTGGAGCTCCGCCGCGACGTCTCGATTTTCGGGCACCCGGATTGCAACAGCTGGGCGTCGCTCCTGATTGCGCGGCCTTCAGGCAGGATTTTCCCGCTTCTTCCGGACGACAAGAAGTTCGACTCGCTGCTCGGCGAAGTGCTCGCGAAGATCGGCGGTCTTTCCCTGGTGAATGATGACGCTGGCACGCCGCCCTATCGACTGGTAGGAGTTCTCTTCCAGCATCCGCTGCTGGCGGGGCGCTTATTGTTTCAGATGACGCGCTACGTCACGTCGCGCAAAGCGCCGCGTGAGATTTTCCGGTCGTTGCTGCGCGGACAAGTGCACACCCTCGGCGTAGGAATGCACAATTTTATGGATGCCAAACAAGTCGCGCAAGCGGATCGCGATCCTGTAATTAAAGCGCGGCTCGACTCGTGTGTTTTCAAAGGCGCGGTGAAGCGGAATGGCGAATGGATGGCGGTCCCGATGTGCTCGATGAACCAGCAGACGTGGTCGGAAGTTTATGATGCGCGACTGGATGATCCGGAGCTGCTGAAGGAGCCGCAGATTGCGGGGCACGGGGCAGCGGTAAAAGCTGAGGTGGCACTTCCGCAGGTTGGATGATTGTAGAGCAAGCCATTCCTGGTTACCTCGGCAAGCGGGAGCGTTTGCCCTGACGCGTAAATGATACCGGGCTTGGCGGATTGTTTGCGTGCCAGGGGAAGGAGTCCTGCGGACTCATTATCGGCAGCATCACGGGATTCTTCGACTCCGCTACGCTTCGTTCAGAATGACTGCTCCTTTTCGGCCTAGGGATGCTCCGCCGCTTGCTCTCACGTTCTCCAAGCCACTCCACTAGATCGCTACAGGAGTTCTCGGACGCAGTTGAGCGCACGGACGTAAACGTGGTGCGGGCCCCCGCGCATCAACTCTTCATTGACGAGATCGACCGTTTCGTTCGTCCCCGCCGGCATCGGTTGATCGAGCCGGACGGCGCCACCCACCGCGCTCGAAACGTGCAGAAGGTCTTCGCCCTCGGCATGAGAGACACGAAACTCCCGCTTCCCGCAGCCGATCGCACAACGGCTGATGGTTTGGCCATTTTTCTCCGCCAGCGTGACCGCAGTCGAGTTGCCTGATCGATCCGAAAATTTCAGCGACAGTTCGCCCGTCTTTTGCAGGCTGCTCCACTGGAGTTGCGCAGCGAGCCAGCCAACCAGCAAAATCGCCGTCGTGCGATACCCGGGCGCAAAGTCGATCTCGATTTTCTCCATCCTGGCAAAATTCTCCTGCGCTTTCGGGTGATCGAAAAATTGCGCAACGCCAACCCGCAGTTGCACGAGGCGCGTCCAATTCAGATCGCAGAGCACGACGCGTTCTTTCGCCTCCGATTGCGCCGTCTCTACGCGCCGGAGTTGAGCGTCGAAATCCGACCAGACGCGGCTGTCATAAATTAAACGATCAACCCAGGCCCAGAGTTGCGCGTCCATCGGATCGTGAAACTCGCCCTGCCACCAGAGGTAAAACGGCAGGTCCGAATCCAGTTGCGAAAAAACGATGTTCGAAAGCAGCTTCGCGCAGTGGCCCTCGAGCAGAAACGAAAGTTGCTCCGAGCACATCTGTTTGCTGCCGGCGCGGCTGACGTGGCAGTGAGCGCTGATCCACGATTGCACTCGACTCTCCGCAGCCTCCGGATATGCGCCAATCACGATTGCGCGGCACGCGTGGTTCTCAGTGATCTTCGAGATCAGCTTGGTGTTAGCCGAAAGCGAATCCGGCGCTTCACTGTAAACCGCGAGATTTATGAGCGACGCGCGGGTCATAACGCCGCCGTTCTGGTCCCACAACATCTTGAGCTCGCGACTGATGTTGCCGATCTCGACCGGCATCCCGCCGGCAAAAGTTTCTGTGGAAGGCGGGAATGTGCCAGCAGCCATATTCTCCGTGCCTCAGAGCCTTCGCCAGATGCGACCGTTTCGTCCGAGCAGATCGTCGGCAGCTTCGGGACCCCACGAACCTGCGGGGTAGAGATAAAGCTCAGGCGCGTCTTTCTTCGCTGCCCACGCGTTTTCAATCGTGTCGATCAAAGCCCAGGCCTGCTCCACTTCGTCACGCCGCGCGAAGAGCGTGGCGTCGCCACTCATCGCATCAAGCAGCAGCCGCTCATAGGCCTCCGGACTGGCTTTGCCAAACGAGGTGCCGTAATGAAAATCCATCTTCACCGGTTCAATCCGAAAACTCGTTCCCGGCACTTTCGCCTGCATCCGCAACGAGATGCCTTCATCTGGTTGAATGCGAATGACGAGGACGTTTTGATCCATGGCCGAGGTTTCTCGATTGAACAAAACGAGCGGCGCCTTTTTGAAGTGAACGGAGATTTCGGTGCCCGACTTCGGCAACCGTTTGCCGACCCGCACATAAAAGGGCACATCGGCCCAGCGCCAGTTATCGACGGACAAGCGCAGCGCCACAAACGTCTCGGTTTTCGAGTCCGGGTTCACGTTTTTTTCTTCGCGATAACCCGCCACCGGCTCGCCGTTGATGGCGCCTTGCGCGTACTGGCCGCGCACGACATTATTCGCCACGCTGGTCGGGTCGAAGCGGCGCAGCGAGCGCACCACCTTCACTTTCTCGTCACGAATGCTGTCCGCGCCCAGATCGGTGGGCGGTTCCATCGCCACGAGGCAGAGCAGTTGCAGAAGATGATTCTGCACCATGTCGCGGAGCGCGCCCGCGCCTTCGTAATAACCTGCACGTCCTTCAACCCCGAGAGTTTCAGCGGCCGTGATCTGCACGTGATCGACGTAGCGCGCATTCCAAAGCGGCTCGAAAATCGCATTCGCGAAACGGAGGACGAGGATGTTCTGCGCTGTTTCTTTCCCGAGAAAATGATCGATCCGGTAGGTCTGCTCTTCCGAGAACGAGCTGCGGACGACGCGATTTAGTTCCTTCGCTGACGGCAGATCGGTGCCAAACGGTTTCTCGACAATTACGCGAACCCAGCTCCCTTCGCGCGTCTTGTTCAAACCAGCTGCGCGAAGATTTTTCACGATCGGCTCGAACTGATCTGGCGCGACCGCGAGATAGAAAAGCCGGTTGCCGGCGGTGCCGCGTTCTCGATCGATCTGCTCGAGCCGTTCGCCTAACGACTTGTAACCGGCGGGGTCGTGGAATTCACTTTTGTGGTAAAAGATCGATTTGGCGAAGCCGTTCCAAAGCTCGTCGCGCACAGTCTGACGCGAAAATTTTCGCGTCGCTTCTTCGAGCTCTTTGCGGAAGCCTTCATCTGTTTTATCGCGCCGCGCGACGCCAACGACAGTCACCGCTGGGGGCAGCTCGCCGTCGGCCGCGATGTTATACAAGGCGGGGATGAGCTTCCGATGCGTGAGATCGCCGGTGGCGCCGAAAATCACCAGCGCGCATGCCTGTGGCACTGGCCGGTTGGCGAGCCCCTCGCGCAACGGATTAGGCTGCGGTTGATGGGAAGCTGTCATGGCGAAAAGTTGCCGGCCACACTACGCAAATCTCGGACTCTGCGATAAGCAAAACAGCAGCGACTGCGATCCTGGAGCGCAAACTCTGGTCGGAGAGACGGCGACTCTGCACAGGATGTGAATGCGATGCTGGCGAATTCTGACGCAACCGGGAGAGTTAGACTACGAAGGCCGAAAAGAAGCGAGCGTGATTCGGGGGGCGGCTGTCGCGTCGGATGCGATCTCTCCGGCAATTACGAAGGTAGCAAAAACCGGCGTGTCAGTTCGCGCACCTTGTCACGGACCCGCTCGAGCGCGGCATCATCATTTCGGCCGATTAAGGCTTCATCCATCAGCTCTGCGATCTCGAGCATTTCCTCTTCTTTCATTCCGCGGGTCGTGACTGCCGGCGTGCCGATGCGAATACCGCCGGGTTTGAAAATCGGGAAGGTGTCGAACGGGATCGCATTCTTGTTCACCGTGATTCCGGCGCGATCGAGCAACTCCTGCGCTTGGCGCCCATTCAAATCCTTGGGCCGGATATCGACCAGCATGAGGTGATTATCGGTGCCGCCGGAGACGATCCGATAATCGTGTTTCGTCAGGCCTGCGGCGAGCGCTTTTGCATTCAACACCACCTGCCGTTGATAATCGCGAAACTGCGGCTGGAGCGCTTCGTGGAAGCAAACCGCTTTTGCCGCGATCACGTGCATGAGCGGACCGCCCTGAATGCCAGGGAATAGCATCGAATCAATCTCTTTTGCGAAATGCCGCTCGCAAAGGACGATTCCCCCGCGCGGACCGCGCAGGCTTTTGTGGGTTGTGGTTGTGACGAATTGCGCGTGCGGAATCGGACTCGGGTGCTGGCCGCCGGCGACGAGACCGGCGATATGCGCCATGTCGATAAAAAGAAGCGCGCCGACAGAATCAGCGATCTGCCGAAGCCGCGGATAGTCCAGGGTGCGTGGATACGCGGACGCGCCGGCGGTGATCATGGCCGGCCGCACCTGCTGAGCCTGTTTCTCCAGCGCGTCGTAATCGATCTGCTCCGTCTTCGGATCGACGCCGTAATGCGTGACCTGGTAAAACTTGCCTGAGAAATTTGCGGGATGTCCGTGCGTGAGGTGGCCGCCGTGCGCGAGATCCATGGTCAGGATCTTGTCGCCTGGGTTGATGGCGGCAAAGTAAACCGCCATGTTCGCCTGTGCGCCGCTATGCGGCTGGACGTTTGCGTGGTCGGCACCGAAAAGCTGCTTCGCCCGCTCGATCGCGAGCTGCTCGACCGTGTCCACATTTTCGCAGCCGCCGTACCAGCGCTTCCCCGGGTAGCCTTCGGCGTACTTGTTCGTCAGGCAGGAACCCTGCGCCTCCATGACCGCGCGGCTCGTGAAGTTTTCCGAAGCGATCAGCTCGATATTTTCCCGCTGCCGTTTTTCCTCCGCCGCGATCGCGTCGAAAATCTCGGGATCGGTTTTGCGTAACGCGCCAGTCTTGGGATTCGCATCCGGCAGATAAGTCGCGGATTCCGTGTGACGTGGTAAATCGCCCATAAGATAAGAAGAAGTTCCGCCGCTGCGCGCGCTCGCGGGCATTGCGATTTCATTTTGTTCTACGAATGCCAGAACGCTCGGTAAAGCGTTTTTAATCGTCTCGGCGCAAAGTTCATAAACATCGCGACCGCATCCGATCGGGTCCGGCACATCGCGCCAGACGGTTGTCCCCGGCTCTTCAAATTCACGCAGCAAAAATGACTTCTCCGCCCCGTGGGGGAAGAGCATTTGAATCGTGTCGAGATGCGCGCCGGTCATCGCAAAAATGTGCGTGGCGCGCTCGACAATCGTGGCCGTGAGCGGCTGGCTGCGCAGCCGCCGGATATCGACACCTGAACGCTCGAGGACTTCGACCGCGTGCAGACTGGCGGGTTGGCCCCGCACCGCATTAACACCGGCGGAAGCCACTTCAATGTCGTGGCGGTTGCCCACTAATCGACGGAACAACCCCTCCGCCATCGGGCTGCGGCAGATGTTTCCGGTACAGACAAAAAGGACACTTTTCACGGTAGCTCGCGCGACGGCGCGCCCGACTGGGCAAAGTAAAATCGAACCGGTTCAAGTCAATTACAGCGCGTTTCCGAAGCGGGAAGCCTTCGGGGAGCACAGGCCGCTGGCCTGTCGTTTTCGGCGGCTCGCCGGAAACATCCCCTTGACGTCTTATTCGAGAGGAATTCGAGAGATCATCACCCGCCTCGCCGAATGCGCCGGCCCAGCGCGACAGGTCGGCGGCCTGTGCTCCCCGGGAGGATCCACCTCCGCGATAACTTAAATCGCTCGCTCACCCGCCCGGGATCTCCCCTTCCCTTAGGGCACCCTATCGGCCCCTTTCCAACGGAGCTGGATCGCTTATAGACTTGCGCGATGCGCGCAGAGCCCAAACCAATTCGCTACCGCCTGGAGTGGTGCGCCGTGGCGTGGACGGCCGCGATTGTGCCACGGCTCTCGCGGCGCCTCTGCTTTTGGATCGCGCAGCTCTTCGGCGCAATCGGCGCACGCGTGGATTTGCCAGGACGACGAGTCGCGCTCGCTAATTTGGAAGCGGCTTTTGGTGAGCGAATCACGCCGGCACACCGCGCGAAGGTCACGAGCGAGTCGTATCAACATTTCACGCGGACCATGCTCGATCTACTCTGGTCGCCACGACTAACACGAGAAAACTTTCATCGCTGGATGGATGTGCAGTTCGATGAATCGGCGGTCGTGATGGCGCGCAAACGCAGCTGTGTTTTCGTGACGTTTCATTATGGAAATTTCGAGTGGGCCGCAAAGGCAATGGGTTTCTGCGGAGTGCCACTGCTGATCCTTGCGCAGGAGTTCAAGAATCCGCTGCTCGAGCCAATTTTCGCTCGGCTGCGCCAGCATTCCGGTCACGAGATCGCGAGCCGGGAAGGAGCGATCATCCGCATGTTCAAGGCATTGAAACGCGGGCGGCACGTTGCCATTCTGACCGATCTCACCCTGCCCACGTCGCAACCGAGCGTGTTCATCGAATGCTTCGGATTGAAAACCTGCGTGACGTTCGCGCACGCGTGGTTTCACAGCCGAACAGGCGCCCCCATCATCCCGGTCATCGCCTATCCGCTGCCGCGCGGCCGGTGCCGAGTCGTCGTTGGTCCCCAGATCGACTTCCCAGAAGGAGCGACGGAGAAGGAGGTCACCCAGGCCTGTTGGAATCGATTTGAATCTGTGGTCAGCCGCGATCCCGCGCCCTGGCTTTGGATGTATAAACACTGGCGCTATCGCTTCGCAGGGGACGGAGCGAACTATCCTTTTTATGCGAACGCGGGCCCGAACCTCGAGACGCGTATGGTGAGAGCGGGGCGGATTCCGGCCGTTGCGCCCCGTGAATAACTGGCGGCTTATTCCCGTCGCTTTGGTTGACAAACCGGCGTCTTTGCGCTTTTCCAGTAATTACTTATGCGACTTTACTTCCGATTGTTCTTGTCTGTCGCGGCCTTGGCCGCTGCCATCTTTCTCACCAGTTGCGGCACCGCACCCAGTGCTGGTGGCAATTACCACGTCGCCGCGCATCGCGCGCAGGACCCCTCGAAAGTGCGCGTCAAGGTCTCCCTCGCGAAGCAGAACGTTTATGTCATGGAAGGCGACCGTTGCCTGATGGCCGCCGCGTGCTCGGTCGGGATTCCGGCCAAGCCGACACCGAAGGGTAACTTCACGATTTACTCAAAGCAGGAACACAAACGCTCCGGTTCCTATGGCTTCCGGGTCGTCGGCAACAAGGTTGTGCCCTCTGAGGGCCAGGGCGGGCCGGGTCGGTACGTTGGCTATCCCATGGGTTACTGGTGCGAATTTGCCCCCGCCTACGGTTTCCACCAGGGTTTCGTCCATCCCTACCCGCGCACTCACGGCTGCATTCGCTTGCATGGCGAGGCCGCCCCGAAATTCTTCGCGCTCGTGCATAGCGGGACCCTCGTGAACATCGCCGCCTCGCAACCGGAAGACGCGACCATCGGTCCCAAGGTGCAGCGCATCGACGATTCAAAGGCGCCCGACCCCGATCCGCACATCAGCATCTCCGAGGCCGCGTTTCAAGCGCCATCCGGGCCGCTGCTTGAGGAATAACCCGATCGCAGGCAAGTTCCTGCAAGCATCGTGAGCACCAACCTGATCTCCAGCGGCACAATCGCGCACCAGAAAGTGAACTTGCGCACGCCGGAAGTGATGACCGCTGTGCAGCAGCAGGTTGAATCGCATTACCGAAGCGACATCGTGGATAAGGTGCGCCGGGCCGGAGGAATCATTTCCGTGGGCGGAGTAACGGTGCGGCTGGCGAAGCAATTCGGTTTTTGCTATGGTGTCGAGCGCGCGATCGATCTCGCGTATGCAGCGCGCAAAGTTTTCAAGGACCGGCGTCTTTTCATCGTCGGCGAGATCATTCACAATCCCGAAGTTAACGAGCAGATCTCCTCGTTAGGCATCAAGAACCTGATGGGGAAAAATAAGCAGGCCGATATCGCGGATCTACGTTCGGACGATGTCGTCATCGTGCCGGCGTTTGGCACTGAGCTTTCCACCTTGCAGCAAATCAAGGAGCTCGGGTGCCAGATCGTCGATACCACCTGCGGCGACGTCATGAGTGTCTGGAAACGCGTCCGCAAGTATGCGAGCGAGTCGGCCACCTCGATCATTCACGGCAAAGCCGAGCACGAGGAAACGAAGGCGACAAGCTCGCGCGCGCTCGGCGACGGCAAAGGGCATTATCTGGTCGTGCTCACGCTCGCGGAAACCGATAACGTTTGCGATTACATCCGGCGTGGCGGCGACAAACAGGCGTTTCTCGAGAAGTTCCGCGGCGCCTATTCCCAGGATTTCGATCCTGATCTCCACCTGCGGACTATTGGCGTCGCCAATCAGACGACGATGCTCCGGGGCGAGACCGAAGAGGTGCAGCGGCGCATTCGCCAGGCGATCATCGACCGCGACGGCGCGGAGTTGGCCGTGAATAATTTCCGTTTCTTCGATACCATCTGCGGCGCGACCCAGGAACGGCAGGATGCCTTACGCGAGTTACTGAACGTGCCGTTAAACCTGCTGCTCGTCGTCGGCGGCTACAACAGCTCGAACACATCGCACCTGGCGGAAATGGGCGAGGAGAAACTGCCGACCTTCTTCGTCCTGAATGCCTCGAGATTACTCTCCGACACCGAAATTCTGCACTACAACTTGCACGAAAGGAAAGAAGTGGTGGCGCGCGACTGGTTGCCAGCCGGCCCGATCGTGGTCGGTATCACCGCCGGTGCATCGTGTCCAAACAATCTGATCGAAGAAACACTCCTGCGACTGTTCCAGCTGCGCGGGATCACGCGCGAACAGCTCGAACAGGCTGCTTGAGCGAACCGCGGCTGCTGAGGGACGAGCAAGACTTCCGGTCAGAGGATCGCCCGCGCAAGGTTCGGCATCAGCTCGTGATTTGCCCGGATGAAGGGCGGTTCGACCTCAAAACGCACTCCTCCGCAGAGGCAGCTGCCTCGAATCGTCTTATTCATTGCAGGTTCCCTAATCCATTCAAAATGCTACTCCACAAAAGAGTTTGAAGATCTAACGAGACACAAGATCAGCGACCGAGAGCCCTGAACGGCGTGCGACCAAGTGAAAGGTGGATGGCAAACACCAAGAAGGTAGATCGCAGCGCGGTTCGCTTATGTGCTTGGTGTGGCTGGTTTGTTTGCATGGAAAATTGGATTGGGGGGCAGTTCTCGCTGTTCAGCGGGCTTTGAGATTTTTGGCGCAACCCACCAATCTGGATTGGCGGCATCTAGTCCGCGCAGAGAAGGCGTGGTGTGCGAAGATTAGAGATATGCGCGCAATCTGGAAAGGCAGTATCAGCTTCGGACTGGTTAATATTCCGATCGCCCTCTATCCGGCGACCCGGAAGGAGGATCTGAAATTCCGGCTACTCCGAGCGGCCGACCACAGCCCCGTCAACTACAAGCGCGTGGCTGAAAAGGACGGCAGGGAAGTGCCGTGGGATCAGATCGTGAAGGGTTACGAGTACGAGAAGGGCAAATTTGTCGTGCTCGGCGAAAAAGATTTCCAGCGCGTCGATCTCGAAGCGACTCAGACGGTCGACATCCAGGATTTCGTCGACGTCGATGAGATCGATCCGATGTATTTCTACAAGCCGTATTATCTCGAGCCGCAGAAGGGTGGCGACAAGGCTTACACACTCTTGCGCGAGGCGCTGGCCGACGGCAAAAAGGTCGGGATCGCGAAAGTGGTAATCAAAACGCGCCAGTATCTCGCGGGCGTGAAAGCTTCGAAACAGGCACTTGTGCTCGAATTGATGCATTTCGCAGAGGAGCTTTCAGATCCCGGAAAATTGAATGTGCCGAAGTCACTCGAGGTCGGCAAACGCGAGAAAGAGATGGCGAAAGCGCTGGTGGACAGCATGAGTTCGAAATGGGATCCGGAACAATACCACGACGATTACCGGGAAGCGCTGATGGAGGTGATCGAGGAGAAAGTGGAATCTGGCGGGAAGGAGATCGAAGAAAAGCCGAAGGAAAAGAAGCCTTCGACGAAGGTCATCGACCTGGTGGCAGTGCTGCAGGAAAGCCTGGCGAAGTCGCAGACTCTGAAAAAAAGGGCAGTCGCTTCGACCAAAAAAGCTACGAAAGGGGCCGCACGGCAGCAGACGAAGAAAGCCGCCTAACGAATCGGAAGGTAGAGCAAGTTTCCAACTTGCTGATTGGAGATTCGCAGCTTTGAAAGTTGCGCCACATCCGAACCTCGAAAAGGCGCAAGGCTACTTGGCAGCGCGATTGTATTCCTCGATGGCTTTGGGCATCCAACTCTCAAGCTGCTGAATGCGCGTGCCGTGCGATGGATGTGTGGAAAGGAATTCCGGCGGTTGATTTCCACCGGCTGATTCCATCCGCTTCCAGAATCGAATGGTTTCTCGCGGGTCGTAACCGGCGCGCGCCATGTATGTGAGGCCGATCTGGTCCGCTTCGGATTCCTGCTTTCGGCCAAAGGGCATCAGCACGCCGAACTGCGCGCCGGCGCCGAGCGCTCCCATGATCAAACGCTGGCGGTTATAATCCTCGCTCGAGACCGCGACTGCGACACCCGTCATCGCTGTCTGCGTGAGATTTTGTTCGAGCACACGCTGCGCGCCGTGACGCGAAGTCGCGTGCGCCATTTCATGGCTAAGTACGGTCGCGAGCGCAGCTTCGTTTTGCGCGACCGGGAGAATTCCGGTGTAAACGACGATCTTGCCTCCCGGGAGACAAAACGCGTTGACCTTCGGATCGCGAATTAAAGATACCTCCCAGGCAAAGTCCTTGGCCGCAGCTCCCGTGGCGCCTTCGAGCCGGCTCGCCACCCGTTTCACGATCTCAAGCTCAGGACCCGAGTCGATCGTCTGTGATTGCGAAAGCACCTGCTGGTAACTTTGCAGGCCGAGAGCAGCTTCCTGGCGTTCGGAAAGTCCGACTCGAGCTTTCCTTCCCGTCTCCGGGTTCACAAATTTCTCGGACGTGAAATATTGATACCCAAAGAAGAGCGCGGCGATGAGGATCGGCAGCCATTTAATGTGTGTGCGATTCATGCGGGTCCTACAATTAAGTGGGAGACGTGAGCTTGGGAAGTCTGTGTTCAATCGCGGCGCGATCCGGCTCCAGCCATGGCGGCAGGACGAGCGACTCGCCGAGATGCGCGCGATCTTCATCGACCGCGAAACCCGGTCCGTCCGTTGCAAGCTCGAAAAGCACGCCGCCGGGAGAGGGAAAATAAACGGATTTGAACCAGAATCGATCGATCACCGGCGTAGGACGCGCCCCTCCTTCGGTCACGCGTTCTCGCGCTTCAAGTTGATGGGCTTCGTCGTCAACGCGCCAGGCGAGGTGATGAATGCTGCCGGTTCCCCAGGCGCCGCGGCGTTCGTTAGGCATTTCGCGCACATCCACACGGCAGCCTGATTTTCCGCCGGCGACGCCATAACCGTGCCAGCCGTCCTCGCTTGCCCTGTGGGTAAAGCCCATCGCCTCGGAAATAAACTCCGCCGTCGGCGCGAGATCGCGGACCACGAGACGCGCGCCCTCCAGCCCGCGGACCTGATACTCCGCCGGCACCGGACTCTCCTGCCACGGCGAAAATCTTCGCGTCGATGCGTCGTCGCTTTCAACGAGTGCGAGGCGCATGCCATGCGGATCGGCGAAACCGATGAGGTCCTGTCCGAAGCGGTTCTCGCGAGCGGCATTCTCCACCGCGGCGCGCTCCAACCGGGCACTCCAGAAATCGAGACTGCCGGGCGGCACGGCCAGGGAAACTTCGGTGCTCAGCCCATATCCACTACGAGCTGGGGCCATCTGCGCCCATGGAAAAAATGTGAGGTCGGTCCCCGGATGCCCTTCCGCATCGGCGTAGAATAAGTGATACGTCCCTGGGTCGTCCTGATTGACGCTGCGCTTGACCAGTCGCATTCCGAGAACGCCGGAGTAAAAATCCAGATTTTCCTGCGCGGGACCGCAGATGGCGGTGACGTGATGGAGACATCTAACGGCGCGCACGGCGGAATGAAACGGCTCGTCGCTGAATGTGCAGGCTCAGGTCGCCTCGTCAATTGCAGTGAGCGCGTCCCAGAGCGAGTGCGACATCTCTTCGCATGCGGCAACCCCTTTCTGCTGATCGACCACCCCGAGCGTCTCCATTTTGCGGAGCAGGATATTCGCTTCGTCCTCTTCATTCATGTGCACCCGGAAATAGGTATCATTCGCACCGAGGTCTGCGTAGAACTGTTGCAATCCTTCCTGCTTCGACGCCGTCGTGCGAGGCTGCTGCGCTTCGAAAGCGTAAAGAGCACCAAGAGTAATTGCTGGAGCAGTAGCGGACGCCCTGCTGCGGCGCACCAGCGCTTTCGTGGCCGGTAAAGCCGAACCAACCGCATTGGCGGCGATGCTTTTCCCAAAATCTTGCCACATTGTGAAATGGATATCTTCTTCCGCGGCGGTGCTTTCCTCACCGACGGCGCGCCAGCACTCCGCGATGGTCCCGATGAAGCTGCCGTATTCCGACGCGTAACGTCGCAATTTCGGGACCGGAAGTGTGCCGTTGTTCCACGCGCGGTAGAATGGATGTTCGAGGAGATTCCAGCGCGCGATGCCGGCGTCGAGAGACTCTTTTAGGTTGTTCATTTGTGTGTCTTAGCCAAATCCGAACAAGGCTGCGACAACAAATTCGTCACTTGCACTGGTTGCGGTTGTCATTGTTCCGCCGAAACAGATCGGACTATGAACCGGCGGCGAGGCATCCACAGATTTCCGATCCCACTCCACAGATTTTTCGGAGAGGATGAGTGCTCTGTTGAAAGCTGGCAGGAAGTAGAACGCAGCATCCTGGCTGTGGGGCCAGCGGAGCTCCGTGAACAGGCAAGAATGCCTGTTAGCCCCACAGGCTTGGAAGCCTGTGTTCCGACGCGCAAACGCGTTCGCCGAGTGAATCGCACCGTGCCGCTGCGAAATGGATGCGAAAACTTCGCTTTTGGAAGGAGAACCCCGAGCGCCTTTAGAAGACCGCGGTGAGCGCGGCACGCGTGACCTCAATTGTGAAGTCGATATCTTCCGGCCGGTGGGCAATGGAAACAAATCCGGTTTCAAACTGCGACGGCGCGAAGTAAATACCACGATCGAGGCAGCCGTGGAAATAGCGGGCGAACTTCCCGATATCACTGCGCCTCGCGCTCGCCAGATCAACCACGGGATGCGAGGTGAAGAAAAGACAGAACATCGAGCCGACGCGATGGAAAACGAGCGGCAGATGACGATCACAAATCGCGCTTCCCACACCTTCTTCTAAGCGCGCGCCGAGCTCTTCCAGAATGGTCCACCCATCGATCCGGTCGAGCTCACGTAACTGCGCCAACCCCGCGGCCATCGCGAGGGGGTTTCCCGAAAGTGTTCCCGCCTGATAAACCGGTCCCTCCGGCGAAAGCTGATCCATGATCTCGGCGCGACCCCCGAAAGCGCCGACAGGCAAACCGCCCCCGATGACTTTGCCAAGCGCGGTCAGGTCAGGGGTGACTCCGTAAATCTCCTGCGCGCCGCCGCGCGCGACACGGAACCCGGTCATGACCTCGTCAAAAATCAAAACTGCGCCTGTTCGATCACACTCCCCGCGAAGGCCTTCAAGGAAATCATCGCGCGCGAAGTAAAGCCCTGCGTTGGCGGGAATCGGCTCAAGAATGACGGCGGCGATATCGCGTTGGTTTTCCCGGAAAGCCGCGCGCACCGCATCGATGTCGCTGAAGGGCAGCGAAATTGTGAGGTCGACCAACGCCTGCGGGATGCCCGCGCTATCAGGGCGGCCATGGGTGAGCGCGCCGCTGCCGGCGCTCACGAGTAACGAATCAACGTGCCCATGATAACAGCCGTCGAACTTAATGATTTTGTTCCGGCCAGTGAAGCCGCGCGCCAGACGGATGCAGGACATCGTCGCTTCCGTTCCGCTGTTCACCATCCGCACTTTCTCGATCGACGGGACCCACGCGCAGATCAGCTCGGCCATCTCCACTTCGAGGGGATTTGGGATTCCAAAGCTGACGCCGCGCGCTCCGGCGTCCGCAATCGCGTCGACTACGATCCTGGGCGCGTGGCCGAGAATTGCAGGACCCCACGTCCCGACATAATCGATATATTCGCGACCATCGACATCCCAGATTCGCGCGCCTTCCGCGCGTTCGACAAAGAACGGCTCGCCACCGACACCGCGAAACGCGCGCACTGGTGAATTTACGCCGCCAGGAATGCGCATTTGTGCGCGCGCGAAAAATTCGATGGATCGGCTGGTCACGCCTCGACGATATCTGTCGTCGCTCGAAGTTCCAATTACCAGAGCCAAGACATCAGATGCGCAAATTCAATTGCGCAGTCAGCTTGCGGCGATCGGGTTCGTCCCGCCCACGGCGAGTGGCGGCCTTATCTCGGATGCGGAAGTGGCGAAGTAAGAAAAAACCACAGCAGGCGCCGCTGTAGAGGCAGGTATGTCGCCAGCACAATCGCCAATGAGGGATTCCACCATCGATTTGTTGGCATCAGTGAAGTTGGTGTCCCTCAAATCAGAAAAAGATAGTTTCGACTGGCAGCCGAAACCAACAGGCTGGCAGCCCCGATCTGCGAAATCCGCAGAGCAATCAGTCAACGAGACTGACCTGGCCGGCGTATCGCGACGATAGGCGTGCGTTCACCACCGCCGGCGCGGCTGTAGACGCAGGCGTGTCGCTGCGCAATCGCCAATCTGGTTTCGCGGCCGAGTTACGTCGCTGCGGCAAGCACGATGGACATTGCCACGGTTCTAGAAATTGCCGCGCGTTGACAGTCCGGCCAGTCGCTGGATAATCTGCGTGCACAGCGGCGGGGTAGCCAAGTGGTAAGGTCGGGGTCTGCAAAACCTCTATTCGCGGGTTCGATTCCCGCCCCCGCCTGTTCGTATAGAAGCGTAGCCGGGCGCCCGTACTGACAAAAAACTGACAAAATCAGCGGAATTCCAAGGCGAGCGGGACGACGTTTGTGCTCTCACTCGGTGGCGCCAGCTTGAAATACGCGATCCCCTCGGCTTCGGGCTTGGGATCGTGCGCAGAGATGAGAGT
The DNA here is from genome assembly GCA_038232335.1 of Chthoniobacterales bacterium. Taxonomy (GTDB): domain Bacteria; phylum Verrucomicrobiota; class Verrucomicrobiia; order Chthoniobacterales; family UBA10450; genus JACCXL01. The sequence goes on from JBBSIA010000014.1 coordinate 27,416, forward strand.
TCGCGTCACTTGGACGAAGAAGCGGGTCGAAGGAACGTTACCGTGCGAAGGCGAATTTCGATCGCAAAGCTCTCAGAGCTATCGCTGCCGTCCCCATTCTTCGTCCAAGACATCCAGAGCGGTTTGCAACACCTTGATCATTCGGTGCGCTTCGACAGCAACCTGATTCGCTTCGTGTTGGGTGATTTTCCCTGCTTCCAGTCTCTGAACGGACTGCTCAATCCGCTCGGATAACAGGCTGATTTCAATTCGAAGATCCCGCTTTGCAACAATCGTATTGTCCTGCGGTTCCAGCGACGGGCGGCGTTGCAGGAGACTGCCGCCGGAACGGGATTCACCGGCGCTACTGCCGGCGTCCAGCTTCGACCCTTTAGGGGCGATGCAAAATCCGCCTTTGGGATCCCGCTGCGGCTCGAGGTCACCCAACTTGACAGGTGGCTTTTTCGGTTCTGGCTCAGGCTGGCCTTTTTGTTCCTTGTTCACGCTGTATCAATTCTTTAAGCAAGGCGTATGCCTGTCCCATATTTTCCCTAACGATGCATTTTCAGACTCATTGAAAGGATGGGAGGCAAATGCAGGTTTACCAAGTCTAACGGCAAGGCCACAAGCAAATTCTGACTTCGAAGCATGTGCTCGTTACACGGGATCTTCGCCGGTGCGCCGGAGCAGTCGCGTGTTGCTGCTTTCCAAGTGGACAGCCGAGGACGCCTGTCTTCCGAGTCTCTGCTCGATAATCCCATCGCCTTGTCCGAAGCGACTTGAATTACCCTTTTCGACCCCGCAAATTTTTTAGAGTCGTCCAGACACGAACAGCGATTCCAGCTCCGGGCAAAGCCGGAACGGTCGCTCCGACTTCACCGTCCAACTGCGCACCGAGCTTTTGAGCTCGAATCTCTGCGTCATGCCAGTCATATGCGGTGATCTGCAAGCCCCACCAGGCGCCATCGTGGAAGTACCGGCACCTGAACTGCTTCGTCGGGCGATCAGACATCGAATTCGCCTCGACTCCGGTTTGATAGCTCGCTATCCCTGCCGCCATTATGCAGTATGTAACCTTTATCGATTACGCCGGGCAGTGGCGGTGGCAGCTCCAGGCGTCGAACAAGCGGATTATCGCCAATTCTGGCGAGGGGTACTTCAAAGAGAGCGATTGCCTGGCCGCAATCAATCTCGTCAAACACTCCTTCAATACCCCTGTGATCCAGCGCTGAGCGAGTAGCCACAAAAGCCGGAGTAGCACTGGCCGTGCCTGCTCTCCGATCGTTGCGGGATTCACGCGCGAGCAGACTCGGCACCGCGTCGTTTCAAGCACGCTTTGCAGCGTCAGCGTGAACGACGGCAAGCGATCGAGCAGTGAAGAGAACCCAATGTGCTCCCTGATTGATCTGTGGAGATCAACCGCTGCACTGGTTGCCTGGACTTAGGAAGCGCACGCATTCTGCGTGGGCTAGGTGACTCCGGTTCGGACTTCGGCATTCTGCCGAAAGCCACTTCTGTTTGCGGCGTTTGCATACTCACCCCCGCGGGGACAGAGTTCACGACCTCGAGAGCTGTTGGGTTGTTAACACCACGCAGGGATGCGCCGCGCCCCGGACGCGCAATCTTCCCTCAGATCAGTCTTGACTCGTGCCGGGACAATTATCGAAAGTGCAGCGAATTCGTAACCTCGGAATCACTGGCGTATGAATTTGAAAATCAAGATCACACCCGGACAGTGGATTCAGATGTTTGCGTTGGCGGGCCTGCTGGGCGCGTCGAGTGCCTCCGCGTCGATGGTTGCTCTCAATCCAACTGCCGCGAATGCGCCAGTCGGTTCCTCAACAATTACTTATCCTTTCGAAACCACGTTCTTCACAGCGACCGGCTTCGACAACGACGGAGGAATAGGCGCGGCGCGAGAATTGTTCTTCAAGAACAACAGCGGCGATCTTGGTCTGGGATTAGTGGGAACCCTGCACAACGAACTCCAGACTCGGAGCGACGGCGCCCCCGTAAACTTCATCCAGCTCGACTTGAGTGCGATTCTCGGTCAGGATTTCATCAACGGACAGATCAAAGTTGGAAGCGTCGAAAGCGGGGAAGCGTTCAGTCTTTACGGTTCCAATAGCGCAGGGAAATTGGGGACCGAGCTGGCCACGTTCGGCAGCGCAAAGGATAACAAGTTCGTTAACCTGCCAGATTTTGGGATGTTTCAATTCTACTCGGTCGCATCCTCGGCGGACGATGTGCTCCCCGTCGCTTTTGCAGCCGACATGCCGGTGGTCCCGGAAATGAATGCCCTCATACCGATTATCGCGTTAACGGCCGCCGTTTTCTCCACTCGCCTCTTTCGGCGTCGTCGCACAATTCGCTGAAATCGGCATTAGTCGTATGTGTGACGATGAACTTCGAGTCGTCTAAAGGCGCAACGAAACCAGCCACAAACCTGGCGAGTCTAAGTCTCACTCGCGCCTTAAGCGCTAGGATTTAACACGCGCAAATCGGCTGTCGTATACGACGACCGGCACGAAAAAAACTGGTCGGGCACGCCGCCGAACCCCTCTTCCCCTCCCATCACGCCGCCTAATGAACGGCGGTGCTTTCCGTATGGGTCGTCGTTGTGGTCGACGCGGGCTCAGTCGCACATCCAGAGATAAAAATGACGATCGTGGCGAGAATCGCGAAAGGGATTAGGTAAGTTTTCATTATCCTTACTTCGCAGAAGCACACGAATCCGGCTGCGTTTAGGCCGGCGATTTTCGCTGTGCCGCCTGCGTCTCGCGTGCGGCTTCGATCACTCACCGTTCCCTCGTAGCGCCCGCGTCTCGCGTGCAACTTTACAACCGAAGCGGTGCGTTCCTCAGGCCATCGAGGTTTCGAAACCCGCGCCCACCGCGATCGGCTGTGGCCGGTGCCGTCCTTCCCCAAATTCCTCAATCATCTTCTTGTTGAACGCGGGAATGTCATCTGGCTTTCTGCTCGTCACCAATCCCTTATCGACGACAACTTCCTCGTCCAGCCACAACCCACCGGCGTTACGGACGTCCGACTTGATCGCCGGCCAGGATGTCAGCGTCCTGCCACGAACCACACCGGCATCGATCAACACCCACGGCGCATGACAAATTGCCGCGACCGGTTTGCCTTCGCGGAAAAAATGCCGCACAAATTCCAACGCCGGTTCCGACGATCGCAACACATCCGGGTTCATCAACCCACCCGGGATCATGAGCGCGTCGAAGTTTTCCGGCTTCGCATCGTAGAGCTGCAAATCCACGTTAAACGTGTCGCCCTTTTCCGCGTGGTGCATTCCCTGGATCATATCCGAATTGGGCGAGATCAGCCGCACATCCGCGCCCGCATCGATCAACGCTTTCCGCGGTCCCGTCATCTCCACCTGTTCGAATCCGTCTGTCACCAGAATCGCCACCTTTTTCCCAGCTAATTTGTCTGCCATAAAAAACTCCTTTGTGATTGGTTTCTGCTCTTTACTACGAGTTCGCGCCGCTTCGCGGACGTAACGGAAAGCGCTTGGTGCTCGCCGCTAGTCGCGTAAAATGCCAGTCGCAAAGCCGATGTGGCGAAATGGCAGACGCAACGGACTTAAAATCCGTTTCCGGTAATTCGGAGTGTGGGTTCGAGTCCCGCCATCGGCAGCCTCTTAAACGTCGTTGCACGAGCGAGAAATGGGCTCTCAAGCTCAAGTTGTAAATTCGCAGCCGCGCATTCACACACATCAAAACGAAGGCTCTTAGGCAAGTATTCGTCAAGCAGCTACCGAAGGCTACGCCCCATCCGGTAGGCGTGGGAGAAAATCGGCACAGGCCAGTCCCGCAATCGCTGAATGAGTCTTGCGAACCCGAAAGTAACACCCGCACCTGCCGGCGCTTCGCTCGCATGCGGCCGCGCGCGTAGCGGGGTGTCCGTTGTGCCAGTTTGTAATGCCGCCTGGTCGGTCGCGTGACCACCGCAAAGCGTCGGGAGCACCGTGTATTGCGCTCTGAATCCGCGGATCTGGCCGCAGACCCGTCGTGCTCACGATATGCGTGCTTGAAGCCCTGGTCGAGCGCGCGTGTCGATTGCCTGCGGAAGCCGGCATCTTTCCGGAGGTGGGTGTATACCGTATTGCGCGAGACATTCGCGACCCTGCACGCGTTGACCATCTTCGGATTACGGCTAAGGGCTGTGAGGAGCGGGATCCGCCAAGGGAATGTTCGCCGGATGGTTTTCTCTGCAACAGGGAGGCCACGTTCTAATGAACATTTTATCGGCGCAGTGATGCAATCAAGAGACGCTTTCCGCTTTCGGGATTGCATGGGACTTTTCGAACGCAGTTGACAATGCTTTGAGAACACACGCGGACGCCATTGCCCTTCCTTTTTTGCCCTTCGCCGGCTTTCCGCTTTCCGCTTTCCGCTTTCCGCTATCCACCTTCCGCCTTCCGCATTCCAACTGTCAGTTGTCCCTGGTCCACCTTCCGCAATCCGCATTTCGCAATTCGCAATTCGCATTTCCGCATTCCGCTCTCAGCTTGCTGCTCTCAACTTTCCGCGTTTCAGCTTCCACCTTCCACCTTCCACCTTCCACCTTTCCGCTTTCCGCTTTCCTTCCCCTTCCCCGCCGTTGACGGCGTCCCTCCCTTCCGCTAGACCAGCCACCAATGAGTCACCTCCTGCGCTTTCCCGCATGGCTCTGGGGTATCATCATCATTGGCGGCTTCATTCTCTTTGCCGTCGCCGGCCTACCCTTTTTCAAATGGCTCACCGGCGGCCGGCTGCGGCTCACGGAAGAAATGAACAACGACGTCGTCTTCTTCGCCGAAGCCATCGCCGTCTTCTACAGCCTTACCGTCGGCCTCATCGCCGTCGGCGTTTACAGCAACTACAGCAGCGTCAGCGACATCGTTTCGGACGACGCCGCCAATATCGCCAGCATGTATCGCTACGTCAGCGGCTATCCCGAACCCCTTCGCGCCGACTTACAGGGGCAGGTCCGCACCTACACCGCCTCTCTCATCCATCAAGCCTGGCCGGCGCAGATCCGGGGCAAATCGTCCGATGACGGCACGCGCCAGCTCAACAAACTGGCCGCCACCATCATCGCCTTCGAGCCGGTCACGATCGGGCAACAACTACTCCACGCCGAAACATTGCATCAGCTCGACGCCATCACGGAGCTGCAACGCAAACGCCTGCACGCGCTCGGCGGCGGCCTCCCGCCGGTGATGTGGGCGATTGTGCTCGTCGGCGCGATCCTGACCATCAGCGTCACCTACCTGCTTCAGATCGACCGCCGAGTGCAGGTCACCCTCACCGCCTTCTTCGCCATGTTCATTGGCCTGGTCGTCTTCGTCATCGCCAGCCTGGATCAACCCCTGAGCGGCCCCCTCGCGATCGACTCCCAGCCCTACCAGCTCGTGCTCGATGGACTGATCAATCTAAAATAGCTCCCCGCGCAAGTCCCCTTCCGCATTCCGCATTCCGCATTTCAGCTTTCAGCTTTCAGCGATCCGCAATCCGCAATTCGCCTTTCGCATCGCATTTTCCGCTTTCCGCTTTCCGCTTTCCGCTTTCCGCTTTCCGCTTTCTGCTTTCAGCTTTCAGCTTTCTGCTTTCAGCTTTCAGCTTTTTCCCTCAAAGTTCGCAAACCAAACCGGCTTCAGATCGGCCATCGGCCCTTTCAATTTCTCCAGCTCGGCGGCCGGGCCATGCACTTCCACGCGTGCCACCTCCGACACCTTGAGCATCTCTTTCAGCATCGGTGCCACGTTCTCCAGATGCGCCAGCAAACCCTCCGCATCGGCATATCCCTCCCGACAGAAAACCTGATCGCCCGCGATACTAAACCCGTAGAAAATATTTTTCTCCTCCGTCGCCGTCTTCTCGATGAAGGCCGCGATCACCGCCTTCGCCGCTTCCAATTTTCCCGGATGCACTTGGAAGTACGGATGGAGACCCACGAACTCGGTCGAAAATTTCATCCGGCGAGTTTAACGCCACCGAAAAGTCTGTCGAGCAAATGGCCTCTGTTCCCCCGTCTGCTTTCCGCATTCCAGTAGTCCGCTGTCCGCTGTCCGTTGTTCGTTGTCAGCTTTCAGCTTTCTGCTTTCCGCATTTCCGCTTTCTGCTTTCCGCGGTCAGTAGTCCCCTTCCCCCTCCGCAATCCGCAATCCGCATTCCGCATTTCCGCTTTCCGCCTTTCCCTCTACTCCTTGCCGGCGATCCGCGTCAGCTGATTCGCCACGAGCTGCCACGCCTCCCCGCGCTTTACCCACACCGTCATGCTCTGGTAATCGCCGCTGGCCGCCTTCCCGCTATACTGTCCCTTGATCGTCACCTGAGCGGTGGCCACCGCCGCGTCGCCGTAAACGTGCACCTTTATGTCCTTACCGAGATCGATATCGGGAAGCGCGGTCGCGCCTGAGTCGAGATTAGCCACTCGCCGATCTTTCGTCAGGATCTCGCCGGCCGCGTTGATGAAGACGTAATCGTCGGCCCAGAACTGCTTCAGCGTCGCGGCGTCATGCTTCATCAGCGCCGCGCTATATTTCTGCAGCGCATCCCGCACCTCTGTTTCTCCGCTGGCCGCATCAGTCTGAGCGAAAAGACCAGCCGGCGCTCCCAGCAGAATCAAAGTAACGACGAAAAAGAGACAACGTTTCATGCCGACCTTGGTAGCTCGCCCATGGAAAAACGCCAGCTTGAAATCGTCACCTCCCCACGCGCCCCCCTCCGCCTTCCGCCTTCAGCTTTCAGCTTTCAGCTTTCAGCTTCGCAGCACTTTCCTGAGTCGATGCGCCTTCACGTAAGCCTCGGCCGCGTGTTCCCTTTTCCCGGCGACATGCTTCACAATCATCATCAGCGGCAGACGATTGATGATCAGATCGGACAACATCCAATCCAGTGCCGCGTCCATCTGCACGAGTCGCGTTTTCGCCGCCGCGCCGAACGCCTCGACATACTTCGCGATCTCAGCGCGCGCCTGCTCCGCTGTAAACGCCAGGGGCAAAGTGTAAATCAAATGTTCCGCCAGATCCCGTTCTGGCAGGCTGATCGTGGCCCGCTCCCAGTCGAACAGGCTCAGCTCGAACCCGCTTTCGTTTCGCGCGAATGCGAGATTTTGCGGGTTCACATCGCCGTAGAGCAACGTCTTCGGGATACGATCCACCTCCGTATACCACTCCGGCAGGGTCGCGATCAGCCGGTGATGTTCCCGCGCGAGCTCGCTCGTCACCGCCTCAGGAAAGACGCCGATGACAAACTCACCCAACGCCTCCCACAATTCCGTTCCCCGTACCATCACCTCGCGATCGCAAACGAAAAACGCTCCCGTGCGCACCAGCTCGTCATAGTCGCCGTAGAAACGCGCATGGAGCTGCCCCATCCCGCGCAGGGTCAGATCAGAGAAGCCCGGCTGCCAGCGCTGCGCCGTGTCATCGCTGGGATCAATAATCAAACTGCCCGGCGGCAGCACCTCCTCCAGCCGCAGCGTGTAACCTGCGGCTTCATCAACATATTCCCCCCACGAAGGCGGCAGGAACGGCGACAGCCTCTCGTGATAATCGCGGAACAACCGCGTCTCCTTAAGGTTCGGCTTGGTGTAATCGGAATCGCGCAGCAACTCCGGCAGCGGCCGGCGCAGCTTGATCCCGGCGTGATCAAGTAGCCCCTGATAAACGCGAATAATATCAGCCTCGTCCGGCTTCGCCTTCACCATCACATCGACCGAGCGTTCGCCATCGCTGCCGACAACCGCGTAAGTCAGGCGGTAGCGGTAAACCCCCTGGATCCGCGAACTGGTCGTTGCATATTTAAAAGCGTGCCCTTGGAGATGCTCATCCAGACATACCACCTCCAGCAGCCGGAGATTTTCAGCCCGGGGCCGTGAAGCAAAAGCACGCGCAATTAACTCGTTCGTACCTTGCATTGCACTCTTTCAGCTTTTTCCTCAGTCCAGATCGCCCATGTGACGGCCATTCGCCATTTCAGCTCTTCATAATTTCCGCTTTCCGCTTTCAGTTTTCAGCTTTTCAGCTTTTCAGCTTTTCAGCTTTCAGTTTTGAGTTTTCAGTTTTTTGTAATTCTTCTTCATCCTTCCCGCCCCATCATCCTCCCGATGAATCGACAAACGCGTCACCCACTCCGTCTCCTTGGTTTCCTGGCCCTGTGGCTCGCTTCCGCCCCCTCCGCGACGGCGCAGGAACAGAGCCACCTTACCGCTGACCAGGTCGACCAGGCCGTTCGCGCACTCGACGCCGTCGCCACGACGAAGAGCGACACCGTCCCCGGCTTCGCCATCGCGGTCGTCTTTCAGGATAAAGTTGTTTACGCCAAAGGCTTCGGCGTTCGCGATGTGAACAGCAAAGCGGAGGTGAACGCCGACACCGTTTTTCAGCTCGCCTCCGTCTCCAAGCCGATCGGCGCCACGGTCGTCTCCGCCCTTCTTAGTGAGGGCCAAAGGAACTGGGATGCAAAACTTTATGAGCTTGATCCCAGCTTTGTCATGTTTGATCCGTGGGTCACGCGCGAGATCACCCTCCGCGACATGTATGCTCACCGCAGCGGCCTGCCCGACCACGCCGGCGACCTCCTCGAAGACCTGGGTTTCAACCGCGGCGAAGTTCTCCGTCGCCTCCGTTATCAGCGTCCCGGAAGCAGTTTCCGCTCGCACTACGCCTATACCAATTTCGGCATCACCGCCGCTGCCGTCGCCGCGGCGAAAGCGTCCGGGATGGAGTGGGAAAAGGCCTCCGACGAAAAACTCTACCAACCTCTCGGGATGACCTCCACCAGTTCGCGTCACTCCGATTTTCTCGCCCGCGCGAACAAAGCTCTCGGTCACGTCCGCGTCGATGAGAAATGGGTGCAGAAATACCAGCGCGATCCTGATCCGGAATCACCCGCCGGCGGCGTGAGCTCTTCCGTTAACGACCTGACCAAATGGATGCGGCTCGAGCTGGGCAACGGCAAGTTCGAAGGCAAAACCATCGTGGGCGAGGAGGCGCTCCTGGAAACCAGGCAGCCGGTAATGCTCACCGGCCATAATCCATTTAACGGGAGGCCCAGTTTTTACGGCCTGGGTTGGAACGTCTATTACGACGATCAGGCGCGGTTGCGATTGAGTCACTCCGGCGCCTTTGATCTCGGCGCGGCCACTTCCGTCACCATCGTTCCGGGCGAACAGCTCGGCATTGCCGTGCTCACCAATGCCTTCCCCATCGGGTTCGCCGAAGCGCTCGGCAGCACCTTTCTCGACCTCGCCTTTTACGGCAAACTGACGCAGGACTGGTTCGCCGTCTTCGCTAAGGCGTTCTCCAATCCCGCCGTCCTCGGCCTCACTCCTGGCTTCGATTATCACAAACCACCCGCCTCGCCCGCCGCGGCACTCCCGCTCGCGGCCTATGCTGGCATCTATCGCAACGATTTCTTTGGCGACATTGCCGTGCGCGAGCAAAACGGCGCGCTCGCCATGACCATCGGTCCACAAAACAAAGTCTTCCCGCTGCAACATTACGACCGCGACACCTTTGCTTACCAAACCGAAGGCGAGAACGCCGTCGGCTTGAGCGGCGTCACCTTCCTCGTCCGCTCTGATGGTAAGGCGACCCAGATGACAGTCGAAAACCTTAGCGTCCGCAGCGAAGGCGTCTTTTCCCGCGTCCCCGCAAAGTAATCCCGCGCGCGGACGAGATCACGCCTGAATCCGCAATTCGCATTCCGCATTTTTCTTAACTCTTCCTTCATCCTTCCACCTTTCCGCAATTCGCATTTCGCTTTCCGCATTTCCCTCCTTCCTTTTCCCCGTTGGCTCGTATAAACGGCAGGCTTTCCATGCCGCCCCCCGAAGAGCTCGCTAGACAAGAGATCGACTCGCTGCTCGTTAAGTGCGGTTGGACGATTCAAAACTACAAGCAGCTCGACCTCTCCGCGGGCGAAGGAATCGCAATTCGTGAAGTCCCGCTGAAGGAAGGTCGCTGCGACTACCTTCTGCTGAGCGATCGCAAACCGGTCGGTATCATCGAAGCCAAAAAAGCAGGAACGCGTCTCTCGATTGTCGCCGATCAATCCGGCAGCTATGCAGAGAACCTCCCGGACTTCCTGCGTCATGGGCTTACCGGCAAGCTTCCCTTCCTTTACGAATCCACTGGCATCGAGACCTACTTTCGCGACGAACGCGATCCGCATCCGCGCTCACGCCGCGTCTTCGCCTTCCACCGTCCCGAGACACTCGCCGAATGGCTCGAGCAACCCAACACACTCCGCCACCGCCTCGCCCAGATGCCCTTCGCGCATCCTTACAACGGCGACGGCGTCCGCGTCTGCCGCGTCGAAGCCATCACAAACCTCGAGCAATCCTTTGCCGAAGCGCAACCCCGCGCCCTCATCCAGATGGCCACCGGCGCCGGCAAGACCCTTACCGCCTGCGCCTTCACCTATCGCCTCATCAAACACGCCGGCGCGCGCAACGTCCTCTTCCTCGTCGACCGCGCCAATCTCGGACGCCAGGCCCTCGCCGAGTTCCATCAAGTCGTCACCCCGGACACCGGCCGCAAGTTCACCGAGCTCTACAACGTCCAGCACCTCACCTCGAACCATCTCGACCCGGTCGCGCGCGTCACCATCTGCACCATCCAGCGCCTTTACGCCATGCTCCGGGGCGAAGAGCTGAACGAAGACATCGACGAGAAATCCGGCTTCGAGTTAGCCGCCGCCGATCATCGCCAGCGCGACGTGCAGTACAACCCCGCCATCCCCATCGAGACCTTCGACTTCATCATCGCCGATGAATGCCATCGCTCCATCTACAACCTCTGGCGGCAGGTCCTCGAATACTTCGACGCCTTCCTCATCGGCCTCACCGCCACGCCGGGCAAACAAGCCATCGGCTTCTTTTATAAGAACCTCGTTAGCGAATATCCGCACGAGCGCGCCGTCGCCGATGGCGTCAACGTCGGCTACGACGTTTACCGCATCCGCACCCGAAATCGGACCCCGTCACGCGCCAAGGCTTGCGTCCCGTGAAGCGGATTGCATACCCTCGCGCGACTAATCCAACGATGTCACAAGGCACGCTTCCACTTACGTCCAAAATTCCAGCCGCAATAATCGTCGGACAAGGCAAAGTCCTTGATTTCATTGACGGCCAGACCCAACGCGACGAGACGCCTGAAGAGTACGTTCGGCAGGAAATCGCGAAGTCACTGGTGCGAGAATATGGCTACGCCAAGAAAGACATCGCCTTGGAATTCACGCTCCGTCTTGGCACCCGGAAACCTCGCGCCGACATAATAATCTTTCCTGAAGATGCGGCCCATTCGCAAGGAACAGCGTTCATCATCGTTGAATGCAAATCGGCTGCAGTTAAATCGAATGACCGGAAGGAAGGTGTCGGTCAGCTTCTCAGTTACATAGCTGCTTGTGAAAACGTTCGCTACGGCATGTGGACGAATGGCATGGAGCGCTTCTGCTACCGGCGCGTTTTCAAAAGCGGCTCGGCTACCACCGAAGAAATTCCCGATCTCCCTGAATGCGGACGATGAAGCCGAGCGACCACGCTTCGATCAGCTAAAACCCGCCACATCCGACGCGCTTCTCTTCGCCTTTCGCCGCTGCCACAATTACATCGCCGGCAATCAAGGTCTGCAAAAGCCGCAAGCGTTTTGGGAATTGCTCAAGCTTATCTTCTGCAAGATTCACGACGAGCGGCAAAACGACGTTGTTGAATTCTACGCGGCGGCCAACGAGCGCGCCGGTGTTAACGGCCCGCTGAAAGTAAAAGCTCGAATCGACAAATTGTTTGCCGAGGTCAAGGCCGACTATCCGCAAATCTTCGAAGCGAACGATGCGATTCGCCTAGCCGCGCGTCCTCGCATACCTTGTCAGCCAGCTCCAAATGTATTCGCTCCTGGAAAGCGACATCGACGTGAAAGGTCGGGCCTACGAGGAAATCGTAGGTTCGAATCTACGCGGCGACCGCGGTGAATTCTTCACCCCGCGCAACATCTGTAAGATGGCCATTGAGATGCTTGATCCCGGCGAGAAACAATTCGTTCTTGATCCCGCCTGCGGCACAGGCGGCTTCCTCATCACGGCGATGAATTATGTCATCGCAAAGATTCAAACTGCGGAAAGCAAGAAGTGGGGCAACAACGTCGAACGCACGGAGAACGCGATTCGCGACCGCATGAAAAGCTATGCGGAAAAGTTCATTACCGGCATCGACTTCAACCCCGAACTCGTAAAGGCGTCGAAGATGAACATGGTGATGAAACAACGACGGCGCGGGCGGTCTTTTTCAAGGCAACTCGCTCGAAAACTCCGCCGTCTGGCATGCCGACCTCCGTGAGCGTCGGCTCATGGGCAAGATGGACATTCTTTTTACCAACCCGCCCTTCGGATCGAAGATTCCGGTTAACGATCCCGCCATTCTCGAACGCTACGACCTCGGCCACGCGTGGAGCTATGACGCCGCAGCCGATCGCTGGGAAATGAATGAAGCGGTGCAGAAGTCCCAGCCGCCGGAGATTCTCTTCATCGAATGCTGCGTACGTTTTCTCAAGCCCGGCACGGGTCGCCTCGCGATGGTGCTGCCCGATGGGATTCTGGGCTCTCCAGGCCTGGGCTACGTTCGCGAATGGATTCTTCGCCACTGCCGCATCCTCGCCAGCATCGATCTTCACCCGGATACCTTTCAGCCTTTCGTGAGCATCCAGACCAGCGTGCTTGTTCTTCAGCGCAAGACCGAGCAGCAGGTCGCAATGGAGCAAGCCGCTGAGCGCATGAGCGACTATCAAGTCTTCATGGCGGTGGCGAACCACGTAGGTCACGACAAGCGCGGGAACAAGACCTACGTGCGCGACCGCAAAGGCAATGAGGTGTTCGAGGAAATCGACCTTCAGCTAAAGGAGTACGAGAACGGCATCCCAGTCATCAGTCACCAAAAGGCCAGCGTAAAAGTAGCGGACGACAACACACTTCAAATCGCGCGCGAATTTAGGAAATGGCTTTCCGAGCAAGACTAGCCGCCCCGCAGCCCGAACCTCGCAAGGAATGGCCGTGGCATCAAACCAAATGGACATCGCTCGCGTCACATTTGCTCTGGGGCGGCGACCGTCGCATGGAGGCCGAGACGTTTCTTTCGACCGGTTACGGATTGCGTCTCGCTATTCAGGAACGTGCCGCAAGTTGGCAAAGATTCGAACAATCCGCTCGCGTTACGATGCCGTTCCGAACGAAAGGAACTCTTGTCAGCCCGGAATTTGGAACACCTTTTCTCGCTGCCACCCAAGTCTTCGACATCCGTCCCGTGCCTCGTAAATGGCTTGCGATAGGAAAGATTTCCGACGGCGAGGCGCTTTTTACAAAGCAAGGCGCCATTCTTGTTACTCGTTCCGGCGCTGTAGGTCGCGCTACGATCGCCACCACCGCCTTGGAGGGCGTTCTGGTCTCCGATGATCTTCTGCGTGTCACTCCAAAAAGCCCGGCACAATGGGGTTGGCTCTACGCCTATCTTCGCTCGCCGCAAGCACGCGCGATGATGGTCAGCGCTAAATACGGACACATGATTAAGCATCTGGAAATTGCGCATCTCAATGCGCTTCCCGTGCCGGCGGTAAACAAGCAGCGCGCTCGCGAGTTTCACAAACGGACTGCCGAAATTCTCGACCTCCGCAACCGCTCGTACCAACTTTCGTTAGAAGCCGAAGAGCGTTTCGAACGCGGGTTGGGGTCGTTGAGAGTGAAGGATTGGGGCGAACACGGCTACAGCGCCCGCGCTTCCGCCTTGTTTACCGACCGCCGCCGTTTTGAAGGTGTTTTTCACAATCCCGGCGCTGCCACGATCCGCCGCCACCTTGCGAAACACGGACACGGCTTCACGCGAGTGCGTGACGCTGGTTTCGATGTGTGGGTTCCTAGTCGCTACAAGCGCATCCCAGCTGAAGATGGCGTCGCCTACTACGACAGTGCTGACTTATTGGAAGTCTGCCCCGATGTAATAAAACGGTTTGCTGATTGCGCTTTTGGCGATCACTTTCGAGGTCGTGTAAAAAACGGCTGGTTATTAGTTCCATCGTCCGGCCAAGTTTATGGCATCGTAGGAAGCGTTGTGCTGGCTGGACCATCGCTTGATCGGCAAGTTGTTTCGAATCACGTAATACGCGTGGTCGCCTGTAAAGACGTAAAGATGCGAAGCGGTTACCTGCTCACGGCGCTAACACATCCACTCCTCGGTCGACCGCTCGTCAAAGCATTGCCATTCGGTTCTAGCGTTCCAGAGATTGACCCAGCTGAGTTTGAAAGTTTTGAGGTCGTCCGTCTTGCAGCAAAGGAAGAAACTGCCATCGCCGATCTCGCCGAAGAAGCAGCGTCATTGCGGGCGCGCGCGGACGTACAGGAGCGGGCGATGGCAGCAGCAGCTGGTCAGCTCGTTGAGCGCTTCATCGCGGGCGAGCAAGCGGACTTTGAAATTACGAAGAGTGCTTAGCCTATGAGCAAAAACGTTTGGATGATCCGGGCAGGCCAGGGCGGTTACTTGGTGGGGGATTTTGCGAATAAGAACATCGTCGCTATCGGCTGGAATCAATTGGGCGACCTAACCAAAATCAGATCGCGCGACGAAATCAAAGAACTCTGTCGCCAGACCTATCCCAAGGATAAACCGGGCAAAGTTGTGACGTCCGCGTCTGTCGTACACAAATTTCGCAATGTCATCGAGGAAGGCGATGGTGTTGTGACCTACGATCCAAACACACGTGAGTATTTGGTCGGCGAGATTACGAGTGATTATCGTTTCGATCCAACCGTGATTCCTGATCATGCAAACATCCGCGATGTAGCCTGGCGATCTCGCGTCTCTCGCGATGTCTTGCCCAGTGCAACGCGCAATTCTTTAGGAAGTACGCTTACACTTTTCGCAATCAGTCCTGAAGCTTGGGAGGATCTTCAGGCGACTACGGGCGGCGGAAAGGGGTCGTCACCCGGAAGCGAGGAAGTGGAAAAGCCCGATTTCGAGGAAATCAAACGAAGTCGCGAGGATGAAGCGCACGAGTCGCTAAAAGACAAGCTCCTTGAGCTGGATGAATATCAAATGCAGGAACTTCTCGCTACGATTCTACGCGCGATGGGATTCAAAACACGCGTTGCACCACGGGGACCCGACCGAGGGGTCGATGTGTTTGCCTCTCCTGACGGTCTCGGGTTGCAAGAGCCACGCATTAAAGCGGAGGTTAAGCATCGCGGCGGCGCGATTGGTGCCCAAGAACTTCGCAGCTTCATTGGCGGTCTGCGTCCTGGCGATCGCGCTCTTTACCTAAGCACCGGTGGATTTGCGAAATACGAAGCCGATCGTTCAAACATTCCACTAACCTTGATTGACCTCGACAGCTTGGCTCAACTGATCGAGCAGCAATACGAGAGCTTCGACTCAGACGGTCGCGGCTTGCTTCCTCTGACAAAAATTTACTGGCCGAGCGAATAGTCAATGCGCGAAGGACTGAATTTGAGCCAACACCTGCTCTCGGTAATTCTCCTTTGATACGTAGTGGCTGTAGTGAGTTAGGCGAATGAGATTCGAGTATTCGCTTGGCTCGAGATTCGCAGCAAGAAGTTGATGCGCGGTTGCGCCGAACGCGAGTACGAGCGGCTGCTTTGCGCCGAGGTCATGCAGCTCGTTACGCAATGCGCCGATGTTTGTTCGAATCACTGAACGATCTTCCCGCAGGTGTAATAGCAGCGCTTTTGAATTCACCATCTCGATGTTTTTGATCACGTCTGTCATATACGCGCCGTAATAGGGGGTGTCGGTGAAAGCGTACCGAATCTTAAAATCTTTCGCCTCAGCCCGTGGATCGTGAAAATTTCGAAAACGTTCAGTTAGTGGTCGTGAGATGTTTAGTCCGACCATGACAACGTTGCGTTTCAGGATATGTAACAACGTGGGGTTGATGGCTAAATCAAATACGCTTAGATCGCCAACGTTCGAAGTGGGTGTTGCGGAGGCCGCAGTCCACACGGCCCAGCTCGCGTATTCGCCGTGCTTCTGGCTGATAAACTCGAATTCTTCTGGCGTAATCAAAGCACTTATGTGGTCATGCGGTAACCGTAGGTTCCGGTGCGGTTGGGTCTAGCGTGGATTGCCGCAATGTTAAACGCGAACAGAATAGGCCGCGACTGGATCTATGCTATTCTGCCGACCAATCTGCCATTTGGAAAAAGAACAGTGTCACCATCGTCAACGAATCGGGCGAGACCTCGAAGGAATCGCTCATCATCAACCGCGACGACTTCCGGGCGAGCACGAGCAAGTGCGAGCCGCACGGGCATTACAGCTCAATTTCCTCCAGCACATCTTGATTCGCGACATGCCCGTCGCTCACCCGCTACCTCGCGGGCCTGACCGTCTAGCCGCCGGCTGCCCAGCACGGCGTCTTCACCATCCTCAAGCAGCACGGCCGCGCCGCTGCCGGGTAATTAATAGGGGTCGGTCCCACATTTCTATACTTTTCTGGGGAAGTTAAATTCATCTGCGGACATTAGAGGACGGGGTGGAGGTCATTTGCGCTTCGCGCGGTCACGTCCAGCTTGCTAGATGCAATCGAGGGCGAACTGCGTCAATAGGCTGATACTGGCTTTCCAAGTCGCGCGCCGAAAGCAATCGCTTTGCTAAATTGCGTGATGCGAGCAAGACGAAGTTTTCTCGGGAGAATTGCCGGACTTCTCTACCGCATTTTCACCAAGCGCCGCCCGGCGCCGACCCGCGAGGGTCTGGCGCAACAAGCGCGCGCCATCATGGGATTGCCGCGGCCGCTCAGCATAGCCTGGGGGTTAAGGCCGGGGATCAAGATCGATCGCGTGCCTTATTGCGGCGTCGCTTGCGAGCGGCTGCGCTGGCGCGATGCCTCGCGTGCGACCGTTCTCTACTTTCACGGTGGCGGTTATCTTAGCTGCTCGCCGCAAACACACCGGCCAAATACCGTGACGCTGGCGCGCCTGCTCGAGGGCGTAGCCTATGTGCCTGAGTATCGGCTCGCGCCCGAGCATCCGTTCCCCGCAGCGGTTGATGACTGCTATAGCGTTTATCGTTCGCTCTGCGAAATGAACGATAGAAAGCCAATCGTTTTCGCGGGCGATTCGGCGGGCGGCGGCCTGGCGATTGCGATCGCCTGGCGGGCACGCAGCCAGGGTTTACCATTGCCATCGTGCATTCTCACCTTCTCGCCGTGGGTTGATCTTACTCCTGAGCGCGAACCGCACCTGCGTGCGCGCGCGCATCTGGACGATATGTTTTATGCGGAAAGTTTTGCAGCTTACTCCGATGCGTATCTGCAAGGAACCGATCCACGCGCGCCGCTAGCCTCACCGCTTTTCGCGAACCTAACGAAGATGCCGCCACTCCTGATCGAGGTGAGCGACACGGAACTGCTCTGCCTCGAAGCTGTGCAACTGCGCGATCGTTGGGCCGAGGCCGGAAATATCGTCGAGCTAAACATATCCGCCGGTCTACCACACGGCTGGCAGGAAGTGACGCCGATCGTGCCCGAAGCGCGCGAATCACTACGGCGCGCGGCCGACTTTGCTTTACGACATTTGGCTTAGAACATAGCCCGCGAGCTAATACGGGCGGCGATAGTCAGTCCCGCATTTCTATACTTCTCGGACAGACTTCGAGTCAATGCGATTTGCGCGGGCGAAAGATCAGCGCAGCAGTTTCGGGAGGACGTTCGGGATGAAGTCGACCAGGGTGTGGCCGATCATGTTCCCCAAGAGGTCGCGCCTCCAGATATAAAAGAGCGCCAGGATTGCGCCGAGTAGCAGCGCGATGGCAATATTCAACCGGCCGCCCCGTCCAATGGCCGACAGCGGCGCCGGTGAATGCCTGCGCGGTAGCGCAATTCTAAGTGAGCGCACCGACCTCGACGACTTCGTCGCCTGCTATAACCCAAAGGACCGCCACGAACGCAAAGAGACCGACCGCTTCAACCCCGACCAATCCGGGGCGAATAGATTTGAACGGGTAGAGAGTGAGCGATTTTGGAGCTTCACCTACGAAAAACTAGTGAAGCGCGACCCGTAACGCAGCCGCAGGCGAGGCCGGGCTTTCCAAGTCAATCTCGATATCTTCTGGTTGAAGGATGAGTCACTCGAAGACAGCGCCAATCTCCCCGCGCCCGAAATTATTGCCGCCGATATCGTCGAAGACCTGGAAGCAGCGCTTCAACAGTTTGCTGCGATCGCCCAGGATATGAAAAAGTGATTCCGAAGCGAAACTTCGTGGCGGCGAAGCGCCGTCACCAGCACGCGAGGCGCGTGCGCTCCCCGGCCACATCATTCTGGGTCGGCGCTTGAAAGTCTGCCGATATGCGCTGCGTACATGGCGACGAGGCCGCCTAGGACACTCCCGGCGATCACATCACTAACGAAATGGTAATTCATAGCCACCAGGCTGACGAGCATTGGAGTGCAAATGACAGCGCCTATAACTCGGCTCCGCGGCGTCGTGATCCATACCGCGGCGAAGCTTAAGATCCTGGCGGCGTGGCCCGAGGGAAAGCTGCCAACATCATCGCCACGTTGAAACGGATGGAACCCATAGACTCCGCTGCCGATGAAGGATGGGTTGTCATGGGTCCAAGTCTCGGGCCAGTAGCGGCCACAAATATCACCCAGGCCAATGCGGAATTGATCGGCTACGATCAGGCTAACGCACGCTACCAAAATCACTTTTTGCCATCGTAGAAATGGTTTCCATGCGCGTCGAACCAGCAGCACCGCTAAGACCAAGGGCGACCAGGTTTGAACCTCAGGCGGCGGGTAAGTAAGCCAATGAAAAATTTGGAATTCGTTGATGTGGTGCCGGTAGACAAAGAAGGCGACGGGCCGATCAATCCAGAAGTAACAGACGAGCACTGCCGCGATGCATAAAGTTACTGCGCTTGACGCGCGCCAGAGCAATTTGCGGTATTCCGGCATGAACTTGGCCAAAGCCTGCCACAGCGCAAGCTGAGCTCGCAAGTTATGGTTTAATCATTTGCGCGCTTTAAATGGTCCGAATTTTTTCCCCCGGACAATCTCCAATTCACACTGAAAGAATGGAGCAGCTGCGACATAGAGGACGAATGTTAGCCCGAAGGGGCAGACCTGCACGGCTGATCAAATCCACTGAAGCGGAGCGACAAACCTTACGCAAATGTGTAGGCTGAACGCTGCGCTTGATTGCGCTTGAGCGCAGAAAACCAAATGAAATTTGCCAGCACTTGTGTCGTCCTCGTCGCGACTATTATCGCGCCGGGTAGTTTCTCAAGACAAACGACACCGCAGCAATCAGAAATCGATTCAGCCGATCGCCTCTTTCGGGCGGGGAAGTTTGCTGACGCAGGCAAACTTTACTCGCAGATCGTTACTAAAAATCCGAAGGACTATTCGGCAACCCTCGAGTTGGGTCGCATCGCGTTGCTGTCCAACCGGCTCGACGATGCGCAGAAATGGCTGGAAAAAGCCATTGCCCTTCATCCGGGTGACGCCGATGCAAAAGTCATGCTGGCCGAGGTGTTTTATCGCCGCGACGATTTCCAAAAAGCCGCGGCGGCGCTGAAAGGCGTCGATGTGGGCAATAATAAGCTAATTACCGAGCAGTATCCGACGCTGAATGTTGCAAAGTTGAAGAGCTTCAAGGGCCAGACGCCGTATGAATTGCAGGGTAACGGACTAAGTGCGCGTCTGAAGTTCGTAAGAACCGATCCGTTGCCGGTGGTCAACGTGCGCGTAAACGGCGGCGACGAAGTCAGCTTCTTCATCGATACCGGAGGTTCAGAGGTCGCGCTGGACACCGAGTTCGCCAGGGAGTTGAGCGTCCCGCAGTTTGGCGCGGTGCAAGGCACCTTTTCCGGCGGGCAGCACGCGGAGGTTCACCATGGGCGGATTGAGTCGCTCACCGTCGGCGATTGGACGATCAAAAATCTGCCCACGGCCATGCTTCCCTTGCGCCAGCTGTCGGAAGGGTTGGGCGTGAAACAAATCAACGGAATCATCGGGACCACTCTCTTTTACCATTTTCTCGCGACGATGGATTATCCACACGGCGAGCTGGTGTTGCGCCGGAAGGATGCCAAAAGCCTGGAAGAGTTTAAGAAGTTGCCAGGAAAGAGAGTTCCTATTTGGATGGCGAGCGATCATTTCATGGTGGGCTGGGGTCGCGTCGAGACGCTTCCGCCCACGCTCCTCTTCGTGGACACAGGGCTGGCGGGCGCGGGTGCTAAACTGGCGGAGTCGGTGATCAAGGAAGCCGGGATCAAGCTGGAGGAAGACAAAGCTACGGAAGGCGCCGGCGGCGGCGGGACGCTGAGAACCGTGCCCTACACCGTGCAACAACTTTCCTTCGGAGACATAAAGGAAGAGAACGTTCCGGGTCTCTACGATGGACCGTTTCCGTGGGAAAACATGTTTGGCTTTCAGCTCGCGGGCATGGTCGGCCACGATTTCTTCAAGCCTTATGCGGTGACCTTTAATTTTCAGGACATGCAGATTTTTCTGCAGTAGAAACGCTAATAGGACGCAGGCCGGTAACATTGTAGCCGCCTCACTGTGTCGAGGGCGGTGCGAGCCGCACTCGCGTTGAACACTCCGGATCTACGACCTGCGCACCAACAAACAACTTCACCCTCAACGAAAACCCGCTAAAGCCCGTTTTATACCTATCAAACATGCCCGGCTTCCCTAGACACACTCACAAGCTCGGTGCCTCCTGCCGTAAAGCTCGCCCCTGCGAGCGCTAACCTCGACATGTTGACTCATTCGCCCCGCTCATTCGGTCTCTCGCCCTGCACTCCGCGCAGTCTGTCTCGCTCGCCTCCCGGCGGCTCGGCTCTGGCTAAAAGACGCCGTAACGCGGGTGAAGGAGCGGCCGGGCTTTCCAAGCCTGGAAGACCGCGCCTTTTCGAAACTCTGACAAATTGAAATGCTGAGAAGCTGAAATTTGAAGACCTCGAAACCGCCGCCTGCTCGCGAATGCTTTCGGAGTCGCCCTCATTCGCCGAAACCGCGTCTGATTTGACGATAATCGGTAACCAATTTTTCCGCCTGCTGCCAATAAGCCGGTTCGTGTAAACAAAGCCTGACAGGGGTGCCAGGTCCCGACAGTCGCATTCACATCTGAATCCAAACGGGTCCTGGCGAGCTCGGGGACGTGGGCACGGACTGCCGAACGAGCTTTATGATGTCTGGATGGCCAATCTCGGGCCGAGCGAAGAGCTTCGCGATGCGTTGCTCTCAGGAGCCGAATGGGGTCGGTACTCATTTTGGCACAACCATCCGTTTCGCGTCCCAGATTCGCGTGGATTGCGCCTGCGGTTAGCGCCGTGCTTTACGGCGTCCGCGCGACCAGGTTTGCATCACTTCTGAAAAGGAGGATTAGAAGGTGAAGAAACAACAATATTACCCGCCGCGGGTTCGATCGCGCGATGCGTCTCTTAACCCGACGCTACTTCTTCGGTTTCTGGACCGACTTTGCGGCTGAGGCCGTGTTCTTCTTCTGAGTCGCGCTGTCGGCTTTCGCCTTCTTCTGACTCGATTGCTTCTGATTCGCTTTTGGTGATCTGTCGCCCATGATCCGGAAGGCTCCTCCTGCAATCTGGAATGTCAACGTGGCGTTTGAACAGCCCGTCCCTGCTTGTCTCGCTCGCCGCTTGCGAGAGCAGAGAAAAGGGTTTGCCCTACCTTTCTGCACTCTGCACGGGCGGAGCCAGGGTGCGGTGGCCCTTGCTTAGTGCGCCGGGCTCGGCCGAACCACGCGCCGCAGAGCGAGCAGGCTACCGACGGCTAACGCCATCAGGCACGCGCTGCTACCTGTCTCGGGAACGCTGGGATTTCCGACGGCCGGCGTTGCTGATACGGCGGTACAAGCGTGATGTTTGGTCGCGCCTCCCTATTTCGCGGCCTTACACAATTGCCCGTGCAGTTCGGCTGTGAGCGTCTCGATGCGCTGGCTCAACTCTTTTGTTAGCTGGGTTAACGCCGTGTTCTGCTGTAGTAACTCGAGCAGCGTCGAGGTTTGTTCGGCTGCAAACACTTCCCGCTCCTCACTGGCGAACGCTAATGTCTCGCGGTGCTGAGCGTCGGCGTCGGCGTGCGGAAAATTCGAAATCGAATCATGCACTTTGATGCCGAGGGCATCCCCGCAGGGGACAAGTCTTACCTCAAACAGACCCGCCGAATTCTGCAGGAGCTTCAGGATATGCGCGTTATTTACGCGTTGGCTGAACGTCATCTCAAGCAGCTAACAAATAGTTTATTTTCTCCAGCGCATCTTCGCGATCCTGAAGCAGCGGCAAAAGAAAGGCAGAAAGAGAAAGTCAGCCGTAACGGACGAACGTCCATCGTCATTCGCGGATTGGAAACGGCTCTCTACGCCTCTGACGGGTCGGAACTGTGCTCCGGTTGGCGAACGGGCATTATCTCATGTCGAAGACACCAGTCTTTGGTTAAGACAGATGTAGCTACTGCGGCGGGATCAGCTTCTGGATCCCATGCAGCATTTCCGCTTGGCCGTGGAAGTAGTTTTGGGCCACCGTTAACTGCTCCGGAGTGAGAAAATGCGCCGCTTCCGTGAGGACGGCTTCATATGATTCCGCGAGGCTGTCGTTATTCCGGGGGTATCGTGTGTGCCTGAACCAGCGCGTCACGCAATCGATCGACGCAGAAACCGCACTCGGCGCCCTTGTTGTTCGCTCCTCGTCCACGACAATACGCGCGATGGCAAATAGAGCCGGACAGTCCGGCGAACGGCTTTCCACAAGGCTGATCATTCTGATGGCTTTCGCGTGCGGCGCCATGGCCGCTAACCTTTACTACGCGCAGACGTTAATCAGCGAAATCGGACCGGAAATTGGTCTTTCGAAAGGACTCGCGGGCGTGGTGGTGACACTCACGCAGTTGGGCTATGGGGTCGGCTTGTTTCTGCTCGTGCCGCTCGGGGATTTATATGAGAACCGGCGGCTGGCCTTAATCATGACGGGCGGCACCTTTTTCAGCACTCTCGGGATTGCGGTTTCGCGAGGGCCGATCGCATTCCTTGCCGCCTCGCTAATCACCGGGATCTGCGCGACAGGCGCGCAGATTCTTCTCCCGCTCGCGTCACACTTCACTCCGCCCGAGCGTCAGGGTCGCATCATTGGTCAGATCATGACCGGGCTTCTGGCGGGCATCATGCTCGCCCGGCCGCTGGCAAGTTTCATGACCGGTATTTTCGGGTGGCGATCTGTTTATTTTATGTCAGCAGGTTTGATGGCGCTGATCGGCGTCGCGCTCGCCCTCACGCTTCCCTACCGCGCGCCGCAATCGCAGAAGAGTTATGGCGCGATCCTGGCGTCAATGATCTCGCTGGCGCGCAAGTATCGCCAATTGCGGTTACGCGCTTTCTATCAGGCCGCGCTCTACGCTGCCTTCAATCTTTTCAGGACTGCCGCTCCACTGGTTCTTCTGCGCAATTTTGGCTTCAGCCACAATCAGGTCGCGCTTTTCGCCCTCGCCGGAGCTGGCGGCGCGATGGCTGCTCCGGTAGCGGGCGCGTTAGCTGACCGCGGCAAAACGCGCCTGACGACGCTGGTTGCGCACGCCATGGTCGTGCTCGGTTTTCTCGCCGCGGGGGCGGCCGTAGCCGCGCTCAGCGTGATCGCCTTCACTGTCACCGCGCTCCTGATCGATGCAGCCGTGCAGCTCAATCAGATAACGAGCCAGAAGATCGTCTTGGGAATTTCAACTGAGGCTCGTAGCCGGATCAATTCGATTTACCTGACTGCGATGTTTCTGATCGGCGCGAGCGGATCGCTAATTGGCTCAGCGAGTTTCGCCGCCGGCGGCTGGTCGTTCACGGCTGCCATCGGCGCCGGGATTGGCGCGCTCTCGCTGGCTGTGTTTGTCCTCTGGGACAACTCGGAGGAGAACGGTCGCGGGGCGGAGCAAATAAGCGGAACCAAGTAAAGTTCCAAGCACCGATTAACAGCGAGCCAAGCCGATTCGAGAAGACTGCGAACACAAGGCAGAGATCGCGCACCGGGGGGGCGCCGTCCTGGCATCAGCAAAAAACGTCGTCTCTTGCGATTGTCTCAAGCCACAAAAAATCCGGCTAAACGAATACCGGCTTCAGCAGAAACGAGAAAATGTAAAGCAGGCCAAAAATGAGATGCGTCTGTGCTGTTCCCTCGACGCTTCCCGTTCGCGATGCACGGGCCAGGAGTGGAAGCGTCAGTAATGTTCCCAAGCTCCAGACCGGCAGGAAGCGGGTTAACACGCCTGCGACGATAAAGGCAAGTGGACCGAACAGTAGGAATTGCTGCCACAGCCGGCCCGACGCAGGAGAAAGCAGGGTGGCGAGAGTGCGCACTTGGGCCGCGCGATCATCCGCAGCGTCTCGCAGATTGTTTGCATGTAAGATTGCATCGACCAGGAGACAAATGGGCAGGGAGTAAAGCGCCACAAGCATCCACGTGTGACCGGAGACAGCGCCGGTCTGGACTCCATAGGCGCCGAGCGTTAAGCCCAAGCCAAACGCGAGAATAATTAACAGATCGCCCAAGCCGTACTTCTTGAGAAGCGACGGATACAAGACCGCACAGGTCAGGCCTGCAAGCGCGAGCGAGAGAACGATCGCCCGATGATCGTTTACTAGCACGAGGCCGCACGCTCCTGCCGCCGCGAACAGCGTGAGTGCAAAGCCTAGCGCCTGACGTGGTGTCATCTGACCGCGCGTGAGAACGCCGCTCCCGTGTTCCGGCCGTGTGTCCACTCCTTGCACGAAATCGAAGTAATCGTTCAGCACGTTTGCTCCGAAATGCGCGAGAACTGCGCCGAAGAGCACCATGAGAAAGGTGAGCGTGTTGAACCGTCCGCCACCGACTTCGCCGTAGCCGTGCGCCGCGAGCACCGTCCCGAGGATGACAGGCACAATGCTAGCCGGGAGCGAGTAAGCCCGGGTCGCACGCCAGAGTATCGCCACTTGCATCGGCTGAGATTACTCTCGCCGAAGCAAATCGCACTCGTTATGACGTGCGCAATCGCGACAGTGTTTATTTCCTTGGAGTTTGCCACCAGAGTTTAGATCGAGATGAGCAAGGACAGCTCGCGCAGAAAGGAGAGTTTCCTAAAAGAGCATTCGCTCAGCTTAGTGAGCGTCGCTCTTTTGGCGCTTTGGATCATTGGTTACCGCATGCTCGATCCGAAGACTCACCTCGGTGCGTTCTGTGGCAACGCGATCGCCGACTGGAGTGGATCGGTCGTCATTATTGTTGGTACGAAATTCCTTTATGAAATTGGCTCGGCCGAGAGCCGCCCGATGAGGGGGCGCAATAATAATCACTGGCTCGAATTCTTGCGGTGCCACTCTCTCCTGATTTTCCTCGGGGTGACCGGCGTCGGCTGGCTGGTGCTCTATCTACGGATGAATCCCGAAGATAAATGGGGGCAGGTGGTGGGCAATATTCTTTCCGAATGGGGCCAGATGGCCGGCCTGGTTTTCCTGACCAAGCGTTTGTTGGAACGCGGATCGAAAGAAAGTAATTGATTTCCGAAGATGCCGCGATCGATAGATGTCCAAGCTTCTGAGCAAATCTGAACAGCGCGCGTGAAATCCTACCGCACGGGGCGGGGATTGAAACACAATAGGCTCTGCGTCCATTCACGCCCCATTTGACTGCCGTGCTCAGCGCAGAGCGCGTGAAACGCAGAATGATGGGACAGGCGAGACGCCTGTCTTCCCAGTCCGGCACCCCGCACGGGCCGCGCGGGTTGAAACTAAAAAGTCGGCAGCGTCACTCAGGTAGTCCCATGTCGGGCCCCGCACGGGGCGCGCGGGCTAAAATAGGACAGGTCGCAAGCGAGACGCTCGCGCTACGAGGTGATACGGCAAAATTGCGCGGTGAAACATGCCAGCTCCATCGGCTAGAAGCCGATGCCACAAAACGCGCCTCGAGCTCGAGGAACTCTCGGGCGAAACACTTGTCCAAAATCGCATGCACTTCTCTCGATTGGCATCGGCGGTGTCCCGGCGGGACCGTTTGGTGGCAGGCGCGTGATCGAGCAGTTGCTGCCGGTAATGCGCGAACTAGATTTGTCACCGCTTCCAAGCACGTGAATTTCAGCAGCGTCGGCAAGGTTTTCGTGGAGAACAAGCAATCGCAGGATGAGAGTTTCGTCCGGCGCATGGCGAAATTCGTCGATGAGCTAATCTGGATGGCTCGGGCCGTGCGGAACGGCCGTGAGAACGTCGCCCCGGTGTAGCGCTCCATCGTCATGCCCACCGTCGAGGAGCAAATGCGCGCCGCCGGAATCCGGCTGGCGGATTTGGAGGAAACTTTCGCGCGCTCCGGCGGACCCGGCGGTCAGAATGTGAACAAGGTCTCGACGGCGGTGACGTTGCGCCATCGGCCAAGTGGTGTGAGCGTGACCGTGCAGGATTCGCGATCGCAGCTGCGCAATCGGCAACTGGCGCGCGAACGGTTGCTCAGCGAAATCGCGCGGCGCGACGCAGAGCACCGCGGCGCCAAGATCGCGCAACGCGAAAAAGTGCGGCGGCAGAATTCTCCGCGTCCACGCAAGCTGAAGAAACGGATTCTCGAGACCAAGCGCAAACGTTCGACACTGAAGAAACTGCGCGGGAGCATCGACGATTGAAAAAGGATCTCGAAGGGAGGGTGAATCTGGGCGTGATTGGGGCGGGTTGGCCTGGTCAGATGCACGCCGAAGCGATGCGCGGGCTTCCAAACGCTCATCTCTATGGATGTGCGGACGTGAACCCGGAGCGACGGGTGGCGTTCGAGCAGAGTTACGCGCCTAAAAAAAGCTTTAGCGACTACCGCGCGCTGCTGCGCGAACCGCAGATCGACGCCGTGATGATCTGCCTTCCCAACTTCCTGCATTTCCCGGCGGCACTCGCCGCGCTGGAGGCGGGAAAGCACGTCTTTTGCGAGAAGCCGCCGACGCTGAATGGAGCCGAGATGAAGGTCTTACGGGAAGAGGCGACGAAGCGCGGCTTGGTCTATTTTTTCGGACGCCAGTTCCGATTCACGCCGGGCATGCGCAAGGCAAAAGAGTTGATCCTGGAAGGCCGACTGGGCAGGATTTACCACGGCAAAGCGATCTGGGTGCGTTCGCGCGGAATCCCGGCCGGCGTCGGCGGATGGTTCACCGAGAAGCAGAGGTCTGGCGGAGGAGCATTGATCGACATCGGCGTGCATGCGCTCGATTCCGTCTGGTATTTGATGGGCAATCCGCAGCCGGTCTCGGTCAGCGCGCAGGTGTTTCGAAATTTCGAACACTTCGTGCAGACGCCGATTTTTGACGTGGAAGATGCAGCCTACGCATTCATCCGTTTCGCGAATGGCGCGGTCGTGAACCTGGAGACCTCGTGGGCGGGGAATCTCACGGACGACATCCCGACGGGTACGTATTTTGGCCGCGAAATGAACAACTCCGTAATTTACGGAACCAAGGCGACCTTGCAGTTGAAGCCGCTGACGTTGTTTGAAGATCAAAACGGGCAGCTCGCGACGGTTCCGCTCGAGCCGCTTGAGGACGAGAACAGCTTCGCTTTGCAGTTGGCTAATTTTCTAGCGGCGATAAAGGGACAGGCGTCTGCGATCAACAACGCCGACCAGGCTGTAGCACTGATGGAAATGCTCGATGCCATCTACGCGTCGGGTGCGACTGGACGGGAAATTCCGCTCGCCTAACGAGAAAAAAATTCGTCGGTAATACATCTGCGGAAGCTGTTTGCGCCGAATCGTCCTTGGAAATAATCCACCAACTATGAAAAAATTGATCATTCTTATGCCGGTCCTCCCGGCTATGGCCATGCTGTTGACCTCGTGCACGACGGTCGTGAAAGAGCCGGCGACCTCCACCACGACGACGACGCGTGAATCGACTGCAGTGGTGCCCCCGCCGGTCAGGAGCACAACGACCACCCATACCTCAGGCGGCTACTAGGCTAGTAGCTGTTTGCTTGAAAGGGACACGCGCAGGCGTGTCCCTTTTTTTTACACTTCGCTCGCTTCGACAGCCTCAGCTTCCTGGCTGACAACGGGCGCGATGTCCTGCAACTTTTCGGCGCCCTTTAGATCCATCAGTTTCACGCCCATGGTATTTCGGCCGACAACCCGAATTTCCTTCACCCGAGTCCGGACCATCTGACCTTTGGTCGTGATCAGCATCAGCTCGTCATTTTCGGTGACGGTGAGGGCACCGACAATCTCGCCAGTTTTCTCGCCCGTTTTCATGGTGATGATCCCTTTGCCGCCACGCGATTGCCGCCGGTAATCTTCGAACGGCGTTCGCTTCCCGATTCCATTCTCCCCAGCGACGAGAAGCATCGCATTCGGGTTCACGATTGCGATCGCCACGACATGGTCGCCTTTATCCGGCCGAATCCCCCACACGCCCACGGTGTTGCGGCCCTGGTCGCGCAACTGATCTTCGTGAAAGCGCAGACTCATGCCTTGTTTTGTGATCAGGACGATCTCGTCGTTGCCGGTCGTGAGATTGGCGTCGATCAGGCAATCGTCGTCTTCAATCTGGATTGCGATGATTCCGCCTTTACGGACATTACTGTAGTCGGAAAGATTCGATCTTTTCACGATCCCGCTGCGGGTCGCGAACATAATGTGCAGATTTTCATCCCAGGTTTCGTCCACGATGGCTGAACCGCTGCCCGATTTCTTCGCCTGAACTCGGATGGTAGCGGCGATTTTTTCTTCTGCCCTAAGCTCAAGCAAGTTCGCAATTGAACGACCCTTCGCGGCCCGGCCCATTTCAGGGATTTCGTAAACTTTTTCTACGTAGGCGCGCCCGGATTCCGTGAAGAACATCAGGAAGTCGTGCGTTGTGGCCGTGAAAAGGTGTTCAATGAAATCGCCTTCCGCCTCTTCGGTTGCGCCTTCGCGCGTTGTCATACCGATGACGCCTTTGCCGCCGCGGCGTTGGGCGCGAAATGCACTGACCGCGGTGCGCTTGATAAATCCACCATGCGTGATGCTGATGATGCAGCCCTCGTTCGCGATGAGATCCTCCATGTTCATCTCGCCCTCGTCGGGCACGAGCTGAGTCAGGCGCGGTGATGCGTACTTATCGCGGATCTCGCGCAACTCTTTTTTGATGATCTGAAAGACACGCGATTCCTTCGCGAGAATGTCACGCAGGTCCTGAATCGTGGTGATGAGTTGCTTGTATTCGTTGATGATCTTCTCGCGCTCCAGACCGGTGAGCTGGTAAAGGCGGAGCTCCAAAATCTGGTTCGTCTGGTGTTCGCTGAACCCGTAACGGCCATCGACCAGCCGCGCTTCGTTGCGGATCAAAATCCCGATCTGTTCGACCTGCTTGCGCGTGAATTCGAAGGCGAGCAGTTTCACGCGCGCTTCATCGCGATTCGCTGATCCGCGGATGATGCGGATGAACTCGTCCAGGTTCGCGAGCGCAATCAGATAACCTTCGAGGGTTTCGGCGCGTTCCTCGGCCTTACGGAGTTCGAAGCGCGTCCGGCGCAGCACCACTTCGCGCCGGTGCTCGATATAGGCCGCGTTCGCTTCCTTGAGTGAGAGCAGTTTGGGCCGGCCATGATCAATCGCGAGCATGGAGGCCGCGAACGAGCTCTCCATCGCGGTGTGCTTGTAAAGATTGTTGATCACGATCTTCGGATTGCCGTCGCGTCTCAACTCGATCACCACCCGCGTGTTCTCGTCCGACTCGTCGCGAATCGCGGTGATGTCGGTGAGAATCTTGTCGTTCACCAAGGCTGCAATCCGCTCGACCAGCGTCGCGCGATTGACGTTGTAAGGAATTTCCGTGATCACGATCTGCTCGCGATTGCCCTTCAACTCTTCCACGCCTGCTTTGCCGCGGACTTTCATGCTGCCGCGGCCCGTTCCTAAATATTGTTTAATCCCGGCGAGTCCGCAGAGTGCGCATCCAGTCGGAAAGTCGGGCCCTTTCACAAACTTCATCAGGCCTTCGAGCGTGATGTCGGGGTCGTCGATTTGCGCGCAGATCCCATCGATCACTTCACCGAGATTGTGCGGCGGGATATTTGTGGCCATGCCCACGGCGATTCCGGTGCCGCCGTTGACGAGCAGGTTTGGGAACGCACTTGGGAAAACGGTCGGTTCGGTGCGCGTTTCGTCGTAGTTGGGCACGAAATCGACCGTGTCCTTCTCCATGTCGGTCATGAGCGCGGCGCCGAGGTGCGTCATGCGCGCTTCGGTGTAGCGCATTGCCGCTGGCGGATCGCCCTCCACGGAACCGAAGTTGCCCTGGCCATTGACCAGCGTTTCGCGCATCGCCCATGGCTGCGCCATGTGCACGAGCGTGGGATAAATCACCGCTTCGCCGTGCGGGTGATAGTTACCGCTCGTGTCGCCGCAAATTTTCGCGCACTTTCGATGCTGCCGGTTCGGGAAGAGCGACAGATCGTGCATCGCGTAGAGAATGCGTCGCTGCGATGGCTTTAATCCGTCACGCGCATCCGGCAGCGCACGCGAAATGATGACCGACATCGAGTAGTCGAGGAATGACCGCGAGACTTCTTCCGCGACGTTGATCGGCTCTACTTTTTCGTTGGCGTTATACATGAGTAAGGGTGGGCCGTAATTTCGCTGACGCTCCAGGCGCGAGATACCGCTCCTCCCATTCCTGCGAAATCTCGTCCGCCTGCCGCGCCGTTACGGGACCGCTGATGTGCGCGTTTCGGGGCAGCGAGATCTCAAGGTAATCCAGAACTGCGCGAATCTGCGCTCCGTAATTGTGGCACAAGTCTTCGTATTCGACTGGAAAAGGTTCCACGCCGATCGCTTCAAAAAAACGCGTCCAGATATTTTCTTCCCACCGAATTTCGTCGAGACAGCGCGCTATTAATGCCAGGTCGAATCGAGGTTCAGCAAACGCTGTTTTTCCCGGCCGGATCTTCCAAACGCCAGTCTGCACCGCCCGCGCCTTGGAAATGGCCTGGCGAAGCTTGTTGCGCCGAACGATGCGCAAAAACTGGAGACCTGGGAAAGCAGAGCGCAACATTTCCAGATCGGAGATATTTGCGGCGCCAAAGGCACCGGTCTGACGCAGTTTGCCAACGAATTGCTCCAAATACCAACCCATGACTTTGAAACCAAAGACGCCATTTTCAGTGGCGGTGCGCGACACCATCCCGCGGACATAGCCGGCAAAATCGTTGTCGGAGTCCAGGCTATGTTTGGCGGCGAAGCCGCTCACAAAGTTTGGCAGGAAAAATTGATTGGGCTTTCCCGCGCACCGCGTTTCGCGAAGCCCGTCCGTCAGTAAATTGCTCCCCGAGCGAGAAAGAGCACAGACGGCGTAACAACGGCGCGGGTGACGCCATTCACGAAATGCTTTTGAAATGCGCGACATTGATTAATTCGTGTCCTCGACTGGTCTGGCAATGATCGCGCGAAACCGCGCGTCTGGGGAACGCACGCATCCTCGATGCTGGCGAGGCCCTAAGCTCGCCGGTGTCTGGGTGAACCCCCGATCAGACATCGAGGTTCCGCACGTTCAAGGCGTTGTCCTCGATGAACTGGCGGCGCGGTTCGACGACGTCGCCCATCAGAATCGTGAACATCTTGTCGGCTTCGACCGAATTGTCCTCAGTCAGGTCCACTTTCAGCAGCTTCCGTTTGTTGGGATCCATGGTTGTGCTGAATAGCTCTTTCGCATTCATTTCGCCCAAACCTTTGAAGCGCTTGATCTGGACGCCGCGGCGGCCGATCTCGACGATCTTCTGCAGGATTTCCGGGATGGAAAACAACGGATGTGAGATGCCTTTTTCGCCTTCGCCCTCGATTAACTCGAAGATCGGCCGGTCGCTCGCGGCATAGTGATCGACCTTCAGGCCTTTGCGCGCGAGCTCAGCGATGAGTTTCTGCACCGTCGTCGATTCATGAAGCTCGACCAGCTTGGCGCGGCGGCGCGCCCCGTTCAGTCTCACGGGCGCGTTCGTCAGCGGCAGCAGCTCCTGGCCCATTTCGTTGTCGAAAAGGTTGAGATCGAGATTCTGCTCGTGAAATTCGCGGACCGCGCGTTCGTCGTCGAAATAACGAACGGATTCGTCGTTTCCTTCCCGCACTTTCACCAGGTAGGAAGGCAATTTGCCCGTCTTCGGATTGCGTTTTCCGAGGAAGGTTTCAAAATCGCCGCCGTGCCGCCGGACGGATTCGCTCAGCTTTCCGAGTTTCTCGAGCGACTCCAGAATGTCCTTCAATTGGGTCGCATTTAGCTCCTTGTTGTCCGCGAGATTCTTTAAGCGAACATCTTCCGCGCCTAACGAGATCAAAATCTTGTTCAGTTGCACGTCGTCATCGACGTACTCTTCGCGCTTCTTCCGCTTGATTTGATACAATGGTGGCTGCGCAATGAAGATCTTCCCGGCGCGGACCAGCTCGGTCATCTGCCGGTAGAAAAACGTCAGCAGCAGAACTCTGATGTGCGAACCGTCGACGTCCGCGTCCGTCATGATGATAATGCGCCCGTAGCGCAACTTTGAGATGTCGAAGGATGCTTCATCTTTGGTGGTGGTCTCATCCTTCGCGCGACCAATTCCGGTGCCGATCGCGGTAATCATCGATTGGATTTCAGTGTTCTTCAGCGCCTGGTCGAGTCGAGCTTTCTCGACATTGATCAGCTTGCCGCGGATCGGGAGAATCGCCTGGTAACGCCGGTCGCGTCCTTGTTTGGCGGAGCCGCCCGCGGAGTCGCCCTCAACGATGTAAAGCTCGGTCAACTCCGGATCGCGTTCCGAGCAGTCCGCCAGTTTTCCGGGTAGTCCACCACCGGTGAGCGCGCCTTTGCGAATCGTCTCGCGTGCTTTGCGTGCGGCTTCGCGCGCCCGCGCCGCGGTCAGGACTTTTTCAAAGATGCGCTTTGCGACCGGCGGGTTCTGATCGAAATACGTCATCAGCCCGTCGTAGACGACCGAGTTGACGATTCCGTCGATCTCGGTGTTCACGAGCTTCACCTTGGTTTGCGACTCAAAGCGCGGATTCGGCAGCTTGATGCTCAACACGCAAACGAGCCCTTCACGCGCGTCATCCCCGGAGATCGAAGGATCTTTATCCTTCACCAGGCTGTTCGACTTAGCGTATTGATTCACCGCTTTCGTCAAGGCGGTGCGAAAACCGGTCAGATGAGTGCCGCCGTCCGGATTCGGAATCGAGTTCGCGAACGGCAGAATCTGGTCATTGTAACTGTCGTTGTATTGGAGCACGACATCCACGAAAACTTCGTCGCGCTGCCGCGAAATCACGACTGGTTTCGGGTGAATGACCTGCTTGTTTTCGCCGAGTTGTTTGACGAACTCCTCTATGCCGTGCTTGTAAAAAAAGGTTTCTTTCTTTGGAGAGTCGCCGCGCTCGTCCGTGAGTGTAATCTCAAGGCCAGGATTTAGAAAAGCGAGCTCACGCAAACGCGTCGCCAGGCGCTCGAATTTAAATTCGGTCGTAATCGTGAAGATCGTCGGGTCCGGCAGAAACGTGATGAGCGTCCCAGTCTGTCTTTTGTTCTTGAGCTCACCGATCACGCTTAGTTTCTGCGTGGTTTTTCCGCGCTCGAAACCCATGTGGTAAACTTTGGCGTCGCGCGAAACTTCGACCTTGAACCAATCCGAAAGCGCGTTCACGCACTTGGCGCCGACGCCGTGCAGGCCGCCCGAATATTTATACGCGCCTTGTCCGAACTTTCCGCCAGCGTGCAAATTCGTCAGCACCAGCTCAACCGCCGGCATCTTGAACTTGGGATGCATGTCAACCGGAATCCCGCGGCCGTTATCGCGAACCGAGACGGAGCCATCGACGTGAATAGCGACTTCTATTTTTGTGCAATAACCCGCGAGATGTTCGTCGATCGAGTTATCGAGCACTTCGAAAACGCAGTGGTGCAAACCGCGCTCATCCGGATCGCCGATATACATTCCCGGTCGCTTCCGCACGGCCTCCAAGCCCTCAAGCTTGTCGATTTGCGCAGCGTCATATTTCTGACTCTGGCTGATTCCGGTCGCCGCGTCTTGCGTGCTTTTTTGAACGGCGACTTCGTCTTGAACTTGGAGCATAAACAGGCGTTCGAACTCTGAACCAGAAACATAGGTGAAAGAGGGCCATGGGACAACAATAATTTAGATAATCTTGGTTGGTAATTTCCACTACAGATTGCGATCCTCGCAGCGCCGGTGTCCTGCATCTTGTGGTTATCCCCAGCTGTACGAGAAGGCGCGGATCACGGGCACTCCAGATGCTTGACCTCGTGCTGCGACACTCGGAAAATATCACCGCATGTTCCGCTTACAGACGCTGAGTGAAGGCCGCTGGATATTTGCGGCGCTACTCGGGCTTGCCCTCGGCGCATGGTTCATTTCGCCTTGGCTGGTGCTGATTTTCATTCTCCTAATCGCCTACACCTTCGCGTTCTTTCGTGATCCGGAGCGAGCCGCGCCGAGCGATCCTGACGCCGTGGTCGCGGCCGCGGACGGCGTCGTCGCTGACATCGCGGAGGTCGAAGAATCTGAAGTCCTGAAAGCGGGGACGCGTCGCGTTGGAATTTTTCTTTCCGTCTTCGACGTGCACACGAATCGCGCGCCCGTAGCTGGCCGGATCACCTACCGTCAGCATCACGAAGGTCTTTGCCTCGACGCGCGCAGCGAGCATTGCACGACGAAAAACGAAGCGATGACGTGGGCGTTCGAGAATCCGCGTGCGACAATCGTTGTTCGCCAGCTCACCGGTGCAATTGCGAGGCGAATTGTCGGCTGGTCAGAAGTGGGCGACGAGCTCCGGCAAGGCGAACGCTTTGGAATGATTCGCTTCGGTTCTCGAACGGAAGTATATTTGCCGCTTGATGCCACCGTGGTCGTTAAAGTGGGCGACCGTGTGCGGGGTGGACAGAGTATGATCGCGCGCCTGGCTGGGGCGAGATGAACGAGCAGAACCCAAAGATTTACCTGCTGCCGAATCTGATGACGGCAGGCAACCTGTTCTGCGGATTTGCGGCTGTCCTCAAAATCCTCGAAGGCGCGCTCCTGCAATCGACAAATGCGGACGCAGCCGGCGATCGTTTCCACGTCGCGATCTGGTTTATCCTGGGCGCGTGCGTCTTCGATCTCCTCGATGGCCGGCTCGCGCGGCTCGGCGGGAACGAGAGTCCATTCGGTCGCGAATTCGATTCGCTCGCGGACATCGTTTCGTTCGGCGTTGCGCCCGCACTCATGGTTTATCGAATCGTGCTAAGCGAATTTCCGCGCGCCGGCTGGATCGTGGCTTTTGTTTATCTCGCGTGCGGAGGGCTGCGTCTCGCGCGTTTCAACTGCATCGCAGCCGCGGAAAGTGGAGCGAGCAAAGACTTTCGCGGTTTCCCGATCCCCGCGGCCGCAGGATTGATCGCATCGATCACGCTTTCGATGCTCTGGATGACCGAGGGGGAGCATCACCTTGGTCGATGGAAGTTTGTCCTGCCGCCGCTCATGCTTTTCCTCTCGTTCATGATGTTCAGCCGCTTCCGCTATCCCAGTTTCAAAGGCATCAACTGGCGCACCACGAAATCAATTCCGCGTTTCCTGATTATCAGTCTGCTTCTGATCATCACGGTTATGAACTACGAGTGGATGCCGGCGGTCATTTTCATCACCTATTTGCTCTACGGCTTTCTCCGGCCCTGGCTCTCGCGCGAATGGCAACGTGGGATCGAAGAGGAGATTGGTGACGAACCCGAAGAGGACGAACCGCTCGAGCAGATGCCGTAACTTGTCAGGTCGTTGCCGCTCGCTGTAGCGATGGTAGGACGACGCCCCCGCGGAAAACTGAAAGCTATAGTCGTCTTATAACGAGAGCTGTCATTCCGAGCCCGAAAGCGTTCGGGGTCGAAGTCGTAACGCAGCCCGGACAGGGCCACGCCGGGCCTTCCATGCCGTGGTGAGCTCTCAAAGATGCCACGGGATCCCTCGACTTCGCTCGGGATGACACCATTGCGTTCCTCTAATAGGATAGGGCTTCCGTTTAGGCTCGACGGAGTCTCATTTACCGATTGCTCCTAGCCTTAACAATTCTCCTCCGGGATACCGATTTCTTCTTACTCTATGGGTTTCCATTGAGCTGCGCGAGAATCTCCGGGTCGCGAACGTCGGCCCAGTCGCCGGTCAGCTCCAGGGCTTGAACTTTGCCGCCAGATTTTGCCAGCTCACGAATTGCGTCCGTTAACTCGAATTCTCCGCGTGGTGAACGTTCGAGTGTGGCAGTGAACTCGAAGATGCTGGGCCGGAAGGCGTAAATGCCGGCGTTGTACCACGGGCTGGTCGGTTCGCCAGGCTGCGGCTTTTCCCGCAGATCGATCAGCTCGAATCTTTCGTTCACGAAGACGGCGCCGCCTTTGCTGCAATCCTGATCGCGTTTCACCGTGACGATGGCTTCGACGTCCTCGCCGATCGATGCAAGCAGCCCGTAATTGCCCGCTTCCACGAGAATGTCCCCGTAGCTCAGGATGAACGGTACGCCCGCAGTGAAATCGCGCGCTAATTCCACCACTCGACCAGTGCCATCCTGCACCACTTGCGTCGCGTAGCTAATCCGCGCGCCGAAGCGACCGCCATCACCGAAGTAATCTCGCACAATATCTGCGCGCCAACCGACGATAATCAGAAAATCCGTTATACCTGCGCCATGCAAACCTTCGACGATATGTTGCAACACGGGCTTGCCACGGACTGCTAGCATCGGTTTTGGCGTTTCGTTCGTCAACTCGCCCATGCGCGTGCCGCGTCCCGCCGCGAGCAGAACCGCTCGCTTGATCATCGATGCGAGCGCGATCGCCCCGTCTGTGGATTGCATTTTTTGGAAGCGCAATCCAGCATTATGCGCATGCTAAAATTCCTGGGCAAATATCGCGAGACGGGCTTGCTGCTTCTGCGCGTGAGCATCGGTTTAATCTTCATCCTGATCTGCGGTCCCGTCTTACTGAGCGGTCAGCATAGCTGGGCGCAATTCGGCTCGACAATGCGGGCACTGAACTTTCACGCGCATCTCGCGTGGTGGGGATTCGCAGGAGCGCTTGCCGGATTCGTCGGAGGCGTGTTGATGGTTTTCGGATTGTTTTTTCGCCTTGGGATTCTTTTCGCGTTCCTGATTACGTTGGTAGAAATTGTGGCCGTTTTCGGAAGCCGCTCCTCTTTTCAGACGCGACTTCTGCCCATCGAAATGGCGATCATGCTCGTGAGTCTTTCATTCATCGGACCCGGCAAATACAGCGTGGATAAATCCTGAGCGGGGCCTCGCGTGATTTGTCGAGCCGCACGGCCTCGCCATTCGGCGCGCGTATCGTTGAACGTCAGGCGCGATCACGGGATCTCTCGACTGCGCTCCACCTGACGTGGTTCACTGCTGAACCGTGGTCGCGGGCACCGGCAAGGCGGGCAGATCGAGCTGCTTAATCAATGCCGTCACCTTCGGCACCTCGTCCTTCTTGACCTGTGCCCAGTGCTGCAACTGTTCGTCCAGCCGACCACTCAGCATTTTATAGACATCGAGCTGCGGCTGCGTCGGTTCGTTATCCGCGTTTTCGATGACATGACTGAACGTGTCGAACGATTCGTTGAGCATGTTCGGGAACGCCAGGTTCGCTTCCGACCCCTTCATGTTCACCTGGATCAACTGCTCTTCGACGACCGACATTTTCTTGGACAAATCATCGGCGGCATCGAGTGCCGGCTTGACCCGCGCATCGTCGCCGAGCTTTTTGTGCAGCGTCTGCACCTCCGATTTCATCCCGCGGATTTCGTTGACAGCCTGATGCAATTCCGAAATCCGCTCTTTCACCTGCGTCGCGAGCGCGAACTGCTTCTGCACTGCCGGCTCCGCTCCTTGCATTCGCGGATCGATCACGAGGTGCAGCGGCACCGTCTGGCTTTTTCCGCCGGCGGTTAGCTTCACCTGATAATCCCCCGGCGTGGCGAGCTGCCCTTTCGGACCATCTCCGGAATAAAAGGCGCCCGGAATTTGAATCGGGTCGTCGTAACGCAGGTCCCAGGCAAACCGATTCATCCCATCATTGGCCGGGATCGTCTTCGGCGTTTCCACGCGGTCAGGCCATTCCGGCGGCTGATCGTTCTCCTTCTTTTCCTTACTGGAGAGGTGGCGCACGAGTTTCCCTTGCGCGTCGAGAATGTCGATCGTGACCTCGTCTTTCGGCGCCGCCTTGAAGTAGTAATTTAGAATCGCACCGGCCGGCGGATTATCGCCGACAGGCTGACGCTTATCGACCTCGGAAGGATAGTGCAAGCGGAGCGCTGTCTGCGGCTGATAGAGCAGGATATCGCTCTGCGCTGCTGGTGGATTCACCTGGCGCAGCGGCGTCAGATCATCGAGCACCCAGAACGAGCGGCCATGCGTGGCCACGACGAGATCGTCATCTTTGACGACGAGATCGTGAATTGGAGTGACCGGCAGGTTTAATTGGAGAGGCTGCCAGTGCGCGCCGTCATCAAAGGAAACGAAGACCCCCAGTTCCGTGCCCGCATAAAGCAATCCGCGATGCCGTGGATCTTCGCGCACGGCGTGCACGCTCGCACCATCAGGAATGCCGTTCGTGATTGCGGTCCAAGTCTTTCCCGCGTCGCCGGTTTTGAAGATGTAGGGCTTTAGATCATCCAACTTATGACGATCGAACGCGACGTAAGCGCTGTTCGCGTCGAAAGTCGAAGCGTCAATCAGCGAGACCGTGCTCCAGTCCGCGATTTTCGGCGAAACATTCGCCCAGCTCTTGCCGTCATCGGAGGTCAGCTGAACCAGACCGTCATCCGTGCCGGCCCAGATCATTCCCGGCTTCAACGGTGATTCCGCGAGCGCGAAGACTGTGTCGTAGTATTCGACGGAGGTAATGTCGTTCGTAAGGGGGCCACCGCTCGGCAACTGCTTGCTCTTGTCGTTACGCGTGAGATCGCCGCTGATCTGGGTCCACGAATTGCCTTCGTCAGTCGATTTAAAAACCGCTTCGGCTGCAGTGTAGAGGGTTTTCGATTCCTTGTCGTGCGCTGATACCAGCAGAGGCGTGACCCACTGGAAGCGATGCGGCACATCATTCGCGCCGTGCCCGGACCAATCCAGCGGGACCACGCTGGCGTCCTGCGCCTGCTCCTTCGATTTGTCATAGCGGGTGATAAAACCTTCGTTGTTCGAATAGATCACGCGCCAGTCGCGCGGGGTTGGAATCACGAAGCCGCATTCCCCGCCGCCAGCGACAAACCAATCGTGCGCGCCGATCACGCCATCCTCGGAGCGACTCGCGATGCCGACGTTCGAGTTATCCTGCTGCGCACCATAAATGTGATATGGGAACGCGTTGTCGACCGCGACGTGATAGAACTGCGCCGTCGGCTGGTTATTTACCGTCGTCCATGTCTTGCCGCCATCGGTAGAAATGCTGGCGCCGCCGTCGTTGGCATTGGCGATTCGTTGCGGGTTTTGCGGATCAATCCAAAGCCCGTGATGATCGCCGTGCCGCGCCGGCAAGAGGTTGAACGTCTTGCCGCCGTCCACGGACCGGAACAATCCGGTATTCAGAACGTAAAGCGTGTCCGGCGATTTCGGGTCCGCATAAACTTTGCTGAAATACCAGGCGCGCTGCCGAAAGCGACCGTCATCGTTCACGCGCGTCCAGTG
Source organism: Chthoniobacterales bacterium (assembly GCA_038232335.1). Classification (GTDB taxonomy): domain Bacteria; phylum Verrucomicrobiota; class Verrucomicrobiia; order Chthoniobacterales; family UBA10450; genus JACCXL01. The sequence continues at coordinate 67,074 of JBBSIA010000014.1, forward strand.
TTCACCCGCATCTTCCGATTTGTAGATGCCGCCTTCCTTCGCCTCGATGATCGCATAGATGCGGTTCGCGTCCGCGCCCGAGACCGCTACCCCGATGCGCCCGAGAATGCCGTCCGGCAGACCGTTGCCCTGCAATTGCTTCCAGGTGACACCGCCATCTTCCGATCGGTAGAGTCCGCTGCCGGCGCCGCCGCTCGAAAAGAACCAGGGCTGCCGGCGCGTCTGCCAGAGCGCCGCGAAAACAATATTTGAGTTATGCGGATCGAAGACAACATCGACGCCGCCCGTGTCTTGATCTTTCGCGAGAACTTTGCTCCAGGTTTTCCCGCCATCAGTGGTTCGGAAAATTCCGCGTTCCTGGTTCGGTCCAAACATATGACCGAGCGCCGCCACGAGAACAATATCCGGATTTTTTGGATCGACGATCAAGGCGCCGATGTGCCGCGAATCTTTTAATCCGACGTTCTTCCAAGTCTTGCCCGCATCGAGCGATTTATAGATGCCGGTCCCATAGGAAATGTTTCCGCGCGGCGCGCCTTCTCCCGTGCCCGCGTAAACCACGTTGTGATCCGATGGGGCGACCGCGAGCGCGCCGATCGACGAAATCGCCTCTTTGTCGAACAGCGGCGCCCAGTTTGCGCCGCCGTCTGTGGTTTTCCAGACGCCACCAGCCACGCCGCCGAAGTAGTAAGTGTCGGGCTCACCCGGAACGCCTTCGATCGCAATCGCGCGTCCGCCGCGGAAAGGACCTACCTGCCGCCACTGCATTCCCTTGAAGAGCTTTTCGTCAATCTGGCTGGCGGAAGGGGGCGGCGCGGCAGCCGTGATGACGGCGTGCAGAGTACCGATGTAAATCAGAACAGATGGGAGAGAACGCGTGAGAAATTGAGGAAGGCGGCCGAGCATCCGGTAAAGTGGGAGAAAGGTTGGTCGCCCTCAACACAAATTATCTTTTGTAGGGCGAGCGTCTCGCTTGCCGTCCCTGGCAAACCGCAGGCAAGATTGCCTGGCTCTACAAATAATATCTTCCGCTACGGACTATGCACGGCTAACAGGTACGCCACGACCGCATCGCGCTCACGTGCCTTCAAATTAGCGCGCGTCGACATTTCCGCCACGATCCCTGGCCATTGGCCCCGGCTATATCGTGCGATCGACGGCAGCGCATGACACGAGATGCATCGGCTGACGAAGAGCGAGCGACCCTCATTCAACATCGCCGGCTCGGCATGCGGACCCCCCATGACCGATCACCGCCGCCGTCACCGCCGGCGCGCCGCTCGAGGACGACTCGCACCCGCAAAGCAACATGCCGCAGCAACCCACTGCGATGGACGCGGTGAATCGCCCGCAGCCCATTTCAAAAGGTATAACCCACAATTGTGCGCAACTGAAAATCCGGCTCACCTCCCGCGCGTGTGAGTTGCGCGAGCGCGGTCACGGTCGTCCACCAGTGGCCGCTGCGGACCGAAATGTTGGGGCCTCCAAAGATAAAGCTGCGCCCGGCCTCCCGCCATTCCGGAATCTCGATCTCGTGCAGGAATTCCGCGCCGACGGAGATGCGCGGATTGAATTCATAACTCGCGCCTAACGACTGCTGGAATTCGCCCTCTCGTTCCTCCAAATCTTTGCCTTCCCAGACCGCTTCAAGCGTGGCGTTGTAGGCGAGGACAAGCGCTCCGAAGTTTTTTTGCGCGATTAATTTCGATTCTAATTCGATCAGTCGATCCCCGGCCTTGAACTCACCATAAAGCGCAAGGCCCAGCGGGTCTGCCGCAGGATTGGTGAGATTATAGATGAGCTCGATCGCCGAGTTCGAATATTTGAAGCCTTCCTCCTCAACCGAATTGCCGTCTTCATAAAACCAATCGGCGAGATAGATCCCGGCCTGGAGGCGGTCGGTGATCCCGATTTCAAATTCGTGACGGAATTCAACTCTGTCGAAGCTGCTGTCATCGGGTAGATGCGTTTTCCACGTCACCCAATTCTCGAACTCAAGTGCGCCTGGAGGTGAGGTGGTCGCTTCATACACGTAGGTAAAGCGGCGCGCGCCGGCAAAAGTGGTGGCTGGCTGCCATCCTAGGATCACGAGAAGAGAGAGAACGATCCGGGTCATTATCAATGCTTCCACTGATTTCCGTTCAAACTGCGGGTGGCCGCTTCGCGAGCGCGGGGTGCGCGGCGAACGATTCCGTGGCGCGAGCTTCACGCATCGCGCGGGCGCCGCGACGCAGCGCCTGCCATTTCACAAACAACCAGGCGCCACCTACGTAAGCGAAACCGAGCAGTGGGATCACGATCCCTTCCACCGAGGGATAAAGGCCAAGCCAGAAACCCATCCACGGCGGGACGTGCAATCCCGGCAGCGGATGGATCGGCAACCAGCCGACCGTTTGAAAAAGCCGCACCGTCGAACCGAGAAATGTGACCAGGATCGAGACTACCAGAACACCGGTGAAAACGAGCAGCTTCCGATACGGCAGACGCACGCCGATGACGAAAATGATGAGCCCAGCCACTGCCACCATGACGGCGCCGAGCGCGATCCCCACGAGCACCCATTTCATGCCGCTTTCCAGAATCAGCGATTGCAGGAACAACGTCGTCTCGAAACCCTCGCGATAAATGGTGAGGAAACCGACCATCACCAGCGAGAGCCACTCCAGCCGTGATTCGTCGCCAGAGCCCGACGTTTTGCTGAGCTTTCGAAGCTTCGCGTTCCAGCCGACCCAATAGACTTTGTGAAAGACCCAGTTCGTCACCATCAACAAAACGATGACGGCGAGAACCGAGACGATCGACTCCAGTTTCTCGCCAAAACGGCTGAGCGAGACGATCACGCTTCGGGAGAGCCAGAACGTCAGCGCCGTCGCGCCGAGCGCAAGCCACGCGCCGGTGACGACCCGTCTGCGCGTCACCCGCTGTTCCGCTCCGCGCATTCCCGCGAGCAGCGCCGCCAGCACGACCACCGCTTCCAATCCTTCGCGAGCGGAAATGGTCAGAACCGTGTAAACCACCGTTGCCGGTGAGAGATTTACTTTCAACAACGCCGTGCATTCATCGACTGCGGCGAGAGTGCGCGCGAAGGCCGCTTCGAGCGCGGCGCCTTTCTTCCGCTGATCGAACAACGCTTTAATGCCGGGGAAATTTTCTTCGCCGTCCAGGAAGCTGCGTTCCGCCCGCAAACCCAACGCCGGATCGCGCGGCAGCACTCGTTTCTCCAGCTCGGTGTCAAAAGTAGTGTAAGCGTCAACGCGCAGCGATTCAGCCTCGCTCCAGCGACCAGCTTGCGCCGCGGCGAGGGAATTTTTTAGAGAGGTGCGGACTTCGAGCGCGATTTCTTCGACCACGCCCTTGCCGGAACCGAATGGTTGCGCCGTTAACCCAAAATCGCGCCCGAGGATTTTCTCGGTCTCCCGCGTGCTCGCTTCCACCTTTTCCGGGTCGGCCTTACTGACGATGAGACGTTCCGTTTCCTCGAGGTTCGCGGTCAGCGCGCCGGAATTTTTCTCGAACGCCGCCGGATGCGCCTGCCGCCACGCGCCACTCAGCTCGCTGACGAGTTGCTGCGCTTGGACAATGAAACTTTTCGCCTCGCGAAATTCGAGCGGAACCACGATCTCGCCATCGCGGACGCCGTTGTGGTATTCTTTCGGCACCAGCTTGACGAGTTTGACCAGGAGCCGTCCATGCCGCTCGACTTCAGCGGTCGTGAGAAGGTTTGGCAGCATTGCTTCCCATCCCTTTTGCCAGGCGGAATACTGCTCCAAAAAAGCGCGCCAATCCGAAGCCGCGGCGGATGCATTGAGACCAGTGGTATCTGGAACGGGAGCTTGCGATTGTGGCAGGCGTGCTGTCGTAAGAATGCCCGGCGGAAACTGCGCGAGCGTAGCAATCTCACTCGTGCGCGCGTTGATCAGCGCAGGATTAGCCCTGCTCGCTAGTACGACGCGTTTCAACCCATCCAATTTTTCGCGAACCCGCGTCGCCTGCCAGCTCAGGTACTCTCGCGCCAGTAATTCGGCGACTGCGTCGCGTTGCGAGCTATTGCCGCCGAGTCGCTGCAACGCCAGAGCGCCTTCGATGGCATTGGCGTGTTTCGGAAGAGCAATCAACGCGCGCCAGGCTTGCGCGGTAGCGATCTCTCCGCGGTTGAGAGAGTCGAGCATTTCGAGCGCGACCGTGTGTTGCAGGGTTGCCTCCAGTCGCGCCGAGGTCGTCGCCAGCACGGCCGGTGCGGGCTCGGGATTTTGCAGCGCCGCGCTCTCGGGCACCCAAAGTCCCTTTGCTCTCGCGGAAGTGAGATCACGGGCGAAGGCGGTGCTGGCAGCTTGCAACGCATTCCAGTCTTCCGCGTCCAACCGTCCGCCTAACGAGTCCAGCAGGACCTCTTCCAATTGCGACTCGAGGGTCTCGAAATCCGAAGCCGGTTCCGCCCGCACTTCAGCGCAGCCGAAACAAATCGAAGCTGTGATCACGGCTGCCGCCGCGCAGCGAAGCCGGTTCAACTTCATGCTTCTGAAGGCGCCGCTTGCACGATTGCGGCCGCTTGTTCCACCTGCGGCACGAGCTTGTCGGCCTTCTGTTTTGCCTGCTCACCCAGCTCATCTACTTCCGCGGCTGTCATCGCAGTCCCCGCCTTTTTTTCGCGATATTCCACGCGATCGATGAACGTGAGAATCCCATTGAACCCGTGCTGAATCGAGCTTGCGAGCGCCGGATCTTTGCCGGCTACATCCTGGCGCACCGCTCCGTAGAGAAGTGCGACGCTCGACATGATCCCGCGCATATCCGAGACGCGGCTCACGGCCGTGAACTTCCCGGAGTTCGCGGCGCCGAAACGCGATTCTTTCCAATCGTCGAAATAGCCTGAGAGCGTTGGCGTCATCGTAATGATCGCCGAAAAATAATCTGGTGTGCTCGGCCGCCACGCGATCGCGGTTTCACGGAGCTGATGGATCTTTGCGCGCACGTCGTTTGCTGTTGCGACCAACACGTCCGCCCGAGGCATCGATTCACGGGCCTCAATCCTGCCGTCCCGATTAAGATCGACGGGAACTACCAATTTCGGGTTCGAACCCCAGAGCATCGGCTCGATCAAATAGGTAAACAGACAACCGGCGCGATCGATTTTGCCGCCGCCCGGAAGCGTGAGAACAACCGGCGCGACCGGCGTTCCGCCGCCCGCCTGGTCTTGTGGAACGCCGGAGTCGAGATACACGTCGAAGTCCGCCAGCGCCGGCACCCCCGCGACGATGCCCTCGATGGTTTCATAGCCGAAGCTGTCCATGGCTTTGTAATCTTCCCGCAGGGAGTCGATGAGCCGGATCATTTCCGCGGATGATGTCGCAAACGCCTGGAGCGGATCGCCGTTGCGCGATTTCACGAGCGCGTTATAGGAGGCAGCGTGCTCGCCGAAGCGGTTTGCGGCCGTAGCCATCTTTGCAAGCGTGTCGAGTAGATAGCTCTTCACGTCTTCCGGCGTCCGCACCGGCGGTCCCGGAACAATTGATTGGCTGAACGCAATTCCCGGTGACGCAAGCAGCACGGCCCACAACATCAAGCGCGCGCTCTTCAGAATTCTCACGGGCAAAAGCTATCATGCCGGACTCCGATCCGCTGCCGGTGGGTTGCGTTTTTTTAGCGGCTCGTTGCACGCAAGCGCGGACCTGGCCGGGCATCTGTTGTGATTAACAGCGTCAGCGCGTAGGATTTTACATGCGTCAGCGGGAAGCTTTCACTTTGGTCGAGATCGCGATCGCGGTCTTCATCATGCTGATGTTATTGCTGATCGCGGTGCCGAGTTTAAGCGGTGTTCTGGCGGATCACCGGCTGCGGCGTTCTCTGGATGAATTGAACGGCCTCGTCCGCCAGGCGCGTGAGCGGAGCGTTGCCGAGCACCGGCCCTATTTGATCGTGTGGCAGAAAGATAATCTCGCTTTACGCGCAGAAACGTTTGCGAAGGGAGAAAAGCGGAAGCCAGTCGCGACATTGCCTGTGGATCGTGGCGAGGCCTTTACCCTCACGCTGCCGGCGGCGCTGGTGAAAAAAACGCCCGGGGAATGGATTTTTTGGCCCTCTGGCACCTGCGAGCCGGCGATTGTCGGCTTCAAAGGGAAAGAAGGCCGCTGGAACGCCCGTTATTCACCTTTGACCGGAGAACCTGAACTCGCCGGCTATGCCACGAAATAGAGGCAGCCGGCGCGGCTTCGCGCTTTACGAGGTCTTGATTGGCCTGACGATCTTCGTAGTCGGAATTTTAGCGCTCGGCCGCTCGGTTGAGAATTGCATGAACGCGAGCTCACTGAGCGCGGAAGAAGATCGTGTGCGACAGATATTGGCGAACCGAATGGCGGAAGTCCAGGCGACGCCGGGCGTGCCGGATGCAGCGCGCGAATTCAAAGTCGAGAGCGGCTACGGAGCGGTGAAGTTAATTCAGAAATCCGCGCCTGCTGGACTGAAGGACGAAAAGAACCTTGAACTGAGCGGTTTGAATCGCGTGACCCTGACGGCGCAATGGTCGCGCGGCGGCGCCACTCAAGCGAAGAAGATCGAGTTTTATGTTTATCGTCCCGGTTAAGGCTGCGCGGCGGAGCGCCTTTACACTGCTCGAAATCGTTCTTGCGGTCGCCATTCTCGCGATGATGTCGCTGGCGATTTATCGCTTCGTGGCGACGAATCTTACGGTTCTCCGAATTTCGTCGCAGGAAACTGAAGCGGACGCGCGTTACACCGGGCTGCTGAATCTATTGACGGCGCAATGGCAGAATCTTCCGACTGGGAACGCAGCTTTGACAGGCGAACCATTCAAATTGAGCGACCGTTCGCGCGACGAAATCACGTGGTTCTGCGGCGCCGGGCCGGGATTGCTCACCCGTTATGCCGCCGGTGATTACCGGGTCAACCTGCGATTGCGGCCAGTCCCGGGCAAAGACGAAAGGATGGAACTGGGCATTCTCCGGCGGCCCAAAGGGGATGCCGGGAATTCGACCGAAAACGAAAGCTGGGTCACTCTCCTGCCGGATGTCCAGACTCTGCGGATTCGTTACTTTGATCCGCGCGTGAACAGCTGGGTCGACAAATGGAGTGATCCGGCCACCCTCCCGCGCCTGATAAAACTCGTGATTGGCCGCAGCGATCGGACATTGCCATGGGAAGCGATCGTCGCACTCGGCCGGACTCCACTTTAGATGAGAACGCGTGCTGGAAATCATCACGCAGGCGCGGCGCTGCTCCTCTCGCTCTGGGCGCTGTTTCTGCTCAGCGCGATGGTGATTTCGTGGGCGCTGCAAATCGATTCGCGGATCACGTTATCTGGATCAGCGAACCGCCAGATCGAGGCCGAAGCGATGGCGTGCTCTGGCGCGGAAGTCGCGCTCCATCCCGCGATCAAATCCGGCTCGCCGTTGTTGCATGGAAAATTTGGACGCACCCAAAGCTACGACGCGCGCATCACAGGTGAAGGCGGGCGGCTGAATCTGAATTGGCTCGTCGCGGGCGAAAACCCGGCACGGCTCGAGGTCCTGCGGAAATATCTCGAAATCAAAGGGGTCGATCTGAATGAACGCGATCGCATGATCGATTGCCTGCTCGATTGGGTCGATCCCGATGCGCTCGTGCGTCTGAACGGCGCGGAAGCGGAAGGCGATTACAAACCGGCGAACACGTTGCTGACGCGGATCGAGGACCTGAAGCGCATCCGCGGCTGGAATGAGTGGATCACAACTCCAGGGTGGGACGCCGATTTTACCTTGAATAGCACCGGCCCGATCGATCTGGCATGGGCTTCGCGCGAAGTTTTGCTTTCTCTCCCGGGAATGACGGAGCCCCTCGTCGATCACTTCCTCCAAGTGCGCCGCGGACCTGACGGCATCGACGGAACCGACGACGACCCGCCATTCAAATCAATTGAGGACGTGCGGGTTGTGCTTGGCTTTTCACCGCAGCAGTTTAAACAACTTGCCGGTTTGATTGGCTTCAAGGATCAGGTGCTGCGAGTCGTGAGCGTCGGCCGGTCGGGCGATGCCACCCGCGTCGTGCAGATGGTGCTTCGCAAAGCCGGCAACGTTCCGCAACTGATCACCTGGAAGGAGCTGTGATATCGATTCTCCCACGCGACCGGTGTTCATAATTCCAGCGGCCCAAGGCTGGAACCTGGTGCGGTCGGGGGAGCAGAACGGAGCATGGGAAATCCTTGGAATCGCGACACTTGAAGAAGCCGCGCCACTCCTGAGTGCGACGGATGAGTTCGTCCTTTCGCTGCCGATCAGCGCAGTGCTCGTGCAGCGGCTGCGGCTGCCGAACGTCGACGATCAGGATTTCGCCGAGATGGTGCGCATTCAAATCGAGAAAGCGCTGCCCTACGCGCCAGAAGAGGTCACGACGGCGTTTGAAGTTATCGAGCGGACGGAGCAGGAGAGCCTCGTCTCCGCGATTGCAGTCCATAACGGCCGGCTAACAGAACTGGCGGCCCCGCTCGTCTCGCGGGGTTTGATCCCGAGCCGAGTGGCGGTTTACGCAGCGCAACGATCGGCCACGCACGCGCCGAATGGCCGGGCGTTTCTTCTTTATCCCGAGCAAAAGCGTGTCGTCTGCGCGATCAGCGAAGAAGGCAAGATCAGTTTCACGCGCACGCTTGAGAGCAGCGAGCCCGCGCATCTGCAAATGGAACTGCCGCAGCTGGCGATGAGCGCGGAACTCGAAGGCATTAGCAGCTCATTTGCCGGTGTCCTACTGGATGAAAGTTTTCTCGCGTTGCGCAACACCATGACGAGCATCTTCTCTGGCAACGTGGAATTGATCGCGGTCGAAGCGCCTCCCGCGGATCCGAAGTTGAACCTCTTGCCAGAGGCCTGGCGACAACGGCGCGCGCAGGTAGTCCGGCAACGCGAATGGCAGCGCCGATTGCTCATCGGCGCGGGGATTTACGCTGGCCTGCTCCTGCTCTTTCTTCTCTGCGTGCTCTTCGTCCGCTTCGAGATCGGACGGCTCGACCGCCGGATCGCACAGGACGCACCCCGGACCGAGTTCGTGCAGGCGGCGGCCACAAATTGGAAAGCGCTCGCGCCCGCCGTCGATCCTCATTACTACCCAATCGAAGTGCTCCTGCATCTTTTCGAGAGTCTTCCGTCGGCGGATGTGCAGATCACGGAGTTCAATCAATCGGCGCGGCAGATTTCGCTCAACGGCGAGGCCAAGACCCCGGCGCTGGTTTATCAATTTGCGGACAAGGTGAAAAAGAACGGCGAGCTGCAAATGTTCCGTTTTGAAATGCCGGCGCCGCCGCGGATTTTGCCTAACGGGCATGCACAATTTCGATTGGAGGGAAAACCGAAATGATGCCGGTGTGGTTTCAACGCCTGAACCGCCGGGAACGCGTGCTCGGCGCGATCGTGGCCGCCACCATCTTCCTGCTCCTGAATCTTTTTATCTGGAGCGCGCTTTTCGGAGCGCTCGGGCGCGCCCGCGCGGAGCTGGCCTTGCGCAAGAGCAGGCGTGCCGAGCAATTAGTGTATCTGAGCGAGGCCGATCTCTGGCGTAAGCGTGATGCATGGCTGAAGCAGCACCAGCCGACACTGCGCAGCCCGGTCGAGGCTTCCACGCTCCTCGATGAGATCAAGCAAGCGGCGGCGAAGCACAAGATTTTGATTGAGAACCCCGCCATCGGCACAGGCGAAGCGGCGCCCAGTCATCAAAGCGTCTTTGCCTCAATCGAAACCAAGTGCCCCTGGCCGCCACTCGTGCAGTTTCTTTACGACGTGCAGAAACCCGAGTCGTTCATTGTCTTTGAAAACGTGAATCTTGCGATCGATAGTAGCGATCCAACGATGATGCGCGGGAAATTCAAGATCGCTCGCTGGTTTGCTCCGGGGGGGCAGAAGTAATGGCTCGGCCAAAAATCGCAGGCGCGATGGCTCTGGGCCTCGCATTCCTGTCGATCGCGCAGGCGGCCGACGACATCCCGAAAGTTGCCAGCTTCTCTCGTTATCAGGCGATGCTGAAACGGTCGCCGTTTGCTGTCGCCACCGCGGTCGCGGCGCCGGTCGCAGCGCCGAATTTCGCAAAAGATCTTTACATCGCGAATGCCGCGCACTCACCGGACGGAGATCTTGTGACGCTTGCGTCGAGTTCAGACAAGAACTTCAAGAAATATCTTACCAACAAAGGTGCAGTTGATGGATACGGCATTTCGAATGTGGAGTGGTCTGACCGAGTCGGGGAGACGAAAGTAACGATCAGCAAAGATGGGCAGTTCTCGACCTTGACTTTTAATCAAGCGCTGTTGACCCAGCCGCTGCAAAACGTGGTCCAGCCGCAAATTGCTTCGCAGGCGCAGCCCGGAATGCCAGGGCCGAATCAAAACATGATTAGGCCGGCGCCGATCCCGATGTTGCCGACCCCACAACCGCATGTTCGCGGAGTGATTCAGCGCAATCCAGCTCGCGCGCCGCAGCCGATTGTCCCGGCGCCAACCGAGGCGCCGTCCGAGGATGAATAGTGCCGTGAGCGCATCGCGAAGCGTGCACTAGCCGCCACCCCAGTCGTCATCGGCAGTGTCGGCTTTGCGATCGGGACCGGCCGAATAAAGATCGTAGCTGTTCGGATTTTTCCGGCCAGGGGAAACGTAAATGTATTCGTTGCCCCACGGATCTTTCGGGACCGAATCGAATAACTGCGTCCACCGCGTTGGCTTTGGATCACCGTCAGGTTGGTTCACGAGTGCACGCAGTCCTTGCTCGGTTGTGGGAGTGAAACCGTTCATGCTCTCGTAAAGCTTCAGCTGCGTCCGAATACTCTGGATTGAGCTTTGCACGGCCACGCCGCGACTGATTTCGACGTTGCCCCTGAGCTTGTAAATCGCCGTGCCGAGAAGCAGCGCAATAATCGTGACCACAAGCATGATCTCGAGGAGAGTGAAGCCCTTCTGACGCTGGCGGATTTTCATACGTTCTCTTTACGGCCGGAGCAGGTAATCGGATTTATCCCAGAGATATTTCAACTGGATTTGCGTGCCGCGGATTGCTGAGACCGGCGTGCCCGATCCCGCGATCACGATCACATCATTCGTGCCGACCTTCAAACTGCCCGCGGGTACAAGCTTCTGCGCTCGCACCCAGCCGGTATATTGAAACTGCATTTGCCTAACGAGCGGAGCGCTCACGCCGCGATAGCCGGGGTCGGCGAGCTCCGGCAGCGTCAGACTCGCCGCGCCCACGCTTTCGCCGTTAATGAAAAGCTCCGGCGGCGCATCGATCTGCGCGCTCGCGACTTCGAATGTGATCAGCGCGACCAGTGGTTGCGACTCGATCCCAAACTGAAAGGCGGCGCCGTGTTCGACACTTGGGCCGATCCGGATCGCGTCGGCCGCGAGCGTCGCGGTGACGGTGCCGAATTGTTCAGAATCATGCTGCGACGCATGCAGCGCTCGGCTCGTCGCAAACGGTTCGTAAATCAGATCCCCGCGTTCTGCATTCAGCGGATGGACCACTTCACTGCTCGTCATCCAATCGAGATAAGCGGCCCGCACCGTCGTGCCATCACCCGGCACCTCCACGTCAATCGTCGAGACGCTGATCATGGGTATCATCATTGCGTCGGAACTTGGCACGTCCACGCCGAGTCCGATCGCTCCCGACTGGAGGATCCGAGTGCCGGATTCGTCCCACACCGTGATGCTCGGGCGCTGTTCCGGTTTGTCGTCGAAGAACAGCCGGAAGTGCAACACTTGAAAGTCCGGGCGCGGCTGCGCGACGCGAAAACGAAATACTGTCTTCATTCCGATCCCCGGCGTCGGGGGCGGCGGAACGAGCGTGAGCGATTCAATCCAATTCGGAGCCGCCTGCGGCTTCAAATTCAGACTGCTGGTCTGTCGCAAATCGATCCACGCATGCTCCACCCGGTTCTCATCTCGCGTATTGAATAGCTGCAACGGGCGCGCCGAGGCTGTCGGCAAGGGAGCGGCCGTGGCCTCTGATTTCGGTTGCGGAGTTTGCGGATGGCGCGACGCGGGCACCAGGTTCCCCTGCGCCGGTGCAATCGCTGGCTGCGGCAAATCGAGAGGGGAAGAATTCACGGCAACTGCGGCCATGGAGGGTTGCCGCGCGGTGTTTTCCGATGCATTCCGTTCGGCTGGAATGGAGGGAGCTATGGAAGTTGATGCCGAAGCGGACCCAGGACGGCCAAGTGTCGAAACTTTCGCGACCGCTTTCTCAACCGGAGCTGCTGGAACTTCAACGCGATTCCCTTCCAATGAAGCGGGAATGGCCTTGTTTTCCGAGGTGATCTCAGGATTGCGAATCGCAGAATCTTTCGGTAGCGCAATTTCGATCGACGGCTTCGCCGCAGGTTCCGGGCGGTTCAATTCCACCGCCGGTGTGTTACTGTTTTTCGACACGATCGTGGCGCGTTTCGTCTGCTTATTTTTGGAACTGCTAATTTCGGCTGATGGGATAGGCGCAGGTTCCAAGGGATTGAGCTCGATCGCCGGAGTCCGAATGGCCTCCATCGGAACTATCTCAGCCGATGCCATCGGAACCACTTCTTTGCGATTTATGTCCACCATCGGCATTCGGGCACTCGCCAGCGCTGCGTCCAAAATCGCCGCGCGAGCCGAGAATCGATTCACGACAATTTCCTGGCCGCGTAGCGACACCATCGCGACCAAAAGAAGGGCAGCCAGCGCGACGCGAAGAAGCATGGGATGCCCTCTTCTATCTTAGTGCGGCCGAAACTGCAAGCTGTGTGTCATTTCGAAAACCGCAGAGAGAATGCTGTAAACGACAAACCCGACAACGACCGCGATCAAGACAATGATCAATGGCGGAATCAGAGCGCTGATCAGGTTCACGGTGCGATCCAATTCGCGTTCGTAAACATCGGCAATCGTCTGCATCGTGTGCGCGAAATGACCGGTTTGCTCACCCACCGCCATCATATCGGTGAACAACTCCGGGAAAAGCTGCTGCGCGCTGAGCGCGGTCGAGAGCGTCGCGCCGTCGATGACCGCACGGCGGACTTCCACGAGCTTGGCTTCCAGGTATTTGTTGCCAGCGATCTCTGCCACAAGATCAAGTCCGCGGAGAAGCGGAATTCCATTTTCCATCAGGGTGCCGAGGGTACGGGAAAATTGCGCGTAATAGCGGTGCCGAATGATTCGGCCATAGCCGGGAATCGCGAGCCGAAAACGGTCCCAGGTTAATCTCCCCTCGTCGGTGCGAACGAAGGCGCGGAATCCGATTACAGCGCCGACAACGAGCAGGAGGCCAAGCCACCAATAGGCGACCAGAATGTGATTGGCTTCCAGCAGAATACGTGTCGGCAATGGCAGCGCGCCCCCGTTTGCCGCCATAAAGCTAGTCAGCTGCGGGACCATGAACGTAATGAAAATCACGATCAATCCCGCGCCCGCGACTGCTAGGAACGCCGGATAGATCAGCGCCTGCTGCACGCGGTCGCGCAGGTTTTTCGCCTGCATGAGATGCGCCACGAGGCGGCGCAGAATATCGGGCAACGCGCCGCTCGCCTCTCCCGCCGCGATCATGTTCACGTAAATAGCCGGAAAGATTCGCGGGAAATCGCGGAGTGTTTGGGAGAAACTCCGGCCATCGATAAGCCCTTGATGCAGTGCGTGCGTCATCTGTTGGACGCGGGGCTGCTTGAGACGCTTTTCCAGGACCGAGAGCCCTTCGTCGAGCGTCATCCCAGCCTGTAATAAATGCCCGAGTTGCTCGGTAAAAATGAGCAGCTGAGCGTGCGGAATACTGAGCTTCTGCGCCGGCGCCGTGCTCGCCTGCACTGGACTCGCGGGCGCTTTCGCACCGTTGCGGCCGGGGCTGTCCGCTGGCGTGGCGACTGCGTCGATCCGAATCGGAATATATTGTAACTGTTCGATCTGCCGAATGGCGACAGTGCGATCGGCGCAATTCAGCGTCCCTTCGACCAAACCGCCTTGGGCGTTCCGTGCGCGATAAGCAAACTGTGGCATTCGACTGCGCAATTTACCCGCCGTGTTCTACGCGTCCAGCGTTCGCGGCGACGCGCCGCCCCACGCGGCAAATCTGAAAATTACCACGCCCAACCGGCGCGCGCGTTACCTGGCTGCTCCGGCGGCGGGGTCGATTCGCCAGCAACGCTGCTTCGCGATTCCAAACTGCTGCTCCGATCAGCGGTATCCAGTGAGCCCGCAGTGCAGCCGCCCAATTCAATTAGCGCCACGATCATCACCGCAAACATTAAGAGGCGCGATGCCCTGAAGCGTGAATTTCGGGTCAGTCTCTTGCTACCGGTAATCGATGCCGTGTTCGACCTGAGCAGCTCCGAAGTACATCTGAGAATCTTTTTCAACGGAAGTAAGAACGTGAAGATAGCACAAGGTCCAGCTGGGCGTTTGTTGCGCGGTCAAATCGGCGGTGAACGGAAACGCAAGCGAGACATCGCGCTACAGAGCAGCGAACGCGGTGAGAAGCATCTTGTAGAGCGACCGTCCCGGTTGCTTCCCTGAACCCAGCAAGTGAGACGCGTTCGCTACATCGGACACGCCAGAGCCAAATTGCTTGCTTCGTCCACATTGAATTCCATCATCGAGGCGACCCGATGACTACCGCCAACAAAATCACGATCGTGCGGATCCTGATGATCCCCGCATTCGTAACCATGGCGATCTATTATGGCCAGAGTGTGCACCGCGCTGAACCGCTCGAGTGGCAGCGCTTCGCGGCGATCATTATTTTCCTGGTCGCTGCGGCGAGCGACGGTCTCGATGGTTACGTCGCGCGCCGCTACAATCAGCGCAGCACGCTCGGCGTCATTCTCGATCCGATCGCGGACAAAGGCCTTCTGCTCAGCGGCATCATTACGCTCAGCATCAGCAATTGGAGCAAGATCGATCCGGAATACGGGAAGTTTCCGGCGTGGTTTCCAGTCCTGGTGATCACGCGTGACGCGGTGATTCTAGTTGGCAGCGTTGTCCTTCACCTGTTGAACGGCCGCGTGCAGGTGAGACCAAGCTGGACGGGAAAAGTCGCGACGGTTTTGCAGATGGCCGCGATTGCGTGGGTCATGTTACAGCTGCGTTTTTTTCCCCTCGTTTATGTGGTAGCGGCGGCTGGATTTTTCACGCTTGTTTCGGGCATCATCTATGTGATGGACGGGGTGCGGCAATTGCAGGTTGAGGGTCACGCCAACGCCAAAGTTGGCTAGACGTCAACCGCTTTGCGTTTTCGTCCATGAACGCAACCCCCGCCCTATCTCGTTGGCCAATGGTTGCGATCGTCGGACGCCCGAATGTCGGCAAGTCTGCGCTCTTCAATCGGCTCGCGGGTCGCAACATCGCGATTGTGCACGATCAACCCGGGATCACGCGCGACCGGCTGGCCGCGCCGTGCACCCGCGGATCGCGGCCCTTCACGATCTGGGACACGGCCGGTATTGGAGAGGCCGGAGAGATGGACTTGCGGGCCGAAGTGCGAACGGCAGCCGACGCGGCGATGCGAGAAAGCGAACTCATTTTGTTCATGGTCGATGCGAAAGAAGGCGCCACACCGATTGACGAAGACCTCGCGAAAATCCTGCGCCGGTCCAGCAAACCTGTCGTTCTCGTCGTCAATAAAATCGATCACCCGAAGCACGAAGATCTCGAATCAGATTTTGCGCGCCTCAACTTCGCGGATGCGGTTTCGATCAGCGCCGCTCATGGCCGCGGCATCTCGACCTTGCTTGATGTCATCGCCAGTCGACTGCCGCGCGGGATCGAGGCCGAGGAGGAGGAGCCGCCGCCTCGACCAATCGCGTTGGCGATCGTGGGCCGGCCGAACGTGGGCAAGTCTTCGCTCATCAATTCGATTCTGCAAGATCAACGCACCATCGTAAGCGAGATCGCCGGCACCACCCGGGACGCGGTGGACGTGAGTTACGAACGGGAAGGCGAACGTTTTTTGTTGATCGATACCGCGGGCATTCGTCACCGCAGCCGCCACTCGAGTTCAGTCGAAGTTTTCAGTGTCATGCGAGCCGAACGCACGATCCAGCGTGCCGATCTTTGTGTGCTCGTCGTCGACATTACGACTGGAGTCACGACGCAGGACAAAAAAATCGCCGGGTTGATTCAGGAGGCGCGTAAACCGTGCATCGTCATTTTGAATAAATGGGATCTGGTGAAGCCGGCGCGCGGAGTGCGCGCTGAGATAGACCGGCTTATTCACGAGGTGCGGGAAAGCCTGTTCTTTGTCGATTACGCACCCGTCTTGATCGCCTCCGCCCGGAGTGGCGAGAACGTCGATCGGCTCTTTACGTTCATTGCGAACGTTGAACGCGGTGCGCGAAAACGAGTCGGCACTGGCGTGCTCAATCGACTTTTGCGCGCCGCCATTCAGCAAAGTCCGCCACCGATGATCGGCACCAGGCGTTTTAAGTTATTCTATGCGACGCAATCAAGCGGCGAACCCGAACGCGCGATTGATCCGCCGAAATTTGTTCTCTTCGTTAACCAGCCCAAGCTGCTTGCGGATCCGTATGCTCGTTACCTCGAAGGAAAGATTCGCGCCGCGGAGCCATACCCGGGATTGCCGCTGCTCTTGAGTGCGAGAGCTCGAAGCGAAGCCACCTAGCGGCGCTATGTGACCGTCGGCGTCACGGTGTGATCTGTAGAAGCGATCCCTCGTGCAGATCAGTCAGCCTTCAAATGCGCCTCCACTATCAGGACGCGCGGGACACTGCTCCGTGTGCAGTTTGATCGAACATTCTCCCCTCGCCCGTGTCTCACCCATCCGTATGAAATCGACCCAGGAAATCACGCAGCAGGTGCAGGAACTCGGCGCTTGGATTCCAGCGCTGCGCGAACAGGTCGGGCATGTTGTGATTGGCCAGAAGTACCTCGTCGATCGCTTGCTCCTGGGTCTGCTCGCGAACGGCCATATCCTGCTCGAGGGCGTTCCGGGTCTCGCGAAGACGTTGACCGTCAAAACGATGGCGGCGTGCATTCAAACTGGCTTCCAGCGGTTGCAATTCACGCCCGATCTGTTGCCCGCCGATCTTATCGGGACGCTGATCTACAATCCGCGCACTGGCGAATTCACCACCAAGCTGGGGCCGCTTTTTTCGAATCTGATTCTCGCCGACGAAATTAATCGCGCGCCGGCCAAAGTCCAGAGTGCGCTGCTCGAAGCGATGCAGGAACGGCAGGTCACGATCGGTGAACAAACCTATCCGCTCTCCGATCCGTTCCTCGTACTTGCCACGCAGAACCCGCTCGAACAGGAAGGCACCTATCAATTGCCGGAAGCGCAGCTCGACCGCTTCATGTTGAAATTAAACGTCGGATACCCGCAGAAAACGGAGGAGCGGCAGATTCTCGACTTAATGGCGACGTCGGCGCCCAATCTGAGCGTGAGCGCAGTCGTCGATCCGCAGCAAATCATCGCGGCCCGCTCCGTGGTGAACAGCATTTACATCGACGATCGCGTGAAGGATTACATCGTCGATGTTGTCTGGGCGACCCGTGAACCAAGCTCTTACAATTTGAAGCTCGACGGTCTCGTTCGTTATGGCGCTTCGCCGCGTGCGACGATCTATTTGGCGCTCGCTGCGCGCGCTCACGCGTTCCTGAATGGGCGCGGTTACGTGACGCCGCAGGATATCAAGAGCATCGGTATCGATGTGCTACGGCATCGCGTGATCGTCAGCTATGAAGCGGAGGCGGAATCGATCACGAGCGAGACGATTGTCGAGCGCATCTTTGCGGGATTACCGGTGCCGTGATTCTCGGAGGAATACGACGGGATGGTGAGGTCGTTAGGCTTGGGTGCCGCCACGGGATCCCTCGACTGCGCTCGGGGTGACCTCTCCCCTTTCCGTCACCCTGAGCGCAGCGCAGCGTAGTCGAAGGATCCCGTCGCAATCACCAAGAAGCTCCCGATGAAACCTCAGAACTACTTCGTTAACATTCTCACTAAGGCCGATCGGAACACGGTTCTCTACATTGGCATCACGAACGATCTCGAACGCCGCGGCAATGAGCACTCGTTAGGCTATGGAAGCCAATGCGCCCGCCAATACAATGCTCATAAGCTCATCTACTTCGAAGCTCTTCCCGATCCCGACAGTGCGATTGCGCGCGAGAAGCAACTGAAGGGTTGGAGTCGAGCCAAGAAGGAGGCGTTGATCGCGCAAGCCAATCCGAATTGGCGGGACTTGCTGGAAGAGATGTACTCCGTGAGGCCGTGATGAAGTTCTGGGCAAGGCGACGGGATCCCTCGACTGCGCTCGGGATGACTGCTGGCATGCGACGGAATTCCTCGACTCCGCCGCGCTCCGGTCGGGATGGTGACGGACTGCAAGCGGCACGCGACACGGAAGCAAAAAGCAGCGATCAAACACCGGCGGAAATTCTAAAGAAAATCCGGGCGCTCGAGATCAAAACCAGGGGCCTGGTCGAAGCCGCCTTTGCCGGTGATTACCACAGTGTCTTTAAGGGCCGTGGGATGAACTTCGACGAGGTGCGCGAGTATCAACCGGGCGATGAGATTCGAGCGATCGACTGGAACGTCACCGCCCGGCTTGGCACCGCTTTCGTGAAGAAATTCACCGAGGAACGCGAGCTCACGGTCGTCCTCGTGGTTGATGTGAGCGCCTCGGGAAATTTCGGCAGCGCCATGCAATCGAAGCGAGAACTT
Source organism: Chthoniobacterales bacterium (assembly GCA_038232335.1). Taxonomy (GTDB): domain Bacteria; phylum Verrucomicrobiota; class Verrucomicrobiia; order Chthoniobacterales; family UBA10450; genus JACCXL01. The sequence goes on from JBBSIA010000014.1 coordinate 85,742, forward strand.
GCCGCGGAGGTCGCTTGCCTGCTCGCGTTCAGCGCGATTCGCAACAATGACAAGGTTGGCCTGCTGCTCTTCACCGATCGCATCGAGCTTTTCATCCCGCCGAAGAAAGGCCGATCGCATACGCTTCGGATTATTCGCGAGATTTTGTTCTTCACTGCTGAGGGACGAGGCACCGATCCGGCACTGGCGCTTGATTACTTGAACAAAGTGGTGACGCGCCGCGCGGTCGTATTCTTTGTCTCCGATTTTCAGACCGGAGATTTCTCGCGCGAATTGGCAGTGAGCGGACGCCGACATGATTTCATCGCAATTCACATCCAGGACCAACGCGAGGAGGTTCTGCCGAACATCGGAATTATCAGGCTCGAGGATGCAGAGACCGGTCAACAGATCGAGATCAACACCGGCGACCGCAGCACCCGAAGCAAATTTGCGGAGCTCGCGGAGAAGGAGCGAGCGCAATTGAACCGTACTCTCCGCCGCCACAACATCGACGCCATCTCCCTCCGCACAGGCGCGGATTATCTCCCGGCGCTGCGTTCATTCTTCAAGCAACGGGTGCGCCGGCTGGCGATCCGATGATCCACACGTATGCGCCTCCTTCTCGTGGAAGAGCTTCATGACATTGCGCCGCCGATCGATTACTCGCTCGTTCCGCTTTGGGTAATTTTCTGCGGCTCGTTTCTCGCCCTCGCGGTCGTTGGGTTGATCATCTGGCTGATTGTGCGTCGGACCAGACGTCCCTCGCCGGCGCCATCACCACGCGCCCGAGCGCTCGCACAGCTCGAGCAGATCACCTCGCAGATCGAGAGAACGAATCCGTACCAATTCAGTATCCGCGCTTCGGATATTCTGCGGGGTTTCGTGCATGAACAATTTCAACTCCCGTCCACACGTCAGACTTCGGTTGAGTTTCTCGGCGCGGTCGCCGGCAGTTCTGCGTTTTCAGAGGATGAAAAATCGCTCTTGAGCGAATTCCTGAGCCGTTGTGACTTGATTAAATTCGCGCGCTACGAAGCGACCGCGGAAGACAGCCGGCGACTGCTGGAGGAAGCGACGCGATTCGTCCGAGGAGGCCATCTTGAACCTGCCTGACTGGCTGCCGGCGGACTCATCACTGTCGTTTGCGCGGCCGTGGCTGCTGCTGTTGTTATTGGCGGTTCCGCTACTCGCCTATCTTCGAGGCCAGCGCGGCCCCGCAGCGGCGCTGATCTTTTCCTCGACGCAGACGATCGCAAATCTCGGCAAAAGCAGCGCCGCGCGGGCTGGAAAAATCTTGCGCGGTCTGCTCTATGTAAGCCTCGCTCTCCTGATTATCGCGCTTGCCAGGCCTCAGCTCGGCAAAAGCCTGACGCAGGTGGAAGCGAGCGGCATCGACATCATCGTGGTGCTCGACGTTTCGACTTCGATGCTGACGAAAGACTTCACGATCGGCGGAGACGCCGCGACGCGGATTGACGCCATTCGCGAGGTCACACGTAAGTTTATCGAAGGTCGCCCTAACGACCGCATCGGACTGATTGCGTTTGCGGGACGACCCTACGTCGTCAGCCCGATGACACTCGATCACGATTGGCTCTTGTTAAATCTGGATCGTGTTCGCATTGGGCTCGTGGAAGACGGCACCGCGATCGGCTCCGCGATTGCCTCAGCCGCGAACCGCCTGCAGGACAAAAAGGCGAAGAGTCGAGCGCTCGTGCTCTTGACTGACGGCGAAAACAACGCGGGCAAAGTTCCGCCCAATACCGCCGCCGAAGCAGTGAAGGCGCTCGGCATTCACCTTTATGCCGTTGGCGCGGGCATTAACGGCATCGCGCCGTCTCCCGTTTTCAACCGCAGCGGGAAACCGATGACGGACGTGCTCGGCAATGTTCTTTACCAGAATGCGGAAGCACATTTCAACGAAGCCGGATTGAAGGAAGTTGCGCAGATTGCCGGCGGGAAGTTTTTCCGCGCGACTGACACCCGTTCGCTTCAGCAGATTTACGCCGACATCGACAAGCTCGAAAAATCGACTGTCTCCGTGAAAAAATACCAGCAATACCGCGATCTGTTCCCGGCCTGCATCATGGCCGGAGCAGGTTTGCTGATTGCGCAGATAATCCTCGGACAGACCGTGTGGAAGAAACTGCCGTGAACACTACGACGTGGCGCAATTCAAAGTGGCGCAAGTTTCCAACTTGCGAATCTCTAACGCGGCAATCTGGAAGCTCGCCCTACAATCGCGCTCGCCGACCCTGGCAAGCTGGAAACTTGCCTCACCTATGACTTTCGGCGCTCCGCTATGGTTCTGGGGATTGCTGGTGCTGCCCGTCCTGGCGCTGCTTTTCGTCCGCAGCGAACGTCGCAGCGCTCAGCGTTTAGAGGAATTCGTCTCCCCGCGGTTGCTCCCGCAACTCGCCGGCACGATCGATCGATTTCGACGCGCGACGAAATTCATCCTCCTGCTGGTCGCCCTCGCCCTCGCCATCACAAGTCTGGCGAAACCGCGCTGGGGTTACACTTACGAAGAGGTGAAACGCAAGGGTCTCGACCTGATCTTCGCGGTCGATACGTCGCGGAGCATGCTCTCCAATGATATTCCTCCGAACCGTCTTCAGCGGGTGAAACTCGCAGCCCAGGACCTGATCAGTCTTCTGCAAGGCGATCGCGTCGGACTGATCGCATTCGCCGGCCGCGCGTTTCTGCAAGCGCCGCTCACGATTGACTACGACGCGGCGGTGGAGGCGATTAACGATCTTGATACGAGCACGATTCCCGAAGGTGGCACCAATATTTCCGAGGCGATCACGCTCGCGACGAGAACCTACGGAAAATCCGCAATCGGTAATCGAGCGCTCATCATCTTCACCGATGGAGAGGATTTGAGCGGCGATTCAGCAAAAACGGCAAAGGCGGCAGCCGATGCGGGCGTCCGCATTTTCACGATTGGAGTCGGCACGCCGGAAGGCTCGCTCATTCCGATTAGCGGAGAAAGCGGCGGCACCGCGTTTGTGAAGGATAGCAAGGGGCAGGTCGTGAAATCCAAACTGGATGAGAAGCGGCTTCGCGAAATCGCGCAGAAGACCGGCGGGTTGTATCTGCCACTGGGCAGTGGGCAGCGGACGATGCAACAACTGTTTGCCGAGGGACTGAGCAAAATGCAGGCAGGCCAGATCGATGACCGGCCAGCCCGCAGACCGATTGAACGATACGAGTGGCCGCTCGGCACCGCGTTCCTCGCGCTGGCAGCTTCTTTGTTAATGCGGGAGCGCAAACGAATCGTGCACGCCTCGAGAACAGGGAGAAAACGGGAAGCAGTGATGGCAATCGCCGCGCTCGTCCTGGCCAGTTCGGCGTCGGGGCGCGGCGCGGCTCCTGGAATGGATGCTTATCGCAATGAGAAATTCGACGATGCCTATCGGCAGTTTCAGCAAACCCTCCGCGATCATCCGCGGACGGCAGCTGCCGATAAGCTCCAATTCGATGCCGGCACCGCGGCTTACAAGCTGAAGGAGTATGGAAAGGCGCTGGAATCATTCAGCCAGGCGTTGCTTTCGCCCGAGCGACCATTGCAAGAACAGAGCCATTATAATCTCGGCAACACACTTTATCAGCGCGGCGAGTCGGAAAAGTCAGACGATAAAAAGGAGACGGATTGGAATGGCGCGCTTCAGCACTACGAGCAGGCTTTGAAGCTCAATCCCGACAACAAAGAGGCGAAGGACAATCTCGAATACGTGAAGCGGAAACTCGCAGAATTAAAGCAAAAGCGAGAGCAGCAGCCGACACCTACGCCTTCCCCATCGCCGCAAAACAAAGATAAGAAGTCTGACAAATCAGACCAGAAGGAAAAAAATCAGCCGCAGAAAGGCGGTGGCTCACCACAGGACAAACAGCAGGACCAGCAGGATAAATCCGGCGAGGGGGAAAAGGACAAACCGCAGAACGGACAAGACAAATCCCAATCGAAAAATGAGCGGGGCAAGGATGAACAAAGGAACGAGCAGAGTAAACCTGGTGAAAGTTCTTCGCCTGGTCCGTCTTCTGGCGCAGGTTCATCTCCAACCCCTTCTCCTGGCGCCGGAGGAGAAAAAGCTGAGCAGAGTCCCTCGCCCGGTGATCAATCGCAACCGTCCCCTTCCCCGGAAGGAGAGGGAGCTGGAAGTCCATCGCCCTCACCCGGAGGGGGCGGTGAGAAGCCGTCGCCCGCGCCGGAGTCGGGAGAGGGTGGCCAGGACGAACAGCCGTCGCCCAGCGCGAGTCCAGTAGGTTCGCCGAACAAAAATTTGTCGGGTGAAGTTAAGGGCGCGAACAGTGATAAACCCGATCCGGCCAGCAAGGAAGCGCAGATTGCAGCCGAAGCCGAAGCGAACAAAGAGGGACAAATGAGCGCGGAACAAGCAGAGCGACTTTTGGGTTCGATGAAAGACGAGGAAGAACGCGTCCAGCTCGATGAACGCAAGGCTGTGCGACGTGTCTATAACGATTGGTAGCCGAAGCGTAACCGCGATGCTTTTCCTCGATCAAAGAAACCGCTCTCGTCCTTCGCAGATGCGGAAATGGCGCGCGGCGTTTAGTAGTCTTCTCGCGCTTCTTTGCGTGTACACGGTGTCGGCTGCGGGGCCCAGCCTGACCGCCGTGCTGAGCAGTTCGGAAACGGTGACCGGTCAGCCTGTTCAATTGGAGATCAAAGTCAGCGGGGCAACCGGCGCAGCACTACCCCAGCAGATTACCGTCGATGGCCTCGACATTCGTTACAGCGGGCAGTCGCAACTGGTTGAAGGCCGCAATTTTCAATTCACCTACAGCTCAGTTTATAACTACACGGTCATGCCGTTGAAGGCAGGGACATTCAAAATTCCACCGCAAAGCATCGGCGTCTCCGGCAATTCGATTCAAACGCCGGCGCTGACGCTGAACGTGGCCGATTCGCCGGGGAGAAGTGCGCGCTCAAGTCGCCGAGCTGGAACGACCGATCCAAATAGAATTGGATTCATCGAATTGGTCCTCGCGAAATCGACCGTTTACGTCGGCGAAATGATTCCGACGGAAGTTCGAGTCGGGTTTGACGCGCGTGTGCCTGTCGAAAGTCTCGGCAGCGGAATCCAGATCTCTGGGCAGGGATTCACAACGCAAAAATTCCCCGAGCCGCGCCAAACGATCGAGACGGTCAATGGCAAGTCGTATCAGGTTTGGGTTTTCAAAACCGCGATCTCCGCGGCTCGTCCTGGTAAGATTGAGATTGGGCCGGCAGAGATGACTCCGGTGGTGCGGATCGCGCGATCGAATCCGCGGCGGCAGGCGCTGCCGAACGACTTGTTCGATATGGATGATCCATTCTTTAATAGCTTTTTTAATGATCCCGCCTTCCAGCCGTCGACTCCGCAAGAGCTTTCATTGAAAAGTCAGGCGCAGAGCATCGAAGTAAAGTCGCTGCCGCCGAATGCGCCTCCTGGTTTTGCCGGCGCGATTGGAAGCTTTACGCTCCAGGCGGAAGCAAAACCGAAGAGCGTGCAAATCGGCGATCCGATTACGATCTCGGCGACACTTACTGGCCGCGGCAATTTCGACCGGGTCACCGCGCCAGAGCTGGCGGACGACCGCGGCTGGCACAAGTATCCACCGTCCGGCACCTTCAAGAAAGATGACGACGTCGGGATCAGCGGGGCAAAAACCTTTGAGACGGTGCTGAGCGCGAACGAGCCGAAGCAAAATGTGCCGCCGCTTGCGTTCTCCTACTTCGATCCTGTGAAGGCAACTTATGTGACGCTGCGTAGTGATCCACTGGCGGTGCGTGTGGAAGGCGGCGCTGCGGCGGCACCTTCCACGGCTCCGGCTGCTGGGACGCGAGCACCAACTCCCGCAGTTTTGGCAACGCCAGCGGCGAAACCGAACGGTATTCTCCACCAGCTCAGCGAGGCGCCGGCGAAAGGCGAAACCTTCGCCCCGCTTTACGAGCGGCGGGAATTTTGGCTCGCCCAGCTGATCCCACTCGTCGGGCTCATCGGATTTATTGCATGGATGACCAGGCGCGCGCGTCTCGCGGATCGGGACGCGCGCCGCGCGGCCGCATTGCAACAACAAATCGTGGCGCTACAGAGGAAGCTTCGCAGCTCCGATGCGCGCTCTGAGCAGTATCTGGCAGACGCCTCGCGAGCGGTGCAGCTGAAAACCGCTCTGAAAGCAAACGTGAATCCGGATGCTGTCGATTCCGCAACCGTCTCCAGCGTCTTCCGCGCCGACGACGCCACCCGGCGACGACTGGAGCAACTGTTTCAGCAGCGGGACGAGATCCGCTACAGCGGCGGTTCGCACAACGGATCGGGAAAATTGTCCGACGACGATCGCCGCCACGTCCTCGAACTGATCGAAAGCCTGCACGAATGAAAAGCGTGCGGTTTTTGAGAATTCTCTGCACCGCGGTGCTGGCCGTTTCGGCAAACGATGCGCGTGCTGCGTCGGATGTCAGCGAGTTCGCGAAAGGCAACGCCGAGTTCGCAGTGAACCATTTTCGCGAAGCGATCGATCATTACCAGGCCGCCGCCGGAGCGCGCGCTTGGAGTGCGCCGCTGTTCTACGATCTAGGGAACGCTTTTTTCAAAGCGGGCGATTTCGGCCGGGCGATCCTCAACTATGAACGCGCGCTGGCAATCGAGCCGCATCATCCCGAAACCGAAGCGAACTTGCGCATCGCCCGTGACGAGGCACGCGCGCTCGAGCTGAAAGGAAGTCCGTCGGAATCATATGCTGCGTTCGGAACCGTTAACGCATATCTGGTCGCCGCCGCGATTGCGTTCTGGGTGACTGTGTTCGCGGTCGCAAGGCTACTCTTCAGCCGCAACAAATCAGGGCTGCGAATCGCGCTGATCGCGAGCGCCGGGGTGGTGTGCGCAGTCGCGATCTATGCCGTCTATCTGCTGGAGAACGGGCCGCAGGGAAGTGCGCTCGCGATCGTGACGGGGACGAATATCGAAGCGCGCCTCGCCACGGCCGAAAGCGCTGGCAGTGTGCTGGCGCTACCGCCCGGAAGCGAAATTAAAGTAATCAGCGCGCGCGGCGACTGGCTCTACGCGGCGCTTCCAAACAATCTGCGCGGCTGGATTCCTGCGAACGCAGCCGAGCTCGTGCGCCTCTAAGTAGCGCAAGTTTCCCAACTTGCGAGTTCCACGTAGACGCAAGTTTTGAACCTTGCGCCACTAAAACGCCGGCAGCCAGAGCGCTTGCTACTGTATGTCTTCCTAGTGGCGATAATGTAAGTTGGTTTCCTCAATCAAAACTCATGTCGTCGCCGCAACGAAAAAGGATCCCAAATATCTCGTCGAAAGCAAAAGAGCGGGGCGGTCGCAGCGCATAAGCCTGGCGCCCTCAAGAAGCAGAAATCGTAATCTCGAAAAGCGCGGTCAGAGCGCGTTGCGGCTCGGCTTCGCCGTCAAAGTCCTCGGTCTTGCCAACCTGAAGAGTAACGACACGCGTCGTTGGCGGCAGAATCCGCATCTCCGGGTCTCAATCGAATATCTGCATCGGATTTTCGACTATCTCGAAGCGAACAGCATCGGCATGTATCGGATGTCTTCCGACATCGCTCCTTATGTGACTCATCCGGAATTCAAGCAATTCCATGGACAGATCGTGGACTGCCGGGACGAACTTCGAGCGCTCGGCCGGCGCGCGCGCAAACTGAAACTGCGGCTCTCCTTTCATCCGTCGCAGTTCATTGTCCTGAATAGTCCCGACCCGGTGCTCGTTCAAAAAAGCATCGCGGATCTGGCCTCGCAGGCGGAAATCCTCGATCGCATGGAGCTTGGACCGGAAGCAGTTCTCGTGGTCCACGGCGGTGGAACCTACGGGGACGTGGACGGAGGAGGTAAACGCTGGATCGAGACTTATCGGACGCTGTCGCCAAATATACGCCGGCGGCTGGTGCTCGAAAACGACGACCTTCGCTACAGCGCGGCGGAAGTGCTAAAGATTCACGATGCCACCGGCGTCTCGCTAATTTTCGATCATCAACATTTCTGGTGTCACAATCCGGAGCGAATGGACTTGCGCGCGACGGTGCGGCGTTTTCTCCGAACGTGGCCGCAAGGTGTGCGGCCGAAGATACATTTCTCGTCCCCGCGCACAGAGCTCCGGCAGTTGAAACGAAAGGATCCGAAGACGCGCAAACGCACGATCGTGCTCCAGCCGCCGATCTGGACTGGTCACGCGGATTTCTGCAACCCATTTGAATTTGTCACGATGATGCGCGTGATCGGCGACTCTGAGTTCGATGTGATGTTGGAAGCGAAATCAAAAGACCTCGCGTTGCTGCGGCTGAAGCGGGATTTGCCGCGGTATGCGCCCGATCTTGCCGAGCGCTTTGGATTGGAAATTCCGACGGCAACGCCGGAAGAGAGCAAGACGATCGAGATCGAGTCGAGCGAGGCCGAGAGTGAGTAATGGCGCAAGGCCAAGTAAAGGACGGGAACGGCGCGCTCAGATGCGGTCCATCGAGTCCCAGGGCTTTTGAAGCGTGACTGTGGTCTAAGCGCTGGTCATCCCGAGCGAAGTCGAGGGACCCCAACGCGTAACCCACAGATTCGACACGCGAGAGATCGTCTGCTTGCGAAAGCCTCAACGTATAGCCACGGAATCCCTCGACTTCGCTCGGGATTGCAAAGACTTCCACCTCCAAGTCGGCGGTTGAGAAGCGGAAAAATGCCCACATCTTGAGTGCTGATGAACGCGGAAATGGACCTCGGAACGAACAAGAAGGCGTTCCAGATCAATCTCGACGCGAAGAAATACGGCACCTTCGCGGAGATCGGCGCCGGGCAGGAAGTGGCGCGCCGCTTTTTTCACGTCGGCGGTGCGTCAGGCACGGTGGCGAAGACGATGTCTGCCTACGACATGACGTTTAGCGACGCAATTTACGGAACCGCGGACCGCTACGTGAGCCGCAAACGACTCCAGACGATGCTCGATCACGAATACAATCTGCTGTGCGAACGCCTGGATGAAAAACTGGGGAGTGAGCGGACATTTTTTGTGTTCGCGGACACCGTCGCCGCGCGCAGTTTCAAACAGCATAACGAATCGCACGGATGGCTCGGCGTCCGTTTTCAAACGGAGACCCGCGGCGAGGCCAGTCAAATCATTATCCACGTGCGGATGCTCGATGAAGAGAATGTCGACCAGCAGGAAGCGCTCGGGATCATCGGTGTGAATCTGCTCTACGGCGCGTTCTATTATCATCAGCCGGAGAAACTGATCGCCTCCCTGCAGGAGAATCTCGCCCCGGACCGCCTCGAGGTTGACATGGTGAAGTTTTCCGGGCCTTCGTTCCATGGCGTTGATAATCGACTGATGAGTCTGCAGCTTGTGAGCCAGGGACTAACGGATGCAGTCATGTTTACAGCGGACGGCGAGAGCGTCCAACCCGCGGAGATGCTCTATAAAAAGGCAATCCTGGTGGAACGCGGCAGCTTCCGCCCGGTGACTTATGCTACGAACGACATGCTGACCGGCGCGACCTGCGTCTTCCTGAAACAAGCCGCAGTTTCCGAAGAAGATCTCGTCGTCCTCATGGAAATGACGCTCGAGAATCTGCTCTCAGAAGGGCAACTCAACCACGGCGACTTCCTCGCGCGCGTTGATATCCTGGGTGCGCTCGGCCGCACGGTCTTAATTTCGAAATACGGGGAGTATTATCGCCTCGCCGCCTACCTCGCGCGCTACACCAATAAAACCATCGGTCTCGTCATGGGTGTCCCCAGTTTAATGGAAATTTTCGACGAAAAATATTACCTGAACCTGGAAGGCGGAATTCTCGAAGCGCTCGGACGAATGTTCAAAACCGGGCTGAAACTCTACGTCTATCCGATGGTGGACGAAAACAGCGGCGAGCTGCTCACGGCCACGAAGTTGAAGGTCGCGCCGAATTTGCAGTCCCTCTTCCGATACTTAATCGACAATCAATTCATTCACGAGATCACGGAGTACAACCGCGATTTCTTACGGATTTATCCTCCGGACGCGTTGCAGAAGATTCAATCTGGCGATGCGGCCTGGGAGCACATGGTACCTCCAGAAGTAGTGCAGCTGATCAAAGAGCGCTCGTTCTTCAATTATCGGGCGCCCGCTGCGGCTTAAACGACGTGCCAGGAGCGATTTCGCTCATTGGGCAAGGCCGGGTTCCAGCACAATAAAGCGCCGTATCGGCACGCTTTCCGCTACATGGAATGCAGCACACTATGGCGCGACGCGGTAATTCTGTCATCGGCATTGATCTCGGCAAACGTATTTTCAAAGGCGTTTCGCTGCAAAAGAAAAGCGACGACCGCTTCGTCCTCACGAGCTACGCCTCGCGCGAGGTCCCCGAAGAACTCAACACCGCGGAGGAACTCGCGCAGCATTTGAAGCTCCTGCTCAAGGATCTCGGAAGCAGCGCCAAAGGTTATGCAATTGCCGTGTCCGACCCAGGCTCGCTCCTGCGCATTATCGAGCAGCCGCACACGCCGATCGATCTTCTGCGCAACGCGCTTCGCCTGAACGGCCTCGCGGTTCTGAATCAGGAGTGCAAAGACTTCGTCCTCGATTGCGCGCCGGTCTCGTCGAACGGCGCCAGAGAACAGAGTGGCAGAGAAGATCAAGCAAATGGCTCGATCCCCGATAGCCACACAAATCGGGTTCCGAACACCCGGTATCTGGTGGGAGGCATGCTGCGTCCGACAGTAAAGAACATTTCCGCGGCGATGACGAAGACGCGCATGTCAGCCGATCTTCTGCAGCTCGCACCGATCTGCTCGTTCAATGCGTTCGAGTTCGCGTATCCGGAAATCTTCGCCAACGAAGCGTTCCTCCTCCTTGATATGGGGCACCTCCAAAGCACGGTTCTGATTGGTAACAAAAAGGAACTCGTGCTCGTGCGCAGTGTCGAATACGGCGGTAAATCTCTCACCCAGGCGTTGACCGCTGATGGCGCGCTCAACGCGGACGCGGCCCAGTTGATGATCGAGCAAGGCGACGCCGGCATGGCAGAAATCTGCCGCCTCTCGCTTACACGCCTGGCGACGGAAGTACGCAACTCAATCGGATTTTTCGAAGGTCAGCACGAGGAAAGCATTCACCGCATTTTTGTCTCTGGTGGCCTCGCGCGCACGGAAATGATTTTGCAGACCTTAAGCGACGAACTCAGTCTCCCATGCGAAATCTGGGACCCGCTTGAGACCTGCGAGGTTGCACTGCCAGCCGCGAAGCGTCAGGCACTGCCGAAAGAATTTGTCTCGCTGAACGTCGCGTGCGGAGCGGCTTTCGAATACCTCAGAAACTAGGACGGCATGGCTCTGCATCTCAACCTCCTCCACGAGGAGATTTTGGAACAGCGCCAGCGGCAGCGCGACCCGCTCAAAATTGGAATGATCGTGCTGGGCGCATTCGGCGTCCTCATGTTCGCCTACTACATGTGGAACGCATATCAGACGCTTGAAATCAAAGGCCGGCTCAGCGTGGCGCAGCACGACTGGGCGAAGGTCGAGCCGAAAGTGACAGCAGCGCAGAAGCGCGCCGCCCAACTGAATGGCATCATCAGCACCACCAAGGTACTCGATGGGATGATCGACACCCGGTTATATTGGGCGCCGCTGCTCCAGAAGATTGCGCGCTGCGTGGCCCCGAACGCGCAGCTCACGAGCTTGGATGGCACCGTGCTTGAGGACAACAAAGGCGTCACTCTCTCGATCGAAGGCACCGCTGCCGGGCGTGAGCCTCGCGCCGCCGCTGAGGAGCTCCGCCAACTGCTCCTCGAGCAGATCGGGCAGGATTACAAAGACGTGAAAGTGGAGTTCAAAACCCTGGAAGATCTCGACACGGTGGTGAACATCGGCGGTGCACAAATGGCGGTCGCGCGTTTCATGCTCAACGTGACCTTTGATCCATTTAACAATGGCGCGAAACCGAGTGCTTCACCCGCACCAGCTCGCGCGCGGAAGCAAAAGCCGAATGAAACTAACTAAAGATCAGCTCCAAAAGCTTATCCTGAGTGCGATCGGGTTCGTCGTGCTCGTGTACGTTTACTTCACTTTTTTCCTCGGACCGCTCAACAAGAGCCGAAACTCGATGCTCACGACGATCGACGATCTCCAGGGCAAGATCGGCTCTTCGAAGAGTGAGATGCGCAAAGCCGCGAACCTGGAAGAACAGGCCACTGCGGCGACAACGCGCTTCGCCGCGCTGAAAGCCATGAGCCCGGAAGGGGCGCCGATCGCCTGGTTCCCGCCGCGCATGAAGGCGTTCTTCGGAAATCAGGCGATCGACAAAGCCACCGTGCGCCTGGACACGAGCACGCCCTTCAAAGAAGCCGAACTCGCCGAGTGGGTAAAGTACGTCTGGCAGATCGACTTGCCGCAAACTGAATTCGAACCCTTGGGTAAAGCGATCGCGGAACTGGAAAACACGGAGCCGCTGCTTTCCATCACTCGCATCAACATCAAAGCTTCCGCTGAAGATCCGCAATTCCAGCAGGTGGCGCTTTCGACATCGACCGTCATGGTGAAACGATGAAAACGACAGTTACAGTTCTTCTTCTCATGGCCGCGATGGCGCAGCTCGCAACCGCGGCAGATGCGCCGCACATCGAGCTCAAGAAGAAATCTACCTTCGCGATGGATGCGAGCGGTCGCGATCCATTCTGGCCGATCGGCTGGGCTCCGGTCGCGAAATCGAACGTTGATAACTCGGAGCACGGACCAGATGTTTCGCCGACCGCATTTCTGGTTAGTTCGATCACCCTCGATGTCGGCGCGCGCTTTGCTATCATCAATGGGAAGGCGATGCAGGAAGGCCAGCAGTTCGGCTTGCAGATCGGCACCAAAACTTATCAGCTTTCGGTCAAACGCATCGAAGATGGCCGCGTGATCCTGGCGCGGCGGGATCAGGAAATCGCAATTCCGCTTCGGCGCCGATAATCGAGAGGCTCAGCAGAGCAGCCGCCGCTCGAGCAGTCGCGCGCGATAAAGTCTGGAATAGCGCTCGCGGATTTACTAGATGCGATCGTTTTCGCCTATTCTCGGCGAGCGCCCGCTCGTCAGCACCTGCCAAGTGCTCGTGACCTGATCGGATCGCATCGTAATCAAAGGTGCTGCGCGTAAATTTACTTAGGTTTGGCTGTTCGACTCCCGAGCGCTGTAAGTAATATCGCGTTATAACGGCAAGTGTTAAAGCATCCCGAGTTGTTAAGAGCATGTCAGTAGCGATCAGATCAAATGCATGGCCGCCGAAGCACGTTTTGTCTGCGCGTCTAACAAGTAAACGTTAACGCAAGCTCAGCGATCCAATTCATCGGAAAGAGCGCCGGTGGAGCGCAGGAACCGAGGTGCAAATCGCTCGCGACGGTCCGCTGCAGCGCTCTTGCCAGGCCACGCGCCCGCGCCTCAGCCTGACAGCGTGTGTTTGACGAGCCTGAGCGATCGATGAATGGCATGAAAGAATTGGTTAACGGTGTCCGGGTCATCCGCGCCGGGCGCATCCCAATTGATGATGCAAGCAAAGTAAACCCAGCGGCCGGCAAAGAACATGCCGCCGGCAATCGACCGCGCGTGGAATCCCGGGATATCGGCATTGCCGCTCTTGGCATATGCGCTTACGCCCAGCGCCAGGTGCACGAGCGCAAAACTGTAATCGGCGACGTACTGGTGGGTCGCGAGTTGCTGCATTTGTTCTAGGATCTTGAGGGCTTGGTCGCGTTCGCCCAGTTTCGCGTAAGCTTGAGCGATAAGCCCGAGGACATACGGATCGTCGTCCAGCTCGGCAGCCTTTTTGTATTCGGCGAGTGCCTCGCGGAGCTGTCCCTTGAGTTCCAGCGCTTCGCCCAGAATCCAGTGCGCGAAATAAAATCGCGGATCCATTTCGAGCGCAATTGCTCGATCGCTTCATCGTAGCGACGCGCGATGAAATAATCGTAGCCCAGGTCCACATGGATGATGAGCGACAGTGGATCGAGTTCCACGGCGCGCTTCCCTTCTGCGATGGCGCGATCAAACTGACCCGTCGCCAACAACACCGTATCGCCAAACCATTGATGCGCGGTCGCGTAATTCGGATTCAGCGCAATCGCGCGTTCGAATTCCTTGATCGAACTGGTAAAATCCAAATCATAATCACACAGGATTAGTCCCAGCGATGCGTGCGCTTCTACCAGAGTATCATCAATCTCGAGCGCTTTCTTCGCAGTCGCTTTCGCGAGCGGATAAGACTCTTGCGGCGTCCCTGCCCCGTAGCGCGAGAGAAGAACGTAGGAGTCAGCCAGCCGGGCGTAAGCGACCGCGTATTCAGGATCTTTCTCGATTGCCTCTTTGAAATAATCGATCGCTTTGCGCAAATCCGGCCCGGTCCTCTTGTTCCAAGAATATCTGCCCTTCAAGTAAAGCTGGTGCGCTTCCGTGTTCTGCGTCGGTTGTGCGGCAATAGCGTGCGCTTCACCACCCGCCAGCTTCGCCTGCAGGCTATCCGCGATCGTCTTCGCGATTTCGCTCTCGACCGAAAAGATGTCGGTCAGCTTGCGATCGAAGTTCTCGGCCCAAAGATGGGAATCGTGAGCCGCGTCGATCAGCTGCACGTGACGCGCACTTTATCGCCACTTTTCTGCACCCTTCCTTCCAGGATATGGGCGACGCCAAGTTGCCGGGCGATCTCGGGTAGGTTGCCGGAACGCTCTTGTAATGCTGCGTCGAAGTGCGCGAGATCACTTTCAAATCCGCGATCTTTGAGAGGCGCGCCAGAATCCCGTCCTGGATCCCCTCGGCAAAGTAGGCATTGGCTTTTTCTGCGCTCAAGTTTTCAAAGGGCAGGGCCGCAATCGATTTGCTCTCGATTTTAGCTGCAACGGTGCCGCGGATCGCCTCTTCGACTGCCGGCTGAGAACGCGAGAATCGAAAAACCATGAGCCCGGCCGCCAGGGCCGAGACGATGACAATCAGAGCGGTTAGCTTGCGCCCGGTCTTGCGGGTGATTCTACGATCCACGTCTCCTTCGAGCTTGATCCCCTCCGGCGTGATCTCGAACGCTCACGCACAAACCACGGCGATGGGAAAACCGACGATCGCGAGCAGAACGACCAGCCTAACGACCGAGTTGGGAATGTCGAAAAAGGGAAAGACCTGCGTCGCGACCTGGATGAGCAACCAGGCCACGACGACGTAGGCGACTGCGACGCTGTATACACGGCGCCGTTTCAGCTCGGCGAAGAAGTTCTTGTAATCCACGGCGTGCGCTCGAAGAGCGGCCCTTTACCGTAGCCTGTCGATTAAAATTCGCGTTGGCCATATCTCGATGTTCGCAAAAGGGTTATTAATCTTCTTCCAAGCCGCCGCTGGGGCGAACTGGTGGACTGGATCGCTTAAAGCGTGAGCAACTCCGGCTAGGAGCGCAGGCTCTCCCGAAGCGCACGCGCCCTCGCCATCGCGAACTTTCTCTCCCTCAACCGATTCTAACCTTGCGCGCGGGCCGCAAAGTAGTTGCGGCGAGGCGCCGCCCACAACACCCGAGGCGCGTGCGCTCCCAGACCTGAGCCGCGCTCCGAACATCTGATCGAGTCGAAGCATCGCGCGAATTCGGAATTTCGAGATCAGATTGTCGCCGTATTGCGGTAAGATGAACTTCGCACGCGGAGCGAGACAACTCCGCCAAAAGGAACGCGCTGAGCTCGGAGGGCTCAGGGGGCGCCCCGGCCGCGGTTTATCGCAAAGGGACGGCGCGGCATCTGTCAGGAATCTTTCGCTCCGATAATACGCCATAGAGAGTCCGGCGTAACGAGCCACAACATGAGTTACGACTGCCGAGGTTGTTTTTGCGGCGATCGCTGCGACTGCGCTGTTTTTGTTTCATCGGTGAGGGTCTTTACGAAGTTCTGCGCCTCTGTCAGATTGCCCTCTGTGGCTGAAAGGTAGATGCTCGTCGCTCCCACGCGATCCCCCGCAGCGATCGCTCGAATGATCTCTTCGTGTTCTTCCGGTTTTAATTCTCGCTTCATCTGTGTTCACGAATTGAGCCATCGTTTGAAATGTTCGTCCACCCGTTTGCTCGTCTCGTCGCTAATTCCCTTAATATCAGTGAAACTGCCCCAGCGCGTGATGTCCCGATATTTGCCGATTCCCTCACCTCGCTGATGTATTCTTCGACCAAGCTCCGTTTATCAAAGTATTTATCGCGCAAATGCTGTTTGCACAATTCAGCCGTCTGCGCCTGACGGTTTTTTGTTCCTATGGACATTGGTGAAATCGCAGTTGAGCTTTGAGGCTAGGTAGCTTGGTCAGTCCGTAACGGGGTCATTCTCCCTTAGGAGTTCTCATCAGCTCGCTTGCTGAGTCTGGTTAAACCATCGGGGTCGGCTTGGTTAGTGTAAATTTGTTGGGCGTAGTTCGCCAACGACCGCTGATTCCTAGTCAGATGACGAGACAAAGCCGTCAAGGCGAGCGACGCTGCTTCACGCTCACGCCCCACGTCAACGAGAGCAAGCGCGAGGAAAGCACTAATCGCATCGTCTAGAGTATCCGAATCGCCGTCCCGCTCAGTGCTCAGCAACGCCACGCTCTCCGATGCCCGACCGATGTTGCGTAACGAACTCGCCATCTGAATCACGGCGCGACGCCGACGCTCACCGTGCAACCCACGCTCAAGCGCCTGCCGATACAACGGCACCGCTGATTCGGAATGTCCGGTCGAGTCCAACGAGGATGCGCGCTCAGACGCCGCCACCGGGCTGTCGGCGGGCAGCTCGGCGGCGAGCGTCTCCATCCGAGCCAGGAACTCTTGCTCGCCGTGCTCATCGAAAGACGACCACAGATCCGATAGGCGCTTTTCCCACTCAGCGCTGATACCGCTCATCGAGACTTTACGATGCCCTCTAATTGTTTGGGGTTCCGGCGTGTCGTCGCTTGTGCACCCAGTCGTCGAAATCCAGCAGCCGTAACAACGGATTCCTGCGAAAGCGGCGCCCCCAGGCGGCAATCTCCTCCAGCGGCAATCGGGCGTGTGCGTTCATCCACGACGCGACTTCGCCGTCCTCCGCACCAGTGGCAATGAACTCCCGCAGCGGCCCTGCCTCCAGTCCCGTGGCTGCGAAGAACCGGCGATCGAGTGGACAATCGTAGTGGTAGGTCCCGCCCACGCCGGCTAATTCCGCACGGCATTTGTCCACCAGCCGTGCCGCGAGTGCCGGAAAATCCTTGCCGAGGGGTGCGCGCGGGCTGCGTGGAGTGGTCCGGTTCAGATCAGGCGCCAGAGCACGAAGTTTTTCGGCGTTCATGGTATCTCCATGGGCGTAACGAGAACAAGATCAGCCACCGCTGGCGAGCGCAAGCGTCAAGTGCCGCGATGTTGAGGTCACGGTTGCGGGGCAACACGTCGGCCGGCGGTTCGCTTATGTGCTTGGTTAGACCCCGTGTGTGAATAAAGCTCTGAGAATGGAGGATAGCATGCGCACGCAAAAACGATCCCCTCGAGACAGTAACTCAAAAATTGCACTGCCTCGCTCGCTCGCGTGGGAAAATACCAACGCCAGGGGCCGTAAATGGAAAAAGGGAGGCCGCTCGGGATGCAGAGCAAACGTGCCCAACTACGAAAGAACCCATATGCCGAAGTGACCGCGACGCTCAAAATAAGGAATCCGAACACGAGTACCAAAAACCCACTCGGCAGCAGCATCCAGCCGCGAAGCGGCTCGCCGAATATGTCCGAGTATTAACATGAAGAGATATAGGCGAAAGGATGAAGAGGGATGCTTGCACAATCCACTGCTACGCTGATAAACCTATCCCGATCATGGGTGGCTAACCGTGGAGCGGTTCCTTTCCGAGTTGAAGCGCCGCAACGTCCTGCGCGTGGCTGCGTTCTACGCGGCAAGCGGTTGGCTTCTGGTGCAGATCGCGACGCAGGTCCTGCCGGTGTTCGATGTGTCCACAGGGGCGATGCGCGTCGTGGTGGTCGCGGTCGTGCTCGGCTTTCCGATTGCGCTGGTCTTCTCGTGGTTCTACGAACTGACGCCGGAAGGCTTGAAGCGCGAAAACGACGTTGACCCCTCGCAATCGCTGACCCGCAGCACTGGCCGCAAGCTCGATCGTTTGATCATTGGCGTGCTCGCCGCGGCCGTGGTGGTTTTGCTCGCCAATCAGTTTGTTCCGCACAAGGATGCGCTGGGCAAAGCGATCGCCGTCCTCCCGCTAATCAATGAGACCGGCGACCCTAACAATGAGTATTTTTCCGACGGCCTCTCCGAGGAATTGATCAGCGCGTTGGCGCAGATTAGGGAACTCAAGGTCATCGGGCGCACCTCGTCGTTTCATTTCAAGAACAGGAACGAAGAGAGCAAGGTGATCGGCGCCGCTCTCGGCGTGGGTTACCTACTCGAAGGCAGTGTGCGCAAAGCTGCCGGCCGAGCGCGCATCACCGTCAATCTTGTGCGAGCCGCGGACGGTGCGAATGCTTGGTCGCAGATTTACGATCGCACCTTGCCGGATATCTTCGCGGTACAGGCAGAGATCGCGCAATCGGTGGCGGGCGCACTCAAGGTAACGCTGCTCGGTGATGCGAATAAAAACCCAGACGCACCATCGAATCAGAACGTCGATGCCTACAACGCCTACCTGCAAGGTCGCTATTATGAGCAACGCTATACAGCTGCGGATTTGCGCAAGGCAATTGGTTTTTACGAAGAGGCGATCCGCAGCGACCCGCGCTATACTCTAGCCTATGCTGCTTTGTCGAAAAGCTGGTGGGCTCTGGGTGATATCACGGGCCGGGATGTGGCCGACGCCAATCGCAAGGCGCGCGCTGCCGCAGAGCGCGCCGTGGGCGAGGATCCGAATTCCGCGGAAGGACATTCCGCCCTCGGTCAAATACTCGTTAGTGTGGATCGGAATGCAAAAGGGGCCGAGGCTGAATATCGTCGAGCAGCCGAACTCGCTCCCGCTTCCGCGGAGTCGAAGATCGGCCTCTCCTCGCTCCTCGCGGATATCGGCCAGATCGAGGAAGCGGTCGACCTTTTGCAGCAGGCTGTTCGTCTTGAGCCGTTGAGCACAAACGCTCACTTCGACCTCGCCAGACTGCTGACCTCCCTTGGTCGCTACGACGAAGCGGTACAATCGGCGCGCAAGGCAATCGATCTCCAGCCGGGCGGCGCGGGCACTTGGGAAATGCTGGCGTTAGTCGAGGCAAAACGCGGGGACGGCGATGCGGCATTGAAGGCCGCCGCGCAGGAAACGGATCCGGATTGGCGGGCCTACGCCATGGCCCTCGCCCAGCAAGCTCGCGGTGACTCTGCGGCGGCCGATGCAGCCCTGAATGCACTGATCGCCAGCCACAGCGGCGATATGTCGTTTCAGATCGCGACGGTGTATGCATTCCGCGGCGATGCCGACAAGACCTTCGAGTGGCTCGATCGGGCCTACGAGAAGCATGACCCCGGAGTCATGGCGATCATCGATAATCCATTTACCCGCGAGCTGCGTTCGGACCCGCGGTTTGCCGAATTTTGCCAGAAGGTCGGCTTGCCGCCTGAAAAAAATAGCCATAATGGAGGCTGAAAGGCGAGGGCTGGAGCCGTAAGGGGCGCGTCCGGTTTACTCTGCGCCGATTATTTCTGCGGTGTCATCAGTAAAGAGGAATCAACAGAACTCGGTCTGCACCTGCCAGCACGAAATAAAGCGATCGATAGCAGTGTGCAATTCGGAGATATCCGCGTGTCAACGCCACGTACAATAGCGAGTGGCCGCTGAGTCTTGCCGATAGGCTATGAACATTAGGGTGCGTCTCCACCGT
Source organism: Chthoniobacterales bacterium (assembly GCA_038232335.1). Taxonomy (GTDB): domain Bacteria; phylum Verrucomicrobiota; class Verrucomicrobiia; order Chthoniobacterales; family UBA10450; genus JACCXL01. Next base: position 105,515 of record JBBSIA010000014.1, read on the forward strand.
TTGATTTGCGCAGAAGCAACCTCGCAGTGCAAATCTCTTCGGGAGGCGTCATCACAGCCTTAGCGCGAGCACCATCTAACGATATAAGATCAGCTACCGCTGGCGAGAGCGAGCGTGACTCGAAATGGACGTGTTTTCATACATCGACCCGAGTCATCGGAACGGCCCGGTGAGTTGGCGGCATCGCATGGTTAAACCCAATCGCGCTTAATCGGTGTACTGATCGCGCGCACAGACGCTATGAGCCCACGGCGATCAATGCGACTCGAAACCAATCGCAAATTATCCAGCGTTGCGCGAGACGTGTCAGCTCGACGTCGCTCCTCACGATCCTACCGCTAGCAGCGCCATACAACTCGTGAATCATGGGCCAGAACACGGTCGGTGTCACAGCCCAGATGATGAGAAAACGTGATTACGGGCACCCAAAGTCACAGGCGTAATTGAAACGGCGTTTTCCATCCGCTAATGATTGCACCCAAAATACCGACAGTCATCACTAAGGATAGTGGTTGGAAGAAATCGCCAGGGTTCATCGGGAAACGCGGCCCATAAGGTAAAAGCGCAAACGAGGTCGGCGGCGCTGCGGCCCACGCCCCCGCTACGACCAAGAGGTCAAATAGCTTCGCGCCCAAACCGACGCCCCAACCGAGCGCCGACATCCACAGAAAGATCTGCATCAGCTTCAAACGGCCTGAGCCTTCAACAGGATCTTGGGAAACATTGCTTATTACGATGATTCGATGGGTCTAACGAGAGCGAGAACAAGATCAGCCACCGCTGGCGAGAGCGAGCGTGGCGGCGGGATGAGATGTTTGAGTCATGATAACTTGGTCGTACGCCGGCCAGTGGTTGGCTGCATCGCATGGTTAGATGTTGAGCAGCCACGGACAAGAGTACGGAGTGAATCCCTTCCCTCTGCCAGAAAATGAAGTTAGGCACCGGCCACCATAGGCTCCAGAGTGAATCGTAACCATCAGCAACAGCGTGGCGAAACTTCTGTCGCTTTCGAGAAGCAAGTATGCAAGCCCGAATCAAAATGATGGGAGTGGAGGCAATTACTATGGCCCGAAACGCAATCAGCCAAACAACGAATCGTTGTAGCGCCTTCGCCAAACCGAATAAGAAGAATTGCATCATTCCCGTCCACTACATCTAACGAGACACAAGATCAGCGACGGCTGGCGAGAGCGCGCGTGGCCATCGCGCGGCTGGAGCGACCCGGCCCGAGCTGCTCGGCGAAAACACGGTTCTCGCCGGGAGCTACTGGCGTGTGATCCAGACCGCTGGCATCGATTGCGATTTGGTTCCAACGGTGGATCGAATCAGAGCCGATCTTGGGCCCGAGCGGTCGCGCTCCCGCCTCGCGTGGCCGATAACGGCTGCCGTATATGCTCCGAAAACCGTTGCCGTTGGGTGCGGCCAGAGCGGTTACGGCACAGGTGCAGAGGAGGATCGCAAAGCCAGATTTTTTCATCTTGTTCCAACTTTAGGTGCGGCGCTGCGTGAAAAGCATTTCGCGAAACGGAGGTGTGGCCGGTCCAGGCGCAGGAGCCTCGGCCATGAGGCTCCTGCGGAAGCGCTGGCGCTTCGAATCGATCAGTGGACGGAAATCCGAGTGGCACGGAGATTGCCCGTGGTCTCACCGAGGAAGGTTCCGTTCAAGTCGTAGGCTTTTATGTCGAACGTGCCCTGATAGACGTTTCTGTCGTTCCTGACAACGTTCCTTTGTGTCTCGGAGAGATGACCATTCAGCACCCCGTTGGCATCAAAGGTCCAGACTACGTGGTGAAGTTTGACTACTCCGTTCTCAGTTTTGAAGACTCCCTGGCAGACCGCGCCCGGATAAATCGAGTTTACCTCGAATTCCAGCCCATCACGGTGCCATTGATCGTAGGTTTGAAATATCTCCACCCCACCTACGAAATAGTGGACGTGCCATAAGCCTACGATAGAGGGCGAGGGACCCTCGGCTGCAGAGGGCGAGGGACCCTCGGCTGCAGAGGGCGAGGGTCCCTCGGCCGCATCGTCCGCCTGCACCGCTGACGGAAGCCCAAAGCAGCCCAGGACCAACGCGATTAGAAGCGCTGGAATTGTCCTTGTGTACTGTTTGTTCTGATTTTGCATGTTCTGATTTCCTTTTTGTTTGTTGTTTAACTCACGGTCAGGGATTTCTCCCCTCGCCGATGTACTGCAGGAAATCTGGCGCGGGGTTACGCGCTAACATGCAGACCCGCTCTCATGGCAAAACGAGAGTCGTTGTAGCGTCCGCTGTCCGCAGCGCACTGAACGATGGGGCTCACGCGCAAGATTGTGCGCAGAGGAGAGCGCAGGCTACGATGCTACCTGGAAGCTACTTCCTTAGGCGCGAGCGAAGCCAGGATCCTGTCGAAGCGCGAGTTGCTTCGGAGCGGATCGGTAGGAACGAAGCCGCAGGTCGCGGTAGGACACACCGGGATTGTGGCGAGAATTTCCAATTACTCGATGGCAGGGCCGCGCTCCCCGGCCCAGGCACACAGATCACGGTAAAGAAGCAAAGGACGTGTGCGCCATCCAGAGAGTCCTTCGCCATAGGCGCAAGATCGACTGCTCGTCGATCATCCGCAGCGCCTCTTTGTTTCGCGCAAGCTAGTCACCGTTCGGGCATGCACGCAGGAGCCCCAGTGATGAGGCTCCTGCAGAAGTGTTAGCGCTTCGATCGATCAGTGGACCGAATTACGCGTCGCTTTCACTGTGCCCGTGTCATCGAAGAAGAAGTTCCATTCAGGTCGTAGAATTTTTGATCGAACGTGCCCTGGTAATGTTTTCCCAGCGGGCCCACGATATTTGCCCGTCTCTCCTCGATGTGGCCATAGAGCGCTCCGCCGGCATCATACGTTTCGATTACGTGGAAGAGCTTGACGATTCCGTTTTCCTGTTTGAAGACCGCCTGGCAGACGGCACCGGGTAAATGGAGTTGACCTCGAATTCCAGCCCATCTGTGTGCCATTGATCGCGGGTTTGGAATCATTCCGTCGCACCAGCGAAATAGTGCACCTTCCATAAACCTACGATCGTGCGGTTATCGTCTGCTTTCACCATTGGTGAGACCGAAAAGCACCCAAGCACGAATCCGATCACCAGCGCTGGAATTGCCCTTCTGTAATGCATGTTCGGATCTTTCGTCTTTTTAATTTCCTTTTGTTTTGGCCTTTGGCTTATGGTTTGGAAGTTGTTTCTGGCTGCTACTTGCTCAGCAGAAAACCGTGACCGTTGCCGCTGCTGTCAATATAGCCTCCCACGATGTCGCCTCGCGGGTTGATCCCATTCGCATCCGTCGCAACGGCTCCCGGTACATCGATCGTAGTAAATTTGCCCTTGCTCAGCAGAAAACCATGATCGTTGCCGCTGCCGTCAATAGTGATCCCTACGATGTCGCCTCGCGGGTTGATACCAAAGGCCCCGTACGTCTGCGCGGCTCCCGTGACATCGATGGTGGTAAATTCTCCGTTGCTAAGTAGAAGACCATGGGTGTTACCGCTGCTGTCCTCATAGAACCCTACGATGTCGCCTCGCGGGTTGATCGCTTCCAAATCCGTCAGGGCGGCTCCCGGTACTTCGATGGTGGTAAAGGCACCGTTGCTCAGCAGAAAACTATGAACGTTGCTGCTGCGGTCACGATATTCCCCGACGATGTCGCCTCGTGGGTTGATCCCGATCAGGACGGTGAAAGTGGTTCCCGGGAAATCGATGGTGGTAAAGGCACCGTTGCTCAGCAGAAAACCATTAACGTTGCCGCTGCTATCACGATAGAGACCCACGATCTCGCCTCGCGCGTTGATCCCGGTCGCGACGGTGAAAATGGCTCCCGGCACATCGATGGTCGTGAAGGCACCGTTGCTCAGCAGAAAACCATGCAGGTTACCGCTGCTGTCAAAATAGAGACCCACGATCTCGCCTCGCGGGTTGATCGAATTCGCGACCGTAAAAGAGGCTCCCGGCACGTCGATTTGTGTGAACTTCGTCGGCTGGGGCGGGTCACTAGCTGCTTGCGCCGTCGGCGAAGGTAACACCCAAAGTACCAGCGCCATAAGCAACGCCGGAATTATTGTTCTGAACTGAGTTATACAATCTTTCATTTTTTTACTTTCCTTTGGTTTTGTTGTTTCACCGTCACCAGGTTATGCAGGAATTCCGGCGCAAGGTTATGGGAAGAATGAAACAGCTGTCGTTTAACCAGAAGACGCCCGGAGCGCACCGCCGAAGCTGACGAGAGCCATTGAGACACACCGCAGCCGCGCTTCGCGTTCCGACCGCGTAAGCAGCTCTATTTAGAAACTATTTCTTTCGGCGCCAGCGAGGCGACGATCTTGTCGAAGCGCGGATCGCCTCGCAACAAATCCCAGTAAGGATTGAGACGGATATCCCCGTAGGTTACACCAGCGGGAATTTTCGCGAGAGTTTCCAATTGCTCGATCGCCAAGTCGTGTTCGCCACTCCACGCACAGATCACAGCATTAAAATAAAGGACGTCCGCGCCATCCAGGGAGTCCTTCGCGATAGGCGCAAGCTCGAGTGCCCGGCGGCCCTCTCGCAGCGCTTCTTCTTTTCGCCCAAGGCTAGCATCGATTAGGCCCAGGACGCAGAGAGGTGGGCCGTAATCAGGCAGTGCGCGAACCACTTCCTCCTGTTGCGCACGCGCGACAGTAAAGGCAGCCTGCGCTCCGGCGGCGTCTCCTTTCCTCCGAGCTAGCAAACCCTCCAGATAAGCTCGGCTAACTCTCGCCCCGCCTATACCTCTTGCATCAAAACTATCCTCGCCCTCAGCGCGCAGCGCGGCCAAGGCACGATCAAGAGCGACAGGGTCGCGCTCGTAGAGACTGAGATGAAGACCCATTGAACGCGCAGCTCGGGTATCGGCTCGCTCCCAAAAGTCGATGAGAGCACGTCTCTTCCGGTGATCACTGTTGTTTGGTTCGATGGCAATGAGGCGATCACAAATCTCTCTTACTTTATGATATTGGCGGACAAGCTCATTAGTCACGGCCGCACCGAGAAGAAGCTTTATGTTTTGCGGATCCAGCTCCATTGCCTGCTCGAAGTCGCGCAAGGCATCAGGCCAACGGTTCTGACGGCGGTCGATGAGTCCACTCCATTCAAAAATTCGTGCTTTGTTAGGCAGAGTGCGGGCCGCGATGGCGAGCTCATCACGGGCGTGATTGTAGTCGAGGTAGCCGTGGTAAAGGTGCGCGGCCAGGGCAAGATGCGCCTCGCCGGAGTCCGGTTTCAGTCGAAAAGCGGAATCGATTGCAGACTTCGCCAAGTCCAAGCGGCTGGGCGTGTGATCGGCCCTTTGGAAGTAGAGCTCATCGTGCGCGTCAGCCAACCTGCAATATGCGAGAAGGAAAGTGGAATCCCGAGCGATCGCCTGATTGAGTAACTCCACGGCCTGAAAATAATCCCTGGCTTGCTCTTTACCCGATTTCGCTGCCGCCTTGTCGATCAAAGGTGCGGCTTGAACATAAAAATCGTAGGCGACAAGGTCCTTGGTTGGCCACTCTTGCATGGCTAACTTTTCGGGAGCTGAAATCCTGGCTCTAAGCCGATTTGCGATTGATTGCGCCACGTCCGTTTCAATGGCGAACACATCATTCAAATCCCGGTCATATTCCTCCGCCCAGACGCCCGCATCAGTACGGGTGTCCACCAACTGCGCATTTACGTGCAGCTTGCCGCCAGAACGCCGCACCGTCCCTTCCAGCACATGGGAGACACGCAGCGCATTGCCGATCTGGCGCACGTCCTTTTTACCGCGATATTGCATGACGCTGGTCCGGCTGATCACCTTCAGGTCGGCAATTTTCGCCAGCTTGGTCAAAATGTCGTCCTGGACGCCGTCGGCAAACGACGCATGTTCTTTCTCGTCGCTCAGGTTTTCGAATGGGAGCACAGCAATGCCAGTCGTTACTGGATGATGGACAAGTTCACTTTTCCAAACGATCCAGCCCGCGGCCGCGGCCAATGCGACCAGGGACGCTGCTAACAGCGTAGATGTTGGATTGCGTCGCACCCATTTTCTACCGCGAGCGAAAAGGCCAGTGCGTCGCGCCTGAATCGGCTCGTGCTTTAGCCAGCGTTCAAGATCTTCGGCCAGCGCAAGGGCGGAGGAGTAACGACGCTTCGGATCTTTCTCGAGACACTTGAGGCAGATCGTTGAGAGATCGCGGTCTATTTTCGAGTTCCAAAGTCGCGGCGAGCGCGGTTCGGATTCCAAGACGAGGCGAATCGTCTCGTAAGTGGTGCCGCCAGCAAAAGGCGGATGGCCGGTGAGCAGTTGGTAAAAAACCGCGCCAAGCCCGTAAACATCGGTCGCGCTAGTTAGCTCCGCCGTTTTGCCTGCGGCCTGTTCCGGCGCCATGTAGCTCGGTGTGCCCAGCACTTCCATAGTGCGCGTTACCGTGCTCTCCGTCTCGACCAGGCGCGCCAGCCCGAAGTCCGTCAGACTCGGTTCGCCCTCCCCATCGACCAAAATATTTCCCGGCTTGATGTCGCGATGAAGAACGCCGCGCTCGTGCGCGTAATGCACGGTGCGCGCGACCTTCGCGATGATTTCGGCCGCTCGGCGCAAACTCACGGGCTCGTCTCTAACGAGTTGATCGAGGGGACCGCTTTCGGCCAGTTTCATGCTAAAATAGCAAGTGCCGTCGCGTTCGCCGATCTCATAGATCGGCACGATTCGCGGATGCTCCAGGCTGGCAGCCGCTTCCGCTTCGCGACGGAATCGTTTCAAATGCGTTTCCGTCGCCCAATGGCCAAGCGCGATCACTTTCAACGCGACCACCCGGTTCAAACTCTTCTGCCGCGCGCGATATACCGCGCCCTGACCGCCCCGCCCGATTTCCTCGAGCAGCTCATAATCGCCGAACTCACTTAAGATCGGCAGCGTAAGCCGATCAGGTTCTTCGCCGTCGCTCGCACCGGTCAGCAAATTCAGACCCGTCTCGAGAAGACAAGCGCTGCAAAATCCTGGTGGCGCATCCGGCAGGATTTGCGCGCCGCACTTCCGGCAGACCCTTGTTCCTTCAGTGGCGCGACCATTCGACATCTCCACTGGGTAATGCACAGAAATTCCTCTGAAGTTACGTCCGTAGGACGGCAATCAAATGTCGCAGCTCGTCCTCGATGTCCGCCGGCGTCGCGACAGTGTGGGCAATTTGTTCACGTAGCGTCTGGCGATAACGTTCGCGCAAGCGGTGAAACGCCTGCTTCACCGCGTTCTCCGTCATGCCCAATTCCGCCGCAACCTGCGCCTGCGAAGGCCGTCCCGGTTCATCTGCGAGCAACTCTTTTAATCGCTCGAATAAAGCTGCCTTACCAGTCTCAAGGTACTCGTCGCCGAGCCGCGTCAGCACTTGCTCGAGAACGGTCAAAGCCCAGCGGCGCTCATAAATTTGCTCGGCGGTCAAGGTCTGGGCTGGCTCGAGATCGAATCGTGCGCGATCATGCAATTCCTCCAGCGAAATCAACTGCTGCCCTTCGCCCCGTTTGATCGCTTTTGCACGCTCGCGTTCGTTGGCCAGGAAATGTTTGAGCGACGTGAGCAAATAAGAGCGCAGACGTCCTTTCTCTTTGCGGACACTGTCCAAATCTCTGCGTTCCAGAAACAGGGCGAAAAACCCCTGGGTAAAATCCTGCGCTTCTTCAACCCCATAACCCTGGCGTCGAACGAACACATAAAGTGGCCGCCAGTAGGTGCGGCAAAGTTTTTCGAGAGCGTTCCGGGCCGCCGCCGATTCACCTTGCGCGGCCAGCACTACGCTCCAATGAGTCGTCGCAAACGCGCTCGCCGGCACAGCGTAGCCGTTGGCAGGCACACGGTGCCAATCCAAGTTAAAGCTGACAGATAGTCAAGCTTGGATTCGGCGCGCTCAAAGGATTCCCGGGGTGTGGATCCGATGCCATGCACTCCGCCCGGCGAGAATTCCTCCGCCTACCCATGAACACCCGCGGGTCAGAATTTTTTCTTCAGGCTGAGGTAAACAAAGCGTCCGACTGAATCGTAGATGGCGCCGGGATAGTTTACGGTAGAATTAAACGCGATCGGAGGATCCTGACCGAAGACGTTGTTGCAGCCGATGGTGACAGTCGTGTTGTTGATGCACCTTTTCCAGGACGGCAGGCCGAAGTTTACCGTTCCGTTGGTTCCGATCCCTCACTGTCCCCGACGGGGCCGGCTTCTTTCGCGCCTTTGGAGTATCCAGCGACTGGTTGGGCTTCCGCGGTCCGCTCCGGAGATTTTTCGATGAAGTCGCGGTTGATCGTAAGCACCGGATTGGGTCCGACTTCCTCCGCGGTGGGGATGTGTGAGCCGGTCACGATGACGCGCTCTGCCTCGGAAGTTCCATCGTTGGGAGTTGCGGTCGCTAAAGGTTGGTCCTGACCGCGACAAAGAAAGCTGCTGGCGAGCAGCCAGATGAAACTGCACGCGCAACTTCGACGAAAGCCCGGAATCATTCCAAACTCAATCGTAGCTACCGATGCACTCGGCAGAGGAGCCAATTATCACAGATACGCTCGCGTCTGCTTTGTTGCCGCGAATCGGGGCCACGACCAAATGAAGAGTACGCAGTTGAAGAGTACGCAGTTCGTTTTTGTGTGTTCCGGTGGGTCTCATCATTTCCTTTCAAAGGCATAAACAAGAAATGCCCGGGAAGCTGATCATCCCGCAGCGAGAATTTTCCTCGAAGACTTTGACGACGGGAAAGTTTTTGAGGTATAACAAATTACGCACTCCTTATGGATTCCCCCCACAGGACTTCTCCCCAGAGAGTGACTCAGCTTCTGAGCGATTGGAGCAAGGGGAACAACGCCGCTCTGGCGGAGCTCACCCCGCTGGTTTATGAAGACCTTCGGCGCCTCGCTCGCCACTACATGGACGGGCAGCGCCCGGATCATACCCTGCAAACGACGGCCCTGGTGCACGAAGCGTATCTGCGTCTGGCTGACCAAACCAATCCGAGCTGGCAGAACCGCGCCCATTTCTTCGCCGTCGCAGCCCGGGCCATGCGCCAGATTCTTGTTAACTATGCCAGGAGCCGTCACGCGCAAAAGCGCGGCGGCGGCGCTCACAAGATAGAATTGGACGAAGCAGCGCTCCTTTCTCCGAGCCAGTCCAGGGAGATCGTAGATCTGCACGAGGCGCTGGAGAGGCTGTCCGCCCTTGACCCCCGAAAGGCTGAAGTGGTCGAGCTAAAGTATTTTGGCGGACTCAATTATGACGAGATCGCCGATGTGTTGAAGATTTCACCTATTACGACCAGACGCGACTGGGAGTTTGCCAGGGCCTGGCTATATACAGAATTGCACAGTGCGGCTTAGAGCGAGGCGGGGTGAGTCTGGGCGACGCAGCGGGCTTGCCCCGCTGCGCCGTTTCTTATCAGGCCTTCTCGCTTATTCAAACCGCCTTCCAGTCGCCTTCCCGCAGATCGAGAAGAGGAGTTTGCCGCTGGCGTCGTAGATGTCGATGGTCGAATGATAAGTAAAGCTATCGGCGTCTGCGTCCAGTTTCACGGTAGCGGTAATTATCCCGCTCCCGGCAAAGGCGCCATTTCCGTCATACTTGAAGCTGATGTCGCGGAAATGGTAAAATTGGGGATTAGACCCTCTTTTCCAAGTGCCGTATTCCGGACTGTTGTTGGCCGGCGTGCTGCCATCGGGCGCGATGGCATAGGCGTTGAGTGTGCCGGATCCGTTGAAAGTCATCAAAGCCGGGAAATCCGGTCCGAGCCGATTCCCAGTGGAACAATCGACTCCGTGCCTTGTTACTACCCACGTGCCCACGATTGATCTGCGGGCGTTTTGTGGTTGTGACGTGTCTTGCTCCTGGCCAAATGCGAGGGAAGTAGTCGCGGCCAAGGCCAGGATGATCAATGTTATCTGGTTTTTTAGTTTCATCTTATTACGTTCCTATTCGTTAAGTTTTCTTTGTTCTATCGGTGGCATCCGCAACCAGAGCTTTCCAAACCTAGTGTGCTGAAAGGGAAGAAAGGGGGACACGAAAACGCTTACGCGTGTCACGATAATTCCAGGTGAAAGGCGTAGCATTTTGATTGTAGCCTTTAATGTAGGCGTCGATCCGGTGGATGAGATCGCGCACCGA
>JBBSIA010000015.1:0-105180 GCA_038232335.1 Chthoniobacterales bacterium
AAATCCGGACCAAAAAAATAAATGCAGATCACCAAGATCTCGCTCTCGCGGCTTAATTGACCGTGATGTTTGGAGCTGGACGCCTGCTACGGCGCCAAACATGGACAGCAGGCTAATCGGACGGCGGAGTGACCGCGCCGGCCGGTGAAGGAATTTCGTGGTGGCTCGGGAGACGGAGTGTGCCGGCGCAGCCTTCGGCTCCTAAAAATAAATCACCGGCTAAACATGTAGAAGCTTGCGTAGACAGCTTCGAGGACAGGGGTTCGACTCCCCTCGCCTCCAGGGTTTCGAAGGGTCGATCGAATTTGTTAGCGATGCGGGGCGATCAAAGGGCGCTCGAGAAATATCTCAGCAGCTCGTGATCGCGCACCCAAAAGATTTCTTCCACTGAAGGATCAGCGTGTCGCTGGGAACCGAGCGCCTTCAGCTTGGGTTTAGCGCGGGCGTCGACGCAGTGAGGCTGCGATCACGCACAAAATCGTCATTCCCGCTGCCAACAACGCCAGCGTCTTGCGCAGGGAAGGGATCGCTGGCTCGGGCGCGATCGCTTGTCCTTCGGGAAAATTTCCCGCGGGGCCGCGCGGGCCACTCTCGATCGCCATCTGCAAGACCTGAGCCGTGTGCAATGCGTTTCGATCCGTCGTCTGCCGGATTTGTTCGCGGCAGCTGAAGCCATCGCTAATGACGAGCGTGTCCTTCCCGGATTCACGCACGCGCGGCAGGAGCACCCGCTCGCCGCATGCGATCGAAACGTCATAATGATCCCTCTCGAAACCGAACGCGCCCGCCATTCCGCAACAACCAGAGTCCAGCACTTCGAAATCGAGCCCGAGTTTGCCGAGCAACTTCTCGTCCGCCGTGAACTTCATGATCGATTTGTGGTGGCAATGGCCGTGCACGATGGCTTTGCGGAGGAGCTTCGCGGGCTGATGATGGGGCGCAAATTTCTCCATGAACTCGGCGAGCGTGAAGGTCTGCTTGCTCAACCGCTGCGCGTCCTCGTTCTGTGGGAAGAGTCCCTTCAGCTCATCGCGAAAGACCGCCGTGCAGCTCGGTTCGAGACCGACGAGTGGCGTGCCCGCCTGGATTTCCGCGCGGAGCGAGCGGAGGATTTGCGCGAGCCAGCGCTTGGCGGCGTCCAGCATCCCGTAGTCATAGAGCGGCCGACCGCAGCAAAGATCGACACGCGGGACCATGACTTGGAAGCCGGCGTTCTCCAGCACCGTCACGCCAGCCTTCAGCGTCTCGGGATGGAAATTATTGTTGAACGTGTCCGGCCACAAAATCACGCGCGTCTTCCCGCGATTCTGAATCTGACGCCGGCGAAACCATGCTTTGAACGTCTCCGGCGCAAACGCCGGCATCCGCCGTTGCGGCGCGACGCCGATGATGGTCTTGACTAAATCGCTGATGATCGGCGCCCGATTGACGAAGTTCACCACGCCCGGCGCGATCCGCGCGAAGCGCGACCAGACGTGGATCAACCCAAACGCGTAGGCGCGGATCGGACGTAGTCGTCCTTCATAATAATGCGAGAGGAACTCCGCTTTGTACGTCGCCATGTCCACGTTGAGCGGGCAGTCGGCTTTGCAGCCTTTGCACGAAAGACAGAGATCGAGCGATTCGAAGACCTCCTCGTCTTTCCAGCCGCGCTCGCCGATCACTTTGCCATTCAGCATTTCCCAGAGCATGCGCGCGCGGCCCCGCGTGGAATGCTTTTCCTCACGCGTGACCATGTAGCTCGGGCACATCGTGCCATTCTCGTTGCGCCGGCATTGGCCCACGCCGACGCAGCGCTCCGTCGCGTAGGAGAAGCTTCCTTTGTCCTCGGGAAATTTGAAATGCGTCGCGAGCTGTGGTGGATCGTAGTGTTCGCCGTAACGGGGATTCTCGTCGCGATGAAACGCTTTGACGATTTTGCCGGGATTCATTTTGCAATCCGGATCCCAGATCTCCTTGAATTCCCGAAACGCCGCCACGAGTTCCGGGCCAAACATCTCCGGCAATAGATCCGCGCGTGATTGTCCGTCGCCATGCTCGCCGGACATCGAGCCGCCGCACCTCACCACGAGGTCGGTGGCTTCCTTTGTAAACGCGAGATACCGCTGGATGCCCTCGTGCGTCTTCAGGCGGAAGTCGATGCGGGTGTGGACCACCCCCTGGCCAAAGTGTCCGTAGAGCGGACCCATGTAACCAAATTTGTCGAGCAGCTTCCGAAATTCCCGGAGATACCCGCCTAGCTTCGCCGGGGGCACGGCGGCATCTTCCCAACCTTCCCAGGTGTCCGGTTTATTCGGGATGCGTGCGGATCCGCCGAGACCGGCGTCGCGCACGTTCCACATTTTTTCTTCTTCCTTGGGATCGTCGAAAAGCTTCATCGCCGGTCTCCCAGGCTTGCCGCTGAGAGACGTCATCAGCGCGCGGGCTTTTGCGTCCGATTCTTCAGTCGTCGCGCCGCCGAACTCCACCAGCAGCCAGCCTTTTCCTTCGGGCAACATCCCGAGATCCATGATGTGCAGATGCTTCGTGTGCATCGCCATCACGAGCACGTCGTCGATTCCTTCGAGGCTGAGCGGTTTATGCTCGAGAATGTCCGGAACGCGATCCGCCGCCGCGTAGATGTCGGTAAAACCGAGCATGACGAGCGAGCGACAGGATGGGTTTGCGATCAACTGCAACGTCGCATCGAGCATCGCGACACATGTGCCCTCGGTGCCAGCGAGCGCGCGCGCGATGTTGAAACCCTTCTCCGCCAAGAGCTCGTCGAGATTGTAACCGGAAGCGCGCCGCGGAACTTTCGGATACCGCTCGCGAATGAGGTTCGCGTATTTGTCCCGCAGCTGTCGTAGCTGTTTGTAGATCTCGCCGCGCCGTCCGCCCTCGCGCACGATGCACGCATATTCCTCGTCGCTCGTCGCGCCGACGCGCATTCGCAGTCCGTCGTAGGTTAACACCTCCAGGGACTCGAGATTGTCGGATGTGCGCCCGCCGCCGCCGTAAAACTGCGCCATCACTGAATGCACGCCGCCGGAATTGTTGCCGATCATCCCGCCGATCGCGCAATGGCTGTGCGTCGCCGGGCTCGGACCGAAAATGAGCCCCTGCTTGTCCGCCACTTTTTGCAACTCATCGAGCACGATACCGGGCTCGGCACGAATCAGCTTCTTTGGCGCGTCGAGCTCGAAAACGCGATTCATGTATTTCGAGTAATCGACCACCACAGCGGCGTTGCAGGTTTGCCCCGCCAGGCTCGTGCCGCCGCCGCGCGCGGTGATCGGCGCGCCGTGTTTGCGCGCGATCGCAAACGTAATGACCACGTCCGCCGCATCGCGCGGAATCACGACGCCTATCGGCACCTGCCGGTAATTCGAGCTATCGGTCGAGTAAAGCGCGCGGTCGCCATCGTCGAAGCGAACTTCGCCGCGCAAGCTTTTGCGGAGCTCTGTTTCGAGACCAACCGCGTCGATGCCGCTAATGTGGGTTCCGTTCTTCATAGGTTGAGCGCAGCGGGAACGCGAACAAGAGCGTTGCGCCGATGGAAGAAGAACCGCGGCGCGTTTTATTCCACCCGCTCAGAGAATTCGAAAACTGCTCGATATCCTGGCGCTTGAGCTCGAGACCCATTCCAGGACGCGATAGGTCGGGAACGAGAGCTCCAGCAACCGGCTCAAAATTCCCATCGAAAAACATCCGCTCGATGCGCACGTGATCGTGGAAATATTCCGCATGGCGCATGGCCGGCAGCGCACACCCGACATGCACGTGCAGCGCGGGCGCACAAGGCTGCGGCTTGCATGAAGCCCGTGATTCCGCCGCAGCGTGTCGCATCCGCCTGCAGCACATCCACTGCGCCGGCACGGATCATCCGTAGGAAGTAGTTCGCATCGCAGCCATATTTGATCGAGAAGCAGCACGGAAAAGAGTTTCTGGCAGCCTGCGCTCCCCAGTACCAACCCATTCTCACTTTTTGTGCGGCAGAAAACTTTCGATTGCGTCCTTGAACGCGCCACGAATCATTCCCGGCGTCCCCGGATCCCCTTTGAGCATCGACTCAGTGAAATGCCTGGCTTGCTCAAACGTGATGTGCGGGGGAAGCGTCGGCACTTCGGGATCGGTCACCATCTCGAGGACCACCGGCCGGTTCGCAACCAATGCCTGGTCCCACGCGGATCCGATGTCTTCGGGTTTGTCGACGCGGATACCGGTGAGCCCGAGCAGCTCCGCGTAGCGCGCGAACGCGAAATCCGGCACGGTCTGCGACGTTTCGAACTTCGGATCGCCCGCCATCGCGCGCTGCTCCCATGTGACCTGATTCAAATCGTGATTCGCCAGCACCATGATGATTAACCGCGGATCGCTCCATTCCTTCCAGTAATTCGCGATCGTGATCAGCTCGTTGATGCCGTTCATCAACATCGCGCCGTCGCCGACGGTCGCGATCACGACGCGATCGGGGAAGGCGAACTTCGCGCCAATCGCGTACGGCACGCCGGGTCCCATCGTCGCGAGATTGCCGGAAAGTGACGCCATCATGCCGCGTCGAATCTTTAGATCACGCGCAAACCAGTTCGCTGACGAGCCGGAATCCGCGACAATGATGCAATTGTCCGGCAGCCGCGGCGACAATTCCCAGAAGACGCGCTGCGGATTAATCGGTTTTGCTTCATTCATCGCGCGCGCTTCAAGCACCTTCCACCACTCGGCGACGTTCTCCTCGATCTGTTTGCGCCACGCGCGCTCCTCTTTGCGTTGCAGCAGCGGGATAAGCGCGCGCAACGTCTCCGCGCTGTCGCCGACGAGATTCACTTCCATCGGATAACGGATGCTCACCATCTTCGGGTCGAGATCGATTTGCACGCCCCGCGCTTTGCCTTCTTCCGGCAGAAATTCCGAATACGGGAAGCTCGAGCCGATCATGAGCAGCGTATCGCATTCGGTCATCATGTCCCAGCTAGGTTTGGTCCCGAGCAAGCCGATCGAGCCGGTGCAATAGGACAACGCGTCCGGAAGGACGGCTTTACCCAGCAGCGCCTTGGCCACGCCTGCGCCAAGAATCTCCGCGATCTCGATCACCTCATCGATCGACTGCAGCGCGCCCGCGCCGACGAGGATCGCGACCTTCTCGCCCGCATTCAGGATTTCGGCGGCTTGCCGCAGATCTTTGTCGGCAGGAATCACGCGCGGCGATGAATAACCGGCGCCGGAATGGATTGTGCCGTGCTTGCGCGGCGGCGTCTCGACCGCGTCCATCTCCTGCAGGTCATTCGGGATGATGAGGCAGGTGACGGTGCGCTCGGCTTTGGCGATGCGAATCGCGCGGTCGACGAGGTGCCGGATTTGCGACGGCGTCGACGCCATGTGCACGTAGTTATGCGCGACATCCTTGAACAGACTAACGAGGTCGACTTCCTGCTGATAATCGCCGCCCATCGCTGCTTGCGCCTGCTGACCGACGATCGCGACCACAGGCTGATGATCGAGCTTTGCGTCGTAAAGTCCGTTGAGCAGATGGATCGCGCCCGGGCCGGAAGTCGCGAGACAGATACCGACTTCACCGGTGAACTTCGCATGCGCGCAGGCCATAAACGCCGCCATTTCTTCATGGCGCACCTGGATGTAATTGATCGCATCGCCGGCACGATCGATCGCTCCGATGATCCCATTAATCCCGTCGCCGGGGAAACCATAGATGCGTTTCAGACCCCATTCGTTAATCCGCTCGAGGAGATGGTCACTTACGTTTTTTGCCATAATAGGAGAGTTAAGGGATTAATCGATTGGGTAGGCGATCGTGCTGAGCAATGCGTTTTCGGCTTGGCGCGAATCGAGCCGGCTGTGCTGCACGACCACTGCGACGTCCGACTCGATCAAGCTCGAATAGGGCGTGTCACGCGGGATTTCTGCCGGGTCGGTAAAACTGTTGAAACGCAGATGCTTTGTTCGCCGGGCGCCGACTGTGAAACGGAACGGGCCCGCGGGATCGCGATCCTCAAAGAAAATCGTGATCGCGATCTGCGCGTCTTTCTCGCCCGCGTTCAGGATGCAGCACGCTTCGTGACTCGTCATCGCGGGCGCGGGCCCGGTGCTCCCACCCGGGATGTAACCTTCCGCGATCGCCCACGTTGTCCGACCGATTTGTTTCATGAAAGAGCTCTGACTTCGCAGCGGTGCACCGCTGCTGGATTGCTGCTTAGGAGAAGGGAGGCACGCCATTATTCCGGGGAACCACGCACCTCAGATTTTCCCGGTTCTGGAGAAAGCGCCAGCCGTGTTTTCCAATCACTACTACTTCATCGGCCATTCGCCGGGCCGATGCCGCCAACCTTTACTCCGTTTTCGGATCACGTTGGTTGCATTCGAGGGTGCATTCTATCCAGATCGTGCGAGCGCCGAGCAAAAGTTTTATTCTCTGCCCGGAATAGAGATTCCGCGTCGTTCTCATATCCTCTCAAGGCAACTGGTCGGAGGCGGCAAGTGCTGCAAGACCAGGTCACTCTAAGATGCGCATAACGGAATTCCGAGGGATTGACGGACACGTCGGCCACACACCGTTGATCCGATTACGCCGGCTCTCCGAATTGACCCGCTGTGAGATACTCGGAAAGGCGGAATTCATGAATCCCGCCGGCTCGGTCAAAGATCGTGCCGCCTACGGGATCATCACCGATGCCGAGGAACGAGGCCTGCTGAAGCCAGGCGCAACCATTGTCGAGGGCACGGCCGGTAACACTGGTATCGGCCTTACCGCGATCGGTCGCGCGAGAGGTTACCAGACCGTTATCGTCATTCCCGAAAACCAGTCGCCCGAAAAAATAAGTCTGCTCCGCGCGCTGGGTGCGGAAGTGATCGTCGTGCCCGAGAAGCCTTATCGCGATCCGCAAAACTACAATCACATCGCGCGACGACTCGCCGAAGAGCGCGGCTGGTTTTGGGCCAATCAGTTCGACAACACTGCTAATCGTCAAGCCCACTACCGCGGCACTGGTCCAGAGATCTGGGAACAAACGAAAGGTCAGGTGAGCGCCTTTGTCGCCTCCGTCGGCACCGGCGGGACACTCGCCGGCACTGCGTCTTACCTAAAGAAACAAAACCCAAACGTTGCTGCCGTCTGCGCCGATCCCTACGGCGCTGCCATGTGGTCCTGGTTCACCCATGGCAACACGGACACCAATGACGGTGATTCCGTGGCTGAAGGCATCGGCCAGGGACGTGTGACGAAGAACATCGAAGGCCTTAAGGTGGACAAAGCTTACCGGATTGATGACCAGACCGCTTTGACAATGGTCTGCCAGCTGCTGCGCGAAGAAGGCCTGTTCCTCGGACTTTCCAGCGGGATCAATGTCGCTGGGGCGGTCCGTTTCGCAAGGGAGCGCGGCCCAGGGCAGACCATCGTCACGATTCTCTGCGACTCCGGGCACAAGTATCAGTCAACGCTTTATAACAGCGAATGGCTGGCGACGAAGGACCTCAATCCAAGTCTTCCGCTGAAATCCATCTTCGGCCAGGAAGAAAGACGTGCCCCGGTTATCCGGCGCAAGAGCTCGCGGAGCAATATCAGCGGGCTTCTTTCGCCGTTCGCGCTCGACCGATCCACTCGTGCACGGCAGATTCGTTCCGATGCGGGGGCGCCGAGGCAGGTGAACCCGCAATGAGACAGGATCCACAGCAACGGTTTATACCGAAGTTAGCCAAATTACAAAGCTCTTATAAACCAGCTAACTTCATCAAACTCGTCAGATGATGTTTCGCAACGAGACGGTCTTTACGTCTTGAATACCTTCATCACCTCATTGCCGAGATGATTGTATCAGTATCAACGACCGCTGGCGCTGGTGGGAGCGCCGTCAGTCGAGATGAGCGATAACTACAGACTGAACCCTTTTCAGGCAGCCTTTGCGAACCGCTGCGCCAAACTAACGAGTGGAGGCGCCTGGCGTCCATCGAAATGAGCGATACCGGACTTTCGGGTAGTGGGGCAGAGGGCTACAATCACAGACTGCCCCCTTTTCGCTCGCTCCTAATCAGGCAGCCAGCAGCGGCATTTCATCATAAATTCTGCCGCCGAGGGAGCGGCCGGTGAGATCCTTTCGAACTCCGCCCCATTGCTTAAAGAAGAATGGCACCTTTTCGGCCCGGCAGGCGCGGTAGATTTCTCGGACCCGTCTCCTCGTTCTCATGTCCGAACTTTAATACAATCTTCGGTGACGAACGACTCAACTTCTTCAATCCGATGGGGCAAACCAGGCGCTGTGATCTTATCTCCCGCCTGTTCTTTCGTGGCGCAGGCGAGGTTCAGTTCGAGAAGGGAAGCAAGTGGATCCGCATCCTCGGCCATGGCGTAAGCGGATCGGACGGCAGCGTCGAGACGAGCGTGAGCGCCGCGCAAAGGATTCTCCCCGGGTTGTTCGAGCGTTCGGTAGAGTTGACGCAGGGAGTATTTGAGCCTGTCCGTGATTTCGCGGCGGAGCTTTCGCAACGCGATGGCGGCATCAGCGACTGCTTTGATTTGCTCCTCTGTCGCATTCTGCGGCCATGGAAAGGTATCGAATACAGATTCCGGTGTGTAACGAAAGTCGCCTTTCAATTTCGAGCATGTTGCTACGAACCAGTTCCAATGGGTATCCGACTGCAGCACGCCACAACTGTAGTCATCTTCGAAAACGAAAGCTTCTAGCGTGTGGTCTGGACGAATGTTCGGATGCACGAAACAGAAGATTGGTCGCTTCGTTACCTCGGAACAGACCATGTAGCGCGAAAGGCTTGCGATGCGGTCGATCAATTCCTTGCGGCACCGAAATAGTTGCCACCAACTCTTGAGCCAGGTCTGATCTTGCCCGGTGGTTTTGCCAGTCTTCTCGTGCTCCGTGTCAGGAAGGTTCTTTACGTGTGGCAGGACATGCGTCTGCACGTGCTCGAAAGGAGCCTTGTAGCTTTGCGCCTCAAATAGATCGCTTCTGAAGTCGATGACGAAACGCTGCGGTTCACCTTCCACCAACATTTCGCGTCCGATGAGAAATGGATGAACCACTTCCCGGTTCTTCGCATCGTCCGCGATTAACCGTTGCGCGGTTGCCGGGTCAATAACGAAACCGTGATGTCTTGGAAACTGACCGTTATAGACTCGCGGTGGTTCCTGGTTTGCTTTGAGCGGAACTGCGCTGGTGACATCCTCTCTTGCAGAAAGCGAAGCGCCGATCCGCGGAAGTTCGAAAGTCTCCCAAGGACTCTCTACTTTGTCCCCACGCTGAACAGAAAGATGGAATGGCTCAGAGGGTTCACTTTCTTTTTCCCAGTTAACAATCGAGACGTGGACAGCGGCTTCTCCGCTCCACACCTGTGCTGAAACAGCATCCGTAATAGTTCCGCCGTTGGCGACGATATAATCAAGGCCGCCGATGCGTGAAAAATTGTTACGAATGTTTTGAGTTCCAACTAATCCAGCATGGCCTCCGGCAGGAAGTTGGTCGTGCGTCTTTCGAAACCAGTAAACGCAGTAGTCGGCTCTTCCCGGAATAGCAGGATGAGTTTTACGCAACTTCTCGACGTACTCGATGCCATATGTCGGCTTCAGCAGCTTTGATCCTAGATACGGCGGGTTGCCGATGATCGCATCTGCTTTAGGCCACTCAGTGAAGAGGGCGTCGTCGCAGATGATGTTCTTGTCGAGGTTATCGAGCGGGAGCGGTTTTTCTTCGATGAGTAACTGATCGGTCTCAGCGAGTTTTTGCGCCTCGATCAACTCCAGCTCTTTCGCAAGCATAAGAGTGACTTTGGCCAGCTCGACGGCGAAGGAGATGATGTCGATGCCGAAGAATTGATGGAGCGAGATCGCGCTTTCGAGCGGCTCGCGCTTACTCACTTCGCGCAGGCGCAAAAGGATGTCGCGTTCGAGGCGCTTCATCTCGCGGTAGGCGATAAAAAGGAAGTTGCCCGAGCCGCAGGCGGGATCGAGAACACGGAACTGGCGCAGGTCGGCCAAGGCTTTGCGCAGCTCGCCGACGTTTTTGCCGGCCGCTTCAATCCGCTCGCGCCACGGCCTAACGATCGTGGGACCGACTACTTTGCGAATGTCGAACTCGCTGGTGAAATGAGCGCCAAAGGCATGGCGTTCCTTCTTATCCATGCTGTCCTGGAAGAGGGCGCCGAAGATTTCCGGCCGGATCTTGCTCCAGTCGTTATGTGCCGCCGCCTCGTAGAGCGCGTAAACCTCCGCGCGTTTTAACTCTACGGGATCAACGACTGCGAACAATCCGCCGTTGAAATAACGCACGTCCTGGAAACGGCCGCCGCGCGCTGGTTCTTCCGATGCCATTTGCCGGAAGAGGGCGCCAAACAGGTCGTAGGAGCTGGCTCCTTTTTCGGAAGTTTCGTAAAGGAGATCGGTCACGATGTCACGCGGTAAGAGGCCGATGTCTTCGGCGACCATCGAAACCAGCAACTGAAGGATAAGACGCTGTGCGCGTTCGCGCGATTCGCCGCGGAAAATGATCTCGCGAAAAACTCGCGCCATTAGATCAGCGGCGCGTCTGGTCACTTCGACGCGGTTGTTTTCGAAGATCGGAGTCTTGGGCGTCGGCAGGAGGAAATTGAAAGCGCTAATGCTGGCGGGTAGTTCGCCTGACGGAATGCGATCGACCGGATCGAAGAGCTGGGTGTTGAAATCGTAAATCCAGAACTCGTCGAAGTTGCAGAGGATGACATAGGGAGGGCGCTTCGGAACGATGTGGCTCCAGTAGTCGAAGGCCTGGTCGTAATGTTTCTCCAGCTTCGTGCCGCGTGATTTCATTTCGATGAGGACGCGGTCCGGCCAGAGCAGGTCGGCGAATTTCTTTCCGCCCTTCGGTCGGGCGGCCGCGCCTTTGATTAGTTCCAGTTGTGGCGAGCCGGGCTTCTTCGCGACGCGAAACTCGAAAGTGGCGCCGGCTTCGATCACGCCCTGGTGCCCGAGGGCGCGAAAGAAGTGATCAAGGAAGATTTGCGCCTCGCTCTTCTCATCGCCTTTCAGCGTGCGGGCGAATCGGCCGAATTCCTCTAGCGCCGTCTTCTGCTCGTCAGACATTCGCAGAATAAATCAGAAGCGCGCCTGTCGGACAAACATCTTGCGCATGGCACGAAATTCGCAGCAGAAGGCTGATTTGCCGAACGCGCAACCGGATCAGTTTATGCCCGCGTTATATCGCGGCGACGAGCTTTTCCTCGTGTCCGAAAGCCTGATCAAGTTGCCTCGTTAGATTAAGGCTGTGACGGCGGGAAATTCCAGCAGGCTAACGCATGATGTCGGAAAAGGGCAATTGATCACTCTCGTCGCAGGACCAGATTCGTTTTTTGCCCTACTCCTTGTAACCAACCGCCCGTAAACCCGGCCCGGCGCAAACCCATCTGGACGGCGGGACACTGCCGCAGCAAACGCCAGAGAAATCCCGTGCGGTGATTTTCAATCATCATCACGATGGGTCCCTGGTCGAGCCCGTAGTAGCCCTGCGAAATCCAACCGGTCGAGTTCTTGTTTTTCCCGCCCGAGAAGGTCGGGTTGTAGCTGCACTTAAAGCCGTACTCGCTCGTCATCTCCGGGTAGGCTTCGTTGAAGTGCTTAATGGAAGGCAGCACCAGTTCCGGCGCGAACGGGAGCGAGGCGACTACCGCCCACGGCGCGAGCGTGCCGTCGTCGGGCCCGTTCGGCATGCCGCGCGCCAGGTAGTCGTAGAATTCCCGGGCGATGCCTTTGATCTTGCGTCGCGCCGGGCCGGGCCCGTCGCTCGCCGTAATTCCCCAGGCGTATTTGCCGTAACCGGCAAACCCATTCGGATTCCGCATCGCGTACTCCTGCTGCACGTAGGCGGCGCGGCGGCTGTTCTCGAAGTAGTCCATTCCGCGGGCGCGCATGTAGTCGTCCTGGATGCCGCGAAAGTCGATCCAGACGTGTGAGAGTTGATGAATGAAGAGCGGACCGGCGTAGAGGAATTCCTGCTCGTAAAGTTTTTTCCATTCGTAGGTGCGCGTCCAGGCCGCATAACTTTCCGTGGGAAGCGCGTGCGCGGGAGATCCCAGCCCGAGCACATAAAGAATCAACGCCTCGCTGTAGCCTTCCCAACGGTGTTTGATAAAGCCCGTTTCCGGCTTCCAACCGTGCGAGACACTTAACGCGCCGTTCTGCGCCCATGGCCAATCGGCGCGGGTGTAGAGTGCTTGCGAGAGCGTGCGGATCTCCTTTTCCTTTTTCGTCTCGCGATCGAAATAGATGCCGGCAGTGAGAAAGCCGGCGAGGAGAAAAGCGGTGTCGATGGTGGACAATTCCGAGCCGGGCGTGCGGCGTCCCGTTTGCATATCGAGGAAGTGATAATAGAACCCCTGATAGCCGGTGGCGTCGGGCGCTTTGCTCTGCTCACTGCTCCAGAAGAAACGTAACGTCACGAGGGTTCGCTCGACGGCTTCGGCGCGCGTCAGGTATCCACGCTCGACCCCGATGGGGTAAGCCGTGAGCGCGAACCCGATGGCGGTGATGCTGGCGGACGAGCCCTCCTTGGTGCTGTCCGGCACCATTCCGTTCTCGAGGTTGGCCTCTTTCAGGAAATATCCGAACGTGCTTTTTTGCAGGTCGGCCAATTCCTTCTCGCCTAACGAGGGCTGCTCGATTTTTTCTTTCACCTTTTGCCTTCTGAGTGTGACGCCGGCGGATACTCGAGGGTGATGGTTGCCGTTCCGTACGCTGGTAATGCCAAGTCGAGGCAGACGCTCCCATCTTCATATTTCCAACGGTGCGGCTCCGGCGCCAGGCGGGAAGCCGATTGCAACTGCTCGACTTCCAGCGCTTTCAGGTATTCCGGCTCGCCCATCTCGCGCCAGACGCGGCGAGGATTCGCGTGCTCCTCATCGATACGCTGGACCGACACAGCATTCGGTTCGCTGGATTCGGCGACGCGCACCCGCACCTGCTCCGTCTTGATCGAGTGGCGCGGCAACGCGTGATTGGTCAGCAGCACCGTCAGTGAATCTTCTTTGCGGACCGCCCACGCATTGACTGTCTCATGGATTCCATCCACCAGTAATTGCTCGGTGCCGAGGTGGTGCAGCAGTTCAAACGCGCGATAAGCCGGCTTCGGGATGCCGTGCAAATTGAGCAGGCCGAAACCGCCGTGAAAGGGCACCGAGGGGAAATAGTTTTCCTCGAAGATGTCCGTGAAAGTCCAGAAACTGTACCCTTCCACCAGCCCGTTTGTCTCGAGCACCGTCTTGGCGATGAAGGCCGCCGCGTAAGGCTCGTCGTGCCGCGGATCGCGCGGGTTCGAGGAAGCGTTCCACTCGGTGTAATAAACCGGCTTGCCGCTCGCGCGCCGGAACGTGTCCTGCGCTTGTTCGCGCAGAATACCGCGGCGACTGTTCGCTAATTGTGTTTCGGTATCGTCCCCTTCATTGCCCAGCGCGTCGGTCGGGTAATGGTGCGTGCTCACGAAATCAGCCGGCACCTTTCCCTTCGCGCAGAAAGCGAGGAACTCTTCGATCCACTCGTTCTTCGCCGTCGCGGGGCCACCAACTTTCAGTGCGGCGTACACACTCTTGATCGCCGCGGCGGTGTCACGGTAAAGCTTGAAATAGTCGGCCTGCGTGCCCTTCCAGAAAGCGGGCAGGTTCGGCTCATTCCAAACCTCGAAGAACCATTCTCGCACTTCCTCCACCCCATAGCGTTCCACGCAGTGCCGAGTAAACTTTTTCACCAGCTCCGCCCAGCGTCTGCCATCTTGCGGGGGCGTGACGTTGGCCCGGTAATGAAAAACCGTCTTGTGCCCGGAGGCGAGCGCTTCGGGCATAAAGCTCAATTCGACGAACGGCTTCATCCCGATCGAGAGCAGAAAATCAAAAATCTGATCAGCGTTAAAAAACGAATAAAGCGGCTCTCCGCCGTGGTCGATCAAGGTGCCCATGTCGTCAGAAAACAGACCGTGAAAACGAACGTGACGAAATCCCAATTCGTCGTGGCAGCGGCGCAGTTGCGCCTGCCAATCGGCGCGGAGCGGGAGGGGCGCGTGGCCGCTCCCCACCGTATGCTCCCAGGAATGACTGAGCGGGGTCGTAGTTTCAGAAAGTTTGCAGGTAAAATCCGGCATGTTTTTGCACCTCAAAAGCAGTCGGAGGACTCGACCCCATACGCTTCTTGATAAATCGCCGTGAGCGGGGCGGCACGCGCCTTGATGTTGAGAGAGCGGAGGACGCCGCCTTTATTCCAAATCTGTTTGTGAGGCAACTTTGACCTTTCCACCGGACTCTGCAGCAACGGCAAATCGGCGCCCGCATCCTTTGTCTCCACTGCGCAAGCGACCATCATTCTCCTCGGCGGCATCTTCGCTACGCACCACATTTCAGGACTCATTCCATTTCTTTACGCGAGCATGATCTTACATCATCGCACTGGCCGGCTTCGGGATTTTGATCTCTTCCATCTGTCAGGCTCAGCACAGGCCTATTGCGGCGTTTTTCTCATTCAGGATGCGGGCAGTTTTGGCTTTTGTCGGCGCATGTCCCACAAGCCCAAGGGTCGCGATAGTCGAGCGACACCGGCTAGCCAGGTCTCGCCGATGTGACAACAGGCGCGCCGTTCCGCGCCCCTTCTTCGGTAAGCGGGCCTTTTAATGCACAGCCGCCAGATTCATGGAGAGAAGAGAGTGATGAATGATGGCGGCTGACACCGGATCGGGCATGGGGATCAGCGAAGGGAAGCCCGAATGACGAAAAAACCATTCATGTGGCTCTGGATTATTCGATTTTCGTGCTTCGTCATTCTTTCGAGCTTTGTCATTCTGGTTTCGTGACTTCGCTCCGTGCCTCTACTCAAAAAACCGCTCGCGATGGGGGCGTAAATCCAATTCAAGCGTCCACGCGGAACGATCCTGCTCGGTTAGCTGGAAGTAAGCGTTAGCCATTGGGTCGGGATCCAGTATCGGCTCCGCGGAATCGTTTTGCGCAGAGCCTTGCGGTCCGATCAGTCCATCCACGATGACATGGGCCACGTGAATACCTTGCGGCCAAAGTTCACGCGCGAGCGATTGCGCCAGACCGCGCAGCGCAAACTTGGCACTGCTGAAGGCGAGCCACCCGCCGCCGCGCACACTCGACGTCGCACCGGTGAAAATCATCGTTCCCGTCCCCGCAGCGATCATATCGGGCGCGGTTTCTCGCGCGCAAACGAAAGCGCCGAGCGCAGCGATGCGCCATGTTTCTTCGAACGCCGCCGCGCTCGTTCCCAACAAGCCGTTGCCGGATGACGAACTCGCGTTGTGCACGAGTACGTCGATCGGTCCCAGCTCCGCCCGCGCCCGCCCTGCGGCTGATGCCATTTCTGCGGGACGGCTGGCATCGGCCACGAGCGCGAGCGACGGTTGGCCTGACGAGGAAAGCTCGCGGGCTAGCTCACCGATGAATTTCGGACTGCGCGCCACGAGAGCCACGCGGAAACCTCCGCGTGCAAACCGTCGCCCAAGCGCCGCCCCCAGACCAGGACCGACCCCGACAATGAGCGCGACGCGGTTCACCCCTGGCCTCCACTGGCGACGCGATCGTCAAAGTCGACTTCGTTCAATTGCGGCACACGTTTCCTTTCGTTGACCAGGTCAGGAAATTCGCCGCCTTTAGTATAGGGCAACAACAAAGTTCGCCTGATCGCAGCCGCGCATTAGCCTTCCGCACTCACCCTCAACCGGCTGGAACGCGAAAAACAGAGCATTACCGTGTGTGGTCCTCGCGCGGCTGGGTTTAATTTGCGGAGCGTGGCGGGAATGTTTCGTAAGTTCTCTCGGAATTCGCGGAATAAACATCCGCCGTCCCTTCTCAAAGCATTGTTCATCGAACACCCTTTATGTAGACATCACCTGTGAAAACGACCGCCTTTCTTGCCATGGGCTTTCTTATCCAGGCTGCAGGTATTGTTGCGCAGCAGGAGCCGGCCGGCACGAACAAAGCGGCGACCAAGCGCGTTGCGTTTGGACAGTATTGTTTCTGGACTGGCGAAATGAAACTGGGGCAGATCCAGGGCGTCGTTCGCACGGAGGCGGGGTTCTTTAAGGGACGAGAAGTGACGCTCGTGGAATACGCGCCGGAACAACTCGCACTCGAAGGTCTCGCGCGCCAGGCCAAACGAGCCGGCGTGGCCGATGCCGTTCACCTCGACGCCGGATCGCAGCGTTCGCTGGCAGGGGTTCGGACGGGCCAGCCCCTCGATGGAACCTATCGCGCGGCTCCGGCCAGCGATCAAAAGAAACAAATCCAAGGCACTCCCTTTGCCCGTCTTCATCTCAGCGCTGACCAGGCAACGAAAGTAAACGCGTTCGCGCGCGAAAACCCAGGCAAAGCGCTAGAGTGGCTCACTCCGCTTCAGCGGGAGCAGGTCAAGGGCGCGAGATAAGGCTCGAGTCCGTTTTAGTGAAACGCCAGACCGGCACGCAAACGCGTGGGGTTGAGCTCATTGCCGGACACACGCATCCGTCTCGAACACGCCGAGCCAAGCAAATCTGTCGAGTCATCTAATCCAAGCGGGTATAGATGGCTTGTGAGCTGGATCAAGACTGTCGCATTTCCAGAATCCGCGGGCCGTCTGCGGGAACTTTACGAACGCGTCGCGGGAGCCGGCGGAACTGTGGATAATGTTTTGCAAATTCACAGCCTGCGTCCCCACACGCTCGAAGCGCACATGGCGCTCTATAAAAATGTGCTGCACCACCGCGGAAACAAATTACCGAGATGGCTGCTCGAAATGGTGGGCGTGTACGTCAGTCTGCTCAATGGCTGCGCTTATTGCGTCGCGCATCATTTCGCCGGCTTAAGCAGACTCTTGCAGGATGAGAAGCGCGCGCGGGGGATTCGCGAGGCGCTCGAGACCGATGTTTTCGACAAGGCTTTCAATCCGAAGGAGCGCGCGATTCTCGACTATGCGCGGCAACTAACTCGATCACCGGAAGAGATCGGTGAGAGATCGATCCGGGCGATGCGCGCTGCTGGCTTGGATGACGGCGAAATTCTCGAAGTGAACCAGGTGGTCGGTTATTTTGCTTACGTCAACCGCACGGTTCTCGGTCTGGGCGTGACGACCGAGGGTGACACGCTCGGCCTTTCACCTAACGATTCCACTGATCCGCAGAACTGGCAGCACACATAAATGATTCAGAAAGGGAGCAGCGTTTCGTCAGTGAACCGGATGCTCCGCGGCGTGTTTTCTGCACACGAGCAAACGATCGACGGATAAGGCGCCCGCGCTGCCCAAAATCAGCGCGAGCAGACCCGCAATATAGAGAAGGTTCACCTCGCAACCGGGTGGGCCAAACTGCGGACCAGCTTCGGTCAACCCAATCGTCTTAATGGCACTGAAGCCGTATTTTAAGTGGACGGAGAACATGGCCACGAGCATGAGGCAGATCAGCGGGATACTCACCACGGCCACGAACGCTCCCACGCAAATGGCCAGACCTCCGAAGAATTCCAGCAGCGTGACGATCCACGCGGTGACCTCCGGAAGAGGAACACCGATTTGGTGCAGCAATTTGGCGAATTCCTCCGGACCCTTGCTCCACTTCGCCCAGCCGTGAGCCATGAAGCCGAACCCCAATGATTAGCCGCAGCGGCAGCAGCACCCGGTGACTCCGCAAGCTGTCGTCATCGAGGGTGAGAAGAGGTGTCGCTACGATTTATTCCAAGACTCGGGCGCCTCTGGCTCCAGCCGCGCATCCATCCGTTTGCGAATGCAGGAAATAAGCTTAGGGGTTCGCGGCACAGGATGCAGAGCGCCGCCAAGAGCAAGCCAGGCGGCATAAATTGCAGGAGCCCCAGTGCGAGATGCGGATGGATGCCGAACCAGCGCCAATCATTAAACCAGGTGCCGTATTGCACAAGCGCAGCGGCGGTGAATAGAAAAAACGGCAGCATCGCCGGCCATGGCAGGAACGCGAGGAACGGCACAACCCAACTCCAGTACCAGGCATAGTGCGGCGAGAGCAAGAGAGTGAAAGCGAACGCGAGAACACCCGCGCTAAAGAGAAATCCCCCCTCGCTTTCATTCCAGCGAAGGACCGCGCGGATTGCGAGCGCGGCCAGGACGAGGAGAACGAAGCCAAGGTAAAACGCGGCTGGAATCTCAATGCCGCCGAAGATGAGTCGCACGAGCAGGAGGAAAAAATATCGCCCACTTCTGATTCCTTCCTCGTCCGCGTAAGTGGAAAGAAATCCTGCCACGTGACGCCCGACGCTGAGATAAGGAACGTAACCAAGGCAAAAGGTAGCAGCGGCCGCGAGCGGCATCTTCCAATCCCAACGACGATAAAGCGCAGGAAATAACACGAGCGGAAAGAATTTGATCAAAGCCGCGATGCCGAGCAGCACACCGGTCAGGGATTTGCGCCGCGCTCGCCGCGCCTGAAGCGCGAGCGCAATGAAAGCAATCATCGCGGCATCGATGTGGCCGCTCCCGGAAAACTCCCAAAGCACGAGCGGATTCCAGGCGTAGATCAGCACGCGCTCACGCGGCAGGCCGAAGCCAGTGAGCAATCGAGTCAAACTCCAGATCGTGATCGCCTCGAACACGAGCAGGCAGGCTTTGAAACCTGTGATCGATCCGCTTACCCGGTGGACGGCGAAAAAGATCATCTGCGTCATCGGCGGATAAATCGTGGGGGCGTAGTTGCGCCGATTGATATGTGGATAAATTTCCTCGTCTCGCAGAGGAGCGAGCTTCGGATCGGCCGGAATGTAGCGGTAAGGATTGATGCCCGCGGCCTGAACGCGCCCATCCCAAATGTAGCGATAGATATCGTCGGAAAGCCGTGGCATTTCGCAAAGCAGAGCGAGCCGGAGAAGCCCTCCGAAGCCGAGGACAATGAGCAAGGTCGTGCGCGCTGGTTCCGCATTCCAGATCAGGGCGGCGCCGAGGAGACAGAGCAGCGCCTGCGCTCCGGCCATGGAAAGAAATGCGCCGATGTTCCCGTCGCGGATAGCGAGACGCGCTGGCCAAAAACGCCGAAGCTGCCGAGGCCTATGAGAACAAGGAAAAGATTCCTCTGCCACAGGGGAAACGATCTCGCGCGCACTCAGTGTGAGGACCGTTACCAGCTCGTTTATTCCGGCCTAACGAACGAGACCGAAGGTTTTTGCAGATCGAGACCCATGGTAGAGGACGGCGCGCTGCACTGTCCCTACCCGCGTGGCTGCACCTGGAGTCGATGCACGTCGCTCAGGGTGGCTCATGCTTCGGACGCCGCAGCGCGGCGTCCCTTACCCTCAACGTGTCGCCGCTACGAGACCTGCACCGTGATTTTGTGCAGGCCAGTAACGCCCGAAGTCTTCGGGCGCTTTTCATCCAGCGCTTGCACTTCACCTTTGCGATCGGTGGCGCGCACGGCGAGCTTGTATTCTGCGGCGGACGCGGGTTTCCAATCATAACTCCAGAGTGCCCAGGTCAGCTCCGTGCCCGGATAATCTATCTTCGCCTCCTGCCAATTCTTGCCGTCGTCGAGGCTGACTTCGACGCGTGAAATCCCACGATCGCCGCCGAAAGCCACGCCTTTGAGCGGAAGCCCTTTGCCGAGTTTGGCCAGTTCGACCTGCATTTTGTCGTCCGGATCATCAAACCGCGAACGGATGGGCACGACAAAATCAGGACCCCAGCCTTGCTGTTCGTAGAAGCCTTGCGCGTCGTCCTCAGCCACTTCAATGCGCGTCACCCACTTCACGTTTTTCTCGCCGAAGTAGCCAGGAACAAGCACCCGCGCCGGCGCACCATGGCGATCGGGCAGCGGCTCGCCATTCATTTCGTAAACGACGAGCGTCGTGGGATTCATCGCTTTCTCGAGAGGGAAAGTGTCGGTGTAATTATCGACGCCATGCAGAAGAACTTTCTTTCCGTTCGTGTCCGCTTTGGCCGATTCGAGCAGCGCTTTCAGCGGCACCCCTTTCCAGACCGCATTGCTCATCAATCCCATGCCGATCTGATTGCTGATACACATCAACGTCGTCTCTTGCGTGACCGACGGCATCGCCTTGAGTTCCTCGATCGTGTAGGAGCGCTTGTTCTCCACCATCCCGCCGATTTCGAGACGCCAGAGGGCGGGGTTCACCATCGGATCGACGACGTTTTTTGTGACGGTGTAGAACTTGTCGTTAGGTGTAATTGGCTGAACTTCCTTACCTTTATACTGTGTCCCGTCGTAACTGAACGTCGCTTCTTTATAGAGCTTGCGCAGAAGGCCCGTGCCGCCCAATCCAATGACGACGCCGATCCCGCCGAGAACGACGGCTCGGCGACCTACGGTCGGGCTGTATTCCATCTCACCATCCGATGACGATCGGGTATGCGTGAGCCACGCGTAGCCGCTGACGAGCGTCCGCTCGAACGCGACGAAAGCCAGCAGCAAACCGACGAGCGTGGCCATCATCGCCATCCCCATGGGCAAGCCGCGAGAATGCGTCCCGAGCACCGGCCAAAGTGCCGCCGCGAAAGCAACCACGGGCAAAATCACGAAGAGGGCGATTGAAAACATCTCGAGTCGCGACGGAGACACAACGCGCCTACCGACCACAATCGCGTAAACCCAACCGCCGAGGGCACCGACGATTAGTTGCCCGGCGATGACCGAGCCGACACCGAGTTGCTTCATGTGATTGTAGCCACCGACTTTGCCCATCAGGTCGAGGAACGGACCGACAGGAATGACTGCGGACAGGCGATCGCCGATGAGAGCCATCGGCGTGGCGACGCCAAACAGCGTCCGCAAAAGGAGCATCACCGTCGTCATCACGACCGCCGCGACCGCGCCGGCGAGGAGGCCGATGCCGGCGGCTTTCCAGCCGCGCGGCTTGTGTTCTAGTTCAGATTTCGAGCTGCCGGTGGGAGACTTCATCTGGATACGAAGAGCAACTTCACGTTTTATTCCGCCGGAACACAGCCATTTTGTTGTGCGGCAATCGGGCATCCTGCCCGACGTTTGGCGAGCAGACTCGACAGGCAAGATGCCCGTCGGCCGCACAGGCTGAAATCCGTGTTCCTACGGCTGAAGATTCGCCACCCGAATATAATCGAACTCAGCCGTAATGCCGGACCCATCCATCGAGACGAAACCGATCTTGGCATTTACGCCTAACGAGTGCGTCCAGGTGCCGCCGCGGATCCAGTTCATCGGCTGACCGGCGGCATCGCTCTGCGTGGTCGTGTAGGCGGTGTAACTCTCCTCGGCGGTGCCGGATCGTTTCACGATGCGCAGGTAAGTCCAATCTGCCGGCGGACTGAGGAGCATGTTTCCATAACGCTGGCCACCGGGCGTTTCCTTCGCGAATTCGATCTGACGCGTGCCGTTCATCGCGAGGTGCACGAGCTTGATGTAGTTGTTGTCGTCCCCGTAGATCACGAGACCGGCTTGCACGTAGTTGTGATTCGAAGCGTCGGCGGGCAGCGGAAAGTGGAGCTTCGTTTCCACGATATAATTTCCAGCCGGTGCCGGCTCCGTGAGGACAAACGCATCGTTGTGGTCACCCTGCAGATCACGCGGCTGCGCGGCGAAGGAGAAGGTGCCCTTCGCCGTTAAGCCAAAGGTCCCAACGTCCGGCACGCGGTCGCCCGCCCAAGAGCCGATCGGTTTGCTGCCGTCGAATTCATCCGATAGCTCCGCGATCACAGTGCCGGGCATGTCTGGCTTCGCCCACGCAGGCTTGTAGCTACTTGTCTCGCCCGGTTGCGCGGCAGGGTTGTTGGCGACAATCTCGGATGCTCCGAAGCCGCCGCGGACCGTCGGCCAACCGTCCACCCAATCGAGCGGATCGAGCATCGCGACGCGCGCGGTCAACTTCTCGCCGGCGAAGCTCGGCTTGAACCGGTCGACCGCAGCGTAGGCGAACCAGTCTTGCCCTGCGTAGTCGGTGACGATCGCGTTATGTCCCGGACCGATCCAGCGATTACCGTTTGCGCTGATCACCGGCGTCCCACCCGCGCGACTGTCGAGGAATGACGCGCCCGTGCGATCGACGTATGGCCCAAGCAGATTGACCGAACGACCGACCATTACGCTGTAGCCGGTGAGCTCGACGTTGCAGCAGTTCGCCGATGACGTGAAAAGATAATAGAAGCCGTCGTGCTTGCGGATGTAAGTCGCCTCGTACCGATCCGGCACCGCAATTGCGACGTCACTTGCCAGATCGGTGCTTAACCCGTCGGCGGAGAGCTTCCGCGCAAACAAGCCGCCGACGTAGCTGCCGTAGAACAGATACCGCTGGCCATGACCGCTCTCCGAGTCATCGGTGATCACGAATGGATCGTAAGCCAGGCGTCCGTTCTGAACCTCGACCACTTGTTTGCCGCTGTCGGTCCAAGGTCCGGTCGGGCTTGAGCTCGTCGCGGCTCCGATGGCGCCGCCGCTTCGGCTGTTGCCCTGCGCATCCTCATCGACCGCCGTGTAGTAAAGAAAATATTTTCCGTCATGAAATTGGATCTCCGGTCCGATCAGCCTGGATTCGCCGGCCCACTTCGGCCGCTTCTGGAAGACATCGCCGACGTAGTTCCAATTCACGAGATCGGTCGAGTGAAAGATCGGCATGAGATGAATGTTCAACTTGCCGTCGTTGTCGCGGTCGCGGTCGTTCAAGGGGCCGTTGCTGCAGTACATGTAGTAATGAGTCTCGCCCTTCTCCTTCTTCACGAGCGCAATCGATGGGTCCGGCCCGTTTTGAATCGGCATGCCTTTGTAGGTGCCTTCGATCGGATATCCGGAAACTGATGCCGCGAGCGCGGCACAGATCGCGATCACCAAGGCCACGACGCGAACGGATTTGGCAAATCTCCTCTGCATGTAGAGCGTATGAGCTAGCGCGGGAGGCGATATTATTCCAACGCAATCTTGCGCGGGTGGTCGGCCTTTTTGTGATTCAACGGGTGTTGCCGCTATAGTGGCATAGTCGGCCAAACGCACCGCGTAACAATTGAGCCAGCACGAGATCTCATCAATCGCATCGTTGCCGAGATGAAGGCGCGTTTGTATGGCTTCTCGTTAGGATTCGCCAGCGCACTCTTCGGGGCAGCGCACCCCTAACGTTTGACAGAAGCAACACACAACGGCGCGCGCAATTGATCGGTTCGCCGATGGAAGGTTAGGTTTGGCCCTGGAATTCCGGTTCGCCACACTTTTCTGTTTGAAGAGCAAAATCTCGTGACAATCTGTGACGAATCCCTCGAAACAAACCAATCTGAATGACGACGAAACACAATTTACCCTCGTGAACCGCATCGGATTTTGCCGCTTCCGAGCGGGTTCGACTCCCCTCGCCTTCATAAGTTAATTCAGGTATCCGACGCGTTTGCGACGTTGCAGGATCAATCGTTCACTGTGAAATTTGGTGAGATCAGCGGCAGTCGGCTTGGACAACACATCGGGCGATATGCCGCGACGACTTTCCCGGATCGGATCCCGATTCGAGGCGAGACGCGTTAGGGGCGGCTGTAGCGTGCGCTGTCTCAGCGCATCGGCCCATGACGTGGCCACGCTTACAGCCCGTTGAGGACAGCAGATCGACAATGACACGCGCGCGGCGTTTTTTCAGCCGCGGAATAGGTTGCAGGAACGTGACTCTAAGTGGCGTGGTAATTCAATCTTCTCATCCACCGCGATTTTGTGGCATCCGGCGTAGAATTCTTGAAATGGACCATGCAGAAGATGACGCTTACCAAGGAGGGGCGCAGTGAGCGATGCGTTTGGCGGCCCCGGCCTTGAGCCACGCTGGACCCGGAGTACGAAGGAAGGCATCGGCACCGCTTATCACACGAGTTGCCGCCTCTGGTTCACACTCTCCCACGGGATCATCAACGAAATTTATTTTACCCGCACATCGATCAGCCCAACACGCGCGATTTCCAGTTTCTGATCACCGATGGCGAAACTTTTTTTCACGAAGAGCGTCGCGATCTCGATCACGAAATCAGTTATCGGGAGAAGGGCACGCTGGTTTATCGTCTGAAAAATTCCGAGCGCTCCGGTCGCTATTGCATCAATAAGGAAATCATCGCCGACCCGCATTCGTCTGTGCTGCTGATTCAGACGCGGATCGAAATTGCCGATCCTGATTTGCGCGACAAACTGCGGGTCTTTGCGCTGCTCGCGCCGCACTTGAAACGCGGCGGCTACCAGAATTCGGCCGCGGTTTGTGAGCTTGGGGGCCGTTCTTTGCTGCGCGCCTGGCGCGATGGCATTCATCTCGTGATGGGCGCGACGCCCGAGTTTTCCCGGCGCTCGGTTGGTTATGTCGGACAGAGCGATGGCTGGCAGGACTTGCAGAATTTCGAGATGGATTGGGAGTTTCGTGAGGCGCTCAATGGCAACGTCGCGATGATCGCGGAAATTGATCTGGCGCGCGGACTCGAGTTCACGCTTGGCGTCGGTTTCGGTCTGAGCGAGCAGAGTTCGGCGGCAAAATTATTCCAATCCCTGGCCACGCCGTTCGCGCAAAAGCGGGAGAACTACGTCGAGCAATGGCAGCGCGCCGCCACTGCGGTGGACCTCACGGAGCACACCGGCGACCGCGGCAGTCTCTTTCGCCTTAGCCGCTGCGTGCTCCTCGCGCATGAGGACAAGACTTTCACTGGTGCGCTCGTCGCCTCGGCCAGCATTCCGTGGGGAGAAACCAAAGGCGACGATGAGATCGGCGGCTATCATCTCGTCTGGCCGCGCGATCTGGCCCAAAGTGCGCTCGGCTTGCTGGCCTGTGGCCAAATGGAGACGGCGCGCCGCGCCCTTATCTGGCTGGCTTCTCTCCAGAAGGAAGACGGCGAGCTGCCGCAGAACAGTTGGATCGATGGCGAAGCCTATTGGAAGGGATGTCAACTCGATGAAATAGCCGCGCCGATTCTGCTCGCGTGGCGGTTGCGCCAGACCGATGCGATCGGCCTTTTTGACCCGTGGACCCTCGTCTCGCGGGCGGCGAGTTATCTCATTTTGCATGGTCCGGTCACAAAACAGGAACGCTGGGAGGAAGCCGCCGGATATTCGCCGGGGACCCTGGCCACGATCGTCGCCGGGTTGATCTGCGTGGCGGAGTTTGCGCACACGCGTGGCGACGGCGCGTCTGCCGAGTTTGTGTTGGCCTATGCGGATTGGCTCTCGTCAAAGATTGAAGAATGGACGGTAACAACGTGCGGCGAGCTCGTTCCAGGGAAGCCGTCCCATTATCTTCGCATCACTCCGGTGGATGCAAATGACCCGCGCGCCGTTGCCGAGCCGGATACAGCGATGCTGCGCGTGGCGAACGGTGGCGGAGAACATCCCGCGCGCAATGTCGTCGGCGGCGATTTTCTCCATCTCGTTAGGCTGGGGTTGCGCGATCCGCACGACCCGCTCGTGGTCGATTCACTCGCGGTGATCGATGCGGTTTTGAAATACGATCTGCCGCAAGGTCCCTGCTGGCGGCGTTACAATCACGACGGCTACGGACAGAAGGCAGATGGAGCCGCTTTCGACGGCACTGGCGTGGGCGGCTGCTGGCCATTGCTCACGGGCGAGCGCGGCCATCTTGAGCTCGCCGCCGGACGCGATCCGTTGCCTTTCATCAAAGCGCTCGAGAATTTTTCCAATGCCGGCGGGATGCTGCCGGAACAGGTCTGGTGGAGCGATCCATCAGCGGACGGCACGTTCACATTGGGAACACCCACCGGTTCGGCCATGCCGCTCTGTTGGGCGCATGCGGAATACATCGCCCTCGTCCGCAGTCGTGCGGATGGAGTTCCCTTTGATCGCGTCGAGCCAGCGTACGAGCGTTACGTCGTCAGGAAAAATGCGTGCACCTGCGAAATGTGGACGCGCGCACATCAACTGCGTCGGATCGCGCCCGGTCGGACGCTGCGCATCATCAGTTCCGGCCCCGCGCTGATTCACTGGCGAACGGACGAGGGCGATTCGCGCACCGTCTCTGCGCGTGCCACGGCGCTTGGCCCTCACTTCACCGATCTCGAAACCACCGGGCTAGCCGCCGAAAGTCAGATTGAGTTTGCGCTACTTTCCGGCGGCGAAGCCGACGGCTCAATCCACCGCGTGACAATCGGCTCCTGAACTATTTCGTCCCTGCGTTCCTTCAACGGCCGTCCGAGGCAAATTGTTAGGCCCCGCTTCTCGCTGTTCACAGGCATGAGTGCGCAACGTGCGACGCCTCGGCACGTCTCAGTTCTCGGCGCTCACATGATCCCAGCGTTCAGTCGTTCGCCGGCAGTCTCATCTTTCGTCGCGGTCGATTCGGACTGCGGGATGACTCCTGCCGCAAAGCGCTCCATTTCTTCAAGCTGCGGACTGCATTGGAGTAGCAATAAATCGACGCCGACGTTCTCAAATTCACCGATCCGGTTGCGGATTGACTCGGCTGTTCCGACAAGACCCGAGCGAAGTCCTCGATTCGTAACGGAATAATCTTCGAGCGAAACCTGCCGCTCCAGTTGCGTTCCGGCGAGCCACTGCTGGTAATTGTCGTAGCCGCGCGCATTTTGCTTCACATCCGTGATTCGTGCCAGCTCCCGTTTCGCTTCGCGTTCGCTCTCCCGCACGATCGAGTAGGCGGCGATCCCGAAGGTCATTCTCGGCAAGCCTTTACGCTCCCTTCGCTCGGACATGTCGGCGATCCTTTGGCCAATGATGTCGGGCGGATCGCCGTGCATGACGTAGGCGTCGCACTGGGTCGCAATCAATTCTTTCGCCGCTTCCGATTCGCCGCCCGCGTAGATTACCGGGCGCGGTCTCGATACAGGCTTCGGCTGGAGGATCGCGTCTTCCACGTGATAGTACTCTCCTGCGAACGAAAAGTGATCCTCTTTCCAGAGCCGGTCGATCACCTGCAACCATTCCGAGGTGCGCGCGTAACGATCATCGTGTCGCTCGAAATGCACACCGTATTTTTTCGCTTCGTCGGCCCACCACGATGAAACGACATTGAGCGAAAGCCTGCCGGGACCAGCGATGTGATCGATATTCGCCGCCTGCTTGGCGAGCAGGGCCGGTGAATGGAACGTGGGGCGCACCGCCACCATCAATTCGAGCCGTTGCGTCACAGCAGCAAGCGCGGCAGCGGTGGACCAGGCATCGAGCGCGGGGGCGTCGGCGCCTTTGATGTCGTTCAGATTGAGCTCGGCGATCAGCGTCAGGTCAAAGCCGATCTCCTCGCTGCGCTGAGCGAGGCGGCGGGAATAATCCCACGTCGCCTCCATCCGCTCGTCCTCCACATTTCGCAGCCATCCGCCGAAGACCGGCAACCAGTAACCATATCGCATTTAGGTGTCCCTTTCCTGTTCCAGATAATCGACGAGCCGCGCGTGCGGATCGAACCCGAGGATTCGAGGCGCGTCAGCGACGAAATTTGAGAGCGCATTGATGTCATAGAAGAGCACACGCCCGTCGCGCTCGTCGGTGATGTACTCGACCCCGCCCACGTCGATCGCGGCCGCCGCGACGATCCGCTCGACAATCTCGATGATTTCCGCTGGCGGTTCGTAGGGTTCGATCTTCAAACCGGCTTTGGGGCCATCAACCAGGCACGCGCCCGCAGCGGCAGCGTTCTCCGTCTGGCAAATCTCGGCGGGGCAGAGATTGAAGTTCTCCCCGGTCGTGAAGACCTTCATCGCGTAGAGAAATTTCCCCCCGAGCGTTTCGACCCGCGTTATATATCCGCCGCGTGCCGGAATGAACTCCTGCACCAGCGCGGTGCTGTCGATCCCCAGTTCGATTTGCGCGGCCTCGATCACAGGTTCTAGTTCGGCGGCGGAATCGATACGCACGATTCCCGCGCCCCGCCCCCCGATGTTCGGCTTGATCATCAGCGGAAAATCGAACTCCGTCGCGACGCGTTTCGCCTCACCAAGGCAATTGATCACGCGCGTCCTCGGGAACGGCACACCGAGCGAATGCAAAAGCGAAAGCTGCGTTGCCTTTGAAATTTCAATTGCGAATGCCTCCTCTCCATTGATCACACGCGTGCCGGTGCTCTCGACGTGCGCGAGGAAATCGCGAGTAAAGAAAATCCCCTGTTCGTTGCCCCGCAGGTATGCCGACGCGCTCATCCGATTGAACAGCAGTCCGTAGCGCTTTTCGCGAGAGCTCACGTCGTAGGAGTGACACCTCGCGTCGACCTTCACATAAGGTGTCGCGCGCCGATCCAGTTCGGCAAAGAGCGGACGAAACCACTCCGGATGCTCGAAGTAAACGGCGATGGCGGAACTATGGTCTCCCATTTCTGACGGACTCCTAACAAATCGTTTCACGCCACGATAACACGGATGAAGAAAAGATGGAGCCTCTTTCAGTCGTACAAATCCGTGTTTATCTGTGGCTCACTGCCTGTTCCACTCGAGTTTCGGGCGTCTTGGGGCAGCAAGAGCAAGCTAGTGGCTGTCGCCCCAGATTCGCTTCTTGTACGAGGCTCGGCCGGAGACGAAATGATACAATCCGTAGGCTTTGGGATTTTTGATGTAATACTTCTGGTGATACTCTTCGGCCGGCCAGAATTTGCCCGCCGGCAAAATCATCGTCGCGATCGGCTTCTGAAATTTGCCTGATTGAGCGAGCGTTTGCTTCGATTCTTCCGCAGCTTTCTTCTGCTCCTCTGTCGTGTAGAAGATGGCAGTCGTGTACTGGTCGCCCACATCAAAAAACTGCCCATCAGTCTGGACAGGATTGATGTTGTGCCAAAACAAATCGAGCAGGTGCATGTATGATACCTTCGAAGGATCATACGTCACTTCGATCGACTCACGATGACTGGTCTCACCGGCTGAAGCTTGCTTGTAGGTTGGGTTTTCCTCGCGACCTCCTGCATAGCCGACGAGCGTGGAGGTGACGCCCGGCGTGTGGTCGAACGGCGGTTGCATGCACCAGAAACAGCCGCCCGCGAAGATCGCTTTCTCACACGCGGGGATGGTGCTTTGTGCCAACGCGCCGCCGACCACGCCGAGAGCGGCGAGAAAGGCGCAGGTTAAGATCGCTCTTTTCACGTTCACATCGTTAGGGCTGCGAGGCGCATTTTTATTCCTGAGTGATACGCGGCCAGCGCCGTTTCCGGTGCGGAATAATCAGGCGGGACCCGACTCTCATCTGCGGCGAGGCGCTCTCGCCGACCGGAACATTATGAAACTTAAAATACTCCCATTCCTCTGCCTGGCCGCCTTCGCTTCTTCCGCACTCGCGGAGCCGAAGCCGAACGTCGACCAGAGCGGGATCGCTCTCCAGGGCTACGACCCGGTCGCGTTCTTCACGGACGGCAAACCCACCCTCGGCAATGAAAAATATCACAGCAGCTTTCACAATGTGACTTATCGCTTCGCGTCCGCGGAGCACCAGGCGATGTTCGAGAAGGACGCGGCGAAGTACGAGCCGCAATTCGGCGGCTATTGCGCTTACGGTGTTTCCAAAGGACACCTTTCACCGGTGAAGATCGACGCCTTTCAAATCGTGAACGGACGTCTGCTCATGCAATACGACTCTGACGTGAAGAAAGCCTTCAACGAAGATCAGCGGGTCAACCTCGAGACCGCAGACAAGAATTGGCCCACTTTGAATCCGAAGGGCGGCTAGAAGTGGTTGGCAATGGTCGAGAAGCTTGGAACACAGCCATTCCTGGCTGTGCGGCCAGCGGACATTTTGCCCGGTGAGCAAGACTTGGAAACGATAGGCAAAATGCCTGTCTGCCGCACAGGCTGAAAGCCTGTGTTCCGTTTTCGCGCTCGTATTCGAGCAGGCGCACGGCGATGAGCTTTTCGATTATGGCGACACGATCGCTTCCTGCTGGCTCCCGCTGGAGCACTCGATGGCAGGCCTTTCGGTATCCCATTGATCCGGAAAAGAAGAGACTTCTGCGCGAGCGCTGGGAATCGCTTCCGGCGGAGTTGCGCACGCCGAATCAACTCAGCGGTCGCCACCTTACGCACTGCGGGTTCACTACAGGCGCCAGCTACTGCTCCTTCCACTGTACGCATTGTTACCTCCCGAAAAATGCGAACCAGGTGCCGATGCCTTCATACGCGCAGATGAAGGAGCAGATCGATGCGAACCGCCGTTTCCAAGGCCCCGGCGGAGGATTGCAAATCACTGGCGGCGATGTCGCCGACGCTTACTGGCGCAGCGGACGACAGCAGGAACTGATCGAGATCGTTCGCCACACCGTCAATGTCGGTCTCGTGCCCATGCTCATGACGCACGGTCAGACATTGATTGAGCACCCGGAGTTTCTTGAAGCGCTCGTGGTAGAGGGGGGCCTGCGCCAGATGGCGGTCCACATTGATATGACGCAGGCAGGCCGGCATGGTTATCCCATTGGGCGGGTCAACAGTGAGCGCGATCTGCATCCCGTTCGCGAAGCTTTCACGCGATTGGCCTGCAACCTTCGCGGCCGCACCGGTCTGCCGCTGGAGCTCGCACACAATTGCACTGTCACCGAACGGAACATTGATTCCGTCGCCGAAATCGTGCGCTGGTTCCTGGCCGATCCGAAACGATCCTGCATCTGGCGAATCCTCAGCTTTCAACCCGAAGCCGACACCGGCCGCACGATTTTCTCAAAAAACCCGGCAACGCCGCAGGAAGTCTGGCAAAAAATTTGTCACGGCATCGGGCTGCAACTGGACGGCAGTGCCTACATCGGCGGGCATCCCGATTGCAATCAAGGGGCGACGTTGCTTGTCGAACGCAGGCGTGGACGCTTTCTCGCCCTCCTGCTCGACGATCCGAAAACGAAAGCGCTCTTTTCCGAAATCCTTGCCACCGTCGGGGCCATCTCAACGGTAACGAGCGATGGTGGCTCTCTCCTGCCCTACCGAGTCGCGGGAGCATTCGCGCGCCAGCCAAAGCTCGCCGCGCGCAGCTTGAGCCGACTGCTCGCCCTGATTGTTTCCGGCCGGATCCCGTTCCTCTTCGTGCGAGCCATCGCCACCGGGCAGGTACAAACCATCAATATCGGCACCCACAATTTCATGGATGCAAGTCGCGTTGCGAACGCGGCGAACGATCCCCTGACGAAGAGCCGTCTCGACGCGTGCGTCTTCAAAGGCGCGGTAAAGAATCGCGCCACCGGCGAGTGGGAAGCGGTCCCGATGTGCGCGATGAACCAAAACCGCTGGAGCGATCTCTACGAAGAGCGGCTGCTGGCGCGTAGCGAGATTCCAGCAACGGTCGAGTAACGAGCCGATCCGGCTTCTTTTAAGAGCACGTCGAATGCTAAAACTCGTTTCTTAAGACCAAAGGGCCTACCAGCAGCATGCTCCTGGCTGGAGATCCTTTGCGATGCGCTCTGTCGCTACCCAGACAGTTCACGGACGTGATCGCGGCCAGCCAGCCTCGGGCGGTGGCGTCCCTGCACCGTGGCAAATGAGTTTGAGACAGGGGTCTTTGGAGGCGATCCTCAGGCAGCCAGCAGCGGCATTTCGTCGTAGGTTCTGCCGCCAAGCGAGCGGCCGGTGAGGTCCTTTCGAACTCCGCCCCACTGCTTAAAGAAGAATGGGACTCGCTGCTTCCGGCAGGCGCGAAAGATTTCTCTTACCCATTGAACGTTCATTGGTCGAGAATGCGGATCCGATTCGCCACCGACGATCACCCAGTGAATGCTCGTCAAATCTATCCCAGCGAGCGAACCGATGAGCGGCTCGCAGGAAAGGAAGCGCACCGCGGCGGGAACCTCTCGGAGATCGTCAACACGATCCAAAACGCGGCTGTCTTCGACGCTAACACCCATCCAAACATTATTTGGCCACAGCAACTTCGAGCTAAGCTTCCGAACCCTGGCGCTTCGCTTCGTCAGAATCTGAAACGTGTGCTGCGGGCACTCGGACATCGTATGGAAGACGCACCGAATGAATTCGAGCGGCACGTCGAGGTGAAACAGATCGCTCATTGAATTGACGAGATTCTCCGCGGCGCTTTCCACGTTTTGGGCAAGGCGACCACGTCTTCATGCAGCGTCACCCGAAAGCCATTCTTGTACGGCGGTTACCCATCGCTTGAAGACGCAAAGCCAGCCGCTCAGCGTAGCAATTTTTGCAGCGACTTGACCTTTGTGCAGCCCGTCACCGGATTCCACGTCGCCTCTGTCCGTTCGATGTGTGAGTTAGCGCCCATTTACAATTCAATTGTCGCGGCTCTTTCATCACAGCATCCGAATATCGCGGCCAATCAGCACGAGCATTTTTGATCGCGTTGTCTTCTCGTAACCGTTTTGTATACATCCTTCGCAACACGAGGCAGGAACCCGTTGAGCATTGGCCGTAGCGCATCGTGAGGGCTTTTCCAAATCCGGCCATTGCTCAGTTTACCCGCCGCGGCATCCTTCTGACTTTCTATGGATCGCGCACTTCGATGAGAAAGTTGATCGGAGAGGATGCTGATGTCCGGTTACTCCAATCCGGCGGCGCTGAACACTTCAATGATCTTCCCCCGGAACGTTCGCTCCGGTTACACTTCCGGTTCCCAAGGCAGAGGCTTTACGGAGGCTGCGCGAATTCGTGGAGAGCGGAGAAGTCGAGGCGCGCGCTGCCGTCGAGGTATTGCAGACGCCGAATCTGGCGTCGGCAAAGCCTGGATTCGTCGATCGGTTGATTCACGCCGCCACTGCAAACGGCCCTCGTATCTCAATCTGCTTGATGCCCGCATTCCATTTCTTCCAATTAGGCACATCGCTGAAAATGCGCCAGATTGCGTCCGGCGACGCGGCAGTCTCGATGCTATACTCGTAAGACCAATTGGGCGGAGAGTTTTCCATGAGTTACTTTGTCCAGGCAGGTCTTATGAATTCATGGGTAATCTTTTTTGGAATCACCAGCTAGGGAATCAGCGAAGGCGTAAAATGACTGCTTTTGCGATGCTGTCTCTATCGATCCGGGTCTCGCCACATGAACGGCTGCAATGGTGCCTGAGGTTCCATGCCTTTTTGAAATTAGATGCTTCATAAACTTGTTCAAAATCGTGCAAGTCGTTGTTCATTTTCCTCCTCGGTAGTGTATCCGTTCAAGAACTCGTTCAAGCTAAGCATGAATAGTCCTTCCTGCTCTTTAAATGCGGCGTGTCCGGTGAACGGAATGTTTAGTCACTTCGCATTCGTACCGATTCCCGACATTCAAAGAGTGTTTTCTCCTGATATCAGAATAGTTCCGGCAGGAATTATTTGGTTTTTACGAGAGCAAGTCTTAGCGCGAACCTGCCCTTAAACAAAATAACCAGCGGGGACCAAAGCCCCATCATCCACTGATTAACCGCCACCGAGATACGCGCTTTTAACGCGTTCGTTTGCTCGCAGTGCCGCCGCTCGATCGTGCAAAATGATGCGGCCAGTTTCCAGCACGTAGCCGTAATGAGACACTTCCAGCGCCAGATTCGCATTCTGTTCCACGAGCAGGATCGTGATGCCTAACGACTTATTGATCTCGACGATTTTCTGAAAAATCGTTTTCACCAGAATCGGAGCAATCCCCAGCGACGGTTCGTCCAGCATCAGGCAGCGCGGTTTACTCATGAGCGCGCGCCC
This sequence comes from Chthoniobacterales bacterium, assembly GCA_038232335.1. GTDB lineage: Bacteria > Verrucomicrobiota > Verrucomicrobiia > Chthoniobacterales > UBA10450 > JACCXL01. Next base: position 33,496 of record JBBSIA010000015.1, read on the forward strand.
GATTGCCAGCATCTGCTGTTCGCCACCCGACAAGGTGCCGGCAACCTGCCGGATTCGTTCTTTCAGACGCGGAAACATTTCGAAGATGAAGTCGAAGTCGGAGCGGAACTTTGCGCGGTCATTGCGCAGGTATGCGCCCATGAGAAGGTTTTCGCGCACACTCAGATTGGCGAAGACCATCCGGCCCTCCGGCACATGTGAAATTCCGCGGGCGACGATTTTGTGCGGAGCCTCATTGGTGATTTTCTGATCTTCATAAAGAATCGAACCTCGTCGGGCTTTCAGCAATCCGGAGATCGTCCGCAACGTCGTCGACTTACCCGCCCCGTTGGCGCCAATCAACGTCACGATGTCGCCTTTGCCGACACGCAATGAGACGTCCTGAAGTGCGTTGATCGATCCGTAGGAAACGGCAAGATCCTTTAGCTCAAGCATGACCCGTTATTTCGAGCAAACCGAAGACCGAACTTTCGGCTAGTGGCGCAGAGGGCTGCCATCCGCGGCGGTATGGAAGGACTTGCCACGGGATCCTTCCCCGAAAGCGTTCGGGGCTCAGGATGACCGCCGGTTGTTGCGCTTGCTTCATCATGTCTTCGCCGGCTCCTCCCCAAGATACGCTTCGATCACCTTTGGATTCTTCTGCACTTCCGCTGGCGTGCCTTCCGCGATCTTGACGCCGTAATCGAGGACCGCAACCCGGCCGCAAATTCCCATGACCACGCGCATGTCATGTTCGACCAGAAGCACAGCAATCGTGAATTTTTCCTTCACGAACTGAATCAGCTCCATGAGCTGTTCCTTCTCACGTGGATTCATTCCGGCCGCCGGCTCATCGAGCAACAGAAGCTTCGGCTGGGTGGCAAGTGCGCGCACAATTTCCAGCCGGCGCTGGTCGCCGTAGGACAGACTTTTGCAGAACGTTTTCCGTAGATTTTCAAGACGGAAAATCTTCAGAATGTCATATACTTGATCGTTGATCTCCGCCTCTTCTTTCCGAAAAGGCTTTCCGCGCCAAAGCGCGTGGGTGATACCGTGCTTTAGCCGCATCGTGAAAGCTGCACGGACGTTGTCGTAAACTGTGAGTGAGCTAAAGAGACGGATGTTCTGAAAAGTCCGGGCAATGCCGCGGGCCGCAATCGCCGAAGCTTTGCGTCCAATGATCGATTTCCCCGCCAGATCGATCGCGCCCGAGGTCGGTTCATAAATACCGGTAATGATATTGAAAACCGTCGTCTTGCCCGCGCCATTTGGTCCGATCAACCCGACGAGCTCATTGGGCCCGATTTGCAACGAGAGATTCGACAGCGCCGTCAGCCCGCCGAACTGCATCGTGCAGTCGCGCAGCTCAAGAAGGGATGGCATGCGCGGGCTTGTTTTTTTTGCTCGTGAGAAAGGCCGGTCGTCGAAGACCGCCGAAGATTCCCTGCGGGCGGGTGAGCATTAACGCAATCAGCAGGATCGAGTAGATGAGCATGCGATTCTTGAGCAGCTCATCCAGCAATTGCGGGAGGGGGATTCCAAACGCCTTCTCGTAAAACTGGGGAATAAACCGCAAGATCTCCGGGAGCAAAGAGAGAAAAATCGCCGCCGCGATCACGCCTGCTGTGCTCCCCATTCCTCCGAGAATTACCATCACCACGATCTCGATTGATTTCAGAAAACTGAAGCCGTCGGGATGAAGGTATTGTTTGAAATGTGAGTAGAGACCGCCGGCGATGCCGGCGAAAAAAGCCGCGAGCACGAACGCGATGACTTTATATTTGGTCGTGTTAACGCCGACCGCTTCCGCGGCCACTTCGTCGTCGCGGACCGCCAGAAAACCGCGGCCATACGCGGAGTTCACGAGGTTGGCGACGACGTAAACGGTGAGGCAGGCGAAGCCATAGGTCCAAAAAAAGTTCGTGTATCCGTTCGTGACGGTGAAGCCACGAGAACCTCCGATGGCGTCAGTATTTTGGATGATAACTCGAATGATCTCACCGAACCCGAGGGTGGCGATCGCGAGGTAATCGCCGCGCAGACGGAGCGAGGGAATTCCGATGATGAGCCCGGCGACCGCGGCCAGGAGCGCGCCCGCCAGCAACGCGCCGAAGAAGATGGAAGTCGCAGCCACGCCGGAGCCGAGATCGACAGACGGGAACCAGCGTGGGGCCCAGAAGGTGGTGATTGCTGCCGAAAAGTAAGCGCCGATCGCCATGAATCCGGCGTGGCCGAGCGAGAACTGCCCCGTATAGCCGTTTACCAGATTAAGGCTGACGGCGAGGATGATGTTGATTCCGATCGTGAGAACAATCTCGCGCACATACTGGTCCATCGGCACCCAATAGGAGATCGCAAAACTGATCGCCACCGCGATCGCGAGGTAAGTCTTTTGCGATCCACCTTTCATACTTTTTCGGACCCGGCCTTTCCGAGCAGGCCGGAAGGCTTGAAAAGCAGAATGGCAATTAGAACCACGAATGCGACGGCGTCTCGATAGCTGGGCGGGATGTGCAACTTGTCGCTATAGCCGACAACGAGCGTTTCAGTCACACCCAGAATTAATCCGCCGAGCGCGGCGCCGGGAATATTTCCGATGCCACCTAGCACTGCAGCGACGAACGCCTTAACTCCGGGGAGAAGTCCCATGAGCGGATTGATTGAAGGATAATTTACTGCCCATAGAATTCCCGCTGCCGCCGCCAGCGCCGATCCCAGGCCGAAGGTGAACGAAATCACGACGTTGTTGTTGATGCCCATCAACGAAGCCGCCGTCGGATTGAACGAAAGTGCCCGCATCGCCGTTCCGATCTTCGTTTTTAAAACCACGAAGGTCAGTCCGATGAGAAGCGCAACCGTCACGGAGAGCACGATCAGCTGGTTTGTGGTAATCGTGAACGCGGCCGTGTTCAGGACCGCGTAATTGGGCAAGAGTTGCGGGAAGTTGTCAGGACCGGCACCGAATAATTGCTGCCCTCCGTACTCGAGAAAGAGTGAAACGCCGATCGCGGTGATGAGGACGGTCAGCCGTGGCTGGTTGCGCAGCGGGGCATAAGCGAGCCGCTCGATTACGATTCCCAGGATCGCACAGACCACCATTGAGATTGTAAGCACTGTGACCGCGAATAGGATTGACGGTTCGGTGTGGAACTTACCGGTCATCCAGCGCGCGGCATAGAAGCCGGCATACGCGCCCACCATGAAAACATCGCCATGGGCGAAATTGATGAAGCGCAGGACGCCGTAAACCATCGTGTAGCCGAGCGCAATCAGCGCGTAGATCGAACCGAGCGAGAGCCCGTTGATCAGCTGTTGGGTGAGCTGGTTCAAGGGAAGTTGAGAGCTGAGAGTTGAGAGCTGGGGGATCGGAGCGTCGCGAGATTCGGCGTCATGCGGGGATTAAAGGTTACGCAGACCGCTCAACATCCCTGTTGTTCCTTCGCCGAAACCTTGCGCGGTGTCTGGTTCGTTAGGTCGTCCGAAAACACCGACTCACGAATGCGCAGGTCCGCATTAGTTGTTAGGTATCTCAGAATTAAGGCGGCATTCTGACCGAACCGAGCCAGAGCCGTAACGCAGCCCGATAGGGCAAAGGCGGGCTCTCCATCCACTTGATGGAACCTCAAGATGACGCCACGGGATCCCTCGACTTTGCTCGGGATGACACGCTTGCGTTGCATTTATGAGATGGCTTTTAGCATCTTCCCGAGGATCGGTTTTGCGGGCGTCACGCCTGCCTCCACAGCATTCCTTCCCGCGTTCTTGCGTTCCTGATTCATTTTGTGCCTTCTGCAATTGCGCCGGTGCAGTCCATCGCCGGCTGCATGGATTGCGTGTTCGTTTTCCTCCGCAGGCGCGCGGCATCACGGCGCGATCGTTTCGACGAAGTGGAACGCACCATTCTTGATCGTTAGCACTGCCGCCGATTTTGTGGCATTGCGATTTTCGTCGATCGTGATCTTGCCTGTGACACCGACAAAGTCCTTGGTTGCAGCGAGCGCGTCCCGGAGCTTCGCCGGTTCGGTGCCGCCCGCGCGCGTAATCGAATCGAGCAGCACCTTGGCGGCGTCGAACCCGAGCGCAGCCATGGCGTCCGGCTCCTTGTTAAAACGCGCCTTGTATTTCTTGATGAAGTCCTGAATGACCGGGTTTTGATCTTCGGTCGAGAAATGGTTCGAGAAAAAATTGCCTTCCATCGCGGGCCCGCCGATTTGCGTTAGTGTGGGGGAATCCCAACCATCGCCTCCCATGAGCGGCACAGTGATTCCGAGCTCGCGCGCCTGCCGCGCGATCAGGCCGACCTCATTATAGTAACCGGGCACGAAAATCGCCTCCGGATTCATTGCCTTGATCGAGGTGAGCTGTGCTTTGAAATCCTGGTCGCCCGAACTATAACTCTGTTCGCCTACAATCGTGCCGCCGTTTTTCGTGAAGTAATCTTTAAAAAATTGAGCGAGTCCGACACTGTAATCCTGACGAACGTCGGTGAGGATGGCGACGCGCGTCTTATGGAGGGAGTTGAGCGCAAACTTAGCCATCACCGTTCCCTGAAACGGATCGATGAAACAGACCCGGAAAATGTAGTCACCGATTCGGGTGACATTCGGGTTCGTCGAGCCGGGGGAGACCATCGGCACTTTGTTTTGCTGCGCGATCGGTCCGGCTTCGAGCGAACGTGAGGAAGCGATTTCTCCGATCAACGCCACCACGTGATCGCGTGAAATCAGCTTGCGGACTGCGGTCGCGGCTTCACCCGGCTTGGACTGATCATCTTCGGTGATCAGCTTCAGCTTCTTCCCAAGGACGCCGCCGTTGGCATTGGCATCGTCGATCACCATCGACGCGCCGTTGTGCGAAGCCGTTCCAAAGCTCGCCGTCTGCCCAGTCAGGCAGGCGTATTCCCCGATCTTGGTCGTGTCGTTGCTGGTGGCGGCGCTATCATTTTTACCGCAGCTGGAAAGGGCGAGCACCGCGCCCGCGGCCAGACTCGCAAACAGGAAAATGGAATGCGGCGTGCGCACTGATTGTTCGGTGGTGATCATAAGTAAAATGCCGTGCTCCGAATACCGGTTGCGCGCTCTTGAAGCAAGCGTTTTCGCCTGAGGAGCGCCCGTGCTATCCTCCGGCGCGTGATTCGACCAACCATGGCCCGCAGCTTAATCAAACTGTGGGCGGTGATGGCCGCCATCCTCGCGATCGCGAGTCCCGCCTTTGCCGCAGCGCGGGCCCGGCCAGCCGAACGGTCCTCGGAGCGAAACCCATCCACAGAGCCACAATTCGAAGCCCTGCCTCTTCAGCGTTCGCCGCAGAATCACCTGCTGGTGCGGGCATTCATCAACGGGAAGCCCGCTCTGCTCGGAGTCGATACGGGCGCTCCGATCAGCGCGATCGCAATTAATCGACGCGAATATTTCGGGCTCGTCCCGATCGGCGCCGGTTCGAAGATTCCGACGCGGCTGCGGATCAACGGCGCTTTCAACAACGTCGCCATCGCGGAGACGTTGCAACTCGGGAGTCTGCACCTGATCGACGAGCCGATGGTGGTGATCGATCTCGGAGGTTCAAGCAAAGCGAGAAAGTTTCTCAACGAACAGGAGATCGACGGCATTCTCGGCGCCGACATTCTTTTCCCGACCGAAGCCGTCCTCGACTGCGAGTCACAGATGCTGATTTTGAAAGTTGACCCGAAGTTTGTGGGTCGCGCGCCCGGCGTTGACTTCCGCGGCTTCAGCGGGACGCCGATCCACGTTAGCTCCGGGTTTAACCTGTATGTGGACGGCGCCGTCAATGGTAACCCCGCGCGGTTGATGATCGATACCGGTGCGTTCACAACCCTGCTGCACCAGCGCTTTGTCCGCCGCATGAAAATCCCACTGCGGAATACCCCCTTCAGTTCCGCTGGGGTGAATCTGAAACGGCGCGGGGTGCAGATCGCCACAATCCGCAAGCTCTCCGTCGGTTCGGTTGACATCAAGGGCAGAGAAGTGGGTGTGATCGATCTAGAGGGCCTGATCCATGGCGGATTACTTGACGGGAAGCCGCCTGTGGCCGGCTTGCTCGGCTCCGAGCTTCTGCGCCGCCATCACGGCATCATCGATTTCGGGACCAAGACCCTTTATTTGAAGGAGTAGGGGCTTTGGAGCCCGCGCGGCTCATTTGGCTTCCGTTATTTCTCCGCGGATTCCGGCACAGCCTTCTCCGCCGCTTCAAATCCGATTTTCGAGTGCGTCCCGTCGCAGAACGGCTTCTCGGTTGATGCGCCGCAACGGCAAAGCGCCATCCTCGCCTTTGCGGGATAGGCGTTCCCCTCTGCGTCTTTCAGTTCAACTGAGCCTTTCACAATCAAAGGCCCGTTTTTGATGATTTCGATAGTTACGTCAGCCATGGTGCACTCAGTCTAATCAGTGCCGGTCAGCTGAACAGGCTTGATCGTAGCGAAGCTCCGCTTGGTTATGCTGGCCAAATCCAAAACGTCAGCGAACCTGAATCATGAGCACGAAAGTTCTGAATCCAGTTTTCGCAGCCCTCACCCTGACGACAGTGATGGCATCCGCCCAGGAAAAGAGCGCACCCGACGCCGCAGCGATAGAAAGAATGACGGCGCGCTTCGTGCCCACCGAGATCAGCGCTGACATTAGTAAGCTCTCCCCGGACGACCGCCGGGTGCTCGCGAAACTCGTCGAAGCCTCAAAAATCATCGATGGCCTTTTCCTGCGGCAGGTCTGGAGCGGCAACGTCCCGATGCTGCTCGACATCGCGAGCGACCAGACAGCGTTGGGTCGGGCCCGCTTGCATTACTTCCTTCTCAACAAGGGAGCCTGGTCGCGCCTCGACGGTGACAAGCCGTTCATTCCCGGCGCGCCTCCGAAACCGGAGAGCGCCGCATTCTATCCGGCTGACGCGACCAAAGCTGATATTGAGCAGTGGATCGCCACGCTGCCGGTAGCCGAGCAAACCCAGGCGAAAGGGTTCTTCACCGTCATCAAACGCGGAGGTGAGCGCAATTTCACGATGGTTCCCTACAACCTTGAGTATCAGGGCGAGCTGCTTGCCGCCGCCAGGCTCTTGCGCGAAGCAGGCGAAGCCGCCCACGAGCCGACGCTCAAACGTTTTCTGACGACGCGCGCCGACGCTTTCCTTTCAAACGACTATTACGCGAGTGACGTGGCATGGATGGAGTTAAGCGGCGCCCTCGAACCCACCATCGGTCCTTACGAAGTTTACGAGGACGGTTGGTACAATTACAAAGCCGCGTTCGAATCGTTCATCACGGTCCAGGACGAGGCGGAGTCTGCGAAGCTCCAGAAATTCTCCGGCGAACTACAGGACATCGAGAACCACCTGCCGGTCGATCCAGAATATCGCAATCCGAAGCTCGGCGCGCTCGCGCCCATCGTCGTCGTGAACGAGATCTTCTGCTCCGGCGACGCCAACCATGGAGTGCAGACCGCCGCCTTCAACCTGCCTAACGACGAGCGCGTTACCCGAGAGAAGGGATCGAAGCGCGTCATGTTGAAGAACGTGCAGGACGCAAAATTTGCGAAGACGCTCGTGCCGATCTCGAAAGTGGTGCTCAGTCCCGCGGACCAGAAAGATCTCTCGTTCGACGCGTTCTTCACCCACATCCGTGTGCACGAGTTGATGCACGGTCTTGGACCACACAATATATCCGTCGCGGGACGCGAGACCACCGTGCGCCAGGAGATGAAGGAAGCCGGCAGCGCGCTCGAAGAAGCCAAAGCTGACATCTCCAGCCTCTTTGCCATTCAACACCTGATCGACAAAGGCGTCCTGCCGAAAACGCTCGAACGCCCGCTCTACACCACCTATCTCGCCTCAGCTTTCCGTTCGATCCGCTTTGGGATCAACGAAGCCCATGGCCGCGGCCAGGCCATGCAGCTGAATTATCTCCTCGACGCGGGCGCGTTTGTCGTTAGGCCCGACGGCACGTTTGCTGTCGTCCCTGCAAGGATCAAAGATGGCGTCGCTGCCCTTACTCGCGACTTCATGACGATCCAAGCCGAAGGGAGCTACGAAAAAGCCAAAGAAATGGCGCGAAGGCTTGGCGTCATCCGACCCGAAGTGCAGCGCGCCTTAGACAAGATGGCAAACATCCCCATCGACATCGAACCGCGCTTCGTCACGGCGGAGCAGCTTCTTCAGGAAGCTCAATAAAACGGGAAGGTCTTTCGTATCGATGCCACGGGGCATTGCCACAGATGTGAGATCACGTTTCCGGGGAGCCCATGCATTCTGCGTGCTGGCGAGGTCGTCCCGAACTCGCGAACTTTTCTCGCGGTGGGCCGCCGGTGGCGCCAACGCGCTAAATTCGTTTCCGCAGAATGTCGGAAGTGCGAGCCGGACTGGCGTTCCCAGAATGCATGCGCTCCCCGGAACCTGACTCGTCTTCCAGTCCACGAAGCGCTCCGAGCAGAAATTGGCAACCGTCGGCCACTGCGATTCCGCTTTCTCCTCCAGGTCTTCTGCCGTCTACTTGGGCTATGAAACGAACCTCCTGCATCGCCTTTTCGCTCGCAATCGCTTTTGCGTTCGCGGTCTCTTCCATGCGCGGCGCGGACTCACGGGAATGGAAGCGGCTGAAGGAAGGAAAAATCACCAAGAATGAAGCCCAGCATCTGGTGCTCCAGAAATTTCGCGGCGCTAAAATAATCAAATGTGAGCTGCAGCCTGCGAACGATCATTCTGTCTGGATCGTGGACGTGATGAAATCTGGAGACCCGGCCGTGAGCAAGGTGCAGGTCGATGGCCTGAGCGGGAAGATCACGCCGTAGCGCTCAGGTCTCGGAGATCGAAGCTTCTTTGCCATCATATAATCGGCGGAGCGCAGGCCTCAGAAAGAGATTTCAAGGTCGCTTTACACTGTCGTAGCGCGCAATGTCACACAGTGATCGCGAGCGAAGTCAAGGATCCCGTGGCGTTATCTTAAGGTCTCACCATGGGATCATTCGACTTTGCTCGGGTGGAACACAGCCATTCCTGGCTGTGCGGCCAGCGGGGATTCTTGCCCGCAAAAATCCACGGTGAACAGGCAGGAATGCCCATTAGCCACACAGGCTGAAAGCCTGGGTTCCAGCGCTAAAGCAAATACATTCGATGCGCTCCGCCCGCTAATCATTATACGGCCACACTAAAGCTGTCTCTTATCGGACGAAGCCATCGCAGATTTCATCTGACTCACAGCACACCCGCTTCGATTGTAGCGGGGACAGATCGCTCCAGCGCGTTCGCGAGAACTTCATCGACGGTTTCGACGGGGATAAATTTGATTTTCTGTTTCGCTTCTTCGGGAACATCGACGAGATCTTTTTCGTTTAACTTCGGAATCAGCACGGTTGTGATGCCCGCCCGCATCGCGGCGAGGCTTTTTTCTTTCAAGCCGCCGATCGGCAAGACGAGGCCGCGCAAGGTGACTTCGCCGGTCATCGCGACATCGGAACGCACGGGCGTATTGCTGAAAAGCGACGCGAGCGCGGTGAACATCGCCACGCCCGCGGAGGGACCGTCTTTTGGCACCGCGCCCGCAGGCACGTGCACGTGAATGTCGGTTTCACGAAAGTCTTCCGGCTTCGCGCCGATCAGGCCATTGCGGCTGCGCACGAGACTGAGCGCGGCTTGCACCGATTCCTTCATGACCTCGCCGATCTGGCCGGTGAGTGTGACGTTTCCTTTGCCGGGATAACGGGTCGCTTCGATATGCAGAATTTCGCCGCCGGTCGGGGTATAGGCGAGCCCGGTTACGACGCCCGGAACATTAGTCATTAAGCGCTGCTCGTGGATGTAACGAGCTGGTCCGAGGGTTTCCGCAACCAGGACGGGCGAGACCGTGACGTGTTCACTGGCGCCGCGTGCCACCCGGGCCGCCACACTGCGGCAAACCGCGCCGATCTGCCGCTCGAGTTCCCGCACCCCGGCTTCGTGCGTGTAGTCGGTGATCACCAGCCGCAACGCTTCCTCATTCCAATCGCATTGCTCCGGCTTGAGCCCGTTCTCCTCGAGCTGCCGCTGAACGAGATATTTTCGCGCGATTTCCAGCTTCTCTCGTTCCGTATAGCCAGGCAGCGAAATCATTTCCATCCGATCGAGCAGGGGACCAGGAATTCCGCCGATGTAGTTCGCGGTGGCGATGAAAATCACCTGTGAAAGATCGAAAGGCACGTCGAGGTAACGATCGACGAATGCCTTGTTCTGCCGTGGATCGAGCACCTCGAGTAATGCGCTCGCCGGGTCGCCGCGAAAATCCGCGCCGATTTTATCGATTTCATCGAGCATCATCACGGGATTGCGCGTGGCCGCGCGACGCAACTCCTGAATGATCCGGCCTGGCATCGAGCCGATATAGGTGCGGCGATGCCCGCGGATTTCGGCTTCATCGCGAATTCCGCCCAGACTCATCCGCACAAACTTTCGGCCGAGCGCATCGGCGATTGATTGACCGAGACTCGTCTTGCCGACACCGGGCGGGCCGAGCAGACAAAGGATCGGGCCTTGTCCCTGCGGGTTTAATTTGCGCACCGCCAGATATTCGATCAAGCGCCGCTTCACTTTTTCGAGATCGTAATGATCGCGATCGAGAATCTCCTGCGCCTTGTCGAGATCGACATTGTCATCGCTCAATTTCGACCATGGTAACTCCGCGATCGTCTCGACATAGCTGACGATCACCGAATACTCCGGACTTGCGGCGGGAATGATGTCGAGCCGCTTCAACTCGCGCTCGGCCTGCGCCATCACCTCGGCCGGCGGCTTCGCTTCCTCGAGGCGGGTGCGCAATGCCGCAATCTGTTCGTCCGCGCCAGCGTCGCCTTCGCCGAGCTCGCGCTGGATCGCCTTCAGTTGCCTGCGCAAATACGCTTTGCGTTGGGCATCAGTGAACTGAGACTGCACGTCCTGCTGGAGCCGTTGCTGAATTTGCGCGATTTCGAGCTGCGCGGAGATGCTGGTTTGCACCGCGCGCACACGTTTGCGTACGTCCAGCTCTTCGAGCACCGCCTGCTTTTGCGCCAGGGGAACGTCGAGATTCGGCGCCAGAAAATCGGCGAGCTGTCCGGCATCGTCGATGTTGCGGACGACGGCAGCAGCCTGCTCCGGAACGTCAGGCGTGAGCGCGAGCAGGCGTGAGGCGCTCTCGCGCAAATTCTGGAATTCCGCCTGCCATTCACTTTCAGATGGCGGCGAAATGGATTCCGGCAGATCCACTTCTGCGCGGAAGTAAGGCTGCGTGGTGACAATCCGGCGGATTGCGAACCGGCGAATTCCCTGCACGACGACGACTACGCGATCGTCCGCTTGTCGAATCAGCTTCAAGACCAGCGCCGCGGTGCCAAGGTGATAAAGGTCCTGCGGCTGCGGCTCTTCATTTGATCCGTCCCGCTGAGCCAGCAAGCCGATCACTTTCGTCAGCGGTAAAGTTTCGTTGAGCAACTTGATCGACCCCGGCCGGCTTACCGTGAGCGGTAAAACGGACCCCGGAAAAACGACGAACCCGCGCACCGGCAGAATCGACAACTCCTCGGGAATCCGCGGAGTGGCGCCATCGCTGCTGTCCGCCGGCGCTCCTCCCGAATGCACCGGAGGCGTCGTGGCCGGCGATTGCAGAACCTGTATTTGTTGGTCGCTCATGATTTCAACGGCAGATAAATCCAGAGCAGCCCGTTCTCCTGTTCAGCGTGCGCTCGCTCCACATCCACTTCGACGGGCAACTGCACTTCTCGTTCGAATGGCCCGTAGTCGATCTCGAGCGCCAGCATCTGCACCGCGTGATCTTTTGGCTCCGGGGCGACGCGCGAACCACGCACGACGACGCGTTGTGGTTCCACCATCAAATCGATCAATGATCGATCGACACCTGCGAGATCAACACAAATGCGCATGGCTGTCTCGCATCGAAAGGCATTGATCGCCGGCTGCCATCTGTGCGTCGCCGTCCGCCACACCTCCATTTGCGTGACCTGATAGGTGACGCCGACGAGCCTGCCGTGCAGCGAGCGCAGTTTGATGTTCCGGTTTGGATCCATTGTAACAGGCCAATGTCGTTCCGTCTTCGAGCATCGGCACGTAATAAACGCACTCGCCCGGAGCCGTGGCTGCGCCCGATCAAAAAGCGCTTTGAGTAGCAGCTAAACTCCGGCTCTCGAAGCGCCGGAGCGAGGGGTCGATTTCATCCGTTCGGCAGGGCCCGCCCGGAAGCATTTCTCCATAGCGGCTGCCATTCGCTGCGCACGGAGACGTACATCTCCGCCGGAGCGTTGGAACTTCGATCGTCTCTATCTTCGCATCGCGAAGACGCTGCAAACTCGCAAGCTCAGCCGCCGGTTAGTTTGCGAACCACTCGTGTGATAAGGTTCCCCGTCCGCTTGGTGTCTCCACGGTCGCCCTGGCCCTTGCCGACGGTCTTCTTAGCTTTCCGCTTTTTATCGGCCGAAAGTGAACGCCCGACATTCGCTTCGGTTTTGAACTCACCCTTTTTATTGCGTCGCGCGTAGCGTTTGTCGCCTTTGTGAGGCTCGATCAGGGTTCGCTTGCTGGTTTTTTTGGTGGGCATACATGCGATTCGAATCAGTCCGGGCGAGCGGCTTTGAACATCGAGACGAATGTTGCGAATGGCGACAGAAAGCTGGCCACGATCCAATGACCCAGATCACCCAAATCCCACGCGCGTCGAAAACACACGCGCGCGTCAAGTGCTCGAACCTCCTCGTCCAACGATTTCATAAGCGCGCTTCTCAAGCGCGCGTTCCGGGACGTCAGAGCACGCCAATTCCGGGATTTTGAGATGCTGTTTCAGCTTCGGAGGAATGCATGGACGCGAGCGTTTTTTTGCGCTACGAGATTTTGCGCACGACGGCGCAAAACGGCCTTCGCTTGAACGCCAGAGACTGTTGCTGTGACTGACTTTCTCAACCTGCTAAAGCCCTACCACGACGCGGGCGTGATCAACGCTCTCGGCGCCCTCGCGACCTTTGCTGCTGTCGTGGTGGCGCTGATGCCCCATTTTTTGCACTGGTTGCGGAGACCGAAGCTCCACGTCGCCATTCCCGGCAACTACTTCGCGCCCAGACAAGAATTCTCGAAAGAGCAGATCGGCGTCTATACGCTTTCAGCGCCTTTCATTTTGCGCAATGAAGGCCTTTCGGCTGCTTCCCACATCCGCGCGGTCGCGACCGATTTCTACAAATTCTGGCCCGGCCCGGAATTCGGGTGCGATCATATTCGTTCTGCGCAAAATGCACTCGAAGGTTCCGACATCGATCTCCCTGCTGGTTTTTCCGTTCCGATTCTGCTCTGCAGTTTTACGAGTGCGGGGCGCTTCAAAAGCGGCTTCGTTATCGGGCGCTCAATTCGCTGTTCGTTTTCGTTCGCGACTGCGGGTGGTCCGGGGGGGCCTCCCGGCGGTGTGAGCTTCAGTCCAGCCCCGGATCTGGACGCTGGCACCTACGTGGCACGTGTCGTCATCTCCGGCTCCAACGTTTGGCCGAGCACAAACTTCATCATCATGGAGTTAGGCGGAGAAACAAATCCGGAGCTGGGCGAGGAGATCAAACTTGGAGTCGCCGGAATCCGCGAGCGGCGGGCCGTCCAGACGGCAGACGCGCGGCGTCAGAAATTCGGCATCAGCAAAGGCTGAACGAAGTTCACGCGCAAGCAACCCGCGGTTCGGGTTGGACCATGCCAACACAGCATGTGATAGAATCTCAAAACGGGTCAGGACGTGCTGCCCGTGCCATTAATGAGCTTGCTGAGGAGAACGCGCACGATACAATCGCTCAGGAGATGGAGAGCGATCAACGTGACATTGAATGCATTGCACGCGCGGCCCTGCCGGTCAGCGGTGCCCGCTCAACGCAAATCTAACCATGAACAGTCGTAACGGCGTGGTGGAGCACGATAGCGTCGCGCACTGCTTTCCTCCACGGAATGATGGAACCGCCACGGAAGTGGAAGCGGAGCATGTGCAAGATCCGGCGAAATTCAGCCTCGGGGATTTCATCGTCGGTCAGAGCACCGACCCGTTGCGTCCGCCACCGCAGTTTACGCAATGGCGCAATGCCGGGGCCTGGGAGGCGTCGCTCTACGAGCCCGAGTTACTCGCGATGGCAGGGGAGCGGACCACGATTAATTATGACGGCAAACGTCACTCCGTCATCAATCTCTGCTCGTATAACTATCTCGGATTAGCCAATCGGCCCGAGGTGATCGCAGCCGCGGGCGAGGCCTTACAGCGCTACGGCGTGGGCGCGTGCGGTTCTCCGACGCTCTCGGGAATGACAGATCTGCACCGTGAACTCGAGCGCCGCGTCGCCAAATTCCTCGGGCGCGAAGACGCCATGCTCTTCAATAGCGGGTTCGGGGGCGCCCTCGGCACGATTTCGGGGCTCCTGCGCAAAACCGACGTTGCGGTTTTGGATAACCGCTCCCATCTCAGCTTGCGGGACGGCGCCGTCCTTGCACGTTCGCGCCTCGAGCGGTTCCAGCATAACGATCCCGCTTCTCTCGATGCCGCGCTGAGCCGGCGCAAGGGAAAGCGCCAGCTCGTCATCGTCGAAGGCATCTATTCGATGGACGGTGACTTCGCTGATCTCGATCGACTGCTCGAAGTGGCCGAATCGCATGAGGCGAGCGTGTTTATTGACGAAGCACATTCGATGCTCGCCTGCGGTCCGAACGGTCGCGGCGCGGCTGAGCTTTTCGGAGCCGAAGACCGCATCCGTCTGATCTATGGAACTTTTTCGAAAGCCTTCGGTGCCTTAGGAGGTTTTGTGGCTGGGCCATCGGAGACCATCGACTATCTGCGCTTTTACGCGCACTCCTATGTCTATTCCTGCGCGTTGCCACCCGTGGTAATCGCGGCAATTTTGAAAGCGCTCGAGATCGGAACCAGCGAGCCTCAGCTGCGCGCCCGTCTTTGGGATAATGCACATTATTTCCGGCAGCAATTGACCGCTATGCATATCGACACCGGCCACTCGACGACCTACATCATGCCGCTTGTAATTGGCGATCGGGAGCGCATGTATCGGCTCGGTCACGAGCTGCGGCGTCGCGGATTATTCGTTGCTCCGGTTGATTATCCAGCGGTGCCCGAGGAAGGCATCTGTTTCCGCGCTTGTGTGACCGCTAACCACACTCGCGCTGACCTGGATGAAGCGCTGAACATCATCGGGGACACGCTGGTTCCTGAATTGATTCCGCACGCGTGACACGGCGCGGCAATCTCGCGTAATCCGAATGCCCGCCGAGCTCGAGGGCACGTACAAAGCACGCGAGGTTGAAGGCTTTTTCGACCTGCTGTTTTACCGCAGAGTTGGATTTGCGCTCGCGCGGTTGTTTGCCGCACTCCGAATCTCACCCGCGGCCGTCACTGTGCTTTCCGGCCTCTTCGGCATCGTCGCGGGTCATCTTTATTTCTACCGTGGCCTCAGCATCAACATCGTCGGGATGGCGTTGCATGTCACCGCGAATGCTCTCGATAATGCCGACGGCCAACTTGCTCGCCTAACAAACACGGGCAGCAGATTTGGTCGCGCGCTCGACGGCGTTGCCGATAATCTCGTATTTCTCAGCATCTATCTACACTTGTGCCTGCGTCACATTGCGGCCGGAGGATCGGACGCCGTTTTCGTGTTAGCCGCGGCGGCAGCTGCCAGTCATTCCATTCAGAGTGCGGTGGCTGATTACTGCCGCAACGGCTACCTCTATTTCGTGAAAGGTCGCTCCCGCTCCGAACTCGAATCTTCCGCAGTCGTGCGAGCAAAGCGCTACGAGCTCACTTGGCAGCGCGAACCAGGAAAAAAATTCCTGCTCACCGTCTATCTCAATTATACGCGGCAGCAGGAAATCATCCTGCCATCGTTGAAAAGATTGCAGAGCGCGGCCGCGGCGGCGTTTCCGCGCGAAATCCCCCCTTGGCTTACGATGCAATACTGCGACGGCGCGCGCCCCATCATTCGGTGGCTTGGCGTAATGATGACGAACTTCCGAATGGCGATCTTGTTCATTCTGCTTATTCTCGCGCGGCCAATCTGGTATTTTGTCGTCGAGCTGACGGTCCTGAACGTTGTCGTTTTTTACGTTGTTTCGCGCCAGAGGAGCCTTTGTCGCTCGCTCTTGAGAACGGTGGCTAATCGATCGAATTCGGCTGGTGTCGCTTCAAGCTGCAGTGTCTAAGATCGACGTCGCCGAGGTGGGCTCGCGGAAAGAACGCGACGCCTTCATCAAGTTTCCCTGGCAAATCTACAAAGACGATCCGGCCTGGGTCCCGCCGCTGATCATTGAGCGCAAAGAGTTCCTCGACCGCGCGAAGCATCCGTTTTACGAACACGGTGATGCCGCGATTTTTCTCGCGCGTCGCGACAATAAAATCGTCGGCCGGATCATGGCCAGCGACGATCCCACCTACAACGCGTTACACGGAACGAATCTCGGCTGTTTCGGTCTCTTCGAGTCGATCGATGATCGTGCCGTCGCCGCGTCGCTTTTCGACATTGCCGCGGGTTGGCTGCGCGCGCGCGGCCGGAACGAGATCATGGGACCGATCGATTACTCCACTAATTACGTTTGCGCGCTGCTCATCGACGGCTTCGAGCACCCGCCGACGCTGCTGACCTCGCATAATCCGCCCTATTACGAGGGCCTGATCGAGGCAGCCGGGTTCACAAAGGCGAAAGATTGGTATGCGTGGTGGTTCTCGAAACCAGTCGAAGCGGCCCGGAGGTTGCGCCGGATCGGCTCGCGTTTTGGTCAAAGCGGTGACGTCCAGATTCGCCCTGCCGAGGTGAAGAAGATTGCCGAGGAGAGCCGGCGATTGCGTGAGATTTACAACCAAGCGTGGGAGAAGAATTGGGGTTTCGTCCCATTCACGACCAAGGAATTTGAATACTTGACCCACGAATTGAAACCGCTTGTCGTCCCGGAATTCACTCTCATCGCCGAGGTCGCAGGCGAACCGGCCGGCTTCATCCTCTGCGTCCCAGACATCAATGTCGCGTTTAAGCATATCAATGGCCGGCTGACTTCATTTGGTCTGCCGATCGGTCTCGCAAAACTCCTCTACTACAAACGGCGGCTCAAAACGGCGCGGCTCGTGGCGCTGGGCGTAGTCCCGAAATTCCGGAGACATGGAATCGCCGAAATCCTGGTGCTGCGAATCATCGAGGACGCGATGATCAAACGCGGTTTCACTGGCGAACTAAGTCTGACGCTGGAAGACAACCATTTGGTCAACCGCTTTCTCGCCGCAATCGGCGCTGAAAAGTACAAGACCTACCGAATTTATACTCGGCGGATCGCTCGAGACTGCGCTCCGTGATCGCGGAGAGCAGCACGTTGCGCAGAATTCTTATTCTCGCAGACGAATCTGCCAACTGGAGAGTGGCCGGTCTGCGTCAACTCGATCGGTTGATGTTGAATTTGCAGGAGTTTGCGGCGTCGGACAATCGAAGATCGCGCTTGCACGTCTGCGTGTTCTGGAATCCGGGTCGCGGATCCTGGGGGTCAATTCCCAACCTTTCGAACTTGGAGCGGCTGCAGATCAGCAGCGACGCAGCCGCTTTTCTCGGGGAGTCTGTCCCGACCGATCTGATCCTCCACACGCGGGTTTTCGCTGAGCGCGGCGGTGTTCAGCAGCTCGTCAACTGTCAGCCGGCAACCCGTGTCGCATTGAAGGAAGCCAGTGCGCAAGACTGGGAGTCACTGGCGCTGATCGCGCGACAGCACTGCGCGGAGATGTCAGGGGCAGCCGATGCGGCGAATCTCTGCGTTTGGATTTCCGATCCGCGCGATATTCCGCAATGCGAACGGATGTTTTTAGCACGGAGTGGCAAGCCACAAGACGGGATCGTCTCGAGGTCCATCAATCGTCCCATGTCTCGTGCGATTTCACGGCTCCTGTTGAAGTGCCGGATCACACCGAGCAAATGGACATTGCTGATCCTGCCGATTCCGATTGCGGCCTCCCTCTTCTTCATGCGCGGCGACTATGCCAGCGTCCTGATCGGCACGCTATTGCTTCAGGCTTATAGCGTGCTCGACGGCTGTGACGGCGAAATCGCACGCGCTAAATTTCTTGAAAGCGAGCGCGGCGCCCGGCTCGACACGTGGTGTGACATCTTCGCAAATGTCCTCCTCGCCATCAGCCTGGGCTTCGGACTTGAACATGGCGGTTCAATCGGAACTCTTGATCATTTCTATTTGCTGGAAGGAATTGCCGTCGGCGCACTGATCTTGCTGAACGAATGGCTGCTCTCGCTACGCAAAACTTCTTCGCCTTCAACAAGTCCGCTCTATCCACGACACCAGCAACTCGTCGCTGCGTCGCCCTTGCTTCGTTCGCTTGGAAGTTTGACGAGCTTTATTTTCGCGATCACGAAGCGTGATGTGGCGGTTCTGTTTTTCGTCGCACTCGTGCTCATCGGGCGTGCAGCGTGGATTCTCCATCTCCTCGGCGTCGTCGCGGCGGTGAGTTCAGCTCTGGCTGCGCACGCGATTTTGCGCACGCGGCAGTCAAGCTACAGGAGCGACTAGCCGTGCGCATTGCGTCTCCGCGTGCCTCAGCATCTCCGGGGTATCGACGTCCTGCCACCATGCGTCACCGATATTGATTGCGGCCACGTTCCGGTCGGCCGCCATCAGCCGTAAACCGTCGGCCAGGCTGCAATCGCCGTGCACTCGCGCTCGGCGCAAGTACGGAAAAATCTCTGTGCCGCAGAGGAACACGCCGGTATCGATCGCATCGTAGCGGGTGAGTTCCTTCGAGATCGCGACGACGCGGTCACCTCGCGTCTCCACCTTCATTGCGTCCGCGAGATCAAAGACGGTGCCGATTTTTCGGTCGATCGCGAGATTTGTGAAGCCGAGTTTTGCCCGCCCGACGAGCGTTCGGAGAATCGCAGGCTCGAAGAGATGGTCGCCCATCGCCAGAAAAAATGGGGCCTCCACGTGAGGAGCCACGCAGAGCACAGAGACGCCGTTTTGTTTTTGCCACTCCGGGTTGCGGATGATGTTTAGACTGATCCCCGCAGGCAACAGGCGCCGAAGTCCCGCCACCAAAGGATCGCTGTTCGCGCCAAGAACGGCGTGCACTTTATGGACGCCAGCGGCGGCAAAAGCATCCAGCGTATAGGAGACGAGCGGGCGGCCTCCGATAGGGAGCAGTGGTTTCGGAATCACATTTGCGCTGCTCGTCGCCAGGCGGGAACCGGCACCGGCCATCAACAGGACTGCATCTGTGATCTGCAGGTGCGATGCACCATTCCTCGAAAGCGGCGTCGTGATCACAGCTTGTAATATCTCTTGAGACCCCAGATTCGCACGCGCTGCGGGAGAAGGCGGAAGATCACCGGCGCAAATTGTGACTGAAAAGTGTCTCCGACGGTAATCCGCGGCGGCGGGTTATCGGTCTCGATCAGTTGCGCGATCCGGCGTGCCACGAGCTCGGGTCCCGGTGCTCGCTGCATGTTTTCGTTCACGATTTTCCACGTCCGCTCGAGTCGTGTCCTGTGAATGGAATCCACATTTCCCGTCTTGCGCACCGCATCGTTGAACCCGGTGCGAATATCAGCCGGCTGCACATCCACGACGTAGATTTCGGTCTGCTCGAGCTCGAGCTGGAGCGTCATGGTGAAGGATGCCATCGCCGCCTTGGCCGCATTGTACGCGCCCATGTAAGGCACCGGCAGCCGCGAGGCGAGAGAGGTGACATTGACGATCAGTCCGCTGCCGTGGTCGCGCATCGCCGCGAGCGCCAGGCGGCAGAGCTCGATCTGCGCGAACACCAGTGTCTGGAATTGCTCCTGGACCAGCTCCATCGAGAGCGTATCGCTGGCACCGAAGTGACCGCTTCCGGCATTGTTAATGACGACGTCAAAATTTCCAGCCTGAGCCAGCGCAGTCTCAAAACCTTCGGCCACCGAGCGCGCATCAGCCAGATCGAGAAGGACCGGGTGCAGCCTTTGCAGGTCTGGAAGGCGCCGGACATCGCGCGAAGTGCCCCAAACTTCGTGTCCGAGCGTCACGAGGGCTTTCGCGGTGGCGAGGCCGATTCCAGAGCTCGCCCCGGTGAGAAAGATATTCTTGTTCACAGCGTCGGCGCGGGTTCGACGCGATAAAGCGAAAGGTCGCGTTGTTTCAGCTCGATCAATAACGATCGGTGAAAATCCGCCACTGGCATCAAACGCCATCCCGGCGGCATCGCGAGTGCCTGATCGTCAGTGTAGATGGCATGGGCGGCGATAAGGATTTTTGGATCCACCCTCGAGAGAGACATGAGAGGCGTGTAATATTCGTGAACTCCGGTGCATACCATTCCACTTGCCGTTTACACTCTTTGAGGAACAGGAGCACGTCTTTCCGTTCCGCAACAGGATGATGCTGCTGCAAATAGCGAACGAACCGCATGGCTGGCGGTGCCTCTCGATGATTCTCGATCGCGAGTGGAATTGAGATCGACAGCAAAACTATCGGCATCAGAAAGAAAGCCGGGCGCCATCGCTCCGGTAGTTGCAAAAGGCCCCGCTGGATGGCAATCACCAGCAAAGGAAATGATCAGGTAATAGCGCTGATTCGCCGGGTTGCTTTCGCCCCGTTCCTATTTTAACTGGCGAGCCGATGCAAGAACACCTGGCGCCTTCGCGCAAACCGATTCGTGTCGCCATCGATGCGAGATATGTTCGAGAGAGACCGAGCGGCATCGGTGCTTATGTGCGTGCTTTGGTAGACCAGTTGCCGGATCTGGCTCACCCCGATCATTTTTTCTTCTGGGCGCATCCTCTGGCCCCTCGGCCGCTCTCGCGTGCAGTAAACACCTCGGCGGTGACAGTTCGGGCGGGACCGAATTCGCCGTGGCCAGTGATCTGGCCCCAGCGCTACGCATCTTTCGCGGACGTCGATGTCTTCCACAGCCCACATAACATAATGCCGCGCGGCCTGTCATGCGCGAGTGTGGTGACGGTTCACGATGTGATGGCGATTGAAAGGCCTAGCCTGCACTTGCAAGGTCTTGAGCGCGTCGTGAAGAGCGTCTACTACCGGCAGGCGATTTGGCGCGCGCTCCGGCAGGCGACCCGTTTGATCGCTCCAAGCAAGGCGACCGCTGACCGCATTTGCGTGCTCCTCCCTGAGGCTGCGGCACGTTTGACCGTGATTTGGTCGGCGCCGGACCCCTGCTTTCGCCCGCCTGAAAACTTGGCCGTGACACAGGAGCGAGCGGCGCGTCTCAGCGGGGCGGAGTCGCCCTACTTGTTGCTCATTGGGGCGAACACTCCGAGCAAGCGGCACGACCTCGCGATCGCAGCTTTCGCGGCTGCGGTCCCGCGTCCCTGGCGGCTTGTGCTTGTGCAGAGGCGCAAAGCACGGGACGGTCTCGTGCAGCTGGCAAATCGCCTGCACGTCGCTGATCGAATTGTATGGCTGGATACGGTCGGATGTGAAGATTTAGTCACGCTGATTCAAGCTGCCGGCGGCCTGATTCAACCATCGATTTACGAAGGGTTCGGATTGCCAGTTTTAGAAGCGATGGCGTGCGGTTGTCCCGTGGTGGCGAGCGATATTGCTCCGCTCCGTGAGATCACCGCCAGCGCCGCCGTCCTTTTTCCGGCGGGCGATCTCGAAGCGCTCGCGACCGCTCTGCGTGATTTCGTGAAGTCGCCCGGTCTGCGCCGATCTCTGGGCGAACAAGGGTTGTCACGCGCACAGGACTTTTCCTGGGATCATTGCGCGCGCGAGACGCTGAAGGTTTACCGCGACGCAGCGGTCAGACGCCCGTGACGGACATGGATCGAGATGCGGACCTAGTGCTTCAGACGTTGGCGCCCGACTATTCCGCGCACGGAGCGGCACTCGCGCGCGGCGCGTTCATCAACACAGTCGCAGTTCTTGCTTCCAACCTCCGCGGGATTTTCACCTTTCTGGTCGCGCGGCTGCTCGGCAGTGCGGTCCTGGGCATCTTCGGTCTCGCGTGGGCGACCATGGATCTGCTGAGCAAGTTTTCCACGCTCGGATTCGACTACAGTACGATCGCGTTCATCGCAAAGGCGGAGGGAGCGGGCAACCGCGCCAACAGCCGCCGGGTCATGAAGACGGCGCTGGCCGTCTCCTTCGGGAGCAGCATTTTCCTAGGCATCGGCGGATTCTGGGGCGTCTCGACGTTCGGGCCCTCTATTGGGATGGGGCCAGATTTTGTCCGCGCGACCGCAGTGATGCTCCTCGCCTTACCAGGCGTCACGCTTTATCGCGTGAGCACGGCCTTGTCGCGTGGCATGATGGTGATGCACCACGACATCTACTCGCGGGGCCTAACAGAAAGCTTCGGCACGGCGGCCGCGCTCCTCATCGCGTTTGCGGTCGGTGCGAGACAACTCGCACCGGAAATCGCCGGCGTCGCCGGAACTATCGCGTCCGGGCTCGTCGCTTTCGTGCTCGCGCGACGTTTGTTCACGTTCACATCTACATCGCGCTCACCTGACGATAACCTCGTGCCTAAGCTCCTGAATGCCTCGGCGCCGATCGCCTTGTACGACTTGCTCAATATTGCCATCATGCGCGTCGATCTTATCATGCTCGGCTGGTTCGTGGGGCGCGCGCCAGGGGTTACGCTGGAGACGCTGGGTATCTACGCTGCGGCGGTCGAAGTGGGGGGCGGCCTGCGCAAGGTGAGCCAGTCTTTTACGCCGATCTTTGCGCCCATCGTCGCGCGCCAAATTGCAGGTGGCCAGATCCGCGACGCTGAGGCGAGTTACGGATATCTCGCTCGCTGGATGCTCGCGGTGTTGCTGCCAGCGCTCGTCGTCCTAGCGCTAGCGGGGGGCGCGATCATGATGATTTTCGGTGCCGCGTTCCACCGAGGTGGCGTGTGGGTGGCGATTATCGGAGGGGCTTGCGCACTGAATGCCTTCGTGAGCGTGGGCGAGATCATTCTTATGGTCGAGCGGCCGAAGATGAATCTGATGAACTCCAGCATCGCCTTTGCTGCCGCTGTTGGTTTGAATCTCATGCTAATTCCAGCCTTCGGCGCGCTCGGTGCTGCGCTTGGAATTTTTTTCCCCTATTTAATCAAAGGGATCCTCCGCTGGGTCCAAATTTCGTGGTTACTCGAGTGGCGTTGGCCGTGGCGCGCCTTGTTCAAACCGTGCGTCGCCGCGCTCGCCCCGCTCCCCCTCGCTTTGCTCGTGCGCTTCACGATTCATGGGTGGTCGTCGGAACTGGCGGCCGCGGGACTTTATCTTGCAGGATATTTCATCGCTTGGCGCATTTTCGGACTGGATCCGAGCGATCGTGTTGTTCTCGATCAACTTTTGGAAAGAAAAAAAGCCAGGGGGCGGAGCCAGAAAGAGGTCACGAGAAAAGGTCAGACGTCCGCCCGCACTGAGATGCGTTGACCGCGCGGTGGCTGGCGACGATGCGGCTGTCTTTCATTTCGTGAATCCAATCGCACGCTTGGCGATCAATGATTGTGTGCGTTACAAAAAGCAACGCCTTCCCTTTTCGTCGCGCGATTTCTTGGAGAAGGTCGAGGGCGAGCTGTGAACGTTTACAAGCGCCGTCAATGGCGGATTCATTGAACAAAGACTGGCAAGAGGCGGCAATACGCGCAATCAACGACACGTGATTGTCTCATTATCAACGCTGCCCCGACCCAATCGGGCGAATCGAGCCGGTACTTCTGGCCAGCTTGCTATCGGAACGGTACCGGCCGATTGCGCGACCGCCAAGGGTGAGGTTTATCGGATGTGCTAGGCGCGGAGCCGATTCGTATGCTGACCCTTAGTCCCCGACAGCTCCAATTCGCCGCGCTCGGGATTGTCGTCCTCACGGTCGCGACCCGCCTTCCGTCACTTCTGCACCCACAGCCAATCAACGACGAGTGGCCATATTCCGTCGTGGCGAACGAGATTGTCGACGGGGGCCGGCCGTACGTCGACGCGACGGATCGCAAACCGCCACTCCTGTTCTGGACGTATGCGGCGGTGTTCGAGGCGGCGGGAAAGTACAACTGGAAGGCGCTGCATGTGGTCGCGCTGGTGTGGACGCTGGGCACGATGGCCGGCCTGTATGTGATTAGCAGACGCTTGTTCGATCGCGACACCGGATTGATCGCGGCGCTGCTTTACAGTGTCTTCCAACCCTGGGCGACATATCAGAATCTGGCATTCAACGGCGAGTTGATGATAAATCTTCCTGTGGTGTGGTCGTGGGCGATAGGGCTCAGGCGGAGCTCGTCGCGAGTGCGGCCCGAGCTCCTCGCCGCCGGCGCGCTCCTGTGCGCGGGATTTCTGCTTAAACAGCCGGCGGCCATCGCAGCGGTGCCACTCGGAATCTATCTGCTCCTCCCGAGTTATCGTACGAGCCGCGGTTTGACGCGAACGGCTTCTATCACCCACGCCGCCATGCTCACGGCGGGGTTTTTCGGAACGCTTGGTTTGGTGACGATCATCCTCCGCGAGCAAGGCATCCTTCGCGAGGCGTTCTATTGGACGATCACCGACCATGCGAACCCGCACGTATTCTGGGAAAGTGGAGTCCTACTCACGCTGGCGTTCATCGGGGCCTGCTTGCCACTGCTAATCGGCGCGGCAATGGCGTGTCGAGACAAAAATGGTGTCTGGATGGGGAACCGCGCTGAGCGGACGGCGCTTTTCGGACTGGTCGCCGCGTCGGCTCTCGGCGCCGCGGCGGGGGGTCGCTTTTACCCTCACTACTACATCCAACTGATTCCACCGCTCGCGCTGCTTGCAGCGCCTCACTACGCACGGCTCTGGTCCGGCAGAACGCAACCGCGTCACTGGCTACTGAGGCCTGCGGTCACCTACGCCTGGCTGGGACTCACCGTCGTAGCGTTCTCAATCTCGCACTGGCTAAAGCTGGCCTCGAAACGCGAACCCTCCGAGACAGGGCGATATCTGTCCGAACATTCAACTCCTGAGGACAGAATTTTCGTCTGGGGCAACGACGCTAAGTTTTATCTTGAAGCTCGACGACGACCCGCCTGTCGCTACTTCTCGAGCTTTCCGCTCACTGGCTATGTGTTCCCCGGGGAAATGCAAGAGAAGGTCGACTTTCGCAACCGGATTCTACCGGGCGCGTGGATGACGCTCGAACGAGATTTTAGCCGACACCCGCCCACATACATCGTCGATCTCCGGTTCGATCCCAAAAACGCGCCGTATCCAGTGGAGGACTTTCCGATTCTAGCCAGACTGCTGGCGGAACGGTACCGTCCGGTTGCGCAAACCGTCGAGGGTATGGTGTATCGGATGCGTTAGAGGCGGAGCCGATCGAGATGCTAATCTTTACCCTTCGACAGTTCCAGTTATCCGCGCTCGGGATCGTCTTTCGCACGGTCGCGATCCACCTTCCGTCATTTCAGCAACGAAACGTCACCGTGCCGGGAGCAACCGAGCGACGTTGGCTCAATCGAGCCTTTATAGATAGCTCAACTCGCCGTTAATAGTGCGATAAGTTACCTGGCCTTCCATGACCCGCATGGCACTTTCAAGCACCTTTGCGGGCTCAAGGGTTTGCAGACAAAGATTGTTCGTACAGCGCGAGCGCTTATTGTTTAGAACACTGATGCAGGGACTGCAATGAAAGAACGTATACAAGATCACACAATTGCCCAGCGGTCCGTACATAAAGGGTGAGTCAGTGCTAAAGAGCGCCAAAATCGGTGTCGGAGTAAGTGAAG
Organism: Chthoniobacterales bacterium; assembly: GCA_038232335.1. Classification (GTDB taxonomy): domain Bacteria; phylum Verrucomicrobiota; class Verrucomicrobiia; order Chthoniobacterales; family UBA10450; genus JACCXL01. Next base: position 59,171 of record JBBSIA010000015.1, read on the forward strand.
CAAAATGGGCCGGGCCATTGTCGTTACTGATCAGTAAACGAGAGAAATTTATGAGCTCGAGAAGCTCAACAAGCGAGCGGGTGCGTCCGGAAAAATTGCAGCAGCGCTCACTTCGAACCGCGGCAACAATTTTCTCGCACACTGGCGTATTCTCTGGCACACCAATCAACAAAACACGAGTGTCGTGAGCTCGCTCAAGAATTCCACTAATCACCTGTACGTAATGGCCGACCGGATAGTTTCTTATCGGCAGATTAGGTCCAACATCCGGATTCACCAGAACAAGGGGATCCCCGCGCCAATCAGGAAAGATCACTTTCACGCGCTCCTTCATCTGCCGTGCAAGGTTGGGAGCGGATTTGAAGGGCGGCAGCAGAATCTCTGAGTTTCTTATTACTCCCTTGTAGTTGGGGTAGTGCTGCTCTTCGGCAAGCGCACTCTTACACAATGCAAGAAAGTTTTTCGCAATGTGCGCATTCTGATTGAAGGCACACGGAATATCGATGAGGTGACCGCGATAAAGTCCCTCGTAATCGTAGCGATAAAAACCCGCTGTTCGCCGGGCGCCAACAAGGAATGAGACGATGGCCGAAAGTCGTGTGAATTTGTCTAAGTCGACGACGAGATCAAATTGCTTCCGGCGTAAGCCTCCAAGCGTACCAAGCAGAGAGAAAAGAAAACCCAGCGTGCCCTTTGCCTCCACGCCATGGATATTTTGAGCGGACACCAATCCAAGAAGCTCCCAGGACTCCTTGTTCCCGCTTATGCACAGGACATGTAGCTCGCACTCCGGCAGCTTGGCTTTGACATACTTTAGCGCCGAATAGGACATTATTGCGGCGCCCATCTCGAAGAACTCGACAAAGAGGATGCGCTGGTACCGTGAAATATTACCCCTGCGCTTGAAGGGAGAAAGCAGACAGCAGCCAAACTGTCCTACGTACCGGTCGATGAACCGCAGCAGCGTTGATTCCTTCACAGAGACAAGGATACGGGTGAGCAAGGAAAGAAGCTAGACGGCACTGGCTGGGTAGGTCGGTTTCTTCGCATCTTCGATTTTAGAGAAGCCGCTCTCACCCTTTAGCAAGCGGTCTGTGACCCCCGAAGCGGTACGGGCGCGAAGACTGCGCCGCTCATAGAGGGCACTTAGCGCCACGCATACGGCGATGGCTTTCGAAGATGCGACCGTCGCGCATTTCATGGATCCAGTCGCACGCTTCAGCGATTGCGGGATTGTGCGTGACGAGGAGCAAAGCCTTTTCACCCCGCGTCACCATTTCTTGCAAAAGTTCGAAGGCACGTTGTGAATTTTTTGTGTCAAGATTTCCGGTCGGCTCGTCGGCGAGAATTACGCGCGGATCGTTCGCCAGGGCGCGCGCAATCGCAACGCGCTGCTGTTCGCCGCCAGAAAGATGACGGCTCGGCCGCTTCAGTTTGCCACCCAGCCCAACGGCATCGAGCAACGAAGCGGCGCGTGCGCGCATCTCGGGCTCGTTCAACCGGCCGAGCCGCCGCATCGGGATCATGACGTTTTCCTGCGCGGTAAAATCCTCCATCAGAAAATGAGATTGAAAGATGAACCCGATGAATTCGTTCCGCTTCTGCGCGAGCTCATCGTCGGGTAAATCGGAGACCGCCTGTGAGTCGATGATGACGGAGCCGGCGTCCGGTTGATCGAGCAACCCCAGGATATAAAGCAGTGTGCTCTTTCCGCAACCGGAAGGGCCGACTACGGCGTGAACGCTGCCGGGTTCCAGCTCGAGCGCGACCCCGCGCAACGCGTGCACCCGCGATTCGTCTTCGCCCAGGTAGCGCTCGATCTCGTTACACGCGAGACAAACTTCGCGATTCATACGCTGGAGCCGCGCAGCGTCGCGACCGGTTGAAGATGCGCTGCACGCCGCGCCGGCACATAGCTGGCAATGAAAACGGCAATGATCGCGAGCAGCGTCGCCCAGAGATAGTTGCGCCAGTCCCACGCGACGAGGAAGTGATCCGCCACGAGCAGCCCGCGCACGCGGATCGGAATCTTGGAAACGCCCCATGTCAGGAGCGCACCGGCCGAGCAACCGAGAATCGACCCAGCAATCGCGATCATCGCGCCCTGCCACAGAAAAATGGCGCTGATGTCGCTTCGCCGGTAGCCCATCGAACGCAGAATCGCGATCTCCTTGATCTTCGCGAGCACCGACATGGTGAGCACATTGAAGATTCCAAAGCCGGCCAGCAGAATGATAAGCGAGACGGTGATTGCCGCGGAGAGTCGCAGCGTCAGAAAGAGCTTTAGGTTGTTCTCTTCGCGTTCCTGCCAGCTGAGCATCTCGTGCTGAAACAGCGTTTCGAAATGTTTGGCGAGAGCGGGCGCACGCTCCGGGTCGCGCAGCTTGTAGATGATCATCGAAGACGCGTAGGGTTTGTGCAGCAAAGTCTGCGCGATTTTCGCGTGCGAATAAACGCGTCCGGCATCGACAGTCCCAACACCGCTTTGTGCGATAGCGGCGACGGTGAACCGCCAGTATTCGCCGCCGGGTGAGAGCAGCTGAATTGGATCACCAGCCGTTACATTCAGCGCTCCCGCGAGCCTTGAACCGACGATGACCGACGTGGCGTTGTCCCGAAAATCTTCAAGTTTTCCCTCGATCAGCTGCTGCTTCAGATCGGTCGTTTGCAGATGAAGAACGGGATCAATCCCGAACAAATCCACCGTCGCATTCTCGAATCCCGACCGGGCGCTCAGCGTCCCGCGCAGCACCGGCGAACAAGCAACCACGTTTGAGAATTGGCGACTCACCCGCATGATTTCGGACGCATCCGTGATCCCTTCAACCGCGCGGCGATGACTTGCATCCGCGTGACCATTTTTTGGTCCCACAAGAAGTCCGCTACCACTCGGCTGAAATCGGGAGCGCATGACGAGCGCGCCATTGCTGCCCAGGGTGGAGCGGATGAAGTGATTCGCGAAACCCTGCGTCTGCGCCTGCGTGCAGATAAAGATCGCGACCCCGAACACAACGCCGCTCAGGCTGAGCAAGAACGCCCGCTTGCGATGACCAAGGAAACGCAGCGCGATGTAGAGCGGCGGCGTCACCGTCGTTCTGCTGTATTCGCCGCTTGCACGATGCGCTGGCGAGCGTAACCACCTGGCCGCAATTGATCCTGGTTTGAAACAATGACGTGGTCGCCCTCGCCCACCCCGCTAAGCACTTCAGCAAAATCGAGATTCCGGTATCCGATTTTCACGGTGCGAGATCGAATCACTCCGTGTTTCATGATCAAAACCTGATCGACCAACAGAGCGCGTGTCGGAAGCAGCAGGGCGTTCTCGTGCCTGCCGGTGATGATATTCATTTCACCGGTCATGCCGGCCATCAGATTCTCCGGCGTATTCTCGAGATCGAGGAGAGTGGTGTAGCGCTGGGTGTCTGGATCCGCGGCGGGGACAATCGATGAGACCCTGGCGGCGAATTGCCGGGTTCGATACGCGTACACCTGCACCCGGGCTTCCATCCCGAGTTTCACTTCGCCAACGTCTTCTTCGTTCACTTCTCCGCGCACATAATTCTTGCGAGTCGAGACTGTGAACAACTGGTTCGCTTCCGCCACCAGCTCACCATCGATCGCCTGAATCGCGGTGACGAGTCCGTCGATGGGTGAACGGATTTCTGAGCTTTTCATCTGCGCCTCGAGTTTCTTGGAGGCCCCCTCGAGCATTGCCAGGTTACGGTCCCTTTCAATTCGTTCCGTCTCGAGCGCGTCGCGCAGGCGGCTCGCCTCGCTTTTCGCTTTCTCGTATTCGACCGCCGGAACGTTGCTGAGTGCCGTCAGTTTTTCGAGACGCTGCACATTATCCTGCGCGATTTTCAGCGGCTCGGACGAAGGCAATGGGAGTTGCGCCCTCTGCATCGCCGCCTGCAAATCGGCACGCGCCTGCTTTAACTGCCGAGCCGTTCCCTCATCGGCGATGATCGCCAGCAACTCTCCTTTCTCGACACTTTTGCCGATAGCACCGCGACCCGCAGCAAACGGATCCGCCAGCCGGATAAAGCCGGAGTTTTGCGCGCGCACCGGAACCACGAACGTCGGCTCGATCCGCACCGTGCCGTAGATCGCCGACACAGCCGTGCCGCGCCGGAGGACGGTGACTTCCGCGACTGGCAGGAGTGTATAATAAAGTGCGGCGAAGGTGAAAACTCCGGCAAGCGCAGCCAAAACAGCAGAATTTTTCGAACGTGGGAACTTCAAGGGCTGCAATTAATGCCGGTTTCCGCTGGTGTCGTTCGAAAACCGAAAATAGCGGCCGGTCGCGCGGTCCCATTCTGCCAGCGCGAGGTTCTGTTCAAACGCGAGGTCGAGAAGTCCACTCTGCGTCTCAAGCAAACTGCTTTCTGCATTCCGAAAATCGAGCTGCGACAACAAGCCTTGCGCCAGATTTTGTTGCACCGCTGCCGCACTCGCCGTTGCGGCACGGAGGGCGTCTTCAAGCGACCGGTGCCGCGATTCGATCGCCTGCAGATTGTTGTAAATCTGCGCGAGCTCACGTGGCACGTTCGACTCGAGCTTTTTGTAGAGGAGTTCGTTGATTTCACGAACGCTCTTTTGACGCAGCACCGCGCCGCCGACTTTCCCGTTATCGACGACCCGCCAGGTATAAGCCACCCCTTCTCGCAGTTCCGAGGAGACGATGTCATCCGAACGGCGTGGCGAACCCTCGCTCCCGCGGCGAATACCGGAAACGGGAATGTAAGTGCCATCAATGACCAAATTGATCCTCGGGTAATAGGCTGCTTCGATGATCCGCTGATCCTCCGCCGCGGCTCGCACCAGGAGACGGGCGAGTTTTAAGTCCGGTCGCTGCTGAATTGCGGCGGTGCTCTCGCTTTCGACATCGACTTTGAGAGACGCAAAACGCAACTCGCCTACTGGAGTCTCCCGTTGCGCGTCAGGTCCCAAGTCCGATCCCATGCCGCGCGCAATTTGTAGCAAGGCGTCGCCGTATCCGCGCCGCGCCTCTTCAATCCGCGGAGGGAGCTCCTCTTCGAGAAGGGCCGCCGCCGTCAGCGCTGGTCGTTCGGTTTGTCCGGAGCGATAGAGGCTCTCTTGCGCGGCGACGTTCTCGCTTAATGCCTGACGTTGAGCCGTTCGCAGAGATTGCAGCGATTGATTGTAAAGCGCGCCGTAAAATGCAGTCCGCGTTGTGTGCAATTCTGAGACGATCGCCAGGTTCAAGCGCTGTTGCGCGATCAGAACGCCGACGTCGCCGCGATGCCCGGAAGCGGGAATGGCAGCGTCGAAAAGCGGCTGCGTGAATCCGCCGCGCGCAAAACCAAACGGTTGCACGGCGTCTTCACCCGCGCGATGGCCGCCTTGCACGCCGATCACGACTCCGAACCGCGCATCGGGCCAGGCGTTTGCACGTAGCACGAGCCGCTGCCCGGCCGCTTCTTCCAGCTCGCACTTTGCCTGCTGGATCGCGGGATTATTTTCAACCGTGCGGGCTAGCGCCGCCGAGAGCGTCAAGGCCGGCAACGGCACAGAACTCAGCCCGCCGATGATCGCGGCGAGAATAAACATTAAATTCCGCGCTTTCATTTTTCGCGACCGAGCGTTCCGGGCGGTCGCGTGAGATAAAGAATCTGCGCCTCTGTCCCGGGTTTTAATTTTTCTGCGAGTTTCGGCTGGAATTCGAGCTTTTCGGGATCGCGCGCGGTGGCGCGCGCCAGACGCGCCAATGCCACGTTATGCAAATAGATCGCGGTCAGCCGTGTCGTGCGTGTGCGCGTCACGTCGGCTGCCGCCTGTAGGATATCGAGCTGGGTGCCGAGGCCGGCGCCGAAATTTCCCTTCGCAATCTCGAGCGATTCATCCGCGTTCTGCACATTCTTCGTGGTTTCGCGCAACGTCCGGTCCGCCTGTTGGAGATCCAGGAAGGAGCTGCGCACATCGGAAGCGACCGCCAGCCGGGTAGCTTCCAGCGCCTGCCGGGCGGCGTCGCGCCGCGCGCGGGTCGCCTGCATTCGGCCTTTGGTTGCAAAACCATCGAAGAGATGCCAGCTCGCGTTAATGCCAAGCACATAACCGTGATTGAATTCACGACCGATGTCTGGGTCGCGTTCGTTGTAGATTTCATACCCGGAAAACGCCTCGACCCGCGGCCGCAGTTCGCTTCGATCGAGCTCGAGTTGTTGCGCGGCGATTTCGATATCTTTTTGCCGCGCCCGCAACTCCGGCCGCGCGGTCTCAGCATAAGCGAGCGATTCATTCAAATCGGGATGGCGCGGCTGGTAACGAAGTTCGCCCGCAAGTTCGAAACCCGTCGTCAGGCCGTGTTCATTGCTTTCCATTCCCAGCAACTCATGCAAACGCAGGTAGCTGCTCTGCAAACGTGTTTGCGCGTCGATCAGCTCGGGTTGTTCATTCGCGAGCGCGACTTCTGCGCGCCGGACGTTGAGCTCGCCCACGATTCCGGCGCCGAGCCGTTGCTGCTGCGTCTTTAGTTCTTCTTGGAACACGCTCGCTGCTTGCTCATGCACCTGCACTCTTGCCCGATCGAGCAGCGACTCGTAAAACGCCATTCGCACATCGAGCACGACGCGATCAGTGACGGTTTGCAGTTCGCACGCCTGCTTCTCCGCGTTCAACCGCGCGATCGCGTTCTGGCTCCTGACCGCGCCCCCGGTGTAGAGATTCTGCACTACCCGGAGAGAAGCGTTGTAATCCTGGTCGCGCAGCCGCGATTCCGTCTGGTGCTCACGCTGACGGGCCAGGCCGGTTGACACCACCGAAGGCAGAAAACCGGATCTCGCTTCGATGATCCCACCGCGCGCGGCTTCGACTTGCTTCCGCGCCACGGCAATGTCGAGGTTGTGCTGCTTCGCGATCGCGACCGCTTCTTCCACGGTGAAGCTCGAAGCAGCCACGATTCTACCGGCGCACAATCCGCAGGTAATAAAGAAAGTCAGAAAGCCGCGACGCCGCACTCGCCTATTCTGCATCGCCGAACCGCTTTTCAACAGAAATACCGAGACGCAATGAGAGGCAGAATATTGAACCCTTTATCAGAGCGCGAACAGCTCAGCCTGCACATGAATTTCCCTGGCTTCGGCAGTCTCAGCAACTTCGGATGCGAGCTCCGAGCCTGGCAATCTTCGGAGACGAGCCCACTCCCGATCCAACTCATCGTCACCGTAAACCAGCAGCCGTCCAATCGCAGTGGAATAGAGGGCAGCTTCGACGCGCAGTCCGGTAATCGCGGCCACGGCCTTTCGGTAGGCGCCAAGTTGAGCGCGATACTGCTGTTGCAACCGCGGCGCATCACTCGCAAGGATCAGATTTGTCTTCCAATCGAGGATCAGACAACGGCCGCTCGCACGGTCGAAAATGGCGAGGTCAATGATCCCCTCGAGACACGCGGTCTCATCAATCGGAAAAAAAAAGGACACCTCCGCGTGCGCCGTCGCCCCCGCACGATCAAGCCGGGCCCGGAAATCGCCCGGTCCCTGCATGTGCCTAACGAACATCTTCCATTCACGACGGGAACGGATGGGATCGGGCGAATCGTCAATTACGACATCGAAGACACGTTGGAGTTCCGCGTTGCCAAGCGGCCATCTGATCTGCTCAGCAAGAGCATGCCACCAGCTGCCGTAGCGCGTGGCCGGATTATCAAATTCAGCGGGTTCTGCCGGCGGAATCAGACGTCTTTGTTCGCTTGATTCGAAGCGATCAATCTCATCGGCCAGTCCGCTCGGGTTGACTTTATGGATGAAATGCGCGGCGCGCTCGACCGCCCGTACTGAGCTGCCCACCGTCAGAACCGGAAGCGCTTCCGGACTGTGGTCGGCAATCGTTTCCGCGCCGGAATTCTCCTGACTGCGTCGAGTTTCGTCGCATGGCCGCGCCTCCTGCGCGAGCTTCGCGAAAACCGTTTCGTTGCATTCGCCGCTGTCGCAGCGCAGCCATTTCATTTGCGAATGCTTTTCCAATTTGCCGCGTGCGGTTCGGAATAGCTCGCGATCGGAGGCAAGCACGAGCGTGTGTTTCGCCCGGGTCCACGCCACGTAAAGCAGCCGCTCCATCTGCTGCCGTTGCGCCTGCTCGAAGGCTTCTTTTAATTCCGGCGTGAAATCTTCCGGGCCGAGCGCAATCAGGAGTTTCCCATCCGCGGGTGATCTCAGCAAGATTGGATAATCTGGCGAACGTTCGCCCACTTTCCGCGAAAGAAACGGCACAATCACCGCCTGCCATTCGGAGCCTTTCGCTTTTTGAGAGGTGATTAATTGGATCGCGTTTTCTGCGCTCGGCCTAACGTCGCGTTCGCCGTTGAAATTGTTGCGCAACACGGTCGCAAAGTCGGACAACGTCTTCCCGTCAGCCTCCGCATGCGCCGCGGTCGCAAGCAGCTTCTCAAGCTCGGTTTCCAAGTCACCATGTTCCTCTACCGGCAGGCTTGCGAGTCGCTCGAAAAGTTGCGTCTGAATGGTAATTTGCGCGACCGCATCGTACGTCGGGAGATTGCGCAGCGAGCTGCGAATCGCAGAGAGAGAAGTCAGCGTCTCCGCAACTACGCCGCTCCCGCGCGTTTCCCGCTCGATCTGGAAACGCTCGCCGCAGCGATCGGCGAACACGGCCATGTCGTGATCGGACAAACCGTAAACTTCTCGCAGTACGCCCACGATTTCATAAGCGCACCACGGCTTTGTCATGATCGTGACGAGCGCACACAACCACGCGTAGGCGGGACTATCGCCGTTGAGATCGCTTTCCGATTGCACCTGCACATCGATCCTAACGCGCTGAAACGCACGGCGTAATGTCCGCAGCCACGCTTTGCGCGGACAGAGGACCGCAATATTGCGCCAGGAGTCCGCGCGCAAGTTCTGCAAGCCGGCGCGTTGTGTCCACTCAGCAAGTTGCCGGGCGGCGAATTCGCTCCTTTCCTGGTCCCTGCGATTCGAAGTCAGCGCGGGCGGTGCACCTCCACTCGTCAGGTCGAGCGCAATCACCTGCCCTGGCAAGACGTCGGGCCTCGCGCTCAGCTCCACGAACTCCACCTGTTCATTCTCGCCGTTCAGAAGTTCCCGGAACATTCCGTTGATTAGATCAAGCACGCTGCGATCGAGCCGGAAGGAAACGGAAAAAGTGAGCGCCGCGCCGCCTTCGCTGGCGACGAGGCTGTCGTGAAAGCAGCGGTATTGTGCGAGATCGGCCCGCTCTCCAAAGATCGATTGCTGAAAGTCTCCGACCATGCAGAAATGGCCTGCTCGCGGCGGATCGGCCGCAGCGGCGGGCCAGCCAAATTGCGCATCCACTGGTCGCGCGACTTCAAGCAAAACAGAGAATTGCCGCGGGCTCGTGTCCTGGGCTTCGTCGAGAATCACCCGGTAATTTGTTGAGCGAATCCGGCGGGCCGCGTCCGGGTTTTGCAGGAGTAGTTCGGCGAGCGCAATTTGATCGTCGTAAGTGAGCGCGCCGCGGCTCAGGCGGACCTCGCGATAGGCGCGCTCAACTTCCGCGGCGACGGAAAGTGAGCAACAGTTCAGCCAACCGCGCAAAGCCCCAAATACCTCGCGCCAGAGTGCGACGAAAGCTTTTGCGCTGGATGAATTTTGCGGCAAGGGCAGAAAATCGGTTCCGCTCCGTAGCGCCTTTTCCCACTCGCGAAGCTCACTTTGCACCTGCGTGATCCGTCTGCGCGAGCGTTTGCCCGGAGCGAACGCATACAACGCCGTCAGATCGAGCTCCGGGCAATCGCCCGGCTCAGCGCTGGCGTCACCATCCACTCCGCCACGTCTACCGAGCTCCATCAATTCGCGCACTTGCACGTGACGGAGAAGCGCCGCGCGATTCGTGGGACTGAGCGAACGGCCGATCACCGTCTGCCGCTGCACAAAATCGTTCCATAAATCTTCATCGTCCGTGACCAGATCGAATGTCGCCGGCAGCCCCAGATAATGGCCGTGCGCTCCCAGGAGCTTGACGCAAAAACTGTGGATGGTGCCGAAGAACGCGCGGTTGAATGCCGCAATCACCTCGACGTTCAAACCCGCTTCGAGAATCTGCCGGCGCGCGCGCTGTTGCATTTCTTCCGCTGCACGGTGCGTGAAGGTGACGACAACCAGTTGGGGCAACCATTCCAGCGCTTTCGGATTCCGCGCGATTTGCACGATCCGGTCCGTGATCGCGCGCGTTTTGCCGGAACCGGCGGATGCCACGACCGAGAAGTTTCGATTCAGCTCGGTGCTGAAACGCTCGCGCTCCTGCTCATCAGCGAGGCCATTCATTAGTCTTCGAGCGCGGGATCAACGAACGCGGGATGAGTCAATGCCCACTTTCTCGCGAGGATTTCCGACGCGATTGCGAGCGTCGCGAGTGGGTAAGTGCCCGCGAAAGTGAACTCGGAGCGAATGGGGCCGTGCATCCCGAATACCCCGGTCGTCTGCATGCGGGAAAGCGCGCGCCAGAAATTGGACTGGGCGGCGACACACTCCACCGTCAGTTGCGGCTCGTTGAGGGAGAGTTTCGGCGAAAGCAGACTCAGCCGGATCGAGGGCGATTCACCCTTCCGCAATGCGAGAGCATAGAGCGACAGCTGAATTCCTTCGCCGCGGCGAAGTTTTCTCCCAAACTTTTCGCAGAGATCGCCGTCCGATTTGCAGTTGTCTGGGCGGAGGGCGTTCCGCGGACCTGTCTTATAGTCGATTACCCAAACCTCTTTATAATCGCGCATTGCGCCGGTTCTCGGGCCACGGGCGAGGATCAGATCAATCCGGCCGCTAAAAGCGAGTTGCGCGTCACCGGCTATCTCGAGCAACTGCGGGGAGGGCAATCGCCACTCCGCCGCGGCGTACGGCCATTCGGTCACGCCAGCGACTTTGCCTGCGAGACGATCAGCGACGTAGGCGGCGTGTCGCCAGCCGGAAATCCACCAGTCGGGGACATCGCGTCCGCATTCAGCCAGCAGATGTTCGACCTCAAGGCGGAGGCGTTCGGCGTCCTTTCGAACAGCTGGTTGGATTTCGTTGGACGGCAGCAACGTCCCGAATTGATCGCGCGATTCGGCTTGGACAATCCGCGCCAGCCAGCGGTGGGCCCATTTGCCGGTCGCCAGACTCCAGGCCTGGATATCTTCATCCTCTGGCGAGACCCCGAGATATGCGTTCATCCACACAAGCGCCGGCGAGGTGAGCGCGCGTTCCAATGCCGTCGCGGCGAGCGTGACCGGGGCAGCGCGCGGTATGCGCAAAGCGAACTCGTATTCGCCAAACGGACAGTCGTCCTGCCGCCGCGCATCGTACGCGATCCGCGTCTGTCGCAGACCACTCGGGACAGCCTCTGCTTTGCGCTCACTCCCGGCCAGCCAGCTGTGAGTCTGCGCGTGCAGCCGGTCCATCGTCGCTTGCGAAACAGCTTTTCCGCGGGCGCGAAAATAAAGACGCGTAAAAAAATCGCTGGGATTGGCGCTCCTTGAAGGCGCCGATTCCTCCAGCAAATTCGCGGTCACTGCAATCTGCGCGCTCGTGCCTTCGATTGAATTCTCAAGCTGCCGCAGCGCGATCTGCCGCCGCTCCGACGAGCCGAGACACCATGTCGTCCCCTCTGCGACGACGCTATGCCCTTCGCCCTGGCTGCCTCGCCGGTGCGACCGGCGATTCAGCTTCCTGACGTTAGCGTTGAGATTTTCCAGCGCGGAATCGTCGAGGTAATCCAGTTCGGCATCTGCCGGGGGCCAGCGTCCTTCGTTCATCCCGGCCAGGATGAGGTGCGACCATTCCTGTTTCTCCGCGCTACGATACGACAACAAATGAACGCGGCTATAGGGGTGACTGCCGGGTTCGTCGCGAATGCGCGTCACTGTCGAAGTGATCTCGTCGAGCCAGCGCAGGTAGGCGTCACGTCCAACCGCAATTTCAATCGCTTCGCTCCAGCCGTTGCTGAGCCGCCGCACCTCGATCCAGCGATCTTCCCAGCCGAGTTGCTGGAAAATCGTTTTGGTCTGCACCAGAAAATTCGGCAGCGTCGCCCGTTCAGGTAGAAATTGGATTCTGCCAATGCCGGCGGCCACGCGGATCGAGTCGGCATGATCGGTCTTCCTCCCGCAGAATTCGCGCAGCATCGAGAGATCATCAATCAGGAGGTCGCCGAACGCGGAACGAAAGACCTTTTCCACAGCCTCGGGCGTCATCCCATCGAACCATTGTGATGCGCCGCGGTGCGCGCGCAAAAAGCGGAGAAGAATCGCAAGCCGCGGATTGGCCTGGAGTTCCAGCCACGGCTGCCACGCACCCACTTCGAATGGCCCCGGAGCGTTGTGCGCGATGCCATCGTTATGCAAAATACCGGCCTTTCCGAGCAGCGACCCGACGATGCGCGGGAGCGGACCCGGGCCAGGGAAGAGCACGCCGATTCGAGCGTTCAGATCTGCCGCGAGGAAGGCTTCGCACAGGCGCGTGACGGCGTTCGCTTGCTCGGTGGTATCTCGCCCGACTAGGAACAGAGTCTCCGCTGGCTGGGCGGCGGTTTCGGCACACGGGTCAATTGGTTGGACCGCGCCAAACGTTTCCTCCCAGGTTCCCACCCATGCCTCATCCAGGTTGCGGGCCTCGTCGCGGGGATCGCGGAGGACCACCGTCGCTTGCTCGGAAGACATGGCCGCCGACCTCAGCAACGGCCAAAGCGGCCAGTGTGAACCATCGAACCCGCAGAGCAGAAGATCAGCAAAAACTGCGCGTGATTGACTGATCCGATCGAGCGCGCTGCGGTCGGCATCGGAAATCAACTGGAAACCGCAACCCTGAACCAGCTGCCGAAACTTGTCGGCAATTGGCTGAAGCAGGAGCGGGCCTGCGTCTTCAAAATTCCAGCCCGCAGCACCTAACTTGCCGATCGCATGCAACAGATGATCGGGCGCACGCGCAACCGATCCGGCCGCCGCGCAAATTGCACGATCATTATCGGTATTTGCGCCTTCGTGTTGCCCCGCAACTTCTTCGGCCGCCGCAGACATCAAGAGGCGGAGATGTTCATCGGATGGAAGACGTGAAGCGGAATCGCGCAAGATTCGTTCGCGCAACCGTGCCGGGGACAGAAACTGCACGCCGAGCAGCGAAACGCCGCGATTCAGCAGGAGCGAACGATGAAACAAGGCGTCGCTTCGATCTGCGAATACCGCGGCGGTGAGCGCGGGTCGTTCCCACGTGCCGGTGGTTTCTCGAAACCACGGCAAAACGACATTCTCGAAGGCGTCGCCTGCCGAGGTTCCCAGCCAAAGCGAGACGCGCGGCGCAGGATCTCGGACGCTGGAGCGCTTCATGCGCGGCGCTCAGCAGCGCAGCGAGACGTATCGCATCGGTGAAGGGTCGATCGGACCGGCGGCATCGCGTCTACAATATTCCGCCGCAGTCGCCGCGGAGCAACTCACGACGTCAGTTGCGGTCCTAGGTGCAAACGCGCAAAGCGAAGTTCGTTTCAGCAGAATGCCGAAAATCCGAGGCCGGACGGGCATTGTACGCAGAATGCGGGCGCTCCCCAGATCATGACCTTCCAAAACTTGCGCAAGGGCGAACCCCTATGTCCCAAGTTTGATGTGATTCGTGCTCCTGCTCTCTTTTACCGCAAATGTTTCGCGAGAAATGCGTCCATGGCCTCGTAGAAGTCGAACTTATTTTCTTCGTTGTGAAAGCCATGCCCCTCGTTCTCCTTGACCATGTATTCGACATCGACCCCGCGCTTGCGCAGTCCTTCCACGATCTGATCTGACTCCGCTTTGTTCACGCGCGGGTCTTTCGCGCCTTGGGCAACGAAGAGCGGGGTCTTGATCTTGTCGGCGTGCAATGCGGGCGAAGTGGCCGCCAGGAGTTCCTTGTCTTTCAGCTCGTCGCCGACCATCTCATGAAACATGTCCAAATACGGCTTCCAATACGGCGGGATGGTTTTCATGAACGTGAAAAGATTTGAAACACCACGTACCGACCGCGGCGGCGTATAAATCCGGCGTGAATGTGACGCCGGCAAGAGTGGCATAGCCTCCGTAACTCCCGCCATAGATCGCGACCTTTTTCGGATCCGCAATGCCTTGCTTGATCAGCCACTGCACGCCGTCCGTGATGTCGTCCTGCATCGGCTTGCCCCATTCTTTAAAGGAAGCTTCCCAAAATTTGCGACCATAACCGGTCGAGCCGCGGAAGGTTATCTGCAGCACCGCATAGTCGCGATTGGCAAGAAATTGCACCTCCGGGTTGTACCCCCAGGTATCACGCGCCCAGGGGCCGCCATGTGGGTTTACAACCACGGGCAGGTTCTTCGGATCGCGTCCTAAGGGGAGCGTTAAGTAGCCGTGAATCGTCTGACCATCGCGACTCGTGAACTCAATCGGCTTCATCGGCGCGAGTTGATCGGGATTCAACCAGGGCGCGACTTCGACGAGCTTTGTCAACTCACCGGTCTTCTTGACGAAGAGATAGCGCGCGCCCGATGTTCGACGTGGCATAGAGCGCCTTATCGTCAAAGGTGTAAAATTGCGGCGCGACCGATTCGCGGAAATTCGTGGAGATTACCTTCTGAACGGCGTGATCTCGTCCGGGCGCGTCAGGAGATTCGAGTTCACGCCGTCGCTTTCTACAGCGGCCCGGATGCGGCCGGCGTGGTCCGTCACCCACGTCGTCACCTTCCCGGGGTTCTCAGCCACAACCTTCATCTCGCCGGTTGCGACATTAATTCGGCAGGCATCGAAGATTTCCGGATTCCGTTTGTTGAGCGTCGCGATCACATCGGTCTCGGAGATATCGGCCAGATCGTCGATCAATTCGGCGCGCACTTTCGGGAAAGGAGTCAAGTCCTTCACTTCGCCCGTCTTCACGTCTGCTCTCTTGAGGTGAAAATTTCGTCGCCCTTATCGTCCATCTGATAGATGACGTGCCCGTTTCCTTTCCAAACGTATTGCTGAATGTCACGGTCCTTCTCGGAAGTAATCCGCCGCGCTTCGCCGCCCGCCGTCGAACGAACAAAAATATTCAGGCGCGACTCCCACGGCTGAAGAAACGAGATCATCTGACCGGCGGGCGAAAGGTCATAGCCGCGGCTGACCGGGTTCTTGAAAAAGTCCCGGACGGGGATTTTAGGCGGCACGCCCGCGGCTGAAGGCGAGGCCGAGGCTTGCGGAGAAGGTAACTGCGCGGAAGTGCTCACGGCAAAGGCGATCAGACAGGAACAAAGAAGCAAGAGTGATTTCATAGGCGGCGGTTTCGGGTGAGATGCTGACGCGAGGCCGATCGGATTCAAGATATTACAATGCAGGTGTCTTTTTCGGCGCGTCCGCCGTTTCATCGCCACGATCTTGATGATTGGCCAAGCTGGCCCGCAACGACGCCCGCGGCGCGCCGCATCTTCCGGTTATCTTTACCAAAGCCCGGTGTCGCGTAAGTTGTCGGCCCACTGATGGCGGCGACTGAAACAGAACTGCTCGAAGCGTTGAAGGCGGTCAGATATCCCGGCTTCAGCCGCGATATTGTTTCGTTCGGTTTAGTCAAAGGCGTTCAGGTCGATGACGGCAGCGTGACCGTGCAGATGACGTTGACAACGAATGAACCGGCGATTCCCCGCACGATTAAAGCTGAAGCGGAAGAGGCGCTTCGCGGCGTCGCAGGCGTGCGCGAAGCCAAGGTTTTGATCGACATTCACGCCCCGCCCGCCGGCGCGGGAAACTCCGGGGTGGGTGCGACGCAAATCCAAGGCATCAGGCACGTCCTCGCAATCGCGAGCGGGAAAGGTGGCGTGGGCAAATCGACGGTGGCGGCGAACCTCGCTATCGCATTGCAAAAGACGGGTGCCCGCGTCGGATTGTGCGATTGCGATATTTACGGGCCCAGCATCGCGATCATGTTCGGCTCCCGCGACCGGCCAATGGCGACGGAAGAAAATCGGATCGTTCCGATCGAGCAGTATGGATTGAAGCTGATGTCGATGGGATTTCTGCTCGATGACACCGCGCCCGCGATCTTGCGCGGCCCGATGGTGACGCGTTACACGCAGCAATTTCTGCGGCAGGTCGAGTGGGGGGAACTCGATTATCTGGTGCTCGATCTTCCGCCCGGGACGGGTGACATCCAGCTCACGATCGTGCAGACGGTCGCATTGGCCGGAGCGATCATTGTCACGACACCGCAGGAAGTGGCGCTGATCGATGCCCGCAAGGCATCGACAATGTTCGAGAAGGTGAATGTGCCAGTGCTCGGACTGGTCGAAAACATGAGCTACTTCGTTTCACCGAGCGACGGCAAACGTTACGACATTTTCGGTCAGGGCGGCGGTGCGCGCGAAGCGAAACGTCTCCGCGTTCCGCTTCTCGCTCAAATCCCGATCGATATCGCGACGCGTGAATCAGGCGATCGAGGAATGCCAATCGCCGCTGAGACGGGCGATTCTCCCGTGACCGCGGAGTTTATGCGGATGGCCAGGAATCTGCGGGAAACGCTGCCACTATTGGAGGGAGTCTCCCCTAAATAAACTTCGTCTTTCCCCGTCCAACTCCATGGTCCCTGATGTCTTGACCGATGATCGTGATTATGAAAGAAAGGGCGGAGATGGACTCGGGGCAAGGCGCACAATCTGAGTTCGTCAGGAACTCGGTCCTCTACAAAGAGTTCCTCGCCGAACGGGAAGAAATTTTGAAGCACAAGTGGATCGAGAGTGAGAAAGCCGGGAGTGATATCGGTTTCGAAAAGGCGCTGCTCGATTGGATTGTGAAACACCGATCCAGTTGGCGCGACAAACGCACTAGGCAAACGAGAAGCGAACCCAACCCGGCCTCTTAACTTCAGCTCCCTTTAACGCGATCCCGCGAGATCGTGAAGGAAGCAATGACAAAACCAAAAACTACTCGTCCGTCGCCTTCCGTTCCCGTGCTCGATGCGGAGGCGATCCGGCGTGCGTTGCGCCGGCTCGCGCACGAAATCATCGAGCGCAATCCCGAGTTGGACCAGCTGGTTCTCGCGGGCATTCCCTCGCGCGGGGTGGAGATTGCCCGGCGTTTGGCCGCATACATCCGCGAAATCGAAGCCGTCGAGATCGCGACCGGTGTGATCGACGTCTCGATGCATCGGGACGACGTCGGAAAACGCGCACGGTTGCCGGTCGTGCAGAGATCGCACCTGCCGCTTCCGCTCGAGCATCGCACGGTGGTTATCGTCGATGACGTTTTCTTCACCGGACGCACGATTCGCGCGGCGATGGACGCGGTCAGTTCCTTTGGCCGGCCCGCCCAAATCCAGCTTGCGGTTCTGATCGATCGCGGCCACCGCGAATTGCCGATTCGTGCCGATTATGTCGGTAAGAACCTACCGACCTCGGCGGATGAACGCATTCGGCTGCGGCTCGAGAATGTCGATGGCGAACCGGACGCCGTCTGGCTGGTAAAGGAAACGGGGCGATGAAAGCACCCGAAGTGAACGCCGAAGAAAACGTGGCGCCGACGCTGGGGAGAACTCCGTTGCAGTGGAAGCGGAAAGATTTACTCGGCCTGCGCGAGCTCTCCCCGGAAGAGATCACGTTCATTCTCGATACCGCGGATGCCTTCAAGCAGGTCGGCACGCGCGAGATCAAAAAGGTGCCGGCGCTCCGCGGCAAGACACTTGTGAATTTGTTCATCGAGCCAAGCACGCGCACCCGCACGTCGTTCGAGCTCGCGGCCTTTCGGTTGAGTGCCGACGTCGTCAACATCTCAGCGACATCTTCGAGTTTGAAGAAAGGAGAAACGCTCAAAGATACCGCGCAAAATCTCCAGGCGCTGCACGCCGATATTCTGGTCCTGCGACACACCTCGGCTGGCGCGGCGCAATTTCTTGCGGAACGCCTGCACGCGAGCGTGATCAATGCCGGGGACGGAGCGCACGAACATCCGACCCAAGGATTGCTCGACCTCTACACCATCCGCGAAAAGCGCGGCGCCATCGCCGGCCTGCATGTCGCGATCGTCGGGGATATTCTTTTCAGCCGCGTCGCACGTTCCAACATTTTCGGTCTCCTGAAACTCGGCGCGCACATTACGCTCGTGGGTCCGAGCACGCTAGTGCCGCGGGAGTTCGAAAGGCTTGGCGTCTCCGTCTCGCACAACCTCGATGAAGTCCTGCGGACTGCCGACGTGCTGAACTTGCTTCGCATCCAACATGAACGGCAGCGGAAGGAATATTTTCCGGGGATCGGCGAATATATCCGACTCTTTGGCCTCACGAGGCAGCGCGCGAAATTGTTAAAACCGGACTGCGTGATCATGCATCCCGGACCCATCAATCGCGGCGTCGAAATCGAAAGCGAAGTCGCGGACGGCCCTCAGAGCGTGATTCTTGATCAGGTGACTAACGGCCTGGCGGTGCGGATGGCGGTGCTTTATCTCTGCGGAGGAATTGCCACGTGAAAGGCCTGCGAGGCGAAGGGTGGTGCAAGTTCCCAACTTGCATGTCGTGTCAGCACGCAAGTTGGAAACCTGCGCCACATCACTGCGATCCCACGATCGCTGCAAACTGAGCTATGAATGGAACGATCATCCGCGGCGGTCGCGTCATCGATCCGACGAACAATCGAGATGAGATCGGCGACTTGCTGATTGTGGACGGCCGCATCGCCCCACTCTCGCAACTCTCAACCCTCGACGCTCAGCCCGATGAGATCGACGCCAGCAATCTCATCGTTGCTCCTGGTCTCATCGACATGCATGTGCATCTGCGCGAGCCGGGATTTTCCTGGAAAGAGACGATCGAATCCGGTTCGCGCTCCGCCGCTGCGGGAGGCTTCACGACGATCGTCTGCATGCCAAATACGTCCCCGGTTGCGGACACTCCGAGCACGATCGCGTGGATCAAAGATCGCGCGGCAGCAAATGCGTCCGTGAATGTTTTGGCAACGGGCGCGATTTCAAAGGGCCTGGCCGGCGAAGAACTCGCCCCGATCGCTTCGCTCGCGCACGCAGGTGTGGTCGCAATTACAGACGACGGACACTGCATCCAGAACCACGAGTTGATGCGACGCGCGGTGGAATACGCCCGCATGGTCGGTGTGCCGGTGCTCGATCATTGCCAGGATTATAATCTGGTCGGCAACGGCGTCATCCATGAGGGGTATTGGAGCACGCTGCTCGGGTTGACCGGCTGGCCGGCCGCAGGCGAGGAAGCAATCGTGATGCGCAATATTTTGCTCGCGGAGCTGTGCGATCATCACATCCATTGCCAGCACATCAGTGCAGCCGGCAGCGTCCGGCTCCTCCGGGAAGCGCGCGGGCGTGGCGTCAAAATCAGTGGAGAAGTTTGTCCGCACCACCTCGCCCTCACGGACGAGGCTGTGCAAAATTTCGACACCAACTACAAGATGAATCCCCCGCTGCGCGCGCCGGCAGATGTCGATGCGCTCCTCGCGGGAATCGCGGACGGCACGCTCACGATTCTCTCGAGCGATCACGCGCCCCACGCGAAGTTCGAAAAGGAAGTCGAGTTCGACGCCGCTCCCTTTGGCATCGTCGGCCTGGAAACAGAGCTCGCGCTCTTCATCGATATCCTGATTCACAAGCACGGGACCATCGGGTGGCTGCGCTTGATCGAAATGTTGACCGTGAATCCAGCGCGCCTGTTGAAGCTTTCCGCAGGCACGTTGTCCGAAGGAGCCGTGGCCGACGTGACACTGATCAATCCCGAGATCGAGTGGAGAGTGGACGCGGCGAAGTTCGAAACCGCATCATCGAACACGCCATTCGACGGCTGGAAGCTGAAAGGACGAGCAGTGCGGACGATCGTCAGTGGCCGGACGGTCTGGCAATTGTAGTGCCGTTGGTGGCCCGCGAGACTGACTGGCGCTCCGCCTGCCGCCTGCTAGTGAAGCGGGGTCCTTCTCTGGAGAGTGGCGTATCGGTGTGAACTTTCAGACGGGTTTATGGGCTAATACGCGAGACATGCCGACAGATTGTCGCCACAATCAAATGTTAGACATATGAAATCGCTATTCAGACAGAAAACTCCAGAATGAAGCGAACTTCACCTTTGTCGCGATTGTTTGTCGCTGCCTTGGCCCTTTCGTCTTTTACGGCCAGCGGTGAGCAACCATCTTCGTCACCGGCGCCCGACGCGACCGCCACACAGAACCTACTCGCGGCCGATGCTCGACTCAGGATTGACAAAGCGGCCTCGGATGTTCTCGCGAAAACCGGCGCACCGAGCGCCTCTATCTCTGTCGTCAAAGATGGAAAGCTCGCGTACGTCCGCGCGTATGGAATTGCAGACGTTGAGACTCACACGCGGGCAACGACAGCAATGCGTTACAGCATCGGCTCGATCAGCAAACAGTTTACGTCAGCAGCCGTCTTGCTCCTCGCTGAGGAGGGGAGCCTGTCTCTCGATGACAAGGTAGGGCGTTGGCTTCCGGAAATCACGCGGGCTGGCGACGTGACCATTCGCCAGCTCCTGTCTATGACTGCAGGGTATCAGGACTACTGGCCGCAGGACTATGTAATGCCTGGGATGATGCAGCCGACATCCGCGCAGGACATCCTCGCAGGCTGGGCAGGCAAGCCGCTCGACTTTGAGCCCGGTACGAAATGGCAGTACAGCAATACCAACTACGTCATCGCAGGTTTGATTGTCGAACGGGCCTCCGGAACACCCATCGTCGATTTCTTGCAGAAGCGAATATTCGGACCACTGGAGATGAACAGTGTAGTCAATGTCGATGCCGCCCCGCTTGAGGCGGGAAATCCGACCCGATATCAGCGGTTCGGTCTTGGCCCCGTTCGTCCAGCGCCAAAGGAAGCGAAGGGCTGGTTGTTCGCCGCCGGTGAGCTGGCGATGACCGCGACAGGCTTAGCCAAGTGGGATATCTCCGTCATCGACCAGACGGTCCTGCAACCGGCGTCGTACCGCGAAATGCAGAAGGATGTGCTGCTTAACAGCGGAGCGGCATCTCGGTATGATCTCGGCGTGGCTGTCAACGTCGTGAATGGACGTCGATTAATCTCGCATGGCGGCGAGGTCTCGGGATTCAGCGCACAGAATGCAGTCTATCCCGACGAACGCGCCGCGATTGTCGTGCTTACCAACCTTGACGCGACCAATGCCTCTCAGCAGATGGCGACTAAAATCGCAGAGATACTGTTCGTTCCAATCGGCAGCGAAGGTCCTCTTGATGTGGCGAAGAAAATCTTCGCCGGATTGCAGCAGGGAAAAATCGACCGTTCTCTATTCACCTCGAACGCGAACGCCTACTTCAGCGAGCAAGCGTTGAAAGACTACGCCGCCAGTCTCACGCCGCTGGGCAAACCCGCTGAGTTCTCGCTGGTAGCGGAGGGGCTGCGAGGGGGAATGAGCTTGCGCAGATACAGCGCTCGGTTTTCAAAGAAAACTCTCGCCGTCGAAACCTACACCATGCCCGACGGGAAATTCGAGGAGTACATCGTCGCCGCCACCGAATAGAAGCGAAGGATTTTCGAACCTCCGCTCAGCGACTCAGTCAGGCTAATCTTCGCGAACCTTGCGGTCGTCATGGCAATCCAATTTGCCGAGCGAAAAAATCTCAGGCTGGGAGGGCACGCTTGTTTGAGCGTCGTCCGTTCCGATTCTCCCGCCTGCATGTGGCACCTGCGATGGCTGACCTTGCGCCCAAAGCAGGAGAAACAGATATAACCTTCAGTTGGTATAGCCGCCGGAAATGTAACTCTCGAGATGGGCGATCGTGGCGCTCTGCGCAGAGATGACGCACTTGACGAGATCTCCGATGGAGATCACGCCACGCAGAATGTCGTCATCCACCACCGGTAGATGCCGCACCCGCTTTTCCGTCATCAGACGCAGACAGCGCTCCACCAATTCGTGCGGGTGGGTCACCGTGAGCTCGGTTGACATAATTTCGCGGACCTGGGTTTCACGCGAACGCTTCCCGCGGAGCATGACTTTGCGCGTGTAATCGCGTTCTGAAACCATCCCCACAAGCTGTCCGTCATGCACAACCAGGAGCGCCCCGACGTTCTTCTGCGCCATCAAATCGATCGCCTCGTAAACTGTCGCGTCCGGCGAGATCGTGAAAATCTCAGCGCCTTTGCGAGTCAGAATCGCGTCAATCGTTCCGCTTACGTCCATCTTGGCAGGGACTTCACGCCCCCAATCCCTTCGACAGACGAAGGATAAGCAGCCCTCCCGCGGGTTGCAATCGTTCTCTCCCGCGCCTCAGGAAGCCCTCCGAAGCGGGAATTCAAACTCACATTGCTGCGCTCGCGCCGGCGGCGTTGGAGCTTCGAGGGAACGCCGCAACGCGCGCAGAATTCGCAGACTACGTTCGATCCGATCAGGACGGGTGGAATACGGAACCGGGAGCAGATGAGCGCGGCGATAACGGTTGGAATATGTTTTCATACGCGCGATCTTGCCGGGGGTGGTAGGACATAGACTGTCCAAGAAAAAAGATTTCTTAAAATTTATGCGCTTGAAGGAAACAGGTCAGCGGAACGAGAACGGCCGCGGGTCGTCGCGACCGCCGCTCCAGCGAATGATGCTGCTCCATGCGCAACTGAAAGCGCGCGAATTTCCGAATTGCCGCAAGATCGCTAAAGAACTTGAGGTCTCGTCCAAGACGATTCAGCGCGACATCGATTTTATGCGGGACCGGCTCGGATTGCCGATCGCCTACGAGCCGTTGCGCTTCGGGTTTTACTACACCGAGCCGGTCGCGGGATTTCCAAGCATCGAAGTTTCCGAAGGCGAGATCACCGCGCTCTTTGTCGCGCAAAAGGCGCTCGCCCAATACAAAGGCACTCCCTTCGAGCGGCCGCTTGGTTCGGCCTTTCGCAAAATCACGGATGGGTTGAAGGAGCGCGTCTCATTTTCCTGGAGCGATCTCGATGACGTGATCTCATTTCGCAGCGCCGGCGCCAGCGTTGCGGATCTCGAATTGTTTGAAAGCCTGAGCAGAGCAGTGCTGCGCTCGCTTGAGGTAACCTGCGATTATCGCGGATTGAAATCCAGCCGTTACGGAGAACGGACGCTCCGGCCTTATCATCTCGCCTGCCTCGAGAACCAGTGGTACCTCTTTGCCGAAGATACGGCCCGGGCACAGCTGCGGACCTTCGCGCTTCCACGGATGCGGAATATTCGACTGACTGCGAAGCGCTTTCGGCGCCCCGCAAATTTCTCGATCAGTAATGTCCTTCGTGGAAGTTTTGGTGTCTTCTCCGGCGGCCAGAAGCAGCGAATCCGACTCGAGTTCGACGCCTTTGCTGGGCGCCTGGTCGCCGAGCGCACCTGGCATGAGTCTCAGCAGGTCAAAGAGCTGAGGAATGGATCAACCCTCGTCGAATTGGAACTCGGCGGCCTGGAGGAAATCGAGCGCTGGATTCTGAGTTGGGGAAAGCACGTCCGCGTTTTAAGTCCGCCGGCCTTGGCCAATCAAATTCACGACACCGCCTGTGCCGTTAGCAATCTCTACGCGACGCGGAAGTAAATCAGGACTTGGCCTCTGCCAGTTTTCTGGCGAGCAAATCATTCACAAATTCACGAATTGCCGAATGCGGCAAACGGCGCACGGCTTCATTGAGGAAGCCGCGGACGAGAAGCTGGCGCGAGACCGTCGGGGGGATGCCGCGAGCCAGCAGGTAAAACATTTCCTCCTCGTTGAGCTGGCCCGAAGTCGCGCCATGGCTGCATTTCACGTTGTCGGCCAGGATTTCGAGGCCGGGCATCGAGTTCGCCTCGGCATCGTCGCTGAGCAGAAGATTGCGAACGGTTTGATAAGCGTCCGTGAAGTGCGCGTGCGGTTCGACGCGAATGAGACCACCGAAGATGTTGCGAGCGCGACCGCTCAACGAATTTTTGTAAAGCAAATCGCTGGTGGTGTGCGGAGAGGCGTGATCCTGCAAAGTGCGGGCATCGAACTCCTGCTTTGCATGCGCCGCGGAGACCGCCAACAAATCGCTGCGCGCCCCTTCGCCGACGAGCCGGCTGAAACTCTCGAAACGGGAAAAGGCCGC
This sequence comes from Chthoniobacterales bacterium, assembly GCA_038232335.1. Classification (GTDB taxonomy): domain Bacteria; phylum Verrucomicrobiota; class Verrucomicrobiia; order Chthoniobacterales; family UBA10450; genus JACCXL01. The sequence goes on from JBBSIA010000015.1 coordinate 83,160, forward strand.
GCCGAGATGGACATTGAGGCTCATCGCGGAAGCATCCCGCGCCACCGTGGTGGCGTTCATTTGCAGCGCCACGACGTTCGCCCCCCAGTTCTGCGCGCAGGCGTAAGTCACCTTCGCGCCCGCGCCGGCGATCAGGTCGTTAACCCCGCAGGCGAACCCGCGGCGATCGGATTCGACCGACCGGAAATGCTCCAGCACCGTCACCTTGGAAAGCTCGTCCGCGACCAGGAGCAAGTGCGGGAACACCGCGACGTTCTCGCTGCTCAGCCAATGGAAAATTTCGAGCGGCAGCTCGATCTCTACTCCACGCGGCACGTAGAGAAAGGTTCCCGAAGTGACGAGTGCGCGGTGCAGCGCCGCAAATTTCGCCGAACCGAGGGTCGCGGGTTCGGACATGAAATGCCGGCGAAACAAAGCCTCGTGCTCGATTATTGCCCGTTCGAGTGGCTGGAAGATAACGCCGCGATCCCGCAGCTTTTCTGAGAGCACGTCGCGGCGCAGCAGCTGATCGTCCGCAAAAACGAGCCGGCCCGCGGTTTCCTCGAGGCCACGCGAGCGCTCCACAATTTCCGTGCGCTCCGTCTCGGCAAGAGGCGCCGGATGATCGTAGCCGCTTAGATCGAGGGCATCGACATTCGAAAATCGCCAGGGCTGCGCGCGGCGGTTCGGCATTGGCATCGCCAAAAATTCGTTCCACCCGGCACGCTGCTCGTCGCGAAACCACGCCGGCAGATCGTCCGCGCGTGAAGCAATCGGGCCGGAGAGAATCGCCGCGGCGGAATCTGCCTGCGGCGCTTCGACTTCCATTACTTCATCAAGAACGGCTGTCTCGTTGCTCATACCTTGGACGCAAACGGCGGCCCGAAACCGCCGCGCTCGTTCTTGTCTTGGGCGGCGAACCTACCCGACGGAGCCTTCCATCTCAAGCTCGATCAGGCGCTTGAGTTCGACGCTGTATTCCATCGGAAACTGGCGCACGAGATCGTTCACGAATCCGTTCACACTCAGGCTCATGGCCTGTGCTTCGGAAAGACCGCGCTGTTGCATGTAGAAAATCTGCTCGGCCGAAACCTGACTTACACTTGCCTCGTGCTGCACAGAATTACCGGTGCCGCGGACGGTGATTGCCGGATAAGTGTCGGTGCGGCTGGTGGAGTTAATGAGGAGTGCGTCGCACTCGGTGTTGTTCCTGCAGTCCTTCAGATGCTTCGGCACATGGACGAGGCCGCGATAGGTCGCGCGACCGGTGCCGATAGAGATCGATTTCGAGATGATGTTGCTCGTTGTCTCATCCGCGGCGTGGACCATTTTCGCGCCGGTATCCTGGTGTTGCCCATTACTTGCGAGCGCGATTGATAAGACTTCGCCGCGCGCTTTTCGTCCCTTCAAGATCACGCCGGGATACTTCATTGTCAGACGCGATCCGATGTTGCAGTCGATCCACTTGACCTCGGCTTCTTCATGCGCCAGCGCCCGTTTCGTCACGAGGTTGAAGACGTTCGCCGACCAGTTCTGGACAGTGATGTACTGGATTTTGGCCCCCTTCAGTGCCACCAGCTCGACGACGGCGCTGTGCAGGGTGGCGGTGTTGAACTTCGGGGCGGTGCACCCCTCCATGTAGGTGAGTTCGGCTCCTTCATCGACAATGATGAGTGTGCGCTCGAACTGGCCAAAATTTTCGGCGTTGATCCGAAAATAGGCCTGGAGCGGATGCTTCACCTTCACTCCGGGCGGGACGTAGATAAATGAGCCGCCGCTAAAAACTGCCGAATTCAGCGCGCTAAACTTGTTGTCTCCCGTCGGAATAACCTTGCCGAACCACCTCCGGAAAATCTCAGGATATTCTTTCAATCCCTCGGTGCTCCCGACAAAAATGACACCCTGCTCGCCGACGGCTTTCTTGATATTGGAATAAACCGCTTCGCTATCGAATTGCGCCTCGACGCCCGCGAGAAATTTGCGTTCCTGCTCGGGAATTCCGAGCCGCTCGAAGGTGCGTTTGACGTCATCGGGCACGTCTTCCCAATTGCGTTTTGCCTGGGTCCCGCTGCTCAGGTAATAGCGAATGTTATCGAACACGATTGCTTCCAGATCGTGGCTTGCCCAATGCGTCGGCATCGGTTTGCTGAGGAAGGTTTTGAGCGCGTTGAGCCGGAACGCACGGGCCCAATCCGGGTCCTGTTTGATGTTCGAGATGAACTCGATCGTCTTCTCGGTTAATCCCACGCCGGCATCGTGGACATGGGTTTCCGGGTAAGCAAAATCGCCTTTGTTTCGTTCGAGATCGAGGGGTGAAGTTTCGGTTGGCATAGTTAAGTCCTTTTTCTATCCACAGATTTCGCAGATTCAGGCTGGCACCGGCTCCTCTAGTTCGTCCCGGACCCAATCATAGCCTTTTTCCTCAAGTTCCAGCGCGAGGCCTTTTCCTCCCGAGCGAACGATTCGGCCCTGCACCATCACATGCACACGATCAGGAACGATGTAATCCAGCAGCCGCTGGTAGTGAGTGATTAGAAGCACGCCGAGTTCCGGCCCGCGCAGAGAGTTAACCCCATTCGCGACGACCTTGAGCGCATCGATGTCGAGACCGCTGTCGGTTTCATCCAGGACCGCGTATTTGGGTTGGAGCATGGCCAGCTGCAAAATCTCATTGCGCTTCTTCTCGCCACCGGAAAATCCCTCGTTCACAGAGCGCGAGGTGAACGAACGATCCATTTCAAGCAGATCCATTTTCTCGTAGAGCTGGGCGTAATAGTCGGTCGCCTCGAGCTCTTCGCCTTCCGGGAGACGCGCGGCGACCGCAGCCCGGAGAAAATTCGCAATCGTGACGCCGGGAATCTCGCTCGGATATTGGAAGGCAAGGAAAATGCCTTTCCGCGCGCGCTCATCGGGTGCCAGTTCGAGAACGTTCTCGCCGTCCATGAGGACTTCGCCGGCTGTTACTTTGTAGTCGGGGTGACCGGCGATCACTTTCGCGAGAGTGCTCTTGCCCGAACCGTTCGGCCCCATGATCGCGTGCATCTCCCCGCGCGGAACGGTCAGAGTGAGGCCGCGCACGATCTCCTGCTCATTGATCGAGACATGCAAATTTCGGATGGCCAATTCGTTCGTCATGGGGAAAGGCAACTATAGCTAGAACGAAGCGCTTTGCGAGCGACGAATTGCCTGGGCGAGAGCCTCCCGGCCACGTGAGCAGGTAGGGTGCAATTACGTTTCTCTCACGCTTTACAGAACAATAAAAACGCAAGAGAGACGCTCGCGCTACTCGCCATGCCTCGGCGATCAGCGCTTGTCAGCTGGCGTACGAAAATGCCCAGACTGGGCGTCGGTTCCGGGCGGCAAATGACGCGTCGATTTGTAGGGCAACCCGCTCCTCGGTTGACCAAGCGGAGGCAGCACCGACGGGGGATAGCGAGTCTATAATTATGGGAATTATGGAAATCGGCACGCTTGGTGCTTAACTCGTTGGCATGGTCATTAATCGGGAAAGCGGCTCGCCAGAAACGGCCAGCGAGCTGAACAACCTTCTTCAAATCATCTCCGGCACGAGTGCGTTGCTCGAGAATATCTGGGAAGGCAATGCGGGATCCGAAAAGTATTTTTCCATGCTTCGCGCCAGTGTGCAGCGGGCGGAAGAAATCGCCGCCCAACTGGTCGCGCAGGCGGGAGGCTCCCCTCAGAAGGTTCTCATCCATCCCGACCTCGCCGCTGGCGCGAAGAAGCCGACACCCAATCCGACGCTTTCTCCGAAGCAGCGCATTTTGGTGGTGGACGACGAACGCATGGCGCTGGCGCTTTCCGATCAGATCCTTAGTGACGCCAATTTCGAAGTAGTCACCACAGCCTCCGGATTCGAATGCCTCGATCTTTTTCGCGGCCGCCCGGGCAATTTCGACCTCGTCTTGCTCGATTTGTCGATGCCGTTCATGGACGGCGATGAAGTCTTTCGTCGTCTTCGCAGCATTTCTCCCGCCTTGCCGGTGGTCTTGACGACAGGTTTTATCGATGACGAAAAATTGCAATCCCTGCTACGGGAAGGGCTTTCTGGATTGATGCGCAAACCGTATTCGGCCGAAGATCTCGTCACTTATGTCCGGTCTCTCCTGGAGAGCGTGCGCGGCGCCCGCGCGGACGATTCGCTCCGCGGCATCGCGGCTGCTGTGTAGGTAAAGGCCATGTCCACCGAGAGCGCGGTCAAGCTTTTCGAGCAGTTTTCCCATAATCGCCTTTTTGAAGGCATCAAGCCGGACGTGTTGGAGGAAATTGCGCCCGACGTGCGCGTCCGCCGTTTACAGAAAGGCGAAATCGTTTTCCGCGAAGGCGATTCTGGCGACACCCTTTATCTCGTTGGCAAAGGCTCGGTGAAGATTTCCAAGGCCGGGCTTGGCGGAAAGCAGGAGACCCTCGGGTTCATCCACCCAGGGAACTTCTTTGGTGAAATGGCGTTGCTCGATCGTCAACCGCGCTCAGCCATGGCCACGGCCGTGGAAGCCACTGTCGTCGGCACGGTCAATGAAGGTGCTTTTCAACATTTGCTCGAGCTCGCGCCCAACCGGCTGCACGCGAACTTTCTGCGCTCGGTCATGGAACGGCTGCGCAGTGTGAACTCCCATTTTATTTCCGAAGTCATGCGGACGGAGCGCCTCAGCCTGGTCGGCTCGATGGCGAGCACGATTATCAACGATCTCAAAGACCCCATCTGCATTGTGCGCTGTTGCTCTGATCTGATCGCAAGCGAAAGCAACGATCCGCGGCTGCGGGAGTTGACCTCAATGCTGAATGGCGCCGTCGATGGCATGCTTGCGACCACGCAGGAGCTGCTCGATTACGCCCGGGGTTCGACGCCGGTGCTGAAACAACCCGTTTCGGTGTGGCGTCTCCTTGATGAGTTGAACGAGCAAGCGCTGCGGCTGCTGCCGGGCAAAAACATTCAGTTCGTCAGGCGAACCCGCTATGAGGGCGATATCCATATCGATCTCGCACGCTTCACTCGCGTGCTCTGTAATTTGATCAAGAACGCGCGCGAAGCGATGCCGAGCGGCGGCATCCTCACGATCACAACTGACCGGGTGCAAGACCAGTTTGTCCTAAGGATTTCCGACACCGGCACCGGCATTGCGCCGGAAATTCTGCCAAAGCTGTTCGAGCCATTTGTCACGCACGGAAAGTCGCACGGCACCGGCCTCGGGCTGGCGATCGCCAAGTCAGTAATCGAAGGGCACGGCGGCAAAATCTCGATCTCGAGCGTGCCGGGCAGCGGCTCGACGGTGGACATTCGGATTCCTACTTCGATGCCCGAGCTCTGAGAGATTTCGCGGTAACAACCGCTTGTTGCCGGAATCCGATTGCGAATATTTCGCGGGGGAATTAGTTGTTTGCGCAGCAGCCGCTTGATCGCGCGGACTCTACTTACCCCGTGGTGTAACGGTAACACAGCGCCCTTTGGAGGCGTTATTCATGGTTCGAATCCATGCGGGGTAGTGAGCCCTCTTGATGGCGCATTTATCGGCATCCTGCAAAAGGTTCGGAAAGCCCGGTTCCCGCCGACTGCGGCTTGCCATACAAAGACTGGCAGCGCTATTTCTTGAACCTGTTTGCCGCGCCGGAGCACAGGCTTGGAGCCTCTGAGCCCAGAGACGTCTTGCCTGTTCGCGCTGGATCTTTATCGGATCGGATGCCCGTGCCCCAGTCAGGATGCCTGTGACTCTACCTTCTTCAGCCATTCAACGTGGTAACCCATTCCCAAACATGGATGCCCATCATGAAGGTGGAAAAGGAGGAAAATAAGACGGGATATCTCCTAAAATTCGGGTCACTTTTTGGGTTGGTGGTTTTACCATCGATCCCGGCTGATCGCGCGTTGCGTCGGCTCTTTTTACTGCCTGCCTTCCTGATTAACCTTCTCGGAACCCACCTGTCCCCTGGTTTCTCGTCCTCGGCGCGGAGCGTTCGCATGAGGCACGAACGTTTGGAATCCATTCACTGCTCAGTGCAACAAGACAGGCTTCGCCGGGATCCAATCGAGTCGCGGCGAGCAAGGAAAGGCGTCAAATCAACAACCGGCGCAAGGACGATGCGCTCAATGCAAGCGCAAGCCGGCAATCGGGCTCGAACCGATGACCTGCTGATTACAAATCAGCTGCTCTACCAACTGAGCTATACCGGCGTTTACTCTCGTAGAGTAGGCAAAAACGCGCGGCTGCCAAAGCTCTTTATACACCCCCTTTATACACCCCGGCGTCAAAACGGGGCTCTAATCTGCATAAACGGGTGAAATGGAAGTCGATCTGCGGTCGTCAGCATCGCTGATCGAGGTCGCTCCATGAACGGAGCGTACCCGCGTTGCCGACTGGATCAAAATCGTCGGCTGATGAGTGCTGCAAGCAAACCGACATGGGAAGTGACGGCAGTTCAGAATTTAGTCCGTTATCGACCGGCAGGAACGTACTTTGCCCGTTTCAAGGTCAATGGAAAGCCGATCTTGAAGACCTTGGAGACAACTGTGTTCTCGGTCGCCAAGCAGCGGCTGCCAGAAGTCATGCGCGATCATCGCGCGAAGCTCGAATCGTTAACGGTCGTTGCCATCGACAAGATGACCGTCGCAGATGCTGTGCGGGCGTATCAGGAGAAGGTCCACGCGAATGTCTCGCTCAAGCCGAGATCGAAGGATTATTACGACGGGTTGATGATTTCATCAATCGTTCGTGGCCGGCGCTTTTCGGAACGGATGTGCGTAAGGTAAGCGAGCGCGATTGTCAGGAGTGGTTGGTTAGATTTCAAAAACAGTATGCCCCTTCGGTAGTGAACAATGCGATCGGCACGCTGCGAGGCGTGTTCGCAGAAGCGGTGAATAACGGTGCGCGCTTCGGAAATCCCGCGGCGAATCTTCTCGAATGCGAATTCGAGCGAAGCAACTGGAGTTGCCGTCGCGTGAAGAGTTCCTGAAATTTGTCGAGGAAATCCGGACGGCCGGTGCGCGTCAGTCAAGATTGCGCCAATCTTGTGCGGTTTCTCGCTTATAGCGGTCTGCGCCTGGGTGAAGCGATTTTGTAGCTTGGTCAGACGTGCTTTTCGCGCCGCCAGCTCTGTGTTCGCGGGCATCCCGTTACTGGAACGAAGGGCGGCGAATCGCGGATATGTCGCGATGATTCCTGAGCTGGAAGGAATGTTAATCGAACTACAGAAGGAACGTTCGACCGAATCGTCAAATGCGAGTGTCATGCGTGTGTTCGAGTGCCAGAACAGCATGACGCATGCGGCGGCGAAAATTGGGATGAGGCGAATCACACATCACGACTTGCGCCATCTGTTCGCGACGATTTGCATCGAGAGCGGTGTGGATATTCCCACCGTTTCGCGCTGGCTCGGACATAAGGATGACGGCGCGCTCTGTATGAAGACCTACGGGCATCTGCGACAGGATCACAGCCTTGCTCAAGCACGGCGTGTCAGCTTTGGCGTAGCTGCCTACGAATCAGCTTTTGAGAAGTCGTAGCAATTCGGTGCGAGGAATGAGCAGCTTTCCACGAAGCGCGCGACAAGCGCGCAGTTTGCCGCGCTGAATTAGGCGATAAACGCTGAAGTAATCAACGCCCAAGAGATCGGCGGACTCTTGAATCGAATAAGCAAGCCGCTCCGTTTCAGAGTCAGGAGGCGGCAAAAGCGAACTAGACGTTTCCATCTACTACTCAGGTTATTTTGTCGAGAACACCACCGCGCTCCAATACTGGAGCGGATTTATTGATGTTGGCCGTCCGTGATAGTTCAGCGCGTGAAACGAAGCCGCACAGCGCGCGTATGTGAGGAAAACGGTGACGGGAAATCGGACAACCCGATCAGAATCCTGCACACCGATGCACTCGAAGGACTGCGGAGCGTCACCACGAGCAGCGTTCAGGCCTGCATTACCTCGCCGCCATTTTACCTCATGCGACGCTACGGGACGACGATGACGTGGCCGGATGGATGGCAGGACGAACTTGGACACGAAGAACATCCGAACGATTCTGTCAGGCACCTATTGAACGTGTTCGAAGAGGTCTGGCGCACGCTCCGCGATGACGGCTGCCTGTGGGTAAACCTGGCCGATACGTTCAACAACAAGCAGGGCAAGAAAGGCACAACGAACGCGCCAAACGGCTCGAGTGGACGTTCGCAGCCGCGGAAAGGGCTACGCGCAAGCGCTGCGGCAGCAACCTGAGTTCTTCAAGCATTACGTCACGGGCATCCCACACAAGTCGGAAATGGGAGTTCTTCAAAGGTTTCAGTTAGCGATGAGCGATCACGACTTTCGCCGCTTTGTCGGCGCTCCGGCAGGACCGCAATGGATTTGCCGACGTACGATCATCTGGGCGAAGTCTATGGTCGATCTCGAATCGCAGACCGCAGAGGGCAACGCGATGCCAGAGCCAACGCGCGATCGCCCCTCTCGCAACTACGAATTCCTCTTTCTCTTCACTAAGCGCCCGAATTACTTCTTCGATCGCAGCGCGATCGATGTCGCGTCACGCGCGAGCGCGCGCAAGGAGATCGGGCAAATGCGGATCTGTCTGGCAAACGGCCGCCAGCAGGCCCTTGGACGAGGACGGTAAGAGTGACTCGGTATGGCGGGTGAACCCAGAGGCTTCGCCGTATCGGCACATCGCTATGTGGCCACGAACTCTTGTCCGTCAGATGCTCCTGCCCACTACTCGCGAAGGTGACACGGTGCTCGATCCTTTTGCTGGAAGCGGCACGACTGGCGAGGTAGCGGCCGACATGGGACGGAAAGCAGTCCTTATTGAGTCTTCGCCTACATGTCAGGTCGCGCTAACCAATCGCGTCGCGCAGGCTGTCGGGAAATTGTTTTACTGACGATTAATGGCTGCTGGTAATCAAGCACCCGAACCGGCGACTAATCCTCCGCCAGAAGTCGTCGACCGCGCTTTCGGCGCGGGCAATCGTGCTCGCCTGCTGGCTCGCTACTTCGAAACTGCTGCCGCAATCTCGCCCGCCGACGCGTGGCAACATGTCTATCGATTGCTGTTGTGGATCGATAGAACCACTGCGTTGGCTCACTGCTACGAATCCGACAAAGCTCAGCCGGGACGATCTTGGTACGCCCGCTCGCTGGCATTTCATGACTGGCTCTCGAATGAGCTCAATGTTGCGCCCGCAGCGCTCGCGGAGCAGATCGACTGGTTGTTCCGCGAAGCAGTCAAAGATCTCGCACGGCGCGTTCTCACGGGCCGCAGCGCTGCGTACGATCGCCAGCGAGAGCCATATGCTGGTCGTTCGTTCCCGCAGCCAGGAGAAGATCCGGAACTCGCTGCAATTATTCGAGAAGTGCTGGGCGACGGATGAACCCCGAGCCGCCCGCGCAAGTCATCGCCGACTTAACGCGACGTATCCACCCGCACCTGTCGCAAGAGAACAAGCGAAAGAATCTCGTCGGGAGTGCGAACCCGGGTCGCATTGCACGACTTGCAGGGCTTCCACCGGCCGTCTCCAAACGAAAAAATCAAGAAGGTCGATCTTGGATTGCTGAGCAAGGGATTTCGCACGCTGGTGACCGCAAAGTGGAGTATTCGCGCTGACCGGGAGGAACAATTCATGAGCGATTGTCAAACGTGCGAGCGCCTTGAATCAGCCGGCGAAGACTTCGCGTATGTGCTCGTCACAAACGAGTTCGATGCAGCGCGACTACGAGCCGCATGCGAACGGCGGAGACAGAATGCGCCGCTCTTTACCCAAGTCGTTCACATCAACCCGGTGGCCGTTGACGTTGTCTATCGCGAGGCTCAATCTGAAGGCGCTGTCACACTTCGAGAGCACATCGCGAAAGGACGACTAAGGAGCTTCGACACTTGGCTCACGCAGTTGAGAAAAAATCAGGCGTAAGCGAGCCGGTTGGTAGAGTCAGGCTGCCAGTCAAAAGTCGGGAACGAGTCAGGCTGGAGAGGCGCGAAGCGACTAACGCTTTACATCCAGCTCGAAAAAGATTCGGAGATCGAATCGGTCGCGCGCCGACGCGACTGGCGGTGACGCGACCTTTTTGACGCGACGAGCAACGTCACGGATTGGGCTCATCGACCGCGGCGTAACCGGACGGCTGGGCGATATGAAATCGACGGACGCGTCCGTCCCTATCGATCTGCACCGAAATTTTCCCGCGCGGCGCAATCACTGAACGCGGCTGGACCCACGCTTGGTAAAAGCGGTTATGCATCCGATGGCTGTAACGGCTCGCCTCTCGCGACGAGGCGACACGGGGCCCACCGCCGCTAGAGAGAAGAAGCACGCAAAGGAGCGGCACCAGCCTGGTTGGCCGTTTCAATAAGCGATTCATGATCGTCAGGCTGGATGTTCGACCAATCGATTCGCACTAATCACCGATTGCGAGCGTACGTTGCGCAATCGCAAAACGTTCCTCGATTTCGGCGCGATCGCTCTGATTTTGTACGTGCGCGCAGCCGTCATCGCGAACTTTTCGCGTGTGCGCGAGCAGCACCGCGTGATCTGTCTCGCGCCGAAGATGCGGCGCCACGCTTGCCAGCACTTCGAGCAGACGCAGCATAACGGCGACGCTTTTGCTTCCGTACTGCCGGATTTGGTTAAAGGCGGCGGCCGTGATCCCGGCGAAGTCGGTTGTCTTCGCGATGATCCGCAACCGGTGTTCCTCGTCGTAGCGCCAGCCGGACGGTAGCTCGCGGCCAGCGACACATATGAGCGCGTCGCCCAACCAATCAATGCAGGTGATAGCCGTGAACGGATCGTTGATTCCCGGCGACAACGCGCGCACCGCCACCTCAACCAGTTGATCGATCGAGTATTCGAGGTCCTGCGTCGGGGTCCGCTCGTGGCCAAAATAAAATGCGCGCTGCACCCTCGCGATCGTGCTCTCGTCAGACCTTTCTCCCGGCCAGAGCGAAGCGAGCGTCGCGCCTTCCGCCACAAAATCGCCCGGTCTTCGAGTCAGGCGCAGCACCAGGTCTTTTTCCTTCGCGAAGACGAGCAGGTTCTCCATCGAGATCGCGTTGATGTAACCGCTGGTCTTTGAATTGATCGCCTGGGCTTCCTCGTCGAAACGCGGCGGGAGATCGCGTTCGATGCTCTCTGCCCCTTCTGTTTCACCGATGCCGACGTCATCGGGATAGAGGCGATCAATACCCTGGCGCAGCTCCGCCGCGACGCGCGCGATCAGATTGTCCGCTAGAATCGCATTCGAGACGTGATGCACGAAAAAGATCAGGAACGCCACACTCGTGACGGCGAAAAGAAGGCCGACTGTGACGGAAAGGAAGGGAACAAAGGTCGCCGCGTCCGTGCCGCGGATCGTGCGCAGCACAAGCAGGCAATAGAGGAAGGTGGAAACGAAAACGCCGAGGACGATTTGCGTCCAGCGGTCGTTCAAAAAGGTGCGGAGCAGGCGCGGTCCGAACTGTGAAGAAGCGAGCGTGAGGGAGACGATCGTGACCGAGAACACCACGCCCGCGACAGTGATGGTGGAGCCGGCGATTGTGGCCAGAACGTTGCGCGCGCCTTCCGGTCCTCCGGCCCAGATCCAGCCGGTCGTGCGCACCCATTTTGCATTGATCAGCGTGTCGGCGTGGACGGTCGCGAAGGAGAGCGCGCTGGCGCCCACGGCGAGCAGCGATGGGATGAACCAGTAGCTGGTTCGCAACCGCTCGAGCGCGGCGCTGAGGAATGTTTTCATTCGTAGGCTGCGGACCCATCATGCCGCTGCGCGCGGCCGGCATCTTCAATGGCCGCGGCCAGGCTGCGCGATTTCGGCACTGCACCTCCACCTGCGGGCCAGCCTTCCCGTTGCCGGGCGCGATCGCCGTCCGTCTCCTCGGTTTGATCGTGAAAAAGGACGTGCTGGGTTGGAAAGGGCAGGTCGATCCCGTGGGCCAGTAGCTTGGCTTTGACGGCCATCAAAACCTGATCGCGCGAGTCGAGCGCATCGGAACGAGAAGGCGGGGCCACCCACCAGCGCAGCCGGATATTTACACTGTGCGACGCGAGGTCGAACACGATCGCGTCGGGCGCGGGGTCGTCGAGAATGGCGTCAATCTCTGAGACCGCCTCGAGTAGGAGCTTCTTCGCGTGCGCGATTGTCATCGCCGTAGCCGATCCCCACATCGTATTCCAGCCGCCGATGGGCGTAGGCCGTGTTGACCGTCACGGCGTTAGTCAGCAGCTCGCCATTCGGGATCACCACGCGGCGACCGTCGTAGGTCTTGATCACGGTCGCGCTCGTTTCCACTTCCTCCACCGTCCCTTGGTAGGTGAGGTATTCGATCTGGTCGCCGACGCGAAAAGGCTCGCGCAAAAGGAGCAAAATGCCGGCAAGGAAATTTTGCAGGATATCGCGAAAGGCAAACCCGATCGCGACGCTGCTGATGCCAAGCAACTGCACCAGTTGCCCCGGCTTGAAACTGGGGATCGCGATCACTAGCGCGATCAGGAGTCCCACGAAAAGAATCACCCATTGGGCGAGGCGGCCCAGCACAATCCCGACATTGCGCCGCTTGCGCGAGCGTTCCGCGAGATTGCGGACAAGCGCGCGCACGCCTTTCGCGATCAGAAGGAAAATGACGAAAACTACCAGCGCCGCGCCGATGTAAGGCAGGCGATCCAGCAAGCTCCGAAGCAGCTCGTGCAGACTTTTAGTCGCTTCGGAGAAGTCAAATTTCATGAAATGACGGGCCTGGGTCCGGGCGCTTTGGGCATCGCGGCGGCGGCACGCCGGCTCAGCAGCGTTGTTATTCTTCGGGAAATCATTCGCTCTTGGCCAGGCCGCTCTAAAGTACGAAGGATGCGATTTCGTCGAGCGACTTTCGCGCGATATCGGGCACTCGTGCATCCGCGGCGGGATTTCCGACGACCAGCAGGAGAAATGGCTTCTCGTGCGCGGGACGCCCGAGGATGCGGTTCAGGAACGCCATTGGGCTGGGCGTGTGCGTGAGCGCGGCAAGGCCGGCTTGATGAATCGCCGCGACGAGCAGACCCGTCGCGATCCCCACTGACTCCGTCGCGTAGTAGTGTTTCATCCGGCTGCCATCTGGCAGTGTGCTGTAGGGTTGCGCGAAGATCGCGATCAGCCAGGGCGCGATCTCCAGGAACGGCTTGCGCGAATCAGTTCCGAGCGGCGCGAGCGCCTCGAGCCATTCCTTCGGCGCGCGGTGTTCATAGAACTCGCGCTCTTCCTCCTCCGCCGCGACGCGGATCTCGTGTTTTACCGAGGGGTCGTCGATCGCGACGAAGTGCCAGGGCTGCAAGTTAGCGCCGCTCGGCGCGCTCCCGGCCACGCGCAGGCAATCTTCGATCACTTCGCGCGGCACTGCGCGAGGGGAGAATTCGCGGACCGTGCGTCGCCGCTGCATCTGCTCGAAGAAAGCGTGCGCGCGTTCTCGCGCCTGGTCGTCCGCGAGCACTTCGCGTTGGGCGAGCGGAACGAATCGCGGCTGCTTCATGGGTCGACGATCGTAATCACATTTCTCGTCCGCGCGACGATGCGCAAACACTTAGCCACGGATGGACACGGATTTTTACGGATGACTCGACAACATGCCTTCCACAATCCGTGTTTCATCCGTGTCCATCCGTGGCTAGGTTTTTCTTTGAGCCACCTGATCAAGCGGCCCAAATTGTCTCAAGATGCTACAGCTGACCAACCGCTATAGCGGCGCAATTACCGCATCTGCTGGCTTCGCAAATTTCGCGACATCGGGTGTCTTCTCCGAAAAGACGACATTCGAGAACTCCATGACTCCCAGCGGCTCGCCTTCGATGTTCTCATTCTTCCAGTTGTAGAATGAGCCGCGCTTCGGCACGCGCAGGCCGCTGGCATCCTGCCATTCCTCGAAAACCAGCGCATGCGGCTCCAGTTGATCCATCGGTTTGTTTTTGCGCAACGCGGCGTAGGTCACGACATAGCTCACGAGCTTCAGCTCTCCGGACTTCGGATCGACGTAAGCGGTGTAGAAATCATCCGACGAATCACCGGTGCCCTTTTTGAACGTGACCTTCACGGCATCGAACTCCTGGCCTTGAAACATCTTTTTGCCTAACGACTCCTGCACCGCGCCCGGATCGGCAAAGACGAACGGCATGCTGAAGAAGTAGAACGGTGTCCACATGTAGAAGCGCGGGGGCGTGCCGCCGAGCGCGTCCGGTGCGGGCTTGATCCAGACCTCGCCCTTGCTCGCGCCGAGAGTGTAGGCATCGCTCGTGATGATCCCGTCGCGGCTGCGGAGATCGAAAAGCTGGTGGTCTTTCTTCACGCCCTTGGCCGAGGTCCACGCCTGATCGAACTCAACGCTCCCGAAGTTTTTCCATTTTGCGAGACCGCCATGCGCCTCGAACGCGCGCTCGAGCTGCGCGAAGGCAGATGATCCGACCAGGAACGAGAGGAGCGATAAGCAGGCGAGGATTCGATGGGAGGAGCGAAGGTGCATCGCGCACCATCGCCGCGTTCGTTGCGATTGTCGCTTCGTCATCCGGCCCGCGGCGGTGTAGAGCGAGGTCGCACGCTGGCCGGTGTTCGGATCTCTCGCGCGCGCGGCTGGAACGATTTTCGTTAATCGGAAGCGCAGGTTAGAGTCGGGTCGTGCGGTCGATGAAATCCGCCGGGCAATCAATGAAGGCCTATTGGTCGTCCTCTTTCGAAAAGGAACCAGCTCCGCTGGAGCAACCGTGCTTCCGTTCAAGTCCGCCCTGCTGCAGTCGGCAGCTGAATTCGACGCCTCAGTTTGCGCAGCAGCAATCGATTACTCGTTAGGCAAGGGTTCAATCTAATTCGGCAAATTAGATTAACCGAACGATCGGTGATATGCTCCCGCAGCACCCGCAATCGTTGTCGCAGGTCATCTCGGCTAAGACTGAAACACCAAAGGATCAGATCGCCGATAAACAGAAGAAGCAAGGACGCGAAAGCTCACCAGGAATCAACTACCCTTCCTCCTTGCGACCGATCCACTCTTGCCGATCCGGATACTTGCGTTGGTGGCACTGTTCGCGGTGATAGGCACATTCATTTACGTGCTGCGGCATCTACAGAAGATCGAGCGGATGATTGTCGCGGATGATCTTGTTCCCAGGGAACGCGGTCCGCGCAATAACGTCGTCCTGATCATCTGCGCAGTGCCCATTGTATCAGCTTGCTCTTCCTCGTCCTCAAAGCGTGAGGCCGTTGCCATTCTAGGACGATCGCTCGCTCAACGTTCGCCAATCGACACCTGTGCGCGCAATATATCGTGCAAGGTAACGATGGCGAGCAAGGTTCCATCCGCATGATCGGTGAGAAGGACGGTGCCGGTCGCCGAATCGATGAGCGATGATTGGGAATCGCGAATTGAATCAGCGGGACGACATTCGCGCGCGGGCTGCAGTCGTAACGGACGGTGTTCCGCGATGGCCGTTTCCATTTCGGTGCGCGCGACCATGCCTTTGACGCGTCCATTTTCACTCACGGGAAAGAAACGATAGGGATTTTTCTCCAGCACCAGTGTGAGGGCAGACTCGCTCTCATCCGCGACGACGATCGGATTGAAGTTCGCAATCGCGGAGATCGGGAGATTATGCCAGCTGCGGAGATCGCGCGGGGGGGATGACGTGTTTCATTTGATGTCCGTCCTGGAGAAGGACTTGATCGTAAAAATTGTGTCGGACGAGACGGCGCGCGACAACCTGACTAACGAGACAGGCGAGCATGAGACCAGGCACAACCGCGAATTGGTGCGTCATTTCGAAAATGATGAGAACGGCAGTGACGGGCGCTTGCACCACCGTTCCGAGACAAGCGCTCATTCCCCCGATGGCGAGGAGAAGATCATCCGATTGGTTAAGCGCGAGAAAGTGCGAAGCGACGGAAGCGACAAGCGCGCCGCACATTCCACCAAAGAAAGATTGGAGAAAAAATACCGCCGCAGCCACCGAAGCCGTAACTAGCGATGGTCGCGATCAATTTGCCGGCAAGAAGAAGGGCGGCGAGCTGCCAGACCATGCCGTGCGTGAGCGCATCGGATAGATCTTCGTAGCCGAGAGCAAAGACTCCTAGCCGGCCAGTGAATGCGAAAATCGAAATCCCGGCGAGCCACGTCATGAGTCCACCTGCAAGCGGATGCAGCCATCCCGGCACGACCTTGAATTTGCGCGAACGCGCGCGCAATGAAAGTGAAGCGCGTTGAAAGAAGACACCGATCAAGGCAGCCAGGGCTGCTACGAATGGCATCATCAAGTAGGCGCGCCACGTTGGTTCATTCACGGCCGGCAATACAAATGCAGGCTGTGGGCCGATGAAGGCATGCACGACAAACGCGCCGATGACTGACGCAAGCAAAACGCTGCCGAGCGCGCGGCTATTCAAGTCCCCAATTATCTCCTCCAGAACAAACGCCACGCCCGCGAGCGGAGAGTTGAAAGCTGCTGCCAAACCGGCCGCAGCTCCGGCGGCATTCGCACCGCGTCTGCTTTGCTTGGACACGCCGAGAAGGCCCGCCAGGCTTGAGGCTAGATTACTCCCGATCTGGACGGTCGGTCCTTCGCGTCCGAGGCTTTGTCCGCCGGCGATGCTAATCACGCCGGCGACGAATTTGATCCAAGCGATGCGGCGGGGCGCGGATCCAAATTCTTTCCAGTAGTGCAGCTTCACCTGCGGAATCCCGCTGCCCGCCGCCTCCGGTGAAAACGAATTCAAAAGCCAGCCGACAAGGAGCGATGAAACGACGATGACCGCGAGGCTAATGCAGGCGAAAGGCCAAAATGCACCTGTGCTCGGAGCCAATACACGCGGCGATAGATCCAACTAATCGCGAGCTGAAAAGCGACCGCCGCAAGGCTTGCGACCAAGCCATACAAAAAAGTGCTAACTACCGGGCCCGATTTGCCGTGGATTCGTTGAAAGTGCGCGAAGAAGTTCGCCCATCGGGACTCGATGTCGCCTCGCGCACAGCCGCTGTTGCCTGGCGGTCGGTCCGATCCGGCGGATCCGGATGCCATTGCCAAAATGCGAACATGGCAAAGAACCCAACCACGTAGGCCGGAATAATCCACCAACCGTGACGCAGCCATTGGCCGACGGAACGCGCCTCCCGATACATGTTGCAGAGCGCAACGCCCGAGGAGGAGCCGAACCAGATCATTGAGCCGCCGAAACCGACCGCGTAGGCGAGAAACCCCCAATCGTAACCGCCTTGCTTCAGCGCCAAGGCGGTAAGCGGAATATTGTCGAAGACGGAAGAGAGGAATCCGAGAGCGAAGGCTGTTTGCCACGACGCACTCGGCAGGTGTTGCACCGGCATCAGCGACGCGGCCGTGACGAGCGCCACGAGAAAGATCGAGCTGCGAAAAGAGCGCGGCAGCAGGGACCAATTTGGCCGGCGGGAGATAGCTGAAACAAGCAGGCCCGCCCACAGAACTACACCGAGAAACGGGAAGTGATCGGCTTGCGCGGGAAACTTCAGATTCACGAGAACATTCGTTGCGATCGTCAACACCAGAATGAAACCGACCAGGGCAACGCGCAGCCAGTCGACCGGGGGGCGCTCCAGAGAGAGTTGCATGATGGGAGAATGCTTCTGCTGCCGAAGCGCGGCCGGGATTCCGAATATCACGAGCGAGATCGCAGCGGGAATAATTGCTTCCAACACGCGACGCGGCGCGACACCCGCGATCCACATCATCGTCGTAGTGGTGTCGCCGATGACACTCCACGCGCCCCGGCGTTGGACGCGGCGACAATCGCGGCGACGAAGGCAATGTGCACTTTCCCGCGGAAAAGCTGATGCGCCATCGCGCCGCCAATCAACGCACCGGCGATGTTATCGAGGAAGCTGGAGAGAATCCAAACCAAGGCGAGCAAAGCGAACCCGCCTTTCCAATCATGTGGCAAGAACTTCGGGAGCAGCTCCGGCAGATGGCTACGCTCGAAATGATCCGAGATCATGGCAAAGCCGAGGAGCAGAAGGAGCAAGTTCGCTAGGACAACCCATTCGTGTCCGAAGTGCGCAAGCAGTCCGGCCAACCCATTGCCGGTTGCAAAACCGGTGACGGAAAGCTTGTAACAGACAATCGCCGCGAGGCCAATCAGCGACACCCGCAAGGTATGATGATGAAAGACCGCCACGCCCGCGAGCATCAGAGCGAAAAGGATGAATTCTACTGGTGCCCCGAAGACTTTCATCGCCGGGCTGTGCACTAACGTCCGCGTCGACGGATGACAATCGAATTCGAGAGTAGCTTCACGTCACTTAGCGGCTGACCACACTCTCGCCGTCAGCAAACTCGAACTAGATATTTCTCAAGCTCCTGATGATTAACTGGCCGCTGGAAGAACCCAATGTGATCGTCCGGTCGGATCAGGCAAAGAAATGGCCCATTCATCCCGTAGAGGCGCAGGAAGTCTCCGTGCGTATCAATCAGACCATCCGATTCTTGGAGCATTTCGTTACTTGTAACGGCCACGGTGTGGCTTTGGATCTTCGCCTTCGCGAGCGTCTCCGTCAGCCGCACTTTGTCGGCATCGGAGGTCTCCGCTCCGATCAGCGCAATCATTCGCATCGGCGCGAGGAGCTGAAAGAGAGTTATGGTCTTGCCAGCGTGACGGTCCTGGAAAGCGATGTCGGGCGCACGATCACCCGCCCTCAAGATCGAGCGCCGTACGTCTTGATGCACTGACAGGCTGGACCCGCGATAGTTAACGTGGAGTTGAGCGAGCTTCGCGAAAAGCTTCTGCTGCATCCACGAATTCCGCATGATTGGCAGGACAAAGTAATCGCGCAGCAGCCTGGAAAGAGGATCGGGCGCAAGCAGCAGACGCGTCGTGCGGTCCGTTTTTTTCAAAACCTCCGCAGCTTTCGGAAGGCGTTCTTCCTCGTAGGTATCCAATAATCCCGGCGCCGCTCCTTCCAGCACGCGGCCAAGCTTCCACGCCAGGTTGGTTGCATCCTGAATACCAGTCACGATTCCCTGCCCTCCGGTCGGACTATGCGCATGCGCGGCATCACCGGCGACGAAGACTCGACCGCTTCGATAGCGATCGACCATTCGACATTGAATGCGGAACTCTGAAACCCAGGTTGGATTGGAGATGCGAATTTGTTGCGCGCCAGTGCGCTTCCGCATCAGCTCTGCAATCATCTCGAGTGTCACTCCGCTCGTGGGCGGCGACTTTGTGACGTCGACAAACAGTCTCCAGCTTCGTGGCCCTGGTAAGGGCAGGGCGGCGAACGATCCGTCCGCGTGCATCCAGACATAGTTTTCTTCGTGCCGGAGCCAGCCATCCAGTTCCACATCCGCCAGAAAAAATGCGAGCGGGTAGGTCTTACCCGCGAACTTAATCCCAGCCGACTCGCGGATGACGCTGCGGGTTCCTTCGCAGCTCACCAGCCATTCTGAAGCGATCTGCTCCTCCGATCCGCTGGGAGATCGCACGCGGGAAACAACGC
Source organism: Chthoniobacterales bacterium (assembly GCA_038232335.1). Lineage (GTDB taxonomy): Bacteria > Verrucomicrobiota > Verrucomicrobiia > Chthoniobacterales > UBA10450 > JACCXL01. The sequence goes on from JBBSIA010000015.1 coordinate 102,590, forward strand.
CCTCGTCGCTCTGCGTGAACTCCAGGAACTCGGTCTTCCATTCGATGCAGCCGCCGCGTTCTTGCAGCAGTTCGCCCAAGAGCCTCTCGGTTTCGCTTTGCGGAATGACGATCGCCTTGGGCGCGAACGCACCTTTGCCGCTCTCATTCCCGGACGGCCTGAATGCCAACCGCACAAGTCGACGATCACCCTGGAGGATATTGACGATTGTCGGAGTTCCACCAACGGCGAGAAAGCGCTCCGCCACGGCCATGCAGGCGAGAATGTCTGAGACGCGATATTGCAGGCCGATTGCTTTCGAGGTCGTAGAAAAGCCGGCCTTCTGATCGATGATCCGCACGCGCACGCCGAGGTGACGTAAGTGACATGCAAGGGTGAGTCCCGTTGGGCCAGCGCCGACGACAAGAACCTGTGTCTCCACGCGCCTACTAGAATGCCATTTTTGAGATGCTGAACAAACAGACGGCCCGCGATCCTCGCAGCATCTCGATCGCGTCGGTTCCTGCCTTCAGTCGGGCACGTCGCACGATCGCAGTAACAGCTCGTCCACCGATACAACGAACTCGAACCAACGTGCTGAACTTCAGCGAGCGTGACATCGGCGACTGCGCCTCGGATATGACTCTCAATCGCATCGCCCAGTGGTCGCGCATATCATCACGATGCCGCGCCCGCCGCGAGCGGATCGTCTGCGAAGAGGTGGCGCGATCGTTGGATATTCCAAGCGGCGAAGAGATCGTGAAGGAAAGCTACGCGCAGATGCGGAATTCAATTGCTGGAACATCTCGATCGTCCAGCAATACGGTCGCTTCAAAAGAAAGCGGCATTCGCTCCGCCGTTTTCGGTGTTGCATGTCAGCTATTCGCGCGCGCGGCGGCCAACGCAATCTCAGGGCTCGAACTTGCCGATCGTAGTAACCGTTCTTTAAAACGGACAATGGGACCGCGAAGACTTAATTCAGACGGTGGACACGGCTTCGCTTTGAGGGTGCCCATCTCTATTCGCCGGGGGTTTAGGGCCAGAATTCGCGAAGTATCGTAACCGGCGCACGCTATTCCTTCGCGCGAGCGTATAGGCGATTTAGAAAATCCGAGCCGGCGGCAATAGTGAAAATTGTGCTGAGGACACGGGTGCTCCGCGGGGCGCGTTCCGAGGCAAAAACGAGCGTCGCCGCGACCCAGGGCGCCAGGCAATATGGGCAACTAATGAGATCGCCGATCGCTTCCTGCAGACCCTGGCCGCGCGCTTCCTCTTCTACTTCGCCCGCTCCGGCCGACTTCTTGAATTTCACAAACGGCGCGCGGAACGGACTGGTCACGAGATCCTTGGCCGCGATCCGGCTGAGCTTGTGCGTGGCAATACTGAGCAGAAGAAGATCGCTCGCGCCTAGCTCCGGTAAATGTTCGCCCTTCTGCTTCGACGCGGCGAAGGCACTGGCTAACCCGGCGCTGAAGAGGCCGACGAGCATGGCATAGCCGGCCAGCGGCCGCGGCGTGGCGGAATAACCCGAGAACAAACCCGCGAGCTTCCGTTTGGGTGAACGGGTGCGGGCGGTGGATTTCCGCGCAGTGGTCACGAGTCTCGGAGAAATTCTTCGGCCGCAGCGCGATTGCCTTTCACTGCCAGGAGATAGGCGTGTCCATCTTCCGTCCAGGTCGCGGTCATCCAATCCTCTTCCGCTGCAAAAACGGGCGCGGCGGCTCGGCCGGCGGTCGGCACTGATTTTACGTCGGCGACAAACAGATGCGCGAGTTGGCCACGGCCGATCTTGAAGCAAACGAGCGAAACATCGTGTCCTCGAAAACGCAGGACACGGCAGCCGGCCGGCTCGTAAGCCTGGAGATTTTTCGGCACCGCAAACCGCGCGGGTGCGTCGGTTTTCGCGAGGAAATTCTGCAAGCGCGTGAGATCGGAAGATTCCAATTCGAGATTCGGCGGCACCTTGATGAAGCTCACCATCTCATCGCGGTAATCCGCCAACGAGACCGCCGGCTGAAATGGGCCGCGCCACGAACTGAAGAGCACGCCCATGAGAATGATCGATGCGGCGGCGGCGAGAAGGACGCGGCTCCAGGTGGGCCGGATCACTTGTGCGCGCATCGGCGCGCCGGAGGTGATCCGCGCTTTCAATCCGTGAGGCACTGGCGTGGTCGCCAGTTTGGCGGCGATGATTCGATCGAGCTCCTGCTCCGCGCTCCACCATTGCGCCAGCTCGGGATCCGTCTCGGTTTTGCGCAAGGCTTCCTGGAGGCGCGCTTCATCGAGCGCGGGCTCGCCAAGGCGATGCAGGCTTAAAATCGAGCGAGCTTCCCTGTTATCCATGCGCTTGCTCTCCGGTAATGGGCAAGACCTTGCGCGACTCGAGCGCAGCGTGATCGCTCAATCCTTTGCGCAGATCCGCTTTGCCGCGCGAGATGCGCGACATCACGGTGCCGATGGGAATGGCAAGGATCTCGGCGATCTCGCGATAGGAATGTTGTTGCATGTAAAATAAAGTCACCGGCACGCGGTAGCGCTCCTCGAGCGCATGCAGGGCCTTCTGCACGATGGCCGCATCGAGCGCATCCACCACTGACGAGGCCACCTGCATC
>JBBSIA010000016.1:0-102136 GCA_038232335.1 Chthoniobacterales bacterium
TGAGGCTGGCGAGCTGCGGCGACACTGGAAAAGCCGGAATGCGGAGATAGACAAACGCCGGACCGAATACACAAAGAACCTGCAGTTTCCGAAGGCGGCCGGCTGGGAGTATGGGGACAAAATGAGTCCCGACGCGATCCTGCTCATGACTGCATCAGCCCAACGACCCGGCGTCATAGAGGCGCGAAACGACCTCTGGTTCGATGATGAAATTTTCGAGACATAACAACCTTTGCGCAGGCCGTGAAAGACGATGAGGTCACGAACAAAGTAACCGTTAGGAGCAGATTCAAACATGGTCAGTGGGAAGCGGAGGATGCCCGCGACTTCGCGCGGAAGTTGAGGGCCGAAGCCCGGGCCTTTCAGCCAAAGTTCAAAGAGATCAATGTCGAACCCGCAGGGTTTGCCTTGCCGCAATGCGACGGCATAGAGCAACGCAATGCCTAACGGGATCAAGGCAGGGATGAGCGCGGAGAGAAAACTCCAGTGCCACATGCTGAACAGGAGAAGCAGCGTCAGCACTCCAACAAATGCTCCGCCCGCCACAAACCAGAAGAGATTTCCCTCCAGGCCCCACGTTTTGCCGGCGGAGTCATCCGCGCTGTTTGTTTCGGTGAAACGCAGCTCGTGTTTCGCGCTCATTGAAACGGGCCGACATCGACCGTGGAACTGTCGATCCCGAAAGCAGTGAAGAGCGCTTTTACAATCACCGGCGCGCCGGCAATGATCAGCCCGCCAATGATCAACAATTTTCCGGCGTCGGTATCGCCGCGCCGGATGGCGAAGCCGCCGCCGATCACACAAATCGTTCCGAAGATGAATCCGATGAGCATGACGATGCCGAGCGCCTTGCTGGCGCCGCCGGCGAGATCGCCAGTCGTCGTTTGCGCGAGGATGGGAATGAAGTTGGCCACAAAGAGTTTGGTTTTCATGCGGCGACATTTGTAGCGCGCGCCAGAACGCATGCTGCTCCGCTGCGAGAGCGATGTAGGGCACGCGCGCTGTCAGGGTGCACCGGATGAAAGCTCTCTCGATTTCCCCTGACCGACTCGAACACCTCCGCAATCTCGACGCCTATTTGCAGGGGCAGATCCGTGGACAGGATTATGTCATTCCGCGTGTCGTCTCCGTGCTTCAACGCGGCGAATTAGGCCTAACGACATCAAATCGGCCGCGTGGAAGTTTTTTATTGTTAGGCCCGACTGGCGTCGGTAAGACAGAAATGTCGATCGCCTTTACTCGCTATCTTTTCGGGGACGAAAAGCTCTTCCGCTTCGACATGTCGGAGTATCAGACTCAGGAGAGTCTCGGAGTACTGTTAGGCGCTCGTGTCGGCGAAATCGGTCTGCTAGGGCTCGCCCGCAAAAAATCCACGATCGGCACCTTTTTCTTCGATGAAATTGAGAAAGCGCATCCACGAGTGCTCGATCTTTTCCTGCAAATCCTCGATGCCGCGCGCGTGACAATGGCGAACGGCGAAACGCTCGACTTCAGCGGGTTCTACATCGTCTTCACGTCCAATATCGCTGCGGCGGAAATTCTGAATCTTCAGCATTCCTCGTTCACGACATGGAGCGCCATGTCCTGGCCAAGGCGCAACAAAGATTGAGACCGGAACTCTACGCCGCATCACGGAGAAGCTGGTCTTCAATCGCTTGAACTACGATGTGCAGATGGAAATCGCACGTTTGCACATCGCTCGCGAACTCTCTTTCCTCCGGAACAAGGGTTTCGACCTCACGCTTGGTCATTCCGTCGTTTCGTTTCTGATGCAACGCGGTTTTCATCCGCGGCTCGGCGCGCGTCCTTTGCGCGACACGATCGAGAAATATCTGCGCGGCGCAGTGGCCGATTCGATGCTCGCAGGAGTCGGCGTACGCACATTCGAGCTCGTCGTATGCGCAAACGAACTTATGCTACAGCCCGAGTGAGACATTCCCCCGCCTTACTTCTCTCCCGTGATGATCTGCGCAGCTGTGCTATTTGGAAATTGCAGGCCGGACATTTTCGTCTTCGATTTAGCAACAATGAGTAGACTTGCCGCACGGGTCAAATTTATGGCGAAACAAAAGGCCGTTGCTTTGAAGATGCGGATTCGCATCTACGCTGGCAAGCGCACGCTCGGTCCGGGCAAAATGGAATTGCTCGCACTCGTTGGTGCGACGGGATCGCTCTCGGAAGCAGCAAAACAAATGCGAATGTCCTACATGCGAGCGTGGAAGTTGGTGCAGGATCTTAATCGCGATGCCGATCGACCGATGGTCGAAATGTCCAGAGGCGGCGCAATCGGCGGGACTGCCGCAGTGACACCGTTTGGATCGAAAGTGCTCGCACTTTATCAGCGCATGGAACGCGAAAGCGAGAGCGCGGCAGGTCCCTACGGTCGGAAGCTGGCCAAGCTCCTCAAATAAGTAGCGCCAGATCGTCGATATATTTGACGGAATATATCGGACGCGATAAAAACGGGAATGCCTCGATACTTCGTTATCGCATTCTTTGTTTCATCGTTGCTTTCTCTGCCGCTGCGCGCCGCGGATTCCGAGGCGGAGCGGTTGCGAGCGTTGGAGAAGGCCGTGAAACAGTTGCAGGAGCGCAACGCCGAGCTGGAAAATAAAGTGCAGGTATTGGAATCAAAGAAGTCGCCCTTCGCGCCGATCGTCTCCACGCCCGAAGCGAAAGTGCGCGCGACAAGTGACGGCAAGTCTGTCGTCTTTTCCGAAGCGACGCCACCGGCAGTCGATGTTCATCCCGCCGGTTCCGAGTACAAGCTGACGCTTGGCGGATACGTCCAGGCAAATCTGGAGAGCGGCGATGTCTCGGCCTTTGAAGGACGCTTCGGCCTCACGGCGTTAAAGGACCGCTTTCGGCTTCGTCGCGCGCGCATTACGTTGAGCGGCGATTTCAAGGAGGACTTCGACTTCAAAATCCAAGGGGACTTCGAACTAAGCGATGCCGCGATCACGGCATTGAAGAGTGTCAATACCCGGACGGGGGAAACGACCACCGTGACTAACTCGAGCCGAGTGCAGTTTGCCGCGACCGATATCTATATCAACTGGCATCATTACCCGGAAGCGAACATCAAGGTCGGTCAATATAAGTCGCCCTTTGGGTTGGAATTTCTGACCTCTAGCACGGAGCTTCTCACGATCGAGCGCAGTCTGCCCACCAGCGCGCTCGTCGCCGACCGACAGATAGGAATCATGGTCTGGGGGAAGCCGCTCACCCATGTTTTGCCCGAGCAAAAAGAGTTACTGACTTATTACGCCGGCGTCTTCAACGGCAATGGGCGAAACATCAATAACAACGACAACAATGAGTTTATGTATGTCGGACGGCTCGAGTTGTTGCCTTGGAAAGGCCAGGTCATCGGGCAGGAAGCGCAATTGCGACTCGGTGGAGATTACCTTTATAGCCGAGACGACAGCGGGGTAAACATTTCGCCTGCTGGAAATCTGAAGGTGAATACCGATGGCTCGTTGAGTTCTTTTACCCTCGCCAGTGCCGCCGAGCGTAGCAGCTACAGCTTCGATGCAGCCCTCACCATTGGCCCGTTCGACCTGCGGGGCGAGTATCTCAACGAGCATGTAAATGGCCGTCTCGTCAACGGAGTCGCGCCGACCGCTGACTTCGAGCCGAGCGGCTGGTATGTGCAGGCAGGCTATTTCATTGTCCCTAAAAAGTTACAGGTGGTCTCGAGATTCGAGTCACTCGATCCCGATCAGGTAGCTAATGACAACATTCACTCCGTGGTCGGCGGCTTGAATTACTACATCCATGGCGACAGTCTTAAGTTGATGGCCAACTACGTGCATACCTGGTCCGATTTCCGCCAGGCAAATCCGCAATTCGGCAACGATCAGTTCGATGAAGTATTGGTCCGCTTACAGGTTGTCTTTTGAGAAATCATTATGGAACAAAGCATCCGCAACCAGCTGCCCGGCACGATCAAGAGCATCGTTTCTGACAAAGTCCTGAGTGAAGTCATTGTCGAGACGAACATCGGCGATGTCGCGTCGGTGATCACCACCCGCTCGGTCGAAGAGATGAAACTCAAGAACGGCGATGAAGTATTTGTCCTCGTCAAAGCAACCAACGTTTCCTTACGCCGGCGCGCCTAAACGCGACTCAACCTGATTTGATTATGAAAAGAAAAACGATCGCCCTTCTACTTAGCTTCTTCATTGCGGTCGGTCTGTCCGCCGCTGAGCTAACTGTGCACGCTGCCGCCAGCTTGACTGATGCGATGAAGGAAATTGGCGCCAGCTACGGAAAGGAGAGTGGCGACAAAGTACAGTTCAACTTCGGCGCATCCAGTATGCTGGCGAGACAGATCGAAGAAGGCGCGCCCGCCGATCTTTTTTTCTCGGCCGACGAGGCGAAAATGGACGCGTTGGAGAAGAAAGGTCTGTTACTCGCGGGCACGCGGCGAAGCTTGCTTTCCAATTTACTGGTTATCGTCGTAGCCACAGATGCGAGCTCGGTGCCGAAGTCGGCCTCGGATCTGACCAGGCCAGAATTCAAGAAAATCGCGTTGGCGGAGCCGCAGACGGTGCCGGCCGGTATTTATGCGCGCGAGTATCTGGAGAAGCTGGGACTATGGGAGCGGTTAAAGGAGAAGGTTGTGCCAACGGAAAATGTGCGTGCAGCGCTGGCAGCTGTGGAATCCGGCAATGTCGAAGCAGGCTTCGTTTACAAGACCGATTCATTGATCTCGAAGAAGGTTAAGATCGCTGTCGAAATTCCTGCCACGGAAGGACCAAAGATTTCGTACCCCATGGCGATCCTGCAATCCTCCAAACAACCGGAACGCGCCCGGAAACTCGAGGAATATCTCGGCGGTCCCGTGGCCCGGAAAGTGTTCGAGAAATTCGGTTTCATCTTTGCGCAGTGATCTCTCGCCATGACCGGCGAAGCCTGGCAGATCGTATTTTTTACGATCAAAATCTCAGGGCTTAGTACACTGCTTATCCTGCCGTTCGGCATCGCCATCGCCTGGCTGCTCGCGCGGCGCGATTGGCCCGGAAAAGCTATTGTGGAGACGACGGTGATGCTGCCGTTGTTCGTCCCGCCCGTTGCTACCGGGCTCGTGCTGCTCATGCTTTTTGGGCGCAAAGGACCATTCGGTTCGACCTTCAACGATCTCGGCATCGACATCGTCTTTACTTGGCGTGCAGTTGCTCTGGCATGTGCGGTGATGTCCTTTCCGCTGCTGGTGCGCACCGCCCAGAGCGCATTTCAAGAAGTGAATACGCGGTTCGAAGATATCGCGCGCACGCTAGGCGCGAGCGAATGGCGCGTGTTCCGCACGATCAGTCTTCCGCTTGCATTCCGAGGTGTCGTCGCGGGAGCCGTCCTCGCCTTCGCCCGTGCCATGGGGGAATTCGGGGCGACGGCTGTAGTCGCCGGAATGATTCCGCGCAAGACGATGACGATTTCCCTCGCCATCTATCAAAACGTGCAGCTCGGTCAGGACGCTGCCGCGTTGCCTCTTCTACTCGCATCGGTGGCGGTCGTCTTCGTTACCGTCTTGTGCGGCCAACTTATTTCCATGCGTAAACGTCCGCGATGAACCTGCGCCTTCATCAGGTTCGGCTGCCGCTGGCCAGCTTCACCTTGGAGATCGACGCCATTTTCGATCGCTCCATCACCGGCATTTTCGGTCCATCGGGCGCTGGAAAAACTTCTCTGCTTGATCTGATTGCCGGCCTCCGCCGACCGAGTGCTGGAAAAGTAGAGTCAGATAACGAGATGCTCTTTGACGCCGATGGGTCACTGCATCTTCCGCCGCGTCTGCGCAGGATCGGATACGTCCCGCAGGACCTCGCCTTGTTCCCGCATCTCAAGGTCCGCGCGAATTTGGTTTACGGTTGTCGGCGGGATGGAACAGAGGATGAGCCATTCACTCTTCGCCACGTCGCGGAAGTGATGGAAATCGAGCCGCTGCTCGAGCGCAACGTCACCGCGCTTTCCGGCGGCGAACAGCAGCGCGTCGCCTTCGCCCGCGCGATTCTTTCCGCGCCGCGGCTGCTTTTATTGGATGAACCAATGAGCAGTCTCGATTCGCGCCTAAAGATGCGACTCATTCCATTTCTGCTGCGCATTCGCGATGAATTTAACATTCCGCTTATCTACGTCACGCACGACGCGGGCGAACTCAGCGCCCTTTGCGACGAAATAATCGTGTTGGAAAGCGGTCGTGTCGTTGAGCGCGGCTCGGCGGATGAGGTACTGGCTCGGTAAAATAAAAGCTACCTTTCTGTGAAGTGAATCGCGGGCAGTGATTAATAGTTCGGGCCGAGAATTTTCCCAAGCCACCACTTCTCCTGCGTGAATCCATACGCGACCTCTTCCGGCTCCAGCGAGCACAGTCACAGGTGGAGCGCAGGCACGAGCAATACCTTGACGGCGCGCAGCGAGCCATACAATCGAGGAGCGATTCACGCGTGGAGTTGCGCTTCGTCTGCGATCAGCTTCCTAACGTGATGATCTGCGCACCCGCAGCGGAGCGGTCGGCTTCCGTAGGGATCAGGGACGGAAGGCCGCGAGCGACGCGAGGACGGCGCAGATGATCACACATATAAGAAGGCAAACTCGGAGTCTGTGCTGGGGGGAGCGCGCGGCGGAAGCACAGTCTCCCGCGGCGCAGCCGCATCAAAGCGGCTTGTTGAGAGAGAAGATCAAATCCTTGTCAGCCCGGATTGCCTTCGCGAAGGTGCCAGATCATGCGCCAGAGCCGATCGGTTTCTCCCCGCTCAATCACTTGCAGCGGCGTGGAACCGTCGAACGCCGGGTTCGATTGCTGCAACCATGGGCCAATCGCTTTGGCTTTGATGATGTCCGCCAGGGCGTCGAAAAGGCGGGTGACCTCCCTGATCTTCTGAGCACTGGAACGCTGCGGCGGCATGCCCGCATTCCAATACGAGACTGTTCTCGGCGACGCCCCTGTGACTCGGCTCACTGCTTCGTTAGATAAGTGGAAAGTCCGCGACAGCTTTCGCACGTCAGCAATTTCGCCCGCTGCGGCCGACAACTTCGGAGCGGTACCGTTCGCTCCGTTTACCCCGGAATTCTTCGGCGCGTGTCCTGCCACCCTTGCGGTAGCGCCGTATTTCTTCGCTGATTTCATCTCCATATTATTGCATGCAATGTTGCATCTGTCACGCCAGATGCTTTCTTAATTCTTCCTCCCCAAGTAGTCGGATTGTATCAGTCGCTCGCAGTCGATCGCGGAATACGACTAGGTTAATTCCATCGCGTACGCGCGCCGACGGAGAAATGAGTGCGGCGGTGCCGGAGTTTCTCGCCGCCCGTCCGAACGCCTGGCAAAGCGTCTCGAATCCGCCGTCGTTGATTCGCAAAAAATCCTCCTTCATCCAAGCCGCTACTTCCAGCCAGGCTGGTAGATTGGCCTGAGTTAGATTGATCACTCGCGAGAGGCTCCACTCGATTCCGCAGGTAATGCGCGGCATCAGATCCTCGGGTACCAACATATAATCCCCGGCGAGTTGAAACGCTTCCTCGATGGCTGTGCCAGGACGCGTGCTCGAATAAATCACCGGAAAACTCTCGGGAGCATTCCAACGGCCGCCGAACTTCAAACTGCCTTTGCCACTCATGATTTGCTCGGGAGAAGCGTGCTCCAGCTCAACCGAACGGAAGGTGACCCTCGTCCACCTCGCCAGGCTTGGAGAAATCTTGCGAACCCGAGAAAGAAACTCAGCATAGCGAGGATTTGGTCGGACGTTCATCGAGCTGCGATCTTTCCGATGACTTGCCGCGACATCGCGGCGTTTTAGTCAACGCTACGCTGCTATTCCATCAGAAATGCTCCAGTGGTAGCGCAGTGCGCTGAGCTCCGGTGGTGATCTGTGCACCCGCAGCGGAGCGACCGGCTTCCGTAGGGGATCAGGGCCGGAAAGCCGCAAGCGACGTGAGGACGGCACAGATGATCACCGCCCAACGAGTGACAGCAAACTCGGAGTCTGTGCTGGGGAGTCGACGGTCGAAGCACAGTCTCCCCGCGGCGCAGCCGCATCCAACGGCGTTAGCCGTCAGCGAGAAGAGAATTGCGTTTCGTTCGACCTGGAATCGTTGGGTTTGATTGGTTCGCATCTTCCCGTGTTGCAACCGAGTTCCGGTGGACGCGTTCACATGTAGAATTTGTACTTGGTTTGAGGCGTCATGCCGGCGGGTAATTCAGCGAGGATCTTTCCTACGCTCCGCGCGAATCGAATGGTTATTGGCACAGAGCTGCCAAAAAAACAGCTGTTCCAGTTAACCTTCGTCAGCGCGAGAATTTCTTCACAGATCACCGCAGCTGTGGAATCGCCGTGATGTTCAACAACTTCAAGCGGGTTGGGTATACGCATCCCCGGATACGTTCGCAGAAACGGAATGTAGCCTTGGGTGTAGACCACATGGTGAGAGTCGGTAAGGCTAATGACAGTGCCTCGCAGGGGTGGTTCCTTTCCGCATCGCATGAAGCGATGGTCCAGATGTTCCAGCGCTATGAAATCGGCGTGGCTTCCGCTGGCCAACGCCTTCTTGAAGCCTGCCAGTTCCTCTGGCCAATAGCGGCTTGTCTTGTGAACCACAACGCGGGTAGGTCGATTCTGATGAACTGCTTCGTACGTAGATAGCGCGCGACGGAGGAGTTGCTCCGCGCCGCTTTCATTCAAGTGCGCTTTGCGATCTCGTTTGCGGTCTACTACCGCTCGCTCGCCTTTCAAGACAAGTCCTTCGCCGGTGCCGGAGAATACCTGAGCGAGACTTGACTGCATGCCGGCATTCGGATGCGGCGTTTCCTTGTAGAAGGACACCCCCACAAAGCAGGTATTTGGCGGCACGCATTGAAGTTGCCATGGTATGTTGCCGGCCTTGTAGTACAAGGCGGTCATAAAGTTCCATGCCGTGGACGCTGGGTCTTGATTGCCGCTCTGACCCCTCAATGTGCTCTCCCAAGCGACCTGTGTTGTGAGACCGGAACCCATCGCGTGTGCTTTCAACGCGTGGTGGATATTCCAGTAACCGGTCTGCCCATCCTGTTCGGCAGGCTCATCAAAAGTAAGGCCTAAGAGCTCTTGGCCAGTTAAGCGCACCTTCTCGAACTTGCGTTGAATCTTCTGCACCGGAGTAAGCGTGATTTTCATCGCGGAGAATTCCGCGCCAATAGTCTTGCACTCGTTCTCGATCTCCGGCGGCATTACGATCACGACCACGTCGGGGTTAGGTTCGACTGTCGAGAGTGCACCGAGCTCCGCGGTGACTAACTTTATTACCTCGCGTAAGCGGGTTGCCGGGTTGCTGGGCTTGACGGCGTTCTTAAAATAATCGAGTGGGATGACGCGTTGAATTCCCGGGTCCGTTCCGAACGCAATCCGAAATGACTTACCGATACCTGGGAAGTCGGGAAAGCAGAAGGTGTCGAAGAGTTTTCCCTTAGAATTCAGACCAGGTTCGATTCGACCCCGCGCCTTATCGAGATAACCGCGCATTGCGTCAGTTCCCTTGCCCGTTCCGATGATGCCGACTCGAATTATGGGGTTCGACAGTCCGGAGGCGATGGGCCCGAACGCGGCAAGCCCCGTCCTTGGGTCCACAGACAATTCCCCGTCTCCAAAGACAAGTTTGGGTTCTGGGATAAAGAAGCTCGGAAAGGTGGGTGGTGCCTGTTCGATTAGGCGCTCCGTCAGAGAAGCTGGGCCGGCCGTCTCATCACAAGGGCACCCGTCCGCAGTGTGACTGTCGTGAGCGCCCTTAGGCTCAAGATGCTTCGGGTAGTAAAACCCCGGCTGACTGCGTCTAGGTTTCTTCTTCCGGCGCATCGTCCTCTTCCGCTGCTTCACTTGCGCGTTCCCAACCACGGAAAGTTATTTCAGTCATACCTGACGGCGTATTTTCCGGCATGGCGAGCTCACGCTGCAAAAGCCGAAGGGAAGAATTATGGATAGTTCAGTAAGCTCGCAGGGTATCTCGGCCGCGCTCCATTCGGAGCGCTGATGAATCCGACCTATAACGCTATGCGCGTGTTCGCGAGCTTCTGCCGCATCGCAATCTCTACGATCGACTCGGCCAATTCCGTGATGTCTGTGCTCGCAGTGTCAGTAACAGGTGATGCCTGATTCTTCGTGATGTCGAGGGCGGTAATGATCTCCTGCTGGCGCGTCGTGGCCACTGCCAGCTTTTCCTCGTGTTCGAAAGGCTGATCGAGCTGCTTGACTAAATCAGCGGCCTGACCACGCGATTGCGTGAGATCCGTTTCGCGTTCGCGCAGGCGATCTTCAAAACTGTCGAGGGCATGTTCGAGAGATGCGATTGTGCCGGTGGGGCTATCGCTAACGTTCGCGCGGCGGTTGTGTTTGCTATGGATGAGGAGTGTCACCCGTTCGTCGAATCTTTCGATCGAAATCGGGAAGCCCCCGAGGTTGCCGACAATCTTGCTTGATTCGAATGGCTTCACTGCGGCGGCGAGAAAGACAAGTGCGCGGCCGGCTTTCACGCGATCGGTGAATGCTTCGTCCTTCACCGTCATCGAGAAGTTGTCGCCACGGGTGCTGGTTCGAGTGCGCAAGTCTTCGCGGATGTTTGCAATCTCGCGTTCGGTGATCGCGGCGTTGTCGCCGAGCCGTCTGATGCGGTAGCGCATCTGGTAAAGGCTTTCCGCGTGCTGCTTTTTCAACCGCGTCAGTCGCATGACCTCGGCGTCGATGGTCGCTTTCAGTTTCTGCGGCGAATGGTGCCCATATATCGCACGATTCTGGGAACGCCATGTAGGAAGGTAGACCGATACCGTCGGGAAAATGAAAGCCCTCAGCCATCACGCCTACTACCGTGTAAGTCTGCCTATCCAGAGTCAGAGCGCGCCCCACAATCGAAGGATCGGCACCGACTATGCCAGAGGCTAGAACTAATTACCACAACATGATTGTTCCCCGTCTGATCTTCGTTGGGCAGAAATCCACGACCTATCGTCGGATGCGCGTCCAGTAACGAGAAAATGTTGGCGGATGCGCGCGCACCTACCACCCGCTCCGGTTGCCCATCGCCGCTGAGGTTCGTTGTCCACCCTTCGAATCGGCAAGAGCGCGAAAGCTCTGCGCTTGTGAACGCCACTCGTTAAAATTAGGAACGCTAACCGGCGCCAAGTCAAAACCTGCGCGCTTGAGCTGCGGATTCGTCTACCAGACCATCATCAATTGCCCAGGACTCGGGACCGGAAGCGGCCTGAGCAGGACCGCATTGACCACGCTGAATACTGCTGTGTTTGCACCTATACTGAGTCCTAGCGCGGCCAGGACAATGCCAGTGAAGGCCGGTGATTTGATCAACAGGCGAACCGCGTATCGAACGTCACTGAGCACAGCAGTAATTGCTCTCCAAGCCTATCGAGATGTTCGGATGGATGGACCGTGCGGGCGGCTCCGGCAGGACAGGAACGCACTGCCGGACTCGCGCGGAAAGTCGAATGAACGCAACGTGTCAGAGCATCTTGTGCAGCTTAACGACCACTTTCCGCTCCTCCGCCGCGTTTTTGACGGTGAAATGATATGTTTTTACCTGCGCAAACATGCGCCGAATTTGGGCAAAGCTAATAAGATTGACGTCGGTGCCGTCGATAGCGGTGATGACGTCGCCTTCTTTCAATCCGGCCTCAGTTCCGGACGAGCCGGTATAGAGCGCGACGACGGCCAGGCCTTCACCGTTGCCTTTGAACTGTAACTCGACGCCTAAGGTGTCGAAGATGAATGCTTCGTTGAAGTAGCGGTTCGGTTCCAAAATCATCCGTTGTCGCTTATAATCGAACACAACGGTAAAGCGGTGCAGGATCTCTGCGCCAATTTTTTGCCCTCCGCCGGATGCTCCATTGAGGTTTTGCAGGACAATCTTACCAATCTGAAAGCGCTCGACGCGGGTCAGGCTAATCTTGAAAGGTTGACCCAATCCCGCCCCGCCTTGGACATCGACCTTTTTGGACGCCGCTTTCGCGACAAAGTCATCATTGATGGAGTCGGATGACCCCGAATCGACAAAGTATTCATGTTCGGCCGCTGCCTGGCCCGCGACCTTGATCTTTGCTTTAAACCAGATGTGATTCTTTCGGATGACGACTGGTATCGACTCGCCTGAACCTGAATAGACGTATGTCTCTGGATCGAATAGACGCAGCACACGGGCGTCGTAGTCCACCTCCACGACATATCGCTCAAAAAAATCGTAGCCAAGCAGACCGTCAACGGTGATGCCGAGCGAGCCTTTCAACCCTGAGAGATCGATAAGCCCAACTTTGGCAACCGTTAGCTTCGCTCCTGGCAATTCGAAGCCAATGTCGTGGACGTAGATCACGTCCACTTTACCGGCGCCTGCCCCTGTCGTTTGATCCGCTTCACCGGTCTTTAATTCCATCGACTTCGCGACCACCGGGTCGATGACACAGATTCCGGCGCCATTATCGAGGACGAATGTGAACGGTTTCGATCCGTTCACCTGAACTTTGAGAACGATCAGGTTATCAACGACGTCGAAAGGAATGATGGCCACGCTCGCCGGGGCGACGCTATCTTCGGTCCCCCCTTGTTCCCGACCGGGTCGAGGTGTCTCTTGGGCAACGAGCGAGCCAAGGCTTGCGCTGAGTAGAAGGACCCTAATCAATGTTTTCATGGGTTTTGGAACCAGTGGGTTAATGACCCAGGCTAGTTTTCGCAGTCGCTCTTCAGACTCGCAAGACTCATACCATTGGAGATACCTAGGTGTAAGCAACGTATTGCAAGCTATTTATGACTTCTCAGGAAAGTATTATTTATCGTTGAAGTCCCAATCGTGGGACGCATCAGTCCCGAGTCTGGGAGTGTTGCTCAGTTTGGGACAGTGGATCTTTTGGTGCGTTAAGTGGGCTGGATTGCTAGGATCCGTCGCCGAAAGCGTTGCCGTGCTGGGCGCGCGCGGCCGCCCGAAGGCCGAAGCTCGCGCGCTGCAAAAGATAGCTGTCGCCACACGAAAGAGAACAATTGAGTATGCCTTCGCCCATCTCCCGAAGAAAGTGCGCATTGCTTTGGGAAGAAAGGCTGCAGTGCGCGCCAGCAGCGACGCCGCGGCTGATCGTCGGTCGGCGTTGACGGTTTGGAACGATCGCTTCGGTTCTATCGGGATGGTCTTAGTTTACGCACGGGCTTTCTCCGAGCAGCGCCGGCAGTCGAAGATTGAAGTACCAAGCGAGACGCATTTAACCACCACCAGCTCGCGGAGCTGCTCGAGGTTGTCGCCGCAGTATCACCGGCGTATTGATCACGGCGGAGGGCTTGGCAGGCAGGCGGCAGGCTAATCGCGCGAGGTCGTTAGCGTCAATTTACGATGCACCGTCACATTGCGATGGCGGCCGCGGGCCTTGCCTTCACTTCGCATTTAGCAGGTGCTTCGCGAACGCTTTCGGCAAGCTCCGTCGAATCACCGATGTTCGATGGAACTTGGTTCTTTGTGATGTCGAGTGCCGCGATAATTTCCTGCTGCCGCTCGGTGGCAGCCCCGAGCTTTTCCTCGTGTTCGAACGGTTGATCGAGCTGCTTGCCTAGATCAGCTGATTGGCGGAGCGATTGCGCGAGGTCGGTTTCACGTTCGCGCAGGCGATCTTCGAAACTGTCCAGCGCGTGATCGAGCGATGCGATTGTGCCGGCGGCGCTTTCGCTAACATTCGCGCGTTGATTGTGTTTGCTGTGAATGAGGAGTGTTACCCGCTCGTCGAATCTTTCGATTGAGATAGGAAAGCCGGCGATACTGCCGATTTTCGTCGTCGCCTCGAATGGCTTCATTGCGGCGGCGAGGAAGACGAGCGCGCGCCCGGCTTTCACACGATCGGTGAATGTCTCGTTCTTCACGATCATCGAAAAGTTGTCGCCGCGCGTGCTGCTGCGGGTGCGCAGGTCTTCGCGAATGTTTGCGATCTCGCGCTCCGTAATCGAAGCGGTGTCGCTTAGTCGACGGATACGGTGCCGCATCTGATAAAGGCTTTCGGCGTGTTGGTTCTTCAAGCGAGTCAAACGCATCACTTCGGCGTCAATGGTCGCCTTCTCGATAACGAGTGGATTGCCTGATGCGATCGCTTTTACTTCGGCATACGTCAGCGCCGCTGAATCCACGTCTTCGGCGCGGCGCATCGTCGCATCGCCGGTCATCACCTGGGCGATGAAGCGGCATTTCGTTTCGAGCGTCTGCCACATGTAGGCGTCGAAGCTGCCTTCGGTGACGTAGCGAAAAATCTTCACGTACTCGTTTTGGTTTCCCTGGCGGATGATGCGGCCTTCGCGCTGCTCGATGTCCGCAGGGCGCCATGGGGCATCGAGATGATGAAGCGCAACGAGCCGTTTCTGAACGTTGGTGCCTTCGCCCATCTTTGCCGTGCTGCCGAGAAGCACGCGCACCTTGCCTTCGCGCGGACCGCGCTGAACAGCGTCGCCTTCGACACGTCGTCGCTCGCGTCTTGTATGAATGCGATTTCGCGTGCAGGAATGCCGCGGTCGATCAGTTTCGAGCGAACGTCGTCATAGACCGAGAACCACCGGCTGCCCGGCTGCGGTGTGGAGAGGTCGCAGAAGACGAGCTGCGCGCCTTTGGTCGGTGCGGAGTCGAGCCAGATCTGATGAATCTTCTCTACGGCATAGTTCGTTTTCGAATCGGGGTTGTCGCGGAGGTGTGGGAGAACCAAGCGCATATCGAGCGCGGTTTACGGCCTTCGGTGGTGATCTTCAGCATGTTGTCGTCGCGCGGATCGACTCGGCCGCTTTTGATCTTTTCTGTGCGCCTAACGAGTTGATCGACGAAGCGCTTCAACTCCGGAGTGCTCGGCGCGCTGACTGTGATCGGCCGGCCTTGGTCGAGCTTCGGAACTGGTAGCTTGAGCATCTCCGCAGTTTGCACATCGGCGACCTGACGGAACTGCTGCATCAGCTCGGGCACGTTCACGAAGCGCGCGAACCGGCTTTGCAATCGGTAGCCACTCCCGTCCGGGCTGAGCTCCATCGATGTGACAGCCTCGCCGAACGTTCCCGCCCAAGAGTCAAAGTGCTGAAGCGAATTGCGCCGCAGCGTGTTCGTCTGCAGGTACCGCTGCATGGTGAACATCTCGGCCATCGTGTTTGAGATCGGCGTGCCGGTGGCAAACACGACGCCCGCACCTTTGTTCCTCTCCTGGATGTGCTGGACCTTGAGGAACAAATCGAATGCGCGTTCCGATGCGGTCTGTGGCAAATCCGCGCCGCATCCATTTTACGTCGAGGAGAGCCAGCGAGTGGACATGGTGGCTTTCTTGCGCAATCTCGATACGGACGAATCGAATTCTGTTTAGCCGGGAACCAAACACTATGCGCAAAGCGACCGACATCTTCGCGATCCTGATTGGCGCGTTTCTGCTGATCGAAGGAATCTGGGGCCTCACGAGTGACGTCGTCTTCAGCATCCTCACGACAAACCGGACTCACGCCATCATTCACATCGTGCTCGGCCTTATTGGAATCGCGACCGGGGTGAGACGACAGGCGCGCGGCTTCTGCATCTTCCTCGGAATTCTGCTGCTCGCGGTCGGGGTCTTGCGGTTTGTGCCCGGTGTGGGGGAGATTATCGTCTCGGTTTTGAACGTCAATATACCGGTCGCGTGGCTCAATATTGTGGTCGGTGCAGTGGCCTTGCTCCTTAGTTTCCGGGGTCGGAGTCTCGAAGGCGCCGTTTAGCGATCCGCGCCCTCTTCATGCGCATCTCTAAATTTATCCTGGTGGACGGAACTTTTCTCATCCCGGCGATTCGTTCGGGAGCGCCCTCTCGTCGCATCGGAACCTGCCCGCTGGCGTTACCCATCATGGCGCCATGGCTCACCGAACTGCAAGCGGCGGAGTTCCGCGCGCCGTCTCTCGCCTCGCTGCCTCATTCCTGTCCAGACGGCTATGCGAAAGACTTCTTTCTCAAGCAGCTCTACGAAACTTTTGCGGAGCATTTTTCAGATCACGGCATTGAGTTCCAGAAAATGGGCAAGCCGGGTGACACAGTAAAGATCGACAGTTAACCAACCAACAACAGGACGCGGATTATGAGCAAAGAACAGAACATCAAGACCACCAAAGCATTCGGCGCAGCGGTAAACAGCGGCGAATTTACAAGTTCACAGACCTGATGACTTCGGACGTGAAAGACCACGATCCGGCGCCCGATCAAGGTGACGGCCCGGAAGGATTCATGGATTTCTTCAAGAAATTCCGAGCCGCGTTTCCGGACCTCGAAGTCGCGGTCGATCACATGGCGGCCGACGACGAAAACGGCGCCATGGCGTACACCATTACCGGCACGCATAAAGGCGAATTCCACGGCGTAGCGCCGACCGGCAAGAAGATCGAAGCGCGCGGAATGCAGATCGCGCGTTTTGAAGACGGCCGAATCGCCGAGCGCTGGGGCAGCTCCAACGAGCTCGGTATTTTCAAGCAGCTCGGCGTTGATCCAACCGGCGGGAAGTAGCAGACGAAGCATCGCGAATGAAACAGTTGAGACCGGACCGTGATCCCGACTTTGCGAAAGGGCTCCTCGCAGGTGTTGCGGGGGGATTGCTCGCTTCATTTTTAATGGAGCAGTTCCAGGCGCTTTGGAGCAAAGCAGCAGAGGAAATCCGGCCAGGCGACGGCGAGAAAGGCTCAGGTGCGCAGGAAGACCCTGCGACGGTCAAGACGGCGCAGGCGATCTCCGGCGGGGTGATGGGGAAACCAATCCCAAAAGAGAAAAAACCGCTCGCGGGCGAGGCAGTCCACTATGCGATGGGAGCGACATCAGGCGCGATTTATGGCTTCGCGGCGGAGTTAACTCCTCTTGCCACTTTAGGCGACGGTCTCGCGTTTGGGACCGGTGTCTGGTTGGCTGCTGATAACGCGATCGTGCCGGCCCTCGGCCTCGCCAAACCGCCGACGCAAACACCGCCGGCGACGCACCTCTATGCGCTCGCCTCGCATCTTGTTACGGATTTGCGACCGAAACTGTGCGACGCGCGGTGCGTAGTGCACTCTGATCGGCGCGAATCGGAGCGACTTTCCCGCGTGAAGATAAACGTGTCCGATGCCGAGAGCCGGTTCGAGCACTCGACCCTTTTCAAAGCCCAGGCGCTGCACGGCATTACAGATTCCGGCGATGGCGGTTGCTGAGATATAGTGCGCGTTCAGCGTCGAGGCCCGCGCTGCTTCATGCTGACTGTCCGTCAGCAGGCTCTTAAGTTCTGCACGCTCGACTCCCCAGTCCGTTTCGGGTGCTGTGCAAACACCTGCGGGATACCGCCCCAGCCGACGTACTTTACGAGGATGCGCTTCTCATCCTCGGTGGTCGCGCGGCGTTCGGTATCGAGCCTGTTCACCAGCTCGATTGCCGCAAAGTTATCGCGACACTTCTGCTTGAGCGATCCTTCGCCGAGTCGGTCCTCAGCGCGGATGCGGTAATTATTGGCGCTTAGCTCTCTTCCGCCGGCAGGAGAATGTACTCCTCCCGGATCATCTCCCACGCCCTGTCGTGCGCCTGCTGCGGAGTCATCTTTTGCTTCGTTTCCAGCTGCCGCGTGAGAGTTTCCATTTCTTCGATCGTCATCTCCTGCGCGTCGAAGAGGGCTTCCATTAAGCTGCCCGTCGCCTCCATTTCGCGAACCATTCTCGGCAGAAACTCCCGCCAATGGTGTTCGGCCATCAGTCCGTACTGAGTCAGATAGATTTCTTCCGCCATTCGAGTTTCCGAATTCAAAGAGGTTTAGTTGATCGTCGCGATTCGCGACCTTCCCATTGCGCTTGAGCATACACGACGAGCACAAGCTTCCGAGAAGATGTGACAATCATTGCTCCGGCGCGGGAGCAGGTTTGGTCCGGGGCGGGGTGCGAGGCAAACCTGCGATGAAACAGCCGAAGGCGTTGCTTACGCTCGGCGGTGCAGACTACAGTCCAGGATGGCGGCCGGGACCTGCACGCACATTGACGCGGTTACGAGGATCAGGCAGCCGCTAAGCCGGGAATGTGAAGAGTGCATAAGGGTCGGAGCAGAGTGGGTTCATCTCCGCACGTGTCAGGAATGTGGCGCTACGCTTTGTTGCGATAGCTCTCCGAATCAGCACGCGAGCAAACACGCTCGCGCGAGTGGCCATCCGGTGATTGCGTCTGCGCAACCGGGCGAACGGTGGCTGTATTGCTACCCGGACGAGGCGTTCGCCGAATATTGAGCAGCGGGTCGGCCTTCGATCAGGAGAAAGGCCGTGCCTGCGCTCCCCAATGCCAGTAAAGCGCCGATCCACATCACGCGCTGAAACGCTGCCACGAATGAACCGTCAATTGCTTTGCGAAGCTGCGCGCGGGTGGATGCTGCGACGCCGCCTGGAATCTCCGCTCCGGCGAGTTTGGTCCGTTGATTGTTCGTGGCGCGTTCGGCTTCCGGCGTGAGATGGAGATCGAGAAACGACCGATCCAGCGCTGAGTTGAAGCCGTGCAACATGACGATGCCGAGCACCGCGATCGCGAGCAACCCAGCCGTGCGCGAGACCGCATTGTTCACTCCTGATGCGATCCCGGCACGATCTCCGGCCACCGAATTCATGACGGTGGTGGTGAGCGGCGCGACGCTGATCGCCATCCCGATGCCGAGCACGACTACCGCCGGAAAGAACGTTCTCCAGTATGTGCCGCCGACTCCTGCGAGGGTGAAGAGCGCGAACCCAAGCGCCGCGATTACGGGACCGACGACGAGTGGCGGCTTCGCTCCGTAGCGCTGCACGAGCCCTCCCGACCAGCGCGAGAACAGAAACATGATCAGGATGAATGGCAGCAGCGCGGCGCCCGCGGCGGTAGGCGAGTAACGTTGTACCTGAATCAGGTTCAACGGGAGAAAGAAGAGTGTGCCGCCGAGCGCGCTATAGAGAAGTAGCGTCAGCAGATTCGCGCCGGTAAACGTCCGGGACTCGAAGAGCGTGAGCGGCAGCATGGGATTGCGAACGCGCCTTTCCCACACGACGAAAGTCGTGATGAGAACGGCGGCGGCGACTATTGCAGTCACGATCAACGGATGCCGAAAGCCGAGTCGCGACGATTCGATTAACCCATAGACCAGCGCGCCCAATCCCGCCGCAGCGAAAGCTGCACCTCCCCAATCGAGGCGTTCTTTCTCCGCGCTGGAACTTTCCGGCACATGCGTCAGCGAAATCACGACGACGATCGCGGCGAGCGGGACGTTGATGAAAAACACCGCCCGCCACGAGACGTGTTCGACCAACCACCCGCCAATCACGGGACCGATCGCCGCGGTGATCGCGCTGAAACCTGACCAGGTCCCGATCGCGCGCCCGCGCTCCTCTTCGCGGAACGAGCTGCTGATGATGGCAAGGCTGCCGGGGACGAGCAGCGCGGCGCCGAAGCCTTGGACTGCGCGCGCCGGGATTAATTGGCCGATCCCTGGAGCGAAGCCGCACCACATCGAGGCGGCGGCGAAGAGGACCACGCCTAGAACGAAAATGCGCCTTCGCCCGTAGTGATCGCCTAACGAACCGCCGACGAGGAGCAGCGCGGCCAGAAGCAGCGAGTAAGATTCGATCACCCATTGCACGTCAGCGACGTTGGCGTGCAATTCAGCCTGCAACGCAGGGAGCGCGACATTCACGACCGTCCCGTCGATGAAGGCCATGCTCGAGCCGAGGATCGTCGCGGCGAGCACCCACTTCCCGGCAGATCGCGAGCAGGGAGCGACGGAAGCGCGCCCGCGGACCTGACCCTCAGCACACGGTTCTTTGAGCGCGGTGATCAAATGAAGAAATGTTTGTTGACTAATCAGTTTAGCACGGCGACTCTGCTGCCGTGCCGAGGAAAAGCGACATGAAAGAACGTCTGACGGACGCGGCGATTGATCTCATCTGGGAGAACAGTTACGGCACGACGTCGGTCGACGCCATTTGTGACCGCGCGGGAGCGAAGAAGGGAAGCTTTTATTACTTCTTCAAGTCGAAGTCAGAGCTCGCGGCCGCCGCGTTGCAGGCGGATTGGA
The DNA here is from genome assembly GCA_038232335.1 of Chthoniobacterales bacterium. GTDB lineage: Bacteria > Verrucomicrobiota > Verrucomicrobiia > Chthoniobacterales > UBA10450 > JACCXL01. Next base: position 20,029 of record JBBSIA010000016.1, read on the forward strand.
ACAAAAAGCGGGCGCATATGGATTCGGTCTTCTCGCCGACCGTTCCGCCGTTGGAGCGGTTTGAGCGCTACTTTGAATGTGTTTACGAAGGGCTGGCAGAGCGCCAGAAGCTGTGCGGCTCTATCCTCGGCTGCCCGATGTTGTCGATCGGCAGCGAGGTGAGCACGCAAGACCAGGTAGTGCGCGAGACGGTCGATAGAATCCTCGACACCAAGCGAAATTACTTCGTCTCTGCGATCCGCGATGCTCATGCCCAAGGGTTGATCAGCGCGCCGAATCCGGAGGCGAAGGCGGACGCGTTGTTCGCGTGTTATCACGGCACGCTGGCGCAGGCGCGCATCCAGAACGACCTCGAGCTGGTGCGAAACTTTAACCAAATCGCATTAGACGTACTCGGGGTGCAACACGATGTCGTCCCCGCCTCGGCGTGATCTCTTTTTTTTGCCCAATAACTAGACGACTAGTCAAATACCATACGGAAAAATATTATGAAACCTCACGAACCAATCGGCGCAGTCTCTCCACATCTTCTCACCCGCGCACTCGCCGACCTGAAATTCCGGCTGCAACGCATTTACGAAGATGCTTATCCAGAACTGCGCGAAATCATTCATCTCGTCTTGAACGAGGAGGAAGAGGTCGCTTCGCGACTGTCGGCGTTCCCGCACTTACTACTCCCTGATCTAGTCGAGGCGCACATAGCGAGACTGAATCTCGTGCCGCCTCAGGAGGCTCATACCGTCACCGAAGCGCCGAGTTATCCCAGACCCAACCTAATCCCGCAGCTCGCCTTCGCCTAACGCCGAACCAACTAACTAACTTGAAAACAAAACTACTCGGCCGCTCCGGCCTGCGCGTTTCCGAACTCTGCCTCGGGACAATGACTTTCGGCGACGACTGGCAATGGGGCGCGGATCGCGATGTTTCCCGCCAGATCTTCGAACGCTTCGCCGATGCGGGCGGTAACTTCATCGACACCGCCAACGCTTACACCACCGGGACAAGTGAGAAGATCGTCGGTGAACTGATCGCGAGCGATCGCGACGCCTGGGTTGTGGCGACGAAGTATTCGTTGCCGGACGGAATGACGATAGGCGACGACGGTGCCCAGCCCGCCGCCAAGACTGGTAACAGCCGCAAGAACATGATGCGTTCTGTCGAAGGATCGCTCCGCCGGCTCGGCACCGATCACATTGACCTTCTCTACCTCCACGTCTGGGATTTCACTACCTATCCAGAGGAGATCATGCGTGCGCTCGACGATCTGGTGCGCGCAGGTAAAATTCTTTACGCCGGTATCTCCGACACGCCGGCCTGGATCGTGGCGCGCGCTCAAGCTATCGCGGAGTTGCGCGGGTGGACGCCATTCTCGGTTTTGCAGGTCGAGTATTCTCTTGTCGAGCGCACGGTGGAACGCGATCTCATTCCGATGGCGTGCGCTCTAGGTTTGAGCGTGGCGCCTTGGAGTCCACTCGCCGGAGGCATTCTCAGCGGCAAGTATTCCAAAGGCGAGGAAGCGACAAACCGCAGCTTTCCCATCCCGCCACGCAGTTTGGAAATAGCAAGACAACTCGGCGACGTTGCGGAAGAGATTGGCTGTTCGCCCTCGCAGCTAGCGTTGAAGTGGCTTCTCGAGAAAGGAACGATTCCGATTCTCGGCGCGCGCAAGATCGAACAATTCGATGACAACCTGAAATGCTTGGAAGTGCAGATTACGTCCGGACAGATGACGAAGCTGGATGAGATCTTCGCGATCGAAGCAGGCTTCCCGCACGACTTCATCGCCAGCGATTTCGTGCGACCCCGGATCCTGGCGGGGCGCAAAGAGCTTCTTAACGCAGGGCTGCGCGGCTGAGCCGCAAGCTAGTTAACAACACCCAACAATCCATGAACTCAGAAACAAGCAACAATCGTCGGCATGTGGCAAAGCCGGGGACGAAAATCTCACGGCGAAGCTCAGCTCGTAGCTGGCGCGACGTATTAGGTCTCCATCGGCAGAGGCACGACCCGATGCTCGTGCTCAACATGTCGATCTTCAACTCCGAGAACGGATGGGACCGCATCTTCAATCCAAACAACTAATTCGATCACTTCCAATCAATCACTCAAAGATATGCAATTAACCGATAACACTATTCTCATTACCGGCGGCGGCTCAGGCATCGGCCGCGGGCTCGCCGAAGCATTCCACGCTCTGGGTAACCAGGTCATCATCTCCGGCCGCGGCAACAAGTCGCTGGATGAGACAACAGCAGCGAGTCCTGGCATGAAGTCGATCACACTCGACGTGAGCGACGTTGGTAGCATCAGGTCCTTCGCTGAGCGGCTTACGCATGAGTTTTCGACATTGAATGTGCTGATCAACAATGCCGGAGTAATGCGGCCCGAGAAAGTGCTAAGTGAACCATCGAACACGGCGGACGCGGAAGATATTATCGCTACAAACTTACTTGGGCCGATCCGTTTGACGGCAGGTCTTCTGCCGCTGCTAAGAAAGCAGCCTCGCGCGGCGATTATGAATGTCTCTTCGGGGCTGGCGTTCCTGCCACTGGCGATGACCCCTACCTACAACGCAACCAAGGCCGCGATTCACTCTTACTCCGAGTCGCTTCGCTACCAGCTCAAGAACACCAACGTAGAGGTGCTCGAGCTTATTCCACCGTACGTCCAGACGACACTGACGGGCGAGCATCAAGCCAGCGACCCTAACGCAATGCCGTTAGGAGAGTTCATCACGGAAGTGATGCAGATTCTAAAGGACCAGCCCGATGCGACGGAAATTCTCGTGAAGAAAGTCCTCCCTCTGCGCTTTGCCGCAGAAGGTGGGCAAAAGAAGTATCAACAGTTCTTCAAGCAGTTCAACGACACCATGACGGCCGCGCTCTCTGCTCATCAGTAACAACCAACTAACAACAATAGACATTTGTGAACACAACTCAGAAACTTACCGGCAAAAGCGCAGTCATCACAGGCGGGAATAGCGGAATAGGTTTTGCCACCGCGCAGGAATTCAAAGCCGAGGGCGCGCGCGTCGTCATCATCGGCCGCAATGCCGAAGCCGTGAAGAAAGCCGCCACGGACATCGGCGGGGACACGCTTGCTGTGACCGCGGACGTATCGCGTGTGGCGGACATCGACCAAGCCTTCGAGATCGTTCGCAAAGAAGTGGGTCACATCGACATTCTCTTCGTCAATGCCGGCATCGGGAGGTTCGCTCCTCTGGCAGAGTCGAACGAGGAATTATTCGATGAGATCACAGACGCAAATTTCAAAGGCGCATACTTCACGGTCCAGCGCGCTCTGCCGCTTTTGCGTGAAGGCGCATCCGTGATTTTCACCTCCTCGTTGGCCGTTCACTTCGGCCTCCCGGGCGCGAGCATCTACGCGGCGGGGAAGGCGGCGCTGAACAGTCTGGCCAAGACTTTCGCGATCGAGCTCGCGGGCAAAAAGATCCGGGTCAACGTCATTAGCCCTGGACCGATCGAGACGCCAATCATGGGCAAGATGGGCTTATCGAAAGTGGAGGTCGAGAAGATCGCCGCCGGTTTGGTGGAACAAGTTCCGCTAGGTCGGATAGGGCAACCGGGCGAAATCGCGAAAGCGGTTACTTTTCTCGCATCGGATGACAGTGCATTTGTTACTGGCACGGAATTGCTCGTCGATGGCGGTTCCGCGCAGAAATAAGAGCTAAGAGCTTTAACGATTCGTTTACCGATTATGACTAACGACAAAGATATTTCGGTGGCCGATCCAACCAAGGCTTCGCCTAACGAGGAACTCGGCGGTTCTTTGCAGGTTTCCGGAGGGCAGCATTGATGGCTGCTTTGATGCTACCGCAAATTCTGCGCGCAAACGATCCAAGCGAGTCGCCGCTGGCGGAAGCTGCTTCGCGCGATGGCGATGATCAACTTCTCGATTCCTATTCGAAGACGATCGCGGCCGTAGTGAATCGCGTCGCACCGAGTGTCGTCAACATTCGCGTATCGGCTGCGGACGGCCGTGCCGGCGGTGGCTCCGGTTTCGTGATTGCGCGGGACGGATTCATTCTGACTAACAGTCACGTCGTCCATGGCGCGCGCGAGCTGGAGGTAACGCTGCACGACGGTCGGGTGTATCCCGCGAAGCTGATTGGCACCGACCCTGACACAGATGTCGGCGTCGTCCGCATCGACGCGCCTGATCTGCAGCACGCGCGGTTCGCTGATTCATCGGTCATTCGCGTCGGTCAAATCGCGGTCGCGGTCGGTTCGCCCTACGGTTTCCAGCAGACCGTCACCGCCGGAATCGTGAGCGCGCTCGGCCGTTCCATGCGTGCCGAGTCGGGCCGGTTAATGGACGAAATTATCCAAACCGACGCCGCGCTGAACCCGGGTAACTCCGGCGGTCCGCTCCTGAACAGCGCGGGCGAAGTCATCGGTGTGAACACGGCGGTGATTCTCCCAGCGCAAGGTATCTGCTTCGCGATCGCGAGCAACACCGCGCACCTCGTCGCCGGCTGGCTCATCAAGGATAGCCGCATCCGGCGTAGCTCGATCGGCGTTGCGGGCCAGAATGTACCGCTTCATCCTCGTGTCGTTAGGTTCCACAGACTACTAACGACCGCGGCGTGCTCGTTATGGAAGTGGAAGCGGGAAGCCCCGCCGCTCTTGCTGGCGTGCAGAAGGGCGACACGATCGTGGGTTTCAAAGGCCAGCCGGTCGCGACCATCGACGATCTGCACAAGCGCCTCGTCGCGGACGAAATCGGAGTGTCGTCGCCGATCATGTTCCTGCGCGGCACCGACAAGCTCTTTGGGCTGGTCGTCCCGCGGGAACTGCCGCCGTTTCAAGCCGTCGCACGCTCTGCCGGTGACCGATAACCTGGCGACTCATGACTGACCAGCCACATAACTTTGCCGACCTCGCCTTTACACCCGCAGTGAAGGCAACCCAGGAGCGTTTCGGCTCGAGGCAAAGCTATGCTCGACTGGAGGGACGCGAATCTCGAACCGAACTCGGAGCCGAGGAGATCCCCTTCATCGCCGCGCGCGATTCATTCTACATCTCGACCGTGGGAGAAAATGGCTGGCCTTACATTCAGTATCGTGGCGGCCCGAAAGGCTTCCTGCGCGTTCTGGATGCGAAGACACTCGGCTTCGCAGACTTTCGCGGTAATCGCCAGTATATCTCCGCTGGGAACATCGATGGGAGCAAACGGAGTTGTCTTTTTTTGATGGATTATCCAGCACAAGAACGGCTCAAAATCTGGGCCGAAGCGGAAATTTCGGAAGATCCGAACGTCTTGAGGCGACTCACTGATCCTAGTTACCGCGCGACGGTGGAACGCGCGATTCTCTTTCGCGTCCTAGCCTTCGATTGGAACTGTCCACAGCACATAACGCAGCGCTACACGCCCACAGAATTCACCACCGCGTTCCCAGGACTTCTGCAGAACGGAGATAAACTATGAACGAACCAATCAACATCAACGAGGCCAGCTTTGAGAAAGCCGTCATCAATTCACCCATTCCAGTCGTCGTCGACTTCTGGGCCGCCTGGTGCGGCCCCTGCAAGATGATCGCGCCCGTCTTGAACGAGATTGCCAAGGAAAACGGTGATCGCTTTCGCATCGCGAAGGTCAACATCGACGACGATCCCGGTCTGCAACAACGCTTCAACATCCGTGGCGTACCTGCGTTGCTCTTCTTTAACGGAGGCGAACTGCGCGATCAGATCGTGGGTGTCGCCTCGAAGAAAGCGATCGTCGATAAGCTAGAGAGCCTTGGAGCGCAGCCGTGATCCGCAAAGTGCTTCCCTTCTCCCGACGCGTCGGCACGCTCCTGGTGTTTGTCGCGTTGATCACGGCCTGCGGTGGCCCAAAAAAGCCTGCCGCGCCGCCGCCTCCAGGCGTCACGGTGACCAAGGCGTTACAAAAGGAAGTGACGGAGTGGGATCAGTACACAGGCCGCCTTGCTGCGGTCGATGAAGTCGATGTGCGCGCGCAGGTCAGCGGTTATCTTGAATCCATCCACTTCAAGGATGGTCAGGTGGTAAAGAAAGGCGACCTACTCTTTGTCATCGATCCGCGGCCGTATCAGGCGGTGCTCGACCGGGCGGCAGCGCAAGCGAAGCAAGCCGACGCGGGGCTTGCCTTGGCAGATCTCAATCTGAAACGCACCCAGGAGCTCGCGACCAAGAATGCGGTCGCCTCACAGGATCTCGATGACCAGAGAAGCAAGCAACTCCAGGCCGCCGCGGCGGTGCAAGTGGCGCAGGCGGAGGTGAACGCAGCGAAGCTTAACCTCGATTTTACCCGGATCACCGCGCCGGTCAGCGGGCGAATCAATCGGCACATCGTGAGCGAAGGCAATCTCATCAGCGGCGGCGCGGCGAACGCGACCTTGCTCACCACGATCGTCTCCCTCGATCCAATTCACGCCTATTTCGAAGCGGACGAGCAGGCATACCTAAAGTACACGCGGCTCGATAAATCGGGCGAGCGCCAGAGTTCCCGCGATGTGGCCAACCCAGTCAGGCTGGCCTTGGCCGACGAAGAAGGTTTTCCGCATCAGGGGCGGATGGATTTCGTGGAGAACCGGATCGACGTGAATACCGCCACGATCCAAGGCCGCGCGATTTTTTCCAATCCGGATCTGGTCCTGACTCCGGGACAGTTCGTCCGGCTGGAGTTGTTAGGTAATCCACCACACCAGGCGATATTGATTCCCGATCAGGCGATTGTGTTATCTATAAGCGTGGTCGAACGGTGACTCGTTCGGTGACGGCTAAGGAAGCGTCAGAACGAGCAGACGACGCAACCAAACTGCGCAGGGAACTACAGGCAATCCAAAAGCAGTTATTTAGAGGGGAGAGCAGCGGCGAGCCCCGGTAGGCTGCGAAACTACGGATTGGTTTCCACCCCCTTTCGCCACACGTCATAAATAGTCTTTTCTTGAGGCGTCAGTCTGCCCTCAAGGATTTTCGTCAGCAGGCCTTTGCGAATACCTGCCGCTACAATGGTCGCATCTGGACGTTGCCCCCTGCCGCGTTCATAGCTTGCAGCGCGAGGGCCGCGTTTTGATAAGCCTCAAAGCTATTCACAAGAAGATTATGGCGAGGGTCAGTTTTGGGAAGTTTCCTCTGCAACTCCGTTATCGTGCGTTCGGCAGGTAGGGTCGCCGCAATAAACTCTGCGCTGTTACAGCCGCCCTTATATAAGGTATCGAGTTTCTCCGTCATTTTCAGGGCACTAAGTATCTCATCACGCAAAGCAGGGGTAATCGGCGGTAAAGATTCGACACCGGAGGCAGCGACAGGAGTCGCATTAGGTTTGCGGGCTTATTGCGGTCGCTTCTTGTTGCTTCTGTAAGGCCGCCTGATGTGCATTCTGCTCGCGGGAGTAGGCGTTATTCTTGGCTGCATCGTAATGAAATCGCTCCTGAACCTCTTTGGGCAATTCAGTGAAGTAGAGTTTCGAGATTCCCCACTTCGTGACCAATGTAATGCCGTCCGGCTCAACGCGCGTTACCTTGGCGTTCTTGTATTCTTTGCCATCAATCGTTTTGAAGTCATCGGCGACAACGATTGATGCTGCCAAACAGAGTAGTGAAACTGTCAACGTTTTCATTGAAGGGGACGCCAGTTTGCGTGCTTCACCCTGTTATCATTGAGTCCACGGTAAGCAGGCAAGCAGGGCACGATTTCTGTGCCAGGCGTGTACGTCGGCGCAATCGATAAGTTTCCCTTTGGCGCCGCGATGAAATCACGCCCAAAACCAGGAAACAGAGCGGCCAGCGGTTGGCTGCATCGCATGGTTAGGCCTTTTTTGTCGAGCGTGCCCTGCGGCGGTGAATGGCAATGGAAATGAAGTAGTAAGAGCCTCCGAGCACCGCAGCAACGACAGCCGCGAGCGGTGATGCGCGTCCGCTGTGCAAAAAGTAGAGGTAGCCGTAAAAGGCGAGCGGAATGTAGAGCAGGATGCCGGAAATCATACCCGGTGAATAACGCTTCGTTTGGAGCGCGGCCACTAGGTGAAAAACCGCGTTGCAGGCGAGGAGAGCCGCCAAGGCGAGCCAAGCAGCGACTCCGTTGCCTTTGGGGGTTTGCATCGCCAAAGCAACATTCACGCTGAAAGCGACAAGAACGACGTTGATGATAATGAGGAACCGATTTGTCACACTCGCAGCGATCTCCGGGCGATAAGCGCGCCACCACGTCTTGAACCCCCCGGGGGTAGACGAACTCCTCGAAGATGTGAACAAGAGCCGCGAACGTAAGCGACCAAGCTAGCAGTGGCATCGGCATAGGCCTAACGAGAACAAGATCAGCGACGCCTACCGGGAGCGAGCGTGGCTCGGAGGCAAAGAGTTCTAGCCATCATTTGATGTGGATCGTACAGCGGGTAGGCGTTAGCTGTATCGTCCGGTAGGTGTTCGGGAAGTATCATCATTTGCGTGAACGAAGATAGAACACTGAAAAGAGTCCTGCGATGCCGGCCAGCGCGAGGTACGCCCAGAATACGCCATGAGTGTGACTCATGCCATACCCAACGGCCACGAGCGTAAGCAACCCGATGCCGCACAGAAGACCCTCTTTCGTATGGTAACTCACTTGGCGTCTGTGTGTCTCTGCTTCGCCGCATACGATGCATTGCCTATTTCGGATGTGAGCATGTTGCGGAACTCTTTGAGCACCGCCATGAACGCCTCCTGCGATTCCTTCGCAGCAGCGAGCTGCTTGTCCAGCAGACAATGCTGCAGCAAATATGTGATGACCGCGCCGACGATTACGCCAGCCAGACCGGAAAAGAGTGAGTTGAGATCGACCTGCATGGCAGCTAACGAGAATAAGATCAGCGACGCCTGTCGGGAGCGAGCGTCAATCGTGGGTGGAATGGTTTAGTCATGAAAAGTGTGGCGCGAAGGACGGGTAGGCGTTCGCTGCATCGTCTGGTTAGGTCGGGTTGTATGGATACTTGCCGAAGTACCCTCGATTCTGAATCGCCGGCTTGAAATAGCCAATGATCGAATGAGCATAGTCGCTCAGAGGCTCATTGTGCATCCGGAGAAGTGTACCCCATATCGTTTCGTCCTCTGGTCCTGATGCACGCTTGTCAATCGACTTGAGGTGGATTATGCGGTCGCGCGCCTTTTTGATCGTTTTGTACTTCTCCCACAGGGAGCCTCCTTTCGGGCTCGACAACTCGAAAATCTGTGGAAGCACGATACCGAGTTTTCGTCTAAATTAATCCGCCGTTCGATTTCGTCTTTCCCATAGGTTCGCTTCTCTCCGGTTTCTCGACGACGAAAGTATACATGAAGTTGTCGGGAATAACCTCGTTCGCGAAGGCCTCCAATGCGGTGAATGAGAACACTACGTGCGAAATCAGTTGCTCCAGGAAATCGAAGAGCTCCTTTTGATTGTCGGGCCAAATCCCTTGCGGGTGCTCATTGAAAAGAGAGAACGGATCAACGTCTCTGACTTTCGAGTACGCTCGGTGGGCTAAGTGGAGGAAGAGAGCCGGCCCAGATGGAAGGCCAAAGGAGACAATCGTTTTCTTGAGTCGCTCCGTGGTCGCGATCGATCCGAGCCCCGTACCCGCCTTATCAATCGCGTAATAACGACCATCTTCTTTTTCTAACAGCTCATCCTGTCGATCCATAGACCCTTAGAGCTAACAGATATTCAGCAGATGGAGGTTTCGTCTAGCGATACGGTTTCTGTCGAGCGTATTTTTCATGTTGATATTTCTGTCTATTTCGGAGTATGAGAATGTCAATGTTAAAGAGAGCGGCGGTGGACTCGGGGGGCGAATGCGGACGCGCCTTGTGGGGCACTTTTGCATCATTGTGGACGCACCACTAAGCACGGTGCTTTCGATGGCTCGCGGAATCTCACCAGCGGCCATCTTGGGGACAATCGCCTCGTGGTCGCGGAAGTTCTGCCCTGTGCTGTTTGCCGATACCCCAGAGATGGCAGCCAAGCTGTGCGAGTCGTTCCTGCTTGGAGTTATCAGGGACACGGGGAAGGTGACCAAGGCCCTTGAGCAGCAGGTAGGCCTGATGACATAGCCCCCACTCAGTCATTATCATTGCCATTGGCCCCATGTTCATGGGGCCTTTTTTGTATTTTCGCCAAGCTCCTGTGCGCCCCGTGTAGGCGTCCTATTTTCGTGAAACAGGGGGTTGATACAATGTGGCGGGGGGCAGTTAAACCAAGTTTTGACCCCCTGCTAAGTCGTTGATAATCAACGTGCTGGGAAGAGCGTTTTGGCCTCGATTTCCGTCTTTAAGCTATTTCAGAAACCCGTATTGGCCGCAAGCCATAAAACGGCCCCAAAATGGGCACTTCCCAGCCCAAGAACATTTTTCATTGTAGCTCCAGCGGCGCCATGATCGTAGGGCCGGTTCCGCTGTCCTCCCTGACCCTAGGGGCCTATGTGCCGCCCGCCAAACCTTCTTGCGAGCCGACTTCCTCTCTCGATGTGCAGCATCATAGGTCCTTTGCGCAGAAGAGCTAGCAGCCAAGGACAAGGCCTATCGAAAGACCGCCCGGGGGAAGGCCTCACATAATGCTGTAGCAGCCCTGCGCCGTGCTCGCTTGCGCAGGGCTGTTTCTCCGGGGAGCGATCAAGCGGCGGTTAAGGCGATCTACGACCGGGCAGCCGAACTACGCGCCATCGGTCTTAATGTCCAAGTCGATCATGTATTGGCTCTGGCAAACAATGGTAAGCACGAGGCGAGCAATTTGCAGATTCTCTTTACCTCGATGAATGCCAAGAAAGGCGACAAGCTCGGCTACGACTATCTTGCTTTTTACTTGGAGCTAACGTTTGCCGCCTGAAAGGGCAGCACGTTGGCCGATTCCCTCGCTGGCACAATGGCAAAGTAAGCGACTGCATCGCTCTTGCGAACCAAGGCTCTGTAGTTTTGGTAAATTAAATAGCTCGTGGAATGTCCCATGCTGGCTGCCACCTTGGGCGCGTCATCGTTGAGGGCGAGCAAGTAAGAACAATAGCTGTGGCGCACTGCATTGTGGGGCAGGCATTTCAGCCCCGCCTCTACCAACCCTGATTCCTTGAACGCTCGCGCCAGCTTGCCCCGCCAATACTCAGGCACCACGGGGCCTTGATACTTAGCGAAGGGGCGTAACCAAGCGGCCAAGTTTTGTTGAATGGGAACGAACCGGCGCTTTGCACTTTTGCTCTTGGCCGCTGTGACTTCAATCTCGCCGCGCTCCAATGAAATCTCTTGCCAGAGAAGCCGGTGAATTTCACTGGTTCGCAAGCCAGCGAAGAAGCCGATTGCCAGCATAGGAATTGTATCAGGCTCAGTGCGCTGCGCCGCATTCAGCAGTTGCTCAAGTTCCCCCACATTAAGAATGCCGGGAACGCCCTGCACTATCTTGGGTCGCTCCGTGAACTCTATCGGGTTAACTTCGACCATACGCCAACGCTTCGCCGCAGAAAACAGGACACCGATATGTTGGCGGAAGTTCAGGCGGCTCTTGGGCGCATAGGGCAGATCGCGCAACCATGTGTCCAGTTCCTCCGGGGTGACGGTCGCAACCTGACTGCTGCCGAAGTCTCGGCAAAAGCGCCCGAGATAGCCACGCAGACTTTCAAGATACCGCTCGCTCTTACCGTCACGCTGCTTGGCATCCATCACTTTATCCCTTAGTTCTGCAACCGTGATGTTGCACTGGCGGACTTTCTCCAAGTAATGAGTGTAGTGGTTGGCGGCTTGCCTGACAGTCGCCCCGAGCGCCGCCAGTTCCTCGCGTGCCTTCATTATGTCCGACTGCTCATCGCGTGGCAGATCAAGCCAGCCCCCGCCGTGGCGCTTCAGTAGTTCAAGGGCGCGCGTCCGCGCCTCGCGGGCCTGATCGCGACTGGCGTAAAATTTGCGTCCTTGCTTAATCGATCTAAGGTCGAGAACAAAACGTTGATTCTTGTAGGGCCGGATTGTGAGCGTTGCTTTCTTCATGGCAGTAATGGCAATTGACAGCGTAAATCCTGCCATATTCGCCGGAATCTGCCAATTACTTGGCAGTGGCCGGCATGAAGGAGGCAAAAACAAAGACCGGAAACATGGGTTAAGCTGCTCGGAATAAGTTACGTAGTCAGGGTGGCGAAATTGGCAGACGCGCCAGACTTAGGATCTGGTGTCGCAAGACGTGCAGGTTCGAGTCCTGTCCCTGGCATCGCCTCACGCGCGACGCCGTTGCGCTTCTCGCGAGAGAGGTCTCGAGATACTGACGAACACGGGCGGCAAACATCTGGTTCGCCTCCGCCGGCATGGTTTGACGCCGATTGCCTTTTCCACTGCGCCGGATCGACATCTGCAGCCGGCGCTGTTGACCGCAAAAGAAGGCCAGTGCAGCCCCTACAGGACCGATGCGGTTTCGGGAGCACTCGGTGGCACCGGTTCCGTCTCGTGCAGTCTTCCGTAATCCACAGATAAGCGGCCGTGCTCCAGCTCGGTGTATACGTCCACAAATCGTTCACCGAAACGCACATCCTCCCAGGAGTAATCCTGTTGGCTTTGGACTGACGCGGCCATGACCGTTTCTATGGAAACGCTTGAGGCCAGGAAGAAGGCGTCAGCGGCTTCCAGTGACTCGCGGGTCACGTGGTGCAGCGGGCTGCTCTCGTCAATGGTGTGACGGATGGTGAGAGCGGCGGGGAAGCTGATCATGTGCTGCGGATTCACCTTGAGCTCATAAAAACGACGCACGATTTCCCCTTCACGGACACGCTCGTCGCGCGAATAAATAATGCGAAATCTCGCTTCAACCATGCTGGTGTGACGAAGGTTCGCAACCCGGAACATAAGAGTTGGTTTGCCATCAAAGCGACCGATTAGGATCGATCGACTAAACTGAATCCGTGCGATCGGCCGAGAAAAGCGGACGAAGATCAGACCGGTGATAACGGCAACCCAAATCATGCCAACGATGATCTCAATTACGGTGATGATGTGGCCGTAAGTGGTGGCGGGATACATGTGGCCGTAACCAACCGTCGCGAGGGTTTCCACACTAAAGAAGAAAGCGGCGGGGAAAGATCCCGGCGTCATCTCTCCGATGCAGGCGCCGCCGGTAGCGTAGGCTGCGGCGAAGATCACATTGATTGCGAGATAGACGCCGAGAAGGACTGCCGCGAACTGTGGCCAGCTCAGGGAAAGAATCCAGTGATATGTGTCGCGCCACTCACGCTTTGCAGCATTGATCTTTAAAAACTGGATTCGCCCGGCACGGATGGGGATAGCTCCGGAATTCCTGCTCATAATTGAAGGCTTCGTTGTCTCCCCATCATACGCAACTCCCGAGCGAATTTTTAAGCGAATTTAGGCGCTGCCGCCAAAAGTGGCGTACGCCGCCGAAGGTCGGCAATCAATCTAGAAGCCATTCATAGATGCAACGCAAGCGTGTCATCCCGAGCGAAGTCGCAGCATCCCGTGGCGCCATCTTAAGGTTTCATCACGGGGTTCTTCGACTTCGCTTCGCTCAGAATGACGACGCCATTTCGTGAGATGAGTTACCGTCTTTATCTCTTCGCGAGCTTTCGAGACCGAGCCGAGAGGTCGAGGAAAATCGATTGTCTCCGCGTCACCATTCGGATGTAAGAAGGTTTTGTCTGGAAGAGATGACAGAGTGATCTAGCGGAGGCCCTTTAAAGCTGCCACTTGGTTGCCGCTCTCCCCTCCATCGCGCGAGTTCAGCCATGCGAAAACTCGCAGTCCCGTAACTGCCGGGAATCGCGAACTCGCGGCTCTTCGTCAGGCCGCGCGGAGAGCGCCGGATTACGGCATCGAACTTGAACTCCTGGCTAGCCGCTCGTCGACTCCGTAACGAGAGCTTCCAACTGCTCCACGATCGCTTTTTTCGACGCGACGCCGACGATCTGCTCCCGCAGTTGGCCGGCCTTGAAGAAAAGCAAGCTGGGAACGCCGCGAACGTTGAAGCGTTGCTGGAGCGCGGGATCGTCATCGATATTCACCTTCGCGATGCGAAAACGTGCGTCGCTCTCCTTCGCAATCTCGGCGAGCAGAGGCGCGATCATTTTGCACGGGCCGCACCATGGCGCCCAGAAATCAACCAGCACCGGGACGGGAGAGTCAATCACCGCTTTGTCAAAACTGGCTTCGTTGATGTTGATGGGTTCGTTCATATTTCGTTGGTTGTTTCAGGCGCTGTCGAGTGCCAGATCACGGCCGAACACAGCTCGCGGGTTATAAGCATACGCCAAAGCTTCTCGGCAGCACGTAAAACCAGAAGCGGCGACGAGAATTCCGAACGTTGGCTGCAGGCAAACCATCGCCCCTTAAATTGGCTGTGCTTGAACCGATCACGCTATCGCCCCACCCTCTGCGACTTCATCTCTGATACGATGCCACACAGTCATCTCGAGCAAAGCCGAGGGATCCCGTGGCGTCACTTGAGCTCTCACCATGGATAGAAGGATCGGGCATCGCCCTCTCGGGTTGCATTACAATTTCGACCTCGCACGCTTTCGGCGCTCAGAATGAAGAGCTGTTATGTGCTCGTGCCCGGTTCTAGATTGGGACGGCCTTGATACTTTTGAGTCGCCCCGCGGCAACAAATTGAGTTGCCGAAGGGAGATCGAGCTTGTAGGTGCCATCATATGCGATGTTGTCGTCTGCGCGGTTTGTTTGTGATCACGACCGCAGCCGCATTAGCGCTCTCCATGCGGCCGGCAGCGGCCGAGCTTGAGGGTTATAAGCTGGAGGCTGGGCAAAGCACTGTGCAGTTCCAAGTTAGTCATCTGTTTGGAAAGGTTGCCGGGCAATTCCACGACGTTCGCGGCCTTTTGCGCGTGGATCGTGACAAACCGGAAAACTCATCAGTCGCGGCCACTCTCCGTGGGGACAACATCGATACACAAAACCGCACGCGTGATCGACATCTTCGAACTGAACTTTTTGAGACTGCTAAGTTTCCGGAAATCACCTTTCACAGCACCCGCGTGAAGCGAAGCTCACACAATGAAGCCGATGTTACGGGAGACTTAACGATGCACGGCGTGACCAAGTCGTTCCTTCTGCACGTCACGCTGGTGGACGGCGCCGAGACCGAAAAGCGCGAGAAGACGAGCCGTTGGCGCGCAACTGGCACACTGAAACGCCGTGACTTCGGATTGACCTGGAGCAAGGCGGTCGAGGCAGTGTCGATGATCGGCGATGACGTTGCGGTCACGATTGACGCCGTCGCCGTGGCGTCCAGGTAGCTGGTACTCGGCGACGTGGCGTGACAAAGGCGGTTGCAGGACTGAGCTAGCTCATAAACTCCGCAACCGGTTCTAACTGCTCGATGTAAGTGCAGAAAATTTTGAAGGCCGCGAGAATCGGTACCGCAAGGATTATTCCCGCGATCCCCCACATCCAACCCCAAAAAGTTATCGAGAGGAGAATCAACACGGGGTTGAGGGTGAGCGATCTTCCCATCACCCACGGCGTGATGAAATTTCCTTCCAGCACAGCGAGAGTAAGATAGCTCGCAGGAAAGATCAGCGCATACCCGAAGCTGTCGTAGCTCAGCACCGCGCCCAAGGTCATGCAAATAATGCCGGTGAGGGCGCCGAGATAGGGCACGAAATTTAGGACCGCGACCATTGCGCCCCACATGATTGGATTCTTTAATCCCAGGAGACCGACGGTCGTGCCGACCGCGATGCCAAGGCAAATGTTGATCAGAGTGATCGTGAAAAGATAGCGCGAGACATGCGACTCGATGTCGTGCGCGATCGCGACCGCGCGCTTTTTGTCCGCGAACCGCGGGATCAGCTTAATCATCTTCGGGAGAAAGACACCGTCATAAGCGAGCAGAAAGTAGAGCAGGATCAGCACTGTCAGGAGACTGGCAATGAACTCAGGTGTCCGAACGAAAAGCGCGTCCGTGACCCGATGCTGCTTCACTTCCACTGCCGTCTTCGTCGCGGCGTCGGGGGGCGTCGTCAGCTTCTCCACTTCGCCGCTCGCTTGCGCGACTTTCTCCATCGGCTTTTTCAGCGGCAGCATTTTTTGCTGCAACTGACCGAGGCTGTAGGGAGCTTTTTCCAGCCAGTCGGCTGCCGGCGTCGCGAGAAACGACATTCCATAGCCGAATGCGGCGATGAGCGACAGGAGAATGATCGCGGCGCCGATTCCTGTGGGAATCCGCAGTCGCGTCAGCCCGCGCACGATCGGGCGCAGGAGATAACTCAGAAGCAACGCAAGGACGATTGGGAGTAGGACCGAGCGCATGAAATAGGTGGTGTAAAACAAGGCGAGAACAAAAAGCCCCGTGAGCGCAATCGAGCGAACGTCAAAAGGCCGTTGCAGCAAGTCTGCGGCGCGCAGTCGCGGTTTCGCTGAACTGGAAATCTCTGGAGCTGCTGCCACGTCCACAATGGTTGTCTCAAGATCGCGTTCCATCTCGTCGATGATTCGCGTGTCGCCGACCTTTCGCGGGCACGAGGCGGACCAAAGGTGCTGTAGCGAGGCGGTCCGTGACCGCGAAGGTGTGCGGGCTTGAGGCAGGAGCGGCGCTCAGGACACTTCGGACTTGGGAGTGGCCGAAGGCAAGGGTCGCTCCGCCTAACGAGTTACCATTGTGCGCAGCCATTTTCCCGCCAATCTAAGCCAGCTGAATAACAGCTATTCCATTTCAGTTTCCCTGGACCGTGCCATACATTTCCAACCAGCGGAGGATAGAATGCAGGCGCTGTAGGGCCCATCATCCCCCAGGGCTGCGCCGACATGGGAGCAATCCGCCGCGACAGCCCCGAAAGCATTCGAGGCTACGACCCGCAGGAGCTTAGGAGACCGCATGGAGGCCAAATGGAGGTCTCATCGGGAGACAAAGGAGCTGAGCCGGTGGTGAAGCGCGTTCTCACCCCAAAGTGCATGACACGCTCCAGTCAAACTCTCGACAGACCGCCGCTAAACGGGAGATGCGTGCAGCTGGGCGAGCAGTTTCTCGTGGATATTATCGAAGCCGCCATTGCTGAACACGACGACGAGGTCGCGTTGCTCGAGCAACGGAACAATGCGCTCCACGATCCGCGCGGCATCTTTTTCATAGAACGCCGCCCGGCCGGAGCCGGCGATCGCCGCCACGACCGCTTCCGGATCGAGCCGTTCGCTTTCCGGAATCTGATCAAGCCGGGCGACCTCCGAGATGAAAACACCGTCCGCGAGCTTGAGCGCGTCCGGCAACAATTGCTGAAAGACCGCACGCCTGGTGGTATTCGAACGCGGCTCAAAAATCGCCCAGATCCGATATCCGGGGTAGCGATGCCGTAATGCTGTCAGCGTCTGCGCGATTGCGGTCGGATGATGGCCAAAATCGTCGATCACTTTGACGCCGCGCGCTTCACCCCGAAGTTCCTGCCGTCGCGCGATGCCTTCGAAACTCGCCAACGCTTCCTGAATTCTTGCCGCTGGCATCCCATAGAATTTTGCCGCCGCCACCGCCATGGCCGCGTTCCGGACGTTGAACTCGCCGATCAATGGCAGCCCGAAAGTGTCGTCGCCAAGTGTGAAACGTGAGCCGTTCTCCGAGTAGGAGACATCGCGGATTTGTTGCGCGCAGTTCGGCGAAAACCCGATCTCGATCAGTTGGGCGAAGCATTCCTTTGCGACGTCGAGACAGTTCGCGTCATCGCCATTCAAGAGCACCATTCCATTCTGCGGAACAATGCGAATCAGATGGCGGAAGCTGCGTTTGATTTCGTCCAGATCACGAAAAATATCCGCGTGATCGAACTCGATATTATTCACGATCAGCAGCTCTGGGAGGTAATGAATGAACTTCGAGCGTTTGTCGAAAAAAGCGGTGTCGTACTCATCGCCTTCGATCACGAAGTGTTTGGAATCATTGAAGCACGCGCCTTGTCCCAGGTTTTTAGGAATGCCGCCGATCACGTAGCTCGGCTCAAGTCCGCCGCGAGTCAGGATCCAGGCCAGCAGCGCCGTCGTCGTCGTTTTTCCATGGGTGCCGGTGACGACCAGGTTGTGCCGGCCGTGCAGGAAGAATTGCTTCAAGACTTCGGGCAGCGAGAGATAGGGAAGCTTGCGGTTCAAGGTCGCTTCGACTTCGGGATTGCCGCGCCTTATCGCGTTCCCGATCACGATGAAGTCGGCTGTGTCGGGGATGTTTTCGGCCCGATAACCGGATTGCAACGCGACGTCCTTACGCTCCAAAAACGTGGACATCGGCGGGTAAATGTTTTCGTCGGAACCGGTGACGACGAAACCGCGGTCGCGCAGGGCCGCAGCGACAGAACCCATCGCGGTGCCGCAGATGCCGAGGAAATGGAAACTGCGGGGTCGGTCCGTCACGCGGATTCTTACGACGCGGGCGCGGTTTTGACTACGGTTTTCACTAAAACGCAAACCAGCCGCGGACGAAAAGCGTGGTGAAAGCTGCGTAGAACAGGACGCAGGCGAAGGTGATCGCATCGCGCAGCCACAGCCGGCGGCACCACTCCGCCAGCAACATGAAAAGCGGGAATTCACAAAGGAGATAGCGCGGCGACGACAGCGGGAAATTATTGGAAAAAATCAGCACCCAACCGATCGCGAGATAGATCGTGTAACAAGGCCGCAACCGGAAAACGGCCACGATGACTGCAAAGGTAGCGAAAGCGATCGCGATCAGTTGCGCGCCGTGTTGGATCACGCGGCCGACAGCATCTGCATGCGTGACGCCGTAGAGGTTCGATTCCACGGCGGGCCACGGCCAACGGAGGAACGCGGACCAGTGTTCGCGCTCGATACTCAGGAACTGAAACGCGTCACCGAAATAGTGCTTGTTGATCGCGAGATAGGCTAAAAAACCAAGCGGCCCGAGACCGAGAAACATGCAGTCCCATCGAATCTCGCGCCACCGGAAATTCTTCTGCTGCAGATATTCGAACGCAAGCGCTGGCGCGATTGTGACGCCGAAGACACGTGTGCCGGTCGCAAGCATTCCAAGCAATCCGCACGCGAACCAATTCCCTCGGCGCGCGTAGTAGAACGAGCCGATCGCGCACGCGAGAAACATGCTCTCGGAGTAACTGGCGTGAAGGAAATATGCGGTCGGAAAAACCGCGAGGAACAACACGGCGCGCCGCGCGAACGCTTTGTTACGCTCAAATTGGCAGAGCAGAAAAAAGTAAACGAACGCGGCAACGCAACAGACGTTCGCAACGAGCAGCGCAGCGATCGGCCAGCTGCGCACGACGACGTGCGCGATGCGAATCGCGAGGGGATAGAGCGGGTAAAAAACGATCAGCAGGCGTTGCTCGCCGGATGCCGGCTGCGCGTAGCCGTGCTGTGCAATCGCGATGTAATTGACCGCGTCCCAACGAGTCCAGATCTCGCTGTAAGCCCGCGGCGGCATCGCCCTTTCGGCGAGGACAAACGCGCAGAAGGCGAAGGCAAACGTGATCGCGGTCGACAGCAGCGCGAGGAGAAACGGGTAACGAAGCAGCCGCAACCGCTCGCTCATTCGCGGCGGCGCAGCGTCACTTTTTGGTGAATTTCTCGACAGCATTCCACGCTTCGTCCGGCGGTTGCTGCTCGTATTCGAGCGCGCGATCGAGATACATTTTCGCCAGGAAATCGTCGGGATAAAACTCGAGAAACCGCGAGAGAATGATTTTCGCATTCGTAAAATCACGCTCCCGAAATTTCCTCAGCGCCTCCTCGTACGACTCGAGCGATTTCAGCCATTCGGGATCGATCTCGTCGCCTTTTGCTCCAATCAGGGTCGTGACTTCCACCGGCTGCGATTTCCCCTTCACCTGCACGCGCGCCACGCTGCGAAGATGGAAGTCGTCCCGAATCAGATCGCTCGCGGTTGGACCGACGAGGATATCAACCGCATAGGTGCGGGTGAGCGCTTCCAAGCGCGAGGCCAGATTGACAGCATCGCCAATCACGGTGGGATCGAGGCGCTCGTTAGGCGCGTAGGAGCCGATGTTGCCGACGAGCGCTTCCCCCTGATTAATCCCAATCCCCATTCCCAGCCCCATGCGTCCCTCCGCGCGCCAGCCGTCATTCAGTTTTTTCAGCGCCCGCCGCATTCCCAGCGCGGTCCGGGCGCAGGCCTTGGCGTCGTCAGCACTGCCCGCGCTTCGCACATTTCCCCAGACCGCCATAATCGCGTCGCCGATGAATTTATCGAGCGTACCGTCGTTCTCGAAAACAATGCCGACCATGCCGCTCAGATACTCATTGAGCTGCCGCACCAGTTCCTCGGGATCCGCCAGTTCGCTCAGCGTCGTGAACCCGATCAAATCGGAAAATAACACCGTCACGGGTTTGCGCGCGCCGCGCATCGTGCTGTAAAAACCGTGCGGGTTTTCGAGAATTTCCTTCACCAGATTCTTGGAGACGTAACGTTCGAGCGTCCGGCGTGTGCGGACTTTCTCGATTCGTTCGAGCACATACTCGAAGCCGAGGGAGAACACACCGCTGAGCAGAAATGCGCTCAGCACCGGGACTGTCAGCAAGAGCAGGCCAAAGCGATCATAGAGAATGCGTCCAACCCCGAGATACGCCGCCGCGATCACGACGAGCAGAACGATGCAAAGGAGCGGACGCCGGATGAAAGTAATGAGCAAAAATGCGAGGACCCCTGCGCCAATCACCAAGAGATAGCGCACGGTCAGGGGAGTAAGCTGCAGGAATTCATGCTCCAAAGCCGCGGCCAGCGCGTGCAAGTGAAGAGCCGGGCCGGGAGTCTCCGGACCCATGGGAGTCGCGAAGACGTCATGGGCCACCTGCGCCGACGAACCGACGACGACGATTTTGTTTTTGAAAAAGGCGCCGTCACCATAATTCGCGCGCCATAGCTTGGTGTCGAAAAGTTCCCAGAGCGGCTTCGGCGCGTAGGCGTCGATGGCGCTGAAACGAAGGCGATGCCCCTGCAAATCGCGCGGCAGATCAGCCGCGTGGCCGAGCTTTTGCAGCGCACGTCCAGAGAAAGAAATGTAAGGCGACTCGCCAGGATTCGCCGCCTGGCCAGCAAGCTGCAGGTCGGTAATGGTGTAGCGAACGGAGCGGATTTTCTGGTCGACCGGATCAGCGAAGAAGACCACGTACCCGACGCGGTCATCCTCCATCTGTGGGGGTGGAATCAAGGAAGCATTCGGTGCAACCAGCTGCGCCGCGCCTCCTTGCTCCTGCACGTTCGAAAGGTCGAAATTCGCACCCAACACTACTTTGTCGCGATGGCGATCAAGCGCGGCGCGGAAGGCGGCATCGCCATCGTTCGGCGGATTAAAAATTAAATCGAACATTACGAGCCGGGCGCCGGATGCGAAAAGCTTGTCGAGTAGAATTGCCCAAACTTCGCGCGACCAGGGGAACGGGCGCTCGGCCATCAACTGCAGCGCGCGATTGTCCTTCAATTGTTCCGCGTCGTAGGGGGTGAATTGGAGTGTGCTCTGATCGATTCCGAGGAATACCATGTCGGGATTCGTAGGAGTCTTGCGGCCCTCCCGTTGCGTTAAGTCTTCGAAACTCTGTTCGCCCGTCCAAATTGCGGGCAGGAATGGCACGATCGGAAATTCGCGGACGAGGAGTATCCCGCCGGTCCAGAGCAGGCAAATCGCGGCTAGGACCGGGATGCGGTAGCGGTTCAGCCAGTGCACGAGCTACCAATGTAGAAGAAGTTGGAGACCGGCCAATCGCAAAGTGCAGTCGCTGACAAAGCTAAACCAAGCGGAGGCTGCGCCAGCCTCAGGCTCGACGGGGCACTACATCAAGCTCGACAGTGTCTCGCACTCCCCGTGTGAAATCAGAGTTGTCATTTGGGAGCCGTTGCGTACTTTTCCAGCCCGCTGCTCGCGCGGCGCACGATCTGCCCACCTGGCTGCTGCAATTGTGGCCAACTCAGCGAATGAGGTCGGGGAGATCGGAACAAGATAACAATTCGCTGAAAGAGGAGCCCCGAAACCTTTGGGGTAAACAATCATGCCAAGAGCAACTAACGCCCCTGCCAGCCGGGAGCGACGCAAGCGCGTTCTCGACGCCGCCAAAGGTTATCGCGGCCGCCGTTCCAAACTTTTCCGCTACGCGAAAGATGCGACGATGAAGGGAAAGTATTGGGCCTACCGGGATCGCAAAACCCGTAAACGCAACTTTCGCATGCTGTGGGTGCAGCGATTGAACGCCGCAGCCCGCGCGCAAGGTCTCACCTACAGCCGTTTCGCGGAAGGGCTCAAAGCTGCCGGCATTGTGCTCGATCGCAAGATTCTCTCAGACCTCGCAATCACCGAAGCGGCGTCGTTCAAATCGATCGTCGATCAGGTGAAGAGTGCGCTCGAAGAAAAATCGAAATCGAAAAAGGCGGCGTAACGCTCTTATCGTTTGCGCTCTTCTTGGCGCATCCGGTCGCGTTTATCCGCTGAGAGTCTTTTGTAGCGCAAGTTTCCCAACTTGCGATCTTCGGGAGATGCACGTTAGGAAACTTGCGCCACCTTTGGATTTCAAGGCAGCGCAGGTGAGGAAGCTGGCGTCACGAAAGCCGTCAAGAATTTTTCGAAATTGCGGCAATCGGAGACTGCGCTACAGGATTGTCGCTAATGAGTCATCCGCTGGAAGAGCTGCGCGACTCTGCCTTAGCCGAAATCGCCACGGCTTCGGATGAGCAGACGCTCGAAGCTGTCCGCGTTCATTATCTTGGACGTAGCGGTAGCATCTCGGGATGGGGCGAACGGATGAAGACGCTCGGCAAAGAAGAGCGTCCCGTTGTCGGCAAGCTGCTGAACGTCGCGCGCACGACTGTGACGGCGGCGTTGGAAGCGACCGAAGAACGCCTGCGCGTGGCGAGAGAATCCGACGCCCTTGCCGCGATCGACGTTTCGCTGCCAGGCACGCCTCATGAACTCGGCGCGTTGCATCCGCTCACACAGATGCTCGATCGCGCGATCCAGATTTTCCGGCGGATGGGATTCGCGCTCGCCGAGGGCCCCGACATCGAGACCGAATGGCATTGCTTCGACGCTTTGAACACGGCGCCGGATCATCCGGCGCGCAATGAGCAGGACACATTTTATCTGCCGGATGGCCGCCTCCTCCGCACCCACACTTCAACTGTGCAAATCCGCGCGATGCAGTCTGCGCCGCCGCCCATTCGCGTGATCGCGCCCGGCTCGGCCTACCGGCGGGACGAAGTGGACGCCACCCATAGCGCCCAGTTTCATCAAATCGAAGGATTATCCGTGGATGAAGATGTAAGCGTGGCCGATCTGAAAGGCACGCTCGAGTTCTTTCTGCGAGAGCTCTTCGGTCCGGAAACGGCAATCCGTTTTCGTCCGCATTATTTTCCGTTCACGGAGCCGAGCTTTGAGATCGATGTCAAGTCGAAGTCGCTGAAGGCCGGCGAGAAGTGGCTGGAAGTGGCGGGCTGCGGAATGGTGCATCCCGCCGTTTACGAGGAGGTGAATCGCGCTCGCGGGGACGACGCCTACGACCCCGAGAAGTGGACCGGCTTTGCATTCGGTCTCGGCATGGATCGTCTGGCCATGATCCTGTTTGGCATTCCTGACATCCGATTATTCGCGCAAAACGATCTGCGCTTCTTGAGGCAGTTCGCGTGAGTGCGAAGATCTTCGGTGCTTGGGAGCGCACGCGACTCGCGTGCAGCGCTTGGCGACCCGCCGAGCGCACCGGGGCGAAAACGGTCTGCGTCGAGTTGCCGCGAACTGAGCGCGCGTCGCGAGCGCTCCCTATTTCATGAAATTTTCCGTCAATTGGCTGCGCGAATTTGTAGAGTTGCCGGCCAGCATCGCCGAGCTCACTGAGACTTTGACGCTTGCCGGCGTTGAGATCGAAAGGTTTGAGCAACGCGGCGCGGAATTCGAGAAGGTCGTCGTCGCACAGATTACCGCGTCGAAGCCGCATCCGAACGCGGATCGGCTCAGCGTCTGTCAGGTTAACGACGGCAGCGGGCAGACGCGGCAGATTGTTTGCGGCGCGAAAAATTATCAGGTTGGTGATAAAGTGCCGCTCGCCCTTCCCGGCGCCCTCTTGCCTAACGACTTAAAGATCCGCGCAAGTAAACTTCGCGGAGTTGAGTCCGAGGGCATGCTCTGCAGCGCGAAAGAGCTTGGGATCGCGGATGACGCCGCCGGATTGCTGATTCTGTCGCCCGACGCAAAAATCGGCGCTCCGATTGGCGATCTCTTTCCTGCGGACACGATCCTCGACGTCGAGATCACGCCCAATCGCAGTGACCTTTTGAGCCACTATGGATTGGCGCGCGAGATCGCGGCGCTGACGGAGAAGGCGCTGCGCACTGTTGAACGGGAAACGGAAGGGGACGGCTCTGCCGCCGAGGAACAAAGAGCGCATTCCGCAGCGATCCGGCAGGACGGTCGTCCTCCCGTTCAAATCACCGCGCCTCGTGAATGTCCGTTTTACTCCGCGCGTCGAATTACGAGCGTCGCGGTCGGATCAAGCCCCGACTGGTTGCGCGCCAGGCTCGAAGCGGTGGGATTGCGTTCGATAAATAATATCGTAGACATCACAAACTATGTGATGCTCGAGCTTGGACAGCCGCTACATGCGTTCGATGCGGATAAATTGAGTGGCAGCATCAACGTGCGGCTGGCGCAGGAAGAGGAAAAGTTCCTCGCACTCGACGGGAAGACTTACTCGTTAGGCAGAGATAATCTTGTGATTGCCGACAACGCGCGAGCTGTGGCAATCGCTGGAGTGATGGGTGGCGAAGACACAGGAGTCACCGCCTCCACCCGCAACGTGCTGATCGAGAGCGCCTACTTCCTCCCGGCCAGCGTCCGGCGAACGGCGCGAATGTTGAATCTGCCGAGTGAATCGAGTTATCGATTTGAACGCGGTGTTGATCCGGCGATGACTCTGCGTGCGTCGGAACGGGCGACGCAGCTGATTCGCGAACTTGCGCAGGGTGTTCCCGAAGCGGCGCTAGCAACAGCAGGCACTCGCCCCGAAAATGGCGTCGAAGTCCGGCTTCGGCATGCCCGGCGCGAGCAGTATCTCGGCGCTTTCGTCGCTGCGGCGGAAGCCTCTCGTATTCTTGAGCAATTCGGGCTCAAAAAAAATACAAACAATGCCGGCGAAACCTCGTGGCGCATCCCAAGTTATCGATCCGACTTGCGGCGTGAAGAGGACTTGATCGAAGAAATTGTTCGCGCCTACGGCATCAACCGGATCGAGGGTCGGGATCGCAGTCGCTTCACGCCGGCAAGCGCCGCCGATCAGCTTTACGATTCTGAGATCGCACTACGCCGACGGCTGATCGCGCAAGGACTTTCCGAGGTTCGCACCTCCGCGCTGGTCCCGCGAGTCGCCGGCGCCTCGTTTGCCGGATCCGCTTTGCAACTGCGCAATCCGTTGAGTGAAGAGCACGTGGCGTTGCGGCCGAGTCTCGTTCCGGGCCTGCTCGCGGTGCTCGCGCGCAACGTTCGCGGCGGGGCGAGAATGGTGAAGCTGTTCGAGATCGGTCGCACCTTTCAACGCATGGATGGAAGCGAAATTCGTCACCTCGCAATTGTGTTCTGCGGTCGAGCAGCCGGCGAAATTGATTGGCGCGCCGCGAGACCGCGGAACCTGGATCTTTTTGATCTGAAAGGGATTTTAGACTCGGTCGGCTTCCCGGAACCATCGTTTCATCGTGTTCAAAAACCGGAGCTCGCGCTTGCTGTCGAACTTCGCGTAACCGGAAAGGCCGTTGGTTTTGTCGGCCAGCTCCATTCCGCAGAGGCGACTGCGGCAGACGCGCAGGCGCCCGTTTTCGTGGCCGAAGTTGCAATCGATGATCTCATCGCCAGGAATACCAAGACCCCGCATTTTCGTGAACTGGAGCGCTTTCCAGCGGTCACGCGCGACATCGCGATGATCGTGCCGGACGCACTCGCACATGAGGAGATCGTGGCGGTAATCAGCGGCGCGCGGGAGCCGTTGCTCGAACGGGTGGAGTTGTTCGATTTGTTTGCCGGAAATGAGGCTGCTTCTCTCGGAGCGGGGCGCAAATCGCTCGCCTATACGTTGACATATCGCGACAAAAATCGCACACTGACCAGCGACGAAGTGACAGCCGCACATGCACGCATCCGGGACCGCCTGAGAAGCGATTTAGCGGTGGAGTTACGCGAATAGTTCTTTGAGAAGAGTTGGGGGCCGGCAGTTGAGAGCGGGAACCGACATGCGGGTCCGATTCTCAACTCCGACTCTCAAAATTTACCCTGCGGTGTTCGAGATTACAGGTGTGATTCCCGAACCGATATTTCAGAGCAGAAGGAGGCTGGTTCGCTGGGGGAAGATGACATGCCTTAATTGGAAGTCAGACGCTCCCGCGATGGTCGTCCGCCCGTTACCGAAAGGGAACGGGATATCCACCTAAACGGCACCAGCGGGGTAAAAACTTTCATGGCTCGGACCGTGCAAACGGTTCGGGCCTTTTGTTACAATCCCTCCGGGTCGCTGTCGTGCTCTTGGTCCTAACGAGCCTCGAAGCTATTTTAGCACTTTGAGCGCCGTAGCGGCGATCTTTGACCACCGAACGGTGGCGCAACACCGTCTGCGGCTTACTCCCCGGTGTCGGGGAGCAACGGTCCAAAATCTTCATACTCCTTGATAACAATCGGGTTTGGTCCTGCCGTTTCTTCCGCAAAGACGGGCTGCGGATTTTCCATCGAGTTCGCCTGGGTCGGCTGAGCGATCTTGGCTCGCTCTGTCTGCCACATTTGTTTGTAGGTCTGAAACTGTTCCCGGTTACCTACGTAGACTTGGTTATGGGATGATCCTGGATAAACGTAGTAGATTTTGCCATGGTATTTGACCGCTGACACTTTGTTTTCAGGAAGAGTACTTAGTTGTTGTTGCTGCTTGGGCGCGGTCAGTGCCATTATTTTGAATCCAGCCTGGGTGAGCAATTGCTCTTTTTGAGGCGAGGCCGTTGATGTCATGCCGCCGGTCCCTGCGCACGCAGCCACGATAAGCGTGGTTGAGAATAAAAGGCCGAGTTTGGTTAGAATTGAGATTTTCTTCATCGGTTTTGTATGGCGCGTCGATTAGTCTTGGTTATGGCTAAGGAAAACTGGCTCCTAAAATTGGGGGAATCATGTGATCACCCAAAAGCTGGAGGATGATCGCCTGATTGGCGAGTGAAATCGACGACTGAATGTTCAGGTAAGGGGGAGTCAGATAGTCCAGCGTCTATGTTGTTGATTGTCGGATATCTTTGTCGCCGCGCTGGCCACTGGCCGGCATATCATCGGCTGAGGCGATCACAATCGGCGATTCGTTGATGCTGGGGTCGAAATGCCACTTGAAGAGATTGCATTACTCTGTGGCTTCATCCTTCGAACTTCGTGAACGCCCTTCCCGGCCAGCTCTTTTATTCAACTCAGATCCCGGTCTGCCTTTGGTCGTTTTCTTGATAATTGAAGGCGCAGCACTCTTTGCGAAAGCAGCGAATAGCACCTGGTCGCTTTTGACGCATTCTTGAAACAATGATCCGTGTCACCATTGGATGAGGACCGTGACGTGCGCGATGTGACGGTCCCTTGGCTTCGATCTGCTATCGAACAGCTGAGGCAGTCGACCTCACCTTTCTGCGTAGAAGTCACGATCGCAGTCGGACAGATCGATATGATTCTTGCGACCCCCGGTTGTCCCGCTGGCGATGGAGGTAGACCATTCTGCGGGGAGGAGAGAAAAGTATTCGAACTCTGGAAGGCTCGGAGATTGGATACTGATCGATTCACTGCTCGTAATTTAGAAGAGTTTCTCACTGCGGTTAGGAAGCTGTAGCAATGGCGACGCAATACGATTACGACCTAGCATTCTCATTCGCCGGCGAAGATCGGTCCATCGTGGAGTCTCTCGCCACGCGCCTGAAGCAACAGAACGTAAGCGTTTTCTACGATCGCGATAAACAGGCGGAGATGTGGGGCGAGAACTTACAGGAATATCTGACGGAGGTTTATCTCAAGCAGGCTCGCTTCTGCGTCATGTTCATTTCTCGCGCGTATGCTGAGAAAATGTGGACCCGGCATGAGCGGAGGACGGCGATGGCTAGAGCTCTTGAGCAGAAGCGAGCTTACATCCTTCCGATCCGACTAGACCGGACCGAGTTGGAAGGGCTGTTGCCCTCCGTCGCCTACATAAACTTTTCAGAGCACAGCGAAGAAGAAATCATTGGGATGATTCTTGAGAAGCTCGATACCGGAAGTGACAAGCCGCAGCGTTCCAGTGCGCCGACTACTCCTTTCAACATCCCAATGCCAAAGGTGAAAAAGCCGTTTAGCCAGCGTGAGAAGGATGTCTTCGCGCGGAACGCTTTCGAGACGATTCAAGCTTACTTTCAGGACGGCTTAGATCAACTCGAACAACACGATGCCGACGTGCAAACCGAATTCGACCCTGTGCATCGCTCAAAATTCTTAGCTCGAGTGTATGTGAAGGGCGAGCCCGCGAACACCTGCAAGATTTGGCTCGGGGGTTGGGGACATACGAGCAGCGACGATCACATCTGTTATTACGAAGGCCGAACTGTCAGCCGCGATCGCGATGATGCTACTAACGATATGTTGTCGGTCGCAAGCGATGGTCATCAACTCGGGTGTGAGGGGATGAATTTTGGCATGGGCGTCGGCGGATGGCAGCAGCGTGGCAACGAAGACCGTCTGCTGTCGGCACAGCGAGCTGCGGAAATGCTGTGGCAGCGCTTCACCAAACGCTTGGCTGTTGACTAAACTTTGGATCCGATGTGTGAAAAAACCGTGGTGAAGACGTTCGTCGAGATGAAAAACAAACCGTCTAAAACCGGCAAAAGGGCGCTCCACTGCAAAGAACCGGTTCGTCGCAAGCACCAGACGCAGCGGAAGAAAGTACCTCGCGAGAAGTGGCGAGCGGACGACAGCTGTATCGTGAGGGAGGAGGCGGCTCCGCTGCCAAGCGCCTTGCGCTGTGTCGAGCTTTTTGCAGGTGCGGGTGGGCTGGCGATCGCGGCCTCGAACGCGGGTTTCGAGCACGACGCGGTGCTCGAATTCAATCACGATGCCTGTGAGACGATTCGCGCGAACCAGCGCCGCGGCTACGAACTCGTTAGGCATTGGCCGCTGATCGAAGGCGATGTGCATGACCAGGATTTTACTACTTGGAATGGTCGAGTTGATCTCGTGTCCGGAGGTCCGCCCTGCCAACCGTTTTCAATCGGCGGCAAGCACCAAGCGATGGGTGACCGCCGGAACCTCTTCCCCGAAGCCGCGCGAGCGGTTCGCGAGGTTCAGCCTCGCGCATTTGTTTTCGAGAACGTCAAAGGATTGACGCGAGAATCCTTCGCCAAGTATTTCGCGTACATCGTTCTTCAGCTCACTTATCCGACCGTCGTAAAGCGTGCGGGAGAAGAATGGACGCAGCATCTTTCGCGGCTTGAACGCATGAAGACGACCGGAACGGAGACTGAGCTCCGGTACAGCGTCGTTTGGCGGCTGCTTAACGCCGCCGATTACGGCGTCCCGCAGCGTCGAGAGCGTGTGTTCATCGTCGGCTTTCGCTCGGACATTCAGGTTCCATGGGCGTTCCCTTCAACTACGCATTCGCGCGAGGCGCTCCTGACAGCGCAATGGGGAACAGGCGATTATTGGGAACGCCATAAGATCGCTCAACGAAATCGCCCAGCCGCTCCGAGGCAGCTTGAGCGAATTACGGACGACCCGCTTCTATTTCGGGAGCCCATAGGGCGTCTGCCATGGCGCACCGTGCGCGATGCGTTCGCGGACTTAGGGGAGCCAGCGCGTAGCGTCGGAAACATGCGCATTCCGAACCATGTCTTGCAGCCGGGGGCGCGCTCGTATGCCGGCCACACCGGCAGCCCACTCGACGAACCAGCTAAAACGTTAAAGGCAGGCGATCACGGCGTCCCCGGCGGCGAGAATATGCTGCGCTATCCCGACGGGGAGTTGCGCTATTTCTCCGTCCGGGAGTCGTGCCGTCTGCAAGCGTTCCCGGACGAATATGTTTTCGACGGAAGTTGGACCGAGAATATGCGTCAACTCGGCAATGCTGTTCCGGTAACACTCGGTGAGGTCGTGTTGCGTAGCGTTCGCGCGGCTTTGGATCGCAGTGATTCAGAGATAGCACGAAGGCTAGCCTGAATGTTCGACTTCTTCTATTTCAGCCTTCCTCGAGCGGTCACTGAACACCTTTTTGAGCGACTCGATCAGTTAAAGCCTAGTCCTCTCACCTCTGAACAGCTCGAAAAACTCGGAGCCTTTCAAGCGGAGAAGCGATCTAAGCAGGGAGTGTATGTGATCTACGAAAACGATGCGGCAGTCTACGCCGGCAAGGCTAACGATCTTGCGGAACGACTCGACCAACATCGCGAAAAATTGCGGGCGAGGCTTGGCATTGATATGGCTGCAATTGGCTACAAGGCTCTCTTGCTCGACGAGAGCTGGAGCACGAGTGCGAACGAGGGCCTGCTCATAAAGCAATTCAAAGAGCGCGGTGAATGCAGGTGGAGCGGAACTGGCTTTGGCCCGAAAGATCCCGGCAAAGAGCGGGACACGACTAAGCCAAGTTGGTTCGACAACACTTACCCGATTCGAGACGATTGGCCCGTCGAGAATATCCCAGATCAAGCAGGTGTCGGGGATATCCTGAAGCTCTTGAAGAATCAGCTCCCGTTCTTAGTTCGCTACGAAAAGTTGGGCAAGGCCGCTAATCTCTCGGTCAACTTAAAGGGGGTTCCGCGTAATGCGCGCGCGGTCCTATTGAGATGCGCTGAAGCGCTCGGCGCAAACTGGCAATTAACCTTGTTGAAAAACGGGTTCATCCTTTACCCAGTCTTGAAGGACTTCAAATTCGGAACGCGACTCCATCCATAGATGGACACACTTACTCCGGCGGAACGCTCGGAGCGGATGTCGCGAGTTCGCCGCGCGGGCAATCGGAGCACCGAGTTACGGATGGTTGATCTGCTGCGCGCGGCAGGAATTCGCGGATGGCGGCGACGCGAGCGCCTATCCGGCGCACCGGATTTCGTATTTCGTCGTGAACGCGTCGCAGTGTTCGTGGACGGCTGTTTTTGGCACGGCTGCCCCCGTCATCGGAGAACACCGAAAAGTCGAATCGCGTTCTGGACATCGAAACTCACGCGAAATATGAAGCGCGACCGGGCCGTGAACCGCAAGTTGCGTGCATCAGGCTGGATGGTCGTGAGGATTTGGGAGTGTGCGCTCACGCGTTCGCGCGCTCAGCAGACCGTGACTCGAATCCATCGCGCTCTAGATCCGACAAATTCAACCAACCTAGAATTCGTGCCGGAAGAGAAAGGCGGAAAGGCACCGCTCCTCTCCGAGCGGCCGGAACATCGTCGTGATCGCGGATGAACCGCATCGCAGCGAGCCGCGACAGCGCGGCTTTTTAAATAGCCGTCAATTCGTCCATTGCCGAGACGAGCCGCGTCGCTTCAGCAGACAATCGCAAGAGCGCCCGTTGCCATCCCAGGGATATAGCATCTACGAGCGGCAGCATGAAATTGGGGTCGTCAAACGCGTTCAAATAGAACAAGCCGCGCATACTCATCTCAAGTGTCTTGTCGCATCGCTCCCCGTGATGATGGTCGAATGCGACGTTTCTAAAAATCTCACAGCCCATGTCACGAAAATGTTGTGCGGCTGCCGTTACTCGATCTCGATCAAATTTGTTGCCGCTGCTCGTCTTATTCCAAAGAATTATTGTGAACCGGAAATGCGGTCGTATTGCTGGCTTTGAGGGTCGAGGGGATTCGAACACCAGTTTGATTCGATTGGTGAATCCGTCGCCGAACCAGTCCGCCCATTGTTTCTTTCCGAAGGCTATCCCGACCGGAGAATTGCCCCCTTGGGACGGCTCCGCAAAGAACCCGATGTCAAGGGCGTCAATGAATTCCAAACAAAATTTAACAAACTTCTTCGGCTCCCGCTCAAAATTGATGAAGTCCGATGACGGCGGCAATGGGTTCGGGTCTCGTGATTGGGAAGGCAACATGATCAAGGCTGGTTCAATTGATTGAAGTTCTCGACGCAGTACCAGCAGAGCGGCGTTGTTTTCGAGGCGGCTCTCTAAATCCGACAGCAAACTCCCCCAAATAATTCGGGCGTCCGCCGCTCGATCGAAAAACTCCTCCAAGATGAGCTGTCTCCCCGTACGCGCTCCTTTCTTCGCTAGCAACCCTACGCAGAGAACCGTAAGGCCCTGCTCTTTCAGAAATCGTGGATAAGTAACGTATTGATGCAGTTTTTCTTTATCCCAAATTTTCGTTTCCACGATGAGAGCATCCTTCTGATGCTTCAGCAAAAGGTCCAACCGGCCGTCACTACGAACGCGATATTCTCTGTGGACTTCCCAGATTCCCGACCCAGCTGGTGCAGAACAACCGGCGCGATGATACACAGCGTCTCGGAATGCGCTCGCCAGTGCAGGATCAGCGGTCAGCGCTTTAGCGAGCGCATCTCTCGCGCGATTTTCCAGAAGGTTTGAAGCGGCCATGAGCCAGTTTGTCTAGGCGCTCAGCAATTCTGTCAACGCAGCTCTCCGCGATGAAGCCGTAAGCGATGACATCGAAATCTCAAAAGCCGTAAAAGCCGCGCTCACCAAACCATGTGAAGAGCGAAAGTCATCCGCGACTCGTTCGCTCATAGATTAGGCAACTAATCGCGAAGGGCATCGTTCCTTAAGGCGAGATCATCGACGTCTTCAGCGCCGCCGGGCTGAAGCAGCCGGACATCAGCATCCTTTCCGATCAATTCCTCGCCGAAGTGCGCGGACTGAAATACAAGAACGTCGCGTCGGATCTGCTCGCGAAATTGTTAGGCGACGAAATCCGCGTTCGCTCGAAGCGCAACCTCGTCCAGAGCCGCGAGTTTTCCGCCGTAACGGCTGCGCAGCAACGGCCGGGCTTTCAAATGTTAAAGAAAACGCTCAACGCCTATCACAACCGAGCGATCGCGACGCAGGAAGTCATCGAAGAGTTGATCAAACCCGCCAAAGAGATGAGCGCCGCGACACAGCGCGGCGTCGATCTCGGACTTAACGACGACGAAGTCGCGTTCTACGACGCGCTCGCCGCCAACGACAGCGCCGTCGAAGCCATGGGCAAAGACGAACTAAAAGTCATCGCCGCCGAGCTTGTGACGCAAGTCCGCAAGAGTGTCACTATCGACTGGACCGTCCGCGCCGTAACGGATGCAAAGCAACGGCCGGGCTTTCAAAGCGCAAGAGCCAAAATCAAAGTCATGGTCAAACGCATCCTGCGAAAACACGGCTACCCGCCCGACCTCCAAGACGAAGCGACCAAGACCGTCCTCGCCCAAGCCGAGCTGCTCTGCGCCGACTGGGCGGCGCAGGAACAACGTCAATAAGCAACCACATGCCTATCACAATCCCGACAAGCTGGGGCGACTTGTGCTCGTTGATCGGCAGTCAGGTCGAGTTCCTTCGTCGAGTGATCGAGCGGATTGCCTTGACTGCCCTCTGACCAGAGGCGGTGGTTGATTGCGACGGGCTTGGGGTGGTGAGGTGGCGGTTGGTGTTTGCGGCGGGGGTCCCTCGACTGCGCTCGGGATGACCAGGTGGCCGGTGATTGCGAGTTTGGGGTGGTGAGAAGGCGGTTGGTGTCGCCACGGGGTCCCTCGACTGCGCTCGGGATGACCAGAGGCGGTGGGTGATTGCGACGGGCTTGGGGTGGTGAGGTAGCGATTGGTGTTTGCGGCGGGGTCCCTCGATTTAGGCTAGGGATGACCCGAGGCGGTGGGTGAGATTGGGCTTGGGATGGTGAGAAGGCGGCTGGTGTCGCCACGGGTCCCTCGACTTCGCTCGGGAGGACGATTGCCACCTCCCTGAGAGCTGGGTCGCTGGACAGCGCGGGCTTGGTAGTGTAGCAACCGAGAAGCGCCAATGATCGGACCCGCGAAAATCTATTTCATCATCTTCGGCGTGCTCACAATCGTGGGCGGCATTGTCGGTTTTGTGAAGGCGAACAGCACAGCCTCGATCATCGCAGGTTCGATCACCGGCCTGCTGCTGATCGGCGCGGCTTTGCTGCTTCCAAACCACGTGGTCGCGGGTCTTGCGATCGCCGGCGCGACTTCGTTGCTGCTGGCCGGGCGGTTCATTCCGAATTTTATCCGCACCGGGAAAGTGATGCCGGCGGGAATGATGTCGGTGCTAAGCGCGATCGGCATTGTCATGGCGATCGTCGCCTGGATGAAGCGTTAGGGGCGCGTGCAGAGATTTCGCCTGCGCACGCTGCGGCGAATGGCGCTGCTTCTGCTGGCGGCGCTTTTCGCAGGGATCGTCCTGCGTTGGATTTCACTCGAGAAATGGCGCTGGAAGTTGGCTCACGCCGAAGCGGAGCCCTCGCCGATCGCCAAGATCGAACCGACGCGGCCGGACCGTTTTCCGACACCGGCAAAGCCGCCGGTAATAACCGGCAAACTCGAGACGGCGCGGCTTTTCAATGGGATTACCGTGCACGCCGCAGTCGAGCCGACACCGGGGCGTGCCGCCTCCGAAGAACGCATCGATCCGGAGAGCTACGCGCTGGAATTGAAACTGCGCGCCCGCGTGCCCAGCCCGAACAAGACGATCGAGGAGCTCGCGAAAGTGAGTCCCGATTTGCCGCGGCTGCTGCCCGGCCTGGTCTCGATGATTACCCCTGAATCGGTATCGCCCTGGTTCGCAGACCTCTACGCGGCGAAGCTAAGAGTGCTACGCGAGAATCTGGGGCGGCTCGACCAACTGCTCTCGCGGCACAATTTTTACGATTGCCAGACGGTGTTGCAGCTGCGCCACCCGAAGACTCACCGGCGGGCCGTGCTTCTGCAGGGAGACATGGATGTCGATGCTGACGGGTCGGATGCAGATCGGCTGCCGGCCGGCGGCGCGGCCTCACCGACCTTCAAGCCGTTCACCAGTTTCCGATGGGCGAAAAAGAGCGCTGCGCCGAATCCGTATCTTCCCGTGATTGAAGAGAAACTGAAGCGCTATCAGGCCGAGACAGCCTCGAAGACGATTTCCCCAGAACGGAAGCGGGAGCTTAAAAGCGCGATCGCAACAGCGAAGGACGAAGTGGACACCCTCAAGCACTTCAGTTTCCTGATCGGAGCGACCGATCCCTACATCGTCCTGCCTGGCAGCCTCGCGCGCGCGGACGGCGGCAAGGTGGGCGATTACGCCGTCGTCGTTTTCGGCAATGCAATTTATCCCGCGGTCATTGGCGACATTGGGCCCTCGGATCGAGTGGGCGAAGCGTCGTTGCGAATTGCCAAGGAGATCAACGCTGCGGCGACGCCAAACAACCGGCCGGTGAGCGAACTGAAGGTGACTTACCTGATATTTCCTCGCACGGCCGAGATGCCATTTGGGCCGCCAGATCTCGAGAAACTCCAGATCCGTTGCGAAGCACTCGTAAACGAAATTGGCGGAGCCGGAGTGGCCCTCCACCACTGGGAAAACATTATCCCGCCGCCGCCCACACCGACACCTTCGCCCACTCCGACTCCGGCGCCGAGTACTTCGCCGACTGCGTCACCGTCGCCGTGGGGCTCGCCAGGCTCGTCTCCCGCAGCGACGTTCGCGTTTCCGACCGCCACGCCGACCCCTTCCTAGGTGGAAGCACCGTGTCCGCGCGGAGCAACTTCACGTCTCCGGCTGCGTCTCGCGCAAATGCCGCGCGAGCGTCGTCCGCGAAATACCCAGCAGTTTTGCCGTGCGTCGCTGATTGAGATTGTTGTGTTCGTAAACAAAACGGATGTGACGATTCACCGCCGCGGCCAGGGATACATCTGCGGTCGTGCTGTGATTGTTGCCCGAAGCTTCGATGCGTGATGCCGGGCGATCTGCCCGTTCGAACGCAGAGGGCTCCAGATCCGGCGGAAACGCAATGTGCTCTGGCAGGATGACCGGACCGTCGCACAGAAGTGTCATCGTGCGGACGGTGTGATTCAGTTCGCGTAAGTTTCCGCGCCAATCGTGCACCATCAGCTTCCGCATCGCTTCCGGGTGAATCGCAGTGATTTTTTTCTTCTCGCTCGCAGCCGACGCTTTTAACTCGGCGGCAATCAGTCCTGGTAATTCCTCGATCCGCTCGCGCAGCGGCGGAATCAATAGGGTGAGGCCATTCAGGCGATGGTATAAGTCTTCGCGAAACTTTCCCTGTCGAACACTCTCGCGCAGCGAGCAATTGGTCGCGCAGATCACGCGCACATCGCACGTCAGCATACGCTCGGAGCCGACTCGTTCGAATTCGCCATACTCCAGCGCACGCAAAATTTTGACCTGCGCGAGCGGACTCATTTCCGAGACTTCATCGAGGAAAAGAGTGCCGTGGTCCGCGAGTTCAAATTTGCCTTTCACCATCTGTTGCGCACCGGTGAAAGCACCACGCTCGTGGCCGAAAAGCTGACTCTCCAGGAGCGTGTCGGTCATCGCCGAGGCGTTGAAGGAAACGAACGGTTTCTCGGCGCGGGCGGAGGAATTGTGAATCGCGTGCGAGAGCAAGGTCTTGCCCGTGCCGGTTTCCCCGAGCAGAACGACCGGGACATCGGACCTGGCCGCGAGCGCCGCGAGCTGCAGGCAGCGCGCCATCGCGGCGTTGGTGGTCGTGAGATCTGCGACCTTGAGTCGCGAAAGTGTGGACTGCATCGAGCGGCACGGAGCGGCTAGTCGCCCATGTTTTCCTTTAGCTGCCGGATCGGCTCGAATGCATACTCGATCAGCGTTCGCCGGCCGACGACGACGCGCGCTTCACCGCGCATTCCCCCCCGCAGCGGCAACGCCTTGCGTCGGCCGAGCCGGGCGTGTTCATCGATCGATGCGAGCGCCACGAAATGCGGGCCGTCCGGCGAACTGACTGCGGTCGGACTGATCCAATCGACGTGGCCGTCAATCGTGCCGTAGCGTTGGTACGGATACGCTTCGAAAAAGAATCGCGCTTTTTGTCCGACGCTCAGTTTCGGTAAACTGGATTCGCTGAGGGAAAGGTGTACTGCCGGTTTTCCCTCGATCGCCGAAAGCTGGCAAAGCTCCTGGCCATTTTGCACGACGCTGCCAGCGCTGCGTTGCGCGAGCGAAACCACAATCGCGGGATATGGTGCCCGAACCGTCAGCAAATTCTGTTGCGTGTTTTCGAGGTCGGCTTTCAGCGCGCCGATGCGCATTTTCATCTTTTCAATCTCGGAAACTTCCGCGCCCCGTTCGCGCGCATGTTCCGCCTCGAGCTTTTGCTTCTCGGCCATGACTTGCTGCAAAGTTCGCTGCGCGACGCTGAAGTCTTTTTCGGACGCCGCGGTGTCAAGACGCAACCGGATCACTTCAACATCCGAAATCCCGCCGCGCGTGAGAAGTTTTTCCATGCGAGCGACCAGATCCCGGCTGCTAGCTGCGTGTTGCTCACGGAATTTTACTTCCGTCTCGGCCTGCTGAATCTCGGCGGCCTTTATTTCAAGCTGCGAAATATAGGCCGCATCCGCTTTGATCAGGCTTTCCTCGTGCGCGTGCAGATCCTCGGTCGTCGTCCGCATTTGCGTATCGAGCCCGCGGATTTCGTCGGAGCGCAAAATGAAAAGCTCAGCGCCTTGGGCGACTTTCTGACCTTCCGTCACGGAGACTTTGCTGACGACGGCGAGATGAGGCGATTGGATCGGATCGGCGCCATTTTGCGAGACGAGCACGAATGGGCAGTGCACGGTTTCGGGAAGCCGGACCAGGACCGAAGCGAGCAGACAAATCACGAAAAGCGCAATCAGGAGTTGCGCCGAGGTGCGCACAATCCACGGCGGCGGCTCCTGCGGGAGCATGTCCGAATCCGAATCGAACGAAGCGCGTTGGGTGGCTTCCATGACTATCCCGCCACTCCAAGTTGCTGGCTGGACAAATAAAAGTAGAGCCCGCGCTGCGCCATCAATTGATCGTGCGTGCCGCTTTCGGCGATCATTCCCTTTTCGAGCACGACGATGATGTTCGCTTCGCGGATCGTGCTGAGCCGGTGCGCGATCACAATGCTGGTGCGTCCTGCCATGATGCGCCCGAGATTGCTCTGGATTGCGCGCTCCGATTCGGTATCGAGCGCGCTCGTCGCCTCGTCAAAAATCAGAATCGGCGGGTTGTTGTAAACCGCGCGCGCAATCGCGATGCGCTGCTTTTGTCCCCCCGAAAGCGAGAGACCGGATTCGCCGATCTTGGTTTCATAGCCGAGTGGCAGACGCATGATGAACTCGTGGGCCGCGGCCGTTTGCGCCGCTGCCAGGACACGATCGAGATCAGGCTCCGCATCACCGAATGAGATGTTCTTCGCGATCGTCTCGTTGAACATGTGATTCTCCTGCAAAACGATGCCGATGTTCCTGCGGACGTCGCGATAGTTCAACGATTTCAGGTCCACGTGATCGAAGAGGATGTTTCCCTCCGTCGGCTCGAGCAGGCCTGCGATGAGTTTGATCAGCGTGGTCTTGCCGCATCCGCTACGACCGACGAATGCGACCATCCGGCCGGCGGCGATGTCGAGCGTGATGTTGCTGAGAATGTTCGGTGCTTCCGGTCCGCCGTATTTAAAACAAACGTTTCGTAATTCGATCCGGCCTTCAAGGCTGTGGACTGGTGTGAGGTGCGAACGGTCGCGGCCTTGTTCCGGCTCCTGTTCAAAGATGTCGTTCAGACGATTCAGCAGGACAGACGCCAACTGCAAATTGTCCCAGACGCCGAGCGTGCGCAGGATTCCGCTGTAAGCCATCGCGGTTAGCGAACTGAAGGCGACGAATGCACCAACGCTGAGGTTTCCGTTCATCACTTGAAGCGCGCCGACCCAAAGGAAGATCGCGGTCGAGAGCAGCCCGATTGTTTGCAGGACGCTGTCATAGGACATGGTGATAAAGCTGCTGCGGAAAAGCTTTTTCGAGACGGACAGAAATTCATTCAGCATCGCGTCGCGAAAGACCGCTTCGGCGGACGCCGCCTTCACCGCCTCGATGCCTTTGATGGCATCGATCTGATGGGAACTGTATTTGCCCTGGCTTTCTTCCACGCTCGCGAAGAGGGGTCGCAGAACTTTGAGCGAGAAAAACATGAGCCCAGCATAGAGCGGAGTGGTGGCGAGAAACGCCAACATCAGCACCGGACTGTAGAGTGTCATTAAGGTGACGGCGCCCACCAATTGCACAAGCGCAAGGAGCGCGCTGATGCCGTTTCCGACCGCGAACTGCCGCACCTGCCGCGCGCCATCGAGCCGCCGCTGAATATCACCCGTGCGGCGACTCGTGAAGTATGTCATCGGTAAGGACAGCAATTGCCGGCTGAGGAAATCGAGAATCGCGGCGTCGAGCCGCACGGCCGCGAACGCGAGCAGGTATTCCTGCGCGAGTGTCGCCAGTTGCACGAAAACGAGCGCCGCGAACATGCCGAGCAGGATCGTGCCGAGCAGGCCGACATCGCGTTCGACAATGACTTTATCGACCACCATTTCGGTGAAAACCGGGAAGAGCAGCTCGAGAACACTGATCGCGACCGCGAGCACGAGCACCTGGATAAGGATGCGCTTGAATTTTGCGATGAAGGGCATCACCCACATCGCACTCGCCTTGCTTTCGGGGGCCTTCTCGAAAGCAACCGTGTAATCGAAGAGAGCCGCGTAACCGGACCAGTTCTGCTCGAATTCTTTCCGCGGGATCTTGCGCAATCCGAGCGCTGGATCGGCGACGCGCACAAACTTTTCGTTTACGTCGTAAAGCACCATCCAGTGATTGCCTTCCCAATGAACGATCGCGGGGAGCGGCATCATCGGCAGATTGCGCAATGAAACCTTCAGCGCGCGAGCAGCGAGGCCGAGCTCGCCCGCCGCACGGCAGAGCGCCTTCAAGCTCGTCCCGTCCGTCGCCGTGTGGCAGAGTTGGCGGATGCGCGCGAGGCTGACTTTGCGACCGAAGTGCCGGCAAATCATTCCCAGACTCGCCGCGCCGCAATCCATTTCGTCGATCTGCTCGAGATGCTCGAATTTTTTAATCCGCCGATTCCGCTTGCGAAAGTGGCCTTCGTCGTCGGCGAACGGGTGCTCCTTATCTACGCCGTCCCGCGCAACAGTTTGACCATCGAGCGCGACCTTGTTCTGCACGGCCGCCTCCGCTGGCAGCATCTCGGTCGTGAAATCGAGCGGCACACGCGCTTCGGTTTTCGCCTGGTACTGGGCCAGGCGTTCTTCCAAAAGCTTCCCAAATTCCGGGAAATGCTTTTTTAAATCGCGCACCGCATCCGGCGGCAAGGCAAGGAGACGGCAATCCGAATACGCCTCCACCGAGGCCGCGCGGGCCGAGCCATTGAGGATGGAGAGCTCGCCGAAGAAATCACCGTCACGATAGAATGCGAGGCTTTTCGTCTGGCCGTTATTGGCTTGAAAGGCGCGGGCGCGACCTTTCTCGAGGATGTACATCGGTCCTGCGGGCTCGCCCTCTTTAATAATGAGACTGCCTTTCGCAAAATCGATCGGAGAAAGCTTCTCGATCACTCCGCGCAACGCGGGCGCCGGCAGCCGGCCAAAGTTACTGAATTCATAAAGGAATCCGTGGAGCGACCGATGCCGCGCCGTCATTTCGATGTGGTGCCTTAGCTCAGGGAGTTCAGCCGCAAGCTCCAGGAAGTCAGCGCGATCTAGCCGCAAGACTTCCACCGCCGTGCTGCACCGGATCGTGGCGCTGCGCGTGCCGCCTTCAAACAACGCCGCTTCCCCAAAGCTTTCGCCGGGACGCAGGGTGCCGAGTGGAATCTCCTCGCCGTTCTGCTGAATTTTGACCGCGCGCACTCGTCCGGAAACCAGCAGGTAAAAGGCATCCGCTGCGTCACCCTGATGAACAATCAGGTCACCAAATTCGTAGCTTTGCTCCTGGAGGAGCGGCCGGAGTTTTTCGAGATGCTGCTCGTTGAGGTATTGGAAGAGCGGCGAACGCCTCAGGATATCTTCGTCCTGCGCTTTCATTCGTGTTGGATCGTGAGTAGACGCCATTCGAGATGGCGGGCGGCGAGTTCCGAGAAGTGGCGCCCGAGAATTCGGTGGTCCGCGCGCTCGCGCACTGCCGGATCAGCCACGTCCGGTTCCGCCTTGCCAAGCACGCGATAGAGTTGATAGCCGCCATCGCGCTCAATCGGCTCCAGCAGATCACCGGGGGAAACGCTCAGAAACCGCTGCTGGAACTCCAGCGGAATCTCCTCCAGCAGCCGCGCCGAGCGCCGGAATGGATATTTCCCTTCGTGCGCGATTTCCTCCATCGACATGCCGTCTTCGCGGACGCAGAGGAACGCCTCGCGCGCCGCATTAAGCGACTCCAGTTCAATCATCTCGACTTCAAACTTCGTCAATGGCAGCCGCAAATCGGCCAGCTCTCTTTTGCGCTCCGCCAACGTGAGCTTGGCATCGCATTCCCGCCGATAAAGCGCTTCGCCCCGGCACATCTGCTGGAGCCAGTGCTCGTCGCGTCCGAAATTTTCCAGCCAATCCGTGACTGTCTCGTCAGTTAGTCCATCCCGTTGCAGAAACTCTGCCCGCTCATTTGCCAGCTGTTCCGCGGTCAACTCTTCATCCAAGGATGCTTCGAGCGCGGCGATTCGCCAGGCCAGGCGTTCCGCCATCCGGTCTAGTTCGTCGGTCAGGACCAATTCGCTGATGAGCAACTCCTGTAACTCTGCCGGAGCGGGCAAATATGGCACCGGTTCGAACGCAACCTTGCCGCGCAAACTGTCGCCCCAGTAATGACGGGCGAAGAAATCGGCGAAATCGGGCAAAGTCAGGCCTCGGCGATCAAGCCACTGCTCGGTTTCCTCGGCTGTGATAAGATCATGCTGGTAACGAAAGGTATTCGAGGAGGTGTCGAGCGCCGATTCTTCCATCTCCAGCTCATGCTCGGCGGCGTGCTGCTCACACGCTGCCAGACGCACGACTTCGTTCCAGTGGGGCTCTAACTCGCCCCGAAACGCCGCCGCGTGAATCGCGTCTCGCGCCGTGTAGGTGTGAGCGCCGGACGTGAAAAAGACCGTGCTCTCCTTCGGCGCAGCTTCGCTGGTAGCCATTGAGGAGCAAAGGTCTAACGACTTTTTTCGCGAAAGTCGAGCATTCCCTGCGGGCTCCTCTCTGGGAGAAGGCGATGCCCCGGATTGTATGCGGTCGAGCTGTCCGAGCCGTTATCCAAGGATTTTACGTGAGGCGCCATCACAAGATCAACGATGCTGCCGGCCACAATCAACCGCTGGCCATCCGCGCCGCCCGCCGTTGCATGAACCACGAGATCCAGATGCAGCTTTCGTAGAGAAGAACCATCGGCAGTCCCATCGCGATCAGGGTCAGAATATCGGGCGTGGGAGTAATGATCGTCGCGAGAACGAAGATGAGCACGACCGCGTAGGGTCGCGTTCGGGCCATGAACTCATAGGTCACGACGCCGAAACGAACGAGAGCGAGCACCACGACCGGCAGTTCAAATGCCAATCCGAAACCGATCACGAATCGCGTCACGAAAGAGTAATATTCCTGCACCGTCCAGGCGGGGCTCCAGCCGAGCGATTCGGTATCGTGGAAGAAAAAGAGAATCGTTTTCGGGAGCAACCAAAAATAGCACGAGAACACTCCGGCTAAAAACAATGCAAAACTTACGAAGATCGCCGGAAGGACAAAACGCTTTTCGACCGCGGTCAGCGCCGGCAGAACAAATTCGGCCAGGAAATATAAGAGAAGCGGAAAGGAAAGGACGATTCCCGCGTAGAACGCGAGGCGGAAGGAAATCGTGATGGAATCGGTGATACCAAGAGCACGCAGGGCGCCCACCTTCGGATCGACTGCGTGGAGCGGCCGCTGCATGACCTGAACGAGGAAAGACCGGAACGCGAAGCACAGGATCATTGCGATCACGAGCGTGATCGCGACCTTCACGACCGTCCACCGCAAGTCCTCCAGATGATCGAGGAACGGCTTCGAGGTCTCACTCTCCGGCAGTTCTCGAAATTTAAAAATGTTTCGTAGCACCATCTCGACAGATTACGGGAGCAAGTAGGGGAATGGACGCAAACACTGCGTTCCGTCCCGAAGAACTAGTCGCCCGCGCTCTCTACGTCGAAAACGAAATTACGCACGCGCAACACATGCGCGCGAAAATTCTTTGCCCAGCCGCGCGCCCACGTCGCCGTCGTCCCCGTCACATCGGGAATCAGAAGGGCTGCCGGTCTGGCATGCGGTCGCTGTTTACCGCCCGTTGCACCAACCAGCCGGGCAATGCGTCTTGTCGCCTGCAAGATGCCGCTGAGTCTGTCATCCCGAGCCCCGGACGTTTTCGG
This sequence comes from Chthoniobacterales bacterium, assembly GCA_038232335.1. Lineage (GTDB taxonomy): Bacteria > Verrucomicrobiota > Verrucomicrobiia > Chthoniobacterales > UBA10450 > JACCXL01. The sequence goes on from JBBSIA010000016.1 coordinate 63,338, forward strand.
GCAGGGATCCCGTGGCGATACCCAAGCCATTCCGCTCGCCATGACGGATTTAGTGAAAATCATGCGAGCCGCTGCCAACGAGTTGCTGATGCGCGAGCGGTTTGATGTCGCGCGTTTTGATCAACACGACGGCATCCGAATTTTGCACCTCACCTTCGATCAAAAGGAACGGTTCTTCGGTGATCAGAAGCCGCAGCCGTTCGAATAAGTCAGGAGCGACAATCGCGTTTGAAACGCCGGTCTCGTCCTCAAGGCTGATGAAAACAAAACCTTTCGCCGTTCCCGGCCGTTGGCGGCAGATCACGTTCCCGGCGATCTGGACGATCGCGCCGTGACGCGCTTGCGCGAGGTCCGCGGCGCGCCAGACGTCTGGTAATTGCTCGCGCAAGAGCTTCATCGGATGCGGGCCGGTCGTCAGATTCATCGCTTCGTAATCGGCTTGCACGCGTTCCGGGAGAGTCATCGGCGTGAGCGGCGAAGCGTCATCCCGAGCGCAGTCGAGGGATCCCGTAGCGCTACCCAACGGTTCCTCCACGGGATTCCTCGATTCCGCTTTGCTCCGCCCGGAATGACTGGCCATGCAAGCAAACAACGGCTCCGGCGGCTGTTCCTCAACCCGCCACATCGCCTCGCGCCGATGTTTCGCGAAACCATTCAGCGCTCCTAGTTCTGCGAGGGTGCGCAGCTCTTCTTTCGTGAGCTCGGCTCGCTCTTTGAAATCATCGAGCGACAAAAACGGCGCCCGTACGCGTTCCTGCATCAGCTTCTCGCCCTGCTCGCGGCGGAGGCTGTTGACGACACAAAGGCCGAGACGAATCGCGTCGTCCGACACGACTTGGCAACGCCAATCCGATTCGCAAACACAAACCGGCTGAATCCGCAGTCCGTGCCGCCGCGCATCTTTCACAAGCGTAGCCGAGGTATAAAAACCCATCGGCTGATTGTTCAACAAACTCGCGTAGAACTCCGGCGCGCGATGCACTTTCAGATATGCGCTGCCGTAAGCGAGAATCGCGAAGCTGATTGCGTGCGACTCGGGAAATCCGTAGAGCGCAAACGAAGTAATCGATTGCAGGATTTTTTCGATCACGTCCGGCGCGACGTGGTTGCGCTGCATTCCGGCGCGCAGTTTCAGGCTTACCTTGTCCATTCTTTCCTGCGAACGATGGAAACTGAGCGCGCGCCGCAGTTCTTCCGCTTCGTTCCCAGAAAAATCGGCCATGATCATCGCGATCTTCAAGAGTTGCTCCTGAAATAGCGGCACCCCCAGCGTTCGTCCCAGAACCGGTTCCAGACGTGGATCGAAGTAACTGATGGGCTCTCGCCCCGCGCGCCGAGCGAGAAACGGATGCACCATGTCCCCTTGAATGGGGCCGGGACGGATGATCGCCACTTCAATCACGACATCGTAAAAGCATGCTGGTTTCATTCGCGGCAACGTCGCCATTTGCGCACGGCTCTCGATTTGAAAGACGCCGATGGTATCGGCCTTTTGCATGATCTCGAAGGTCGGCGCGTCGTCTTTGGGGATGTGCGCGAGATCGAGTGGCCGGCCGCGCTCCCGGCAAAGCTCGAATGCATCCTGCATTACCGACATCATGCCCAAGCCTAACAAGTCGACTTTGACGATCCCGAGATCTTCACAGTCGTCCTTGTCCCACTGCGCGACGACACGGCCGGGCATCGACGCCTTCTCCAGCGGCACGAACGAGCTGAGCTTGTCCTGGCAAATGATCATCCCGCCGGAATGCTGGCCGAGATGGCGAGGCAATCCGTAAATCGCCTGATATAACGAGACGAATGCCGACATCCGCGGATGCTCGTTAGGCAAACCGGCCTGCTCGATTTGTGATTCCAAATCGAGCGTGTGTGGGAAATCGCCGCTCGCGAAGAGATGCGAAAAACGATCGAGGATGCTCGGCGAAAAATTCAGCGCCTTGCCGATTTCGCGCGCCGCACTCCGGCCCCGGTAAGTGATCACATTTGCCGTCATGGCCGCGCCATGTTTTCCGTAGCGCCGGTAAACTTCCTGGATCACGTTTTCGCGCCGGTCGCCGCTGGGCAGATCGAGATCGATGTCCGGCCATCCTTTGCGGCCTTCGCTGAGAAAGCGTTCGAAAACGAGATGGCTGCTGACTGGATCAACCGGCGTGATACCGAGACAATAACAGACGGCGCTGTTCGCCGCGCTCCCGCGGCCCTGCACCATGATGTTATTTTCCCGGCAGAAATTCACAATGTCCCAAACGATCAGGAAATAGCCGGAGAACCCGAGTTTCTGGATGAGAGCGAGTTCCTCCTCGATCTGGCGGCGCACTTTCATGCTGATCGCTTCGTACCTTTGCTGCGCACCAAACCAGGTGATCGTGCGCAGAAATGAATTCATATCGTGCCCCACCGGCACCGGATAATCCGGGAACGCGTAGCCGATATTCTCGAGCGAAAAATCGAGCCGATCCGCGAGACGCTCCGTATTCGTGATCGTTTCCGGCAAATCGCGAAACAGTTCGCGCATTTCACGGTCGCTCTTCAGGTGGCGCTCGGCATTTTGCATGAGCAATTTGCCTGCGGCATCCAGATGCGTGTGCTCGCGAATGCAGGTGAAGACATCGAGCACTTCACGGCCGCGCGAGGTCGCATATCGCACGCCGTTGGTGGCCAGAAGAGGCAGACCAAATTCCGAAGCGAGGTCGATGAGCGCGTTGTTCGCGCGCTCTTCACCGCGAATAAAATGCCGCTGAAGTTCGACATAGACATTTTCGCGACCAAACGCATCGATCAAAACCTGCGCGTGATTCGCAGAATTCCGGGGAGCACAGGCTGCCAGCCTGTTGTGTCCGGCAGCCTGCCGGACATTCAGGGTACGGCCACGCCCTACGCGCGAAGATGTTTGCGGCAAGTTGCCGCAAACTGCAGGCTGGCAGCCTGCGCTACCCAGCAAAACGGCCAATCCTGCCGCAAATTGCGCCAGCTCGCTCCACTCGACCGTGCATTTGCCTTTCACTTCACTCCGCAGATGCGCCTGGGTCAGAAGCGAGCAGAGATTGGCGTAGCCCATTCTGTTCTCGACCAGCACCGGCAGCACGCTGCCGTCTTCCATCGTCAGCTCGCAGCCGACGATCGGCCGCACGCCATGCTCGCGCGCGGCGGCGGAGAAACGCTGCGCGCCATAGACGCCGTTGCGGTCGAGGAGTGCCGCGGCCGGCATGCCGAGATCGGCGGCGACTTCCGCTATCTGCTCCGGGAACGAAGCGCCGCTGAGAAAGCTAAATGCACTGCACGCGTGAAGTTCGACGTAAGCCATGAGGCGTCGGCATCGCCGTCATTGTGAGTCCCGAAAGCGATCCGGGCGAAGGCCGTAACGTAGCCGGCGCAATCGCCGAGGCCGGGTTTTCCGTGGCGCAACGGGACCCCCCGACTGCGCTCGGGATGACGGGAAGAATGGACCGCTAATCATAAATTCCATCCAGCGCCCAGCCCTGTTCATGTTCGTGACACCGGCATAACGCTCCGCTCGCAAGCTGCAAATCCCACTCCGCGCGCGCCCACGCTTTCTCATCCCACCAATTTCCCGACGCCATGTAGGGACCGTCCTGCCGTACCACTTCGCCTTGCAGTTCCGCGCTGCGAAGATGCGCTGGCTTATTTTCGTCGAGCAACACGGAAGCCGGAGCTGCGAAGCGAAGGCGTCGCAGCGCGAGCCCGCCTCTAGCCCCGAAATCATTCGGGACTACACCGCCAGGCTTCGCCACCGAATCCTCGGCTTCCCAGGCGAAAGGTTTCATCCGAAAGGCATCCGGACGGAATGTTTCTTCCAGGACCGGCGTTCCAACGCGGTCCGCCCCCAACAGACCGGTGAGACGCGCCAGCGTTTCGGACAATTGGTTCGGATCGCGCAATGCCGTTTCGAACAATCCGAATTGTTGCTGGGCTGGCTTTGCTGGGTGAGCGGTAAGCGTGACGGCGGTAATCGGATGCTCGGATTTAAATTGCTCGAGGTGCGTGTGCAGCATTCGGAAGAGCACTTCCACGTCCGTCGTCGGTTGCGGAATTCTGAACACGCGCGTGTAGCTGTTCTTGTCGGTAAACGAGATGCGCAGCTCCAGTTCCTGTGCGACGTGATAAACGGCCTGGAGTTGGAGCGCGAGTTGCTCGAGGAATCGGCGCAGGATGAAAAGCAGCGGATCGATCACTTCGATCTCGTGTTCGAATTCAAAGCTTTCTTCGAAGGTTTCCGGCGGCGGCACTAATTTCAACAGACGCGTCGCTTTTCCATTCGCGCGTTCCCACATCCGCACCACCTCAGGACCGAGCCGAATGCTGAGTTGCTCCTTCTCGAGTGCTCCGAATTGACCCAAGGTGTGGACGCCCCACTTGTGCAGGATCGCAATAATGCCGCGAATCTCGGACGCGTGATCGCTTGATCCGTTCGCTTTTTCGTCCTTCCAAGCGCAGTCGACGTCGAGCTCAGGATGACAGCGTCGCGTGGTCTGTAACTTCAGACTCATGACCGTTAATAGATAAAGAAGCGTTATACGTTCAAGTGAACGTTTTAAGTAGGTCGAGCGAAGTCGAGAGATGACCGTCGTAAAGCCATTCGCTATCGCAGCTCTCTGGTGCTTGCACGGGATCCCTCGACTTTGCTCGCGGGATGACAACGTGCCTGCACGGCCCCCTAAAAGTGTTCGGGCTATGACAGAAACGTGTACGGCCGTCTACCGGCGAACCTTTGCTTTAAATAATTTTTACCGGACAATCCGGCAGCGCCTTCAGGAAAGCGCGCCCGTACGGTTTCGTCACGATCCGGTTATCGAGAATGACGACAATACCGCGATCGCCTTTGGTCCGAATCAGACGGCCCACGCCCTGGCGGAGTTTCAAAATCGCTTCCGGTAATGAGTATTCTGTAAAGGCGTCGCCGCCCCGCTCCTCGATGAGCTCGAGTTTCGCTTCGATCAGCGGATGATCGGGAACCGCGAATGGCAGTCGGGTGATAATCACATTCGAAAGCGCCTCGCCCGGCACATCGACACCCATCCAGAAACTGTCGGTACCAAACAGCACGCTCCGGGGTGTGGTGCGAAATTGTTCCAGCAATTTCCCGCGCGGCGCACCCTGACCCTGGACGAGCAGATTCATGGCGTGTTTCGTGAAGAATGTCTGCATCTCCGCGGCGAGCTCCTGCATCGCGCGGTAACTCGTGAAAAGCACGAAGGCGCGGCCTTCCGTCTCCTCGACGAAATGCGAGATCCAGCGTGCCAGCGCTTCACTGTATTCAGCGTGACGCGGGTCGGGCATTTTCTGCACAACGAACAATTTCATCTGCCGGCGAAAATCGAACGGACTGCCGAGTTGAAGCGCTTCCGCATCCTCCGCTCCGACGCGCTGCCGGAAATAGGCAAGATCCGCGCGCCCGACGGCGAGGGTTGCACTCGTCATGATCGAGCAGCAATCCTCACGAAACAGCATGCGCCGCAATACTGGCGCGACATCGATCGGGGCCGCATTCAGCGAAAGAAACTGCGCCGTTTTCCCCGTGCGCTCGATCCAATAAACGTGCCCTTCCGCACTCTGTTCCAGAAACGTGACAATCCCCTCGCGCGCGTCGCGAATGCGACGCCCTAGCTCCTGCAGCTCGGCTTTGAGGAATTCGTCCTCCGTCCGCTTCACCACTTCCACGATGCGCGCCTGCAAGGCGACCAATCGCGCGCTGATGGTGTCCGATACATAATCGGCCTGGCGTACGCGCACTTCGCGGCCTTTGCGGAAATCGGTCCGCTCCTCGATCGCGCGAAAGAAGCTATCGAGGTCATCGACTAAACCGGCGGCCAGCGTCACCCCGGCAGCGTCGCGCGTGACCGTGAAAAGCCCTTTACGCGTGCGGGCATTGTAGAGGCGTTGAATCGTGGAGCGCACCCCATATTGCGCAACGCCGATGCCAATCTGACGCGATGCCACCTGTTCCACGGTGTGGGCCTCGTCGAAAATGATGAAGTCGTTTGGGAAAAGATATCCGCTCTCGCGCTCCGCTTGCTCCTCCGGTCTGCCGAGCAGCATGAAGAGCAAGGTGTGATTGATGACAATCACGTCCGCGGCGAGGAGGCGTTTGCGAGCTTGCTGAAAGAAACAGTTGGAGGTTTGACCGCACGTCTTCGACGTGCAGATGTGCGCCTCGCTGCAAATCTGCGTCCAAACCTTGTGGTCCGGCTCGAGACTGAGGTCGCTCAGCGAACCGTCCTTCGTCGTGCGGGCCCAGTCAGCAAGGCGCGTCAACTCGGCCTGCTCTGACGTCGTGAAAAGTTCGCCTGCCTGTTGGAGCGCTCGTTCCAGTCGGCGTGGACAGAGGTAGTTCTGCCGGCCTTTCATTAACGCCGCGTCGAACTCGACCGGCAGCACTTTTTTCAGAATTGGAATATCTTTGTCGAGAAGCTGTTCCTGTAAATTGATCGTTTGCGTGCTGACGATCGCCTTTTTTCCCTGCTCCAGCGCATGGAGGATCGCGGGAACGAGATACGCGATCGATTTACCGACGCCGGTTCCAGCTTCGATCACGAGATGACGCTCGTCCTCGAGCGCGCGTGCGACTGCGACCGCCATTTCCTGTTGCTCCGGGCGATATTCGAAGTTCCGCGCTTTCGCGAGCGCACCCGTTTCCGAAAAGAACGTGCGCACGCGCTGGATGAAATCGCTTTCGAGGGAATCCTTCAGCGCGATCATGCGAAATACCGCTTTGGCGTTTGCCGTTTCAAATTTTGTTGAGACCGTGCGACAACCTGCCTGCCGCTGATGCCGATTTACCGAATCTTAGCGGAAACGAGGCGAACGACATCGGGATTCTGCCGTGAAACTGCTTGATCGCTATGTGCTGCGGATGTTTCTGCAAGCCTACGTCTATTGTATCGCGGGCTTCATCTCGATCTGGCTGATCTTCGACATCAGCGACAACATTTCGACTTTCGTCGATGAACAATTTTCCCTCGTCCGAATGGCGCAATATTATGTCACGCAACTGCCGCAGATATTGGTCATCCTGCTTCCGGTAGCACTTCTCCTTGCACTGCTCTTTTCGCTCGGCCGGATGTCGCGCTCGAACGAGATCGTCTCGATGTTGACCGCCGGTATCAGTATTCCACGCGTCCTTTTCCCCTTGATCGCTGCCGGTTTGCTGACCACCGCCGCGAGCACGGCCTTGAACTACTCTCTCGCGCCGCACTCCGAACAAGCGCGGCGAACGGCATTCGAACGGACGGGGTCACGGAAGCAGCAATGGCTGACAGGGCAAATTTTCCGCAACCGGACGGACGAACGAACCTGGTTCATCCAGCAGTTCCGGCCAGGCGGGAACGAATTCCAAAACGTGCAGATACTGCAGCAGGACGCGCAAGACAATATCGCGACGAGTTATTTGGCGGCTCGTGCCTACTATCACGACGACGCGAAAACATGGGAGCTGCGAGATGCGAAGGTCGTGAGCTACGACGCGCCTGGGAACATCATCAAAGAGCAGACGCAACCGGTGCTGACGATTACCCACTGGAGTGAGACGCCGTTCCGTCTCGCGAGCGCGAACGTGCGCGCGGAGTTCCTGAGTGTGCCAGAGCTGCGGGATTACGTCCGCTTCAACTCGGATTTCCCGCGCACCTTGCTAGCGCCGTTTTTCACACATTTGCAGCATCGGCTGGCGCTGCCGTGGACCTGTCTGGTGGTGGTCTTTATTGCCGCTCCGCTCGGCATCGGATTCTCCCGTCGCGGGGTTCTCTCGAGTGTGGCTACATCGATCATTCTCGTTTTTTCAATGAACTTCCTGACCCACTTTTTTCTCGCCCTTGGAGAAGGGGATCGCGTCGCGCCTTGGATCGCCGCATGGACGCCAAATATTCTGTTCGCCGTGATCGGCCTTTACCTGCTGTTCCTGCGCGCGACTAATCGCGAAGGGATCGGCTTTCAGCAATGGCGCGCAGGACGTATGCTGGCGCGATGACGACGCTGTCGAACGACTGGCCGATCAAACACCGCGCGGATTTGTGCGCCGTGACGCACCGAGCCTTCGACCCAGGCGAACAATTTTACACCCTGCTGTTTCGCGAAGGCGATGGTTTCCGGCGCGAAGATTTGAGCATGGATGCGTGGACGTCGCGCAACGAAAATATCCGGCCATTTTCGTTTTGGAAGAGCCGCTACGAACCCACGACGGCTGCGCCACCTGAGCCGATCGGAAAAGAAAGCGCGGAGGAGTTGCTCCGCCGTTTGCTCGCACAGAACAATCCCGCGCACGCGAACGCCTGTTATGTGCTCGCTGCGATGCTCGAGCGCAAGCGCGTGCTCAAGCAGGTTAAATCGGAGCAGCCAGACCAGGATGCAAGTTTCCCACTTGCCGATTCCGGGGACGCAAGTTGGAAAGTTACGCCACCTCCAGCGCTGATTTACGAGCACGTCAAGACCGGCGACGTATTCATCATCCCGGAGGTCCAACTACATCTCGGCGAACTCGATTCCGTGCAAGCGGAAGTCGCCACTCTTCTCAAGACAAACCAGGCGTCCCCGATTTGATGCTCGCAGAGACTAAAACTAAAGAACTGAGAAGCGCGAATTCGAGGCTACTTCCGTGGTTTGCGGCCGGAAATTTCCCACTTTATCTCGCGCCCATGGCTGGCGTATCGGACAAGATTTTCCGCCAGCTCTGCAAGGAACGAGGCGCGGATGTGCTGGTGACCGAATTTGTCTCCGCGGAAGGAATTTTCCGGCGCAACAAACGAACAGCCGAATACCTCGACTTCGACCCGTGTGAGCGCCCGCTCGGCGTTCAGCTTTTCGGCGGCGATCCCGCGCACATGGCGGAAGCGGCGCGCCAGGTCGTCGATTGGGTGCAGCCGGATTTTATCGATCTTAATTTCGGCTGCCCGGTCAACAAAGTGGTCGCGAAAAACGGCGGCTCTGCACTGCTGAAAGATTGCCCCACTCTCGCTGCGGTGGCGGGCGCAGTCGTCGCCGCGGTCGCGCCGCTTCCCGTGACTGCCAAAATTCGCATCGGGTGGGATGCTGATTCGATCAACGCTCCGCGCGTCGCGCATTTGCTCGAGGAACTCGGAGTCGCGGCAGTGGCCGTGCACGGCCGCACCCGTGCGCAAAGTTACTCCGGCGCTGCGGATTGGAATGTCATCGGAGAAGTGGCTGCCGCGGTTTCGATTCCGGTGATTGGCAATGGCGATCTGAGCAGCCCCGTGGATGTGGCACAGCGACGCGGAGAGACCGGCATCGCGGGAGCCATGATTGGCCGGGCCGCGATGACCTCGCCGTGGATTTTTGAGCAGACGAAGCGTTACCTCGCCACTGCCGAAATCCTGCCGCCGCCGCATGCATCCGAGCGTTGGTCTCTGATCCAACGCCACTGTGAACTTGCAGTGCAAGAATGGGGCTCTGAAGATCAGGCCATCCGTTCGATGCGTGCGCGTCTGATGGCGTATTCAAAGGGACTGCCGAACAGCAAGGCCTTGCGCGAAAAATTCCAGCATGTCGATTCGCTCGCGGGAGTTGCCGCGATCGCGCGGGAGAATCTCGACTCCTGCCTGCAGTTGGCCTGAGCCTATCTGCTACCCGAGCGTATTTAGGGCAAGCGCTCCCGCTTGCCACGGCTTTCCTGTGGCGCAAGTTTCCCAACTTGCGAGTAGGACACAAGCAAGACGTTCGCGCTACGGTGATCGCGGCGGGATCGAACGAAAGCTAAGAAGCGCGAGCCTCTGGCTTGCGATAGGGAAAACGCAAGTTTCCCAACTTGCGTCACGAAAAGGGTGGCAGCGCGAGTCTCCGGCAACTAAAGTCTACTGTGTCTGCGCCCTCCGTTCCTGCCGCTCCGCTCAACGTCAAGATTGGTAACGAGCGTCTCATCAAGGTGACCGCGAACGCGTCGCGCAAACTCACCTCGCTGCTGGAAAAACAAGGACGGTTGCACGGCGCCTTGCGAGTGGCGGTGATCGGCGGCGGCTGCTCTGGACTTCAATACAAAATGGACCTCGTCGATGGGCCGGCGAATCGCGATATCATGGTGCAATCGTCGGATGTGCGCGTCGTCGTCGATCCGAAGAGCGCGCTTTTTGTCAGTGGCTCCCTCTTGGATTACAGCGAGGATTTGCAAAAGGGCGGCTTCAAGGTGACAAATCCGAATGCGGTCGCGCACTGTTCTTGCGGCGAAAGCTTCGCTGCGTGATCGACTATTTCGTGCTCCTCGATCTGCGCCGCCGGCCCTGGCTGGACGAAGACGAGGTGAAACAGAAGTTCCACGAAGCGACCCGACGCAGTCATCCTGATCTGCTCAAACGGGGAGTGGCTCCGCCGAGTCCCGGTGAGTCATTCACGAATTTGAATGAGGCACATCGCGTTCTGCGCGAGCCGAAGCTGCGTTTGCAGCACTTCCTGGCGCTGGAAGGCCGATCAACGCCACCGGCTGCAATGTCAGAACAGCTCCAAAAATTTTTCCCGATTATGAGCGCTTTGATGCAGCGTGCGGAACAGCTGCTGGGCAGGCAAGTGTCGGCGACGAATTCGCTTACTCTTTCGCTCTTGAAACCTGAAGCGTTACGCGCGCAAGACGAAGTCGCGGGGCTGCTCCAAACACTCACGGAAATTTACGATCGCACGGTCCAGGAGATCCAGACGGCGAGTGCTGCGTTCGCCAGCGACCCCGAAATCCAACTGGGCCGACTGGCTCAAATTCATCTGGACATGACATTTCTGACGCGTTGGATCGCACAACTCGAAGAGAAGAAGTTTCTGCTTACAACGTCTTAGAACTCATCTCATGAAAGCACGTCATCCCGAGCCCCAAACGCTTTCGGGGAGGGATCCCGTGGCATTAATCTAAAGGTCAGCTACAGGATTGAAACCCGGTCTCGCCGACTGCCTTCTTCGACCACACGCTTCAAGGTTCAAATAACAGCAAAGATGTTCATTTGAACTTGCAACTCCTCGCGAGGAGTGGAGACTTTCCCGTGCTTACAGACAGACAGCGAGGCGTGCTGGATTTCATTCAGGACGAACAACGCGAAAAAGGTGTGACGCCCAGCACGCGAGAAATCCAGCAGCACTTCGGCTTGGCCAGTCAGACCTCGGTCATGCAATACATCGATGCGCTGGAGCGAAAAGGCTTCCTCGATCGGCAGGCCCGGAAAGCGCGTGCCTTGATTACGCCAATCCAAAAAGTTCGAATTACGGACATTCCGATCTACGGCCAAATTCCAGCCGGAATGGCGGCGCTGACCGAACAGACGATCGAAGGTCACGTTTCCCTCGATGAGAAGTCAGTCAATGCGTCGAAAAACGGTCGCACCTTCGCGCTGCGCGTTCGTGGCGATTCAATGATCGATGCCCACATTTTGGATGGAGATATCGTGATCCTCGAAGACCACAAAGAAGTTCAAAATGGCGACATCGTTGCGGCATTGATCGATGGCGAGACAACCTTGAAACGATATGTGACTGAGCATGGCCGTCCGTATTTGAAGGCGGAGAACCCGCTGTTTCCAAATCTTGTTCCGGCGCGTGAGTTGCGGGTTCAAGGCGTCATGGTCTCCCTCGTGCGCAGGCAGGCAGTCATCCCTCGGCGAAAACGCAGTTGAACGTTCATTTGAACGTATTCATTCTCCATGCCATTCTGATGGCATGGGCAAGAGCAGCAGGATTGATGACTCGCCTCCCGTTTCGTTACCATATCGGGTCGTCCCTCTCTCTTGCTCGACTCCTGCCAGTTCCATTGTCGCCCTGCGCAATCTCTTAGCGGAACGCTTTCCGCAGATTGCAGTCGCACCTGGCGCGCGAGTAGCGACGGGTGTGCCCGCGCTCGATCAAGCATTGAAGGGCGGTTTGCCGAAGGGAGCGATTACGGAATTAACGAGCCCGCGAGTCAGTGCCGGGAGCGCGCTGCTGATTTACGCACTGTTGCAAAATGCATGTGAAAATGGGCAATTCATCGCGTTGATCGACGGATGTGATTCGTTTGATCCGCAACCGCTCGGCAATCGCCGCTTGCGCAATCTTCTGTGGGTGCGCTGCGCGAGAGCGATCGAAGCCGTGAAAGCTGCCGATCTGCTTCTACGCGACGGGAACTTCCCAGTTGTCGTGCTCGATCTGGTCCTCAATGCGAGCGACGAACTGCGCAAGATTCCGCAGACCAACTGGTATCGGCTGCAACGTCTGGTCGAGCCGGCGCCGACCGCGTTTTTGGTGCTCACCCGCCGCAGCATGATCAGCAGTGCACAATCAAAACTCGTGCTCGAAAGCGCCTGGGCACTGGGAGATTTGAAGCGCGATGACACTGTTTTGCAGCTCCAGGTGCGCATGGAACGCAGGCACGGCTGCAGACACCAAATCGCGGAGGCAAGCTGATGTTTGCCACAATTTACCTGCCGAATTTTTACCTGCAGGCAGCTCTGCGGCATCAACCCGAATTGCGCGAAGTCCCGGTCGCGTTAATTGACGGCACGGAAGCGAAAGCGGTCATCATGCAACTGAATCAAACCGCGCTCGAAGCTGGAGTTACGCTCGGTATGACACCCAGCCAGGGTCTCGCCCGCTGCGTTGCTCTTTTGGTGAAAACGCGCCGGCGGACACAGGAAAATTCGCTCAACGATCTGGTGCTGCATTTCGCATCAACTCTCTCGCCCTATATCGAGGCGACGGCGCCCGGGGTCTGCACGATTCAATTTACCAGCGCTCGCAATGTGAAGCGTCATGTCTCGCGAGTGATCGAGCAATTAGCCGAGGCGCAAATTATCGCGCAGGCAGGGATCGCAAAAACACCAGACGCCAGTTTGCTGGCGGCGCATCTCGCCACGCCTGTCTTGCAGGTCGGCGACGCGAAAGATTTTCTGGCGCCGCTTCCGCTCGAAACTCTCCTAATCGGTTAGGGCGTCTCTCACACCCGGCGCTCGAGGTTCGTTCAACAAAACTCGATAAACGAAGGCGGCAGCCGCGCTAACAACGAGTTCTCTTTATCCAAACGAACGCAGTTGCGGCCACAACTCACTCCACGGCTGGCACAAGCCGTGGCAGAGAAAAATATCCGGATGATCGCGCGTCTCTTCGTTTTCAATGCGCCAGGGATTTGGGGTATGACCAGCCAGCTCGACCGAGGTAAACCGCGTCTGCAGGCGTTCGCGTTTCCCGCCAAGGACGATCAGCGTCTCCGGTGGCGGATGGCCAGGTCCGCGCAACCAATACGAGTTGATTCCGCTGATCGCCGGCGGCAGTCCAAACGCGGCACCGTAGAGATCGATCGCGCCGGCCTCACCGTAATTTGCGCAGTAGATGGCCGTCCGCGCCTGTTCGTCAGGCGGCAAAGTCGCGTAAATTCGCGCCACTTCGCGCACGAGCTCTGGCCAGCCGATCTCTTCGGCCAGATCAGGGTTTTGTTTGATGGCAAAGCGGAACAACGGGGAACCAGTCTCCCCAATTTGGAGAATCGCGAACGCGACGGTAGCGCCCGTAATAACTAAGAGGACGATCGCCGCGTCCGCCATGCGCCTCCACATCGCTGCCGCGGGTTGCATATTCGCTCGAGCTCCGTTGCCCCAGCGGCGAAGAGCATCGGATATATCGGTGCGACGTAGTAGCCACGGCCTTGCGCGAGCAGAAGCAGCGCGAACGGGACGAGCGCCATCCAGCCGAGCACGCGATACCGCCGGCCACGCGCGGAAACGAACACCAGGTAAAGCCCCAGCAACCAGAGCGGCAGCGTAAGCGGATTGGCCGCGACCAATAATTGATCGGTAACGAAACCCGCGGTCCGGCCGATGCGAACATCGCGTTCGTGAATGTGGCGGAGAAAATCGAGCGTGACAAAGTCGTGTTGCCATTGCCAAACCAGGTTTGGCAGCGCGATGAGGATCGCCAGCGCGGTGCCGATCCACAGCCATTTGCTCGCGAGGTACGATCGCAGCGGGGTCACCAGCACGCCACAAATCAGTCCAGCAATGAAAAACGCCGCTGTGTACTTCGTCTCGATGGCGAGCCCGATCGTAATACCAATGGCGATCCACCACCGCGCGTCTTCGGAACCGACGAGGCGAACGACAAAGTACGCCGTCAAAACAAACCAGAGATAATCGAACGAGACGTACTGAAACAGTGAGCTCGCACCGAGCGAGATCGGCGCGATCGCGGTCGCAGCCGCGGCAAGAAACATCGCGGCGCGATGGCCACCCAGCTCGCGCGCTATCAGTGCGCTGACCACGATCGCAACGCTTTGCGCGAGAGCGGCAAAAAAACGGAACCCCGTCAGCGATGGCCCGAAGAGAGCGAGTGCGACGCGGCCGAGAAACGGCGCCAGCGGCGGATAAGCGACATACCCCCAGTCGAGGTGACGCGCATTGGCCAGCGTCGCCAGCTCATCGCGATGAAATCCGTAGCGCGTATTGAGCAGGACATGAAAAGCAAGCTTGAGCGCGACAAATGCGATGAGCAGGAGAGCGGCGCGGTCGAAGCGCGTCGGGAATCTGCTCGGGGTCGCCGCCATTCGTCTCGGCAAAGGGATCAGGAGCGCAGGTTAACCGCCGACGTAGTTCGGATATTTTTCGCGCAACTGCCGGGCGAGGCGATCGGCTTCGTCCTTTCTGCCCGCCTTCTGATAGGCGTCGGCTGCCTTTTGCAAAGCGCGCGGTCCGATCGCGAGATCGCCATCGTAGAGCAATGCGACTCCCATGAAAGCTCTGCCGGCTTCATCGAAATGCGCCCTTTCCAGCTGCGCATCGCCGGCCAGGAGCCGGGCCTCGGCATTAACGTGGCCTTCCGGCTGCAGCCCCATGATTTCCTCGGCAATTTTCTGCGCGTCATCCGGTTTATGCGCCCCAATTTTGGTCGCGCCTAAAGCGAGCAGCGTCTTGGCCTTGGCCGCCGGATCCGTCGCCTCCTGCAGATATCTTTCGAAGGCAGATTCCGCCGCGGGGAAATTCTTCAATTTCGATTCCGCATCCCCGAGGTAAAACCAGAAGTCCGGCTTCGCATTTGCAGCTCTCTCGCTGCGTCCAAGAACACTGAGATATTTCTCGGCCGCGCCGTAGTTCTTTTCGTTGTAAAATTCAAGCCCGAGCCATTCGAGGATTTCTGCGGGGACGTGCGCGTTTGGATCGGCAGCGAGAAATGCGTTCACCTGGTTTGCCAAAGCCGTGCGATCGCCCAGATAAAAATAGGAGGAGATGATCCGCAGGCTGGCCAGGTTTCCGTACTGTTCCTTGTTCATGCGTCGCGCCGCCTCCAGCGCCGGCAGCGCCAGCTTATAGTCTTTCATTTCGAAGGCCGATTTCCCAATCAGGTAATTGGCCTGCGCCGCGGCCGGGCTCTTGGGGAATTCTTTCAGCATTAACTGAAAACTTTCGATCAGTCCTTTGAGGTCGTTCTGTTGTCCGAAAAGGAGAGCGCGCTGCTGCAAGGCCGCTTCGCGCTCGCGCACCTTCGGGTAGTTCGCGAGCAAGACGTTCAAGTCGGCAATCGCGGCCGCGTAATCTTTCGTCGATTCGTAGGCGCGGGCGCGCTGCTGGAGCGCGGGGGGAGCTTGAGGATTATCCGGAAAGGCTTTCAGGAAATACCCGAACGCCTCGATCATACGCGGTGCGTCTTTCAACTGCACGTAACACCAGCCGAGCTTGTAAGCCGATTCCGCCCGCAACTTTGGTGACAATTGCGAAGCGCGGAGCTCGGCGTAAATGGGGGCGGCGGCGGCAAAATTCTGCTGCTTGTAGAGCGCCTCGGCCTTCAAGAGCCGCGCCTGGTCCGCGCGTTCACCCGTGGCGTTGCTCGCGAGAAAGGTATCAACTTCGCTCAGCAGCGCCGGATCGTTCGAGTTGTAGAGATTAATCAGACGCTGATACTGCGCATCCTTCGCTTCCTCGCGCCCGGGAAATTTCGCTGCGATCTGCCGGTAAACTTCGTCGGCTTCCTTCGTGTGTCCGAGTTGTCGCTGGCTGTTCCCAACCAGAAGCATGATCTCCGCGCGCGCATCTTCTGGAATTTGATCCTGCTCTTTTTTGTAATCGGAAATCACTTGAGCAAACTGGCCGGTGCTATATTGCAGCCGGAGCAACCCAACCTGCGCGATCGATCGCCATCGCCCGCCTTCCGCCAGCGAGCGGCCTTTTTGCAGGAGACTTTCCGCCTTATCGGTCATTCCCTTGTCCGCTTTCCCTTTCTCGTTTTGTTGTAAATCGACGGCGAGGAGACCGGCACGCACCGCGGCCTCTGCCTTCAACGCGGGCTTCGTGGTTTCGTTCGCGAGCGCTTCGTATTGGCGGAACGCGTCGGCCTTTCGTCCGCGCGCGAGCAAAATTGTGCCCGCCGCGAGCCGCGCATCATCGCGGAACGGATTCGGATTCTTCGCGTCGATCACCTGCAAATAGAGAGTCGCCGCGTCCTCTTTGCGGTCGAGATTCTCCAAGCAGCGCGCCTCGAAATAGCGCGCCGAGAGCGCGAGTGCGGCCTCTTTCGATTTTGCGGCCGATTTGTGGAAGAGCGGGAGCGCAGCGGCATAATCCTTTTGCGTAAAGAGAATTTCTCCCACTCCGTAGGCTGCGGGTCCGGCGAATTCGCTCTCGCCAAATTGATCGAGCACGGTCTGGAAGCTGGTGCGCGCAGCGGCTCCGCGGTTTAATGCGCGGTAGCATTCGGCAAGATAGAAATACACGCTCGCGCGGCCGGCCGCGTTCGGGAATTGCTCAACGAACTTTTCGTATTCCGGGATCGCGAGGTCGTAAAGCTTGCGCGAGAAAAGGGCGTTCGCGTAATCGAGCTGACGACGTTCCGGCGCTTCCGTTTCGCCGACCGGGTTCTGAGAAGCCGGGGATTCGGCAGACGACTCGTCTGCATTTCCCGCAGCCGTTGTCGTGGATGCGGCGGTCGCCTTTGCGGGACTGCGCCGTGGCCGAGGAGTTGGGCTGGCAGTCGTTTCGTCTTCTAGAGGAATGGCTCGAGGGATCGGCGGCTCTTCCGCAGGTTGCGCACGCCGAATTTCGGGAGTTGCCCGCTGAGCCATTCCCGCCGCCGCGCCTAACCAGATGAGAGCGGCGGCAAGAAAAGAAATCGCGCCTCGCGCCGCTTTCATTTTGCGGTGGCGAACGCGACGTTCGTCACCCCGGATTCGCTGCAAATGTTGAGAACGCCGACGACGTTCTTGTAGGCGCCGGTCTGGTCCCCGCGAATCACGACCGCCTGATTGGCGTCCAACTGCACCAGATTTTTCAACAAATCACCAAGCTCGGAGGCAGTCAGCGTGCGACGGTTTACGACGACGTTGCCGTCCGCTTTCACATTCACGACGACGTCGCCAATGGGCGCCGATTTCTCCTTCGCCGCACTCGCTTTCGGAACTTTCACGTCCAGCTCGTTCTCGTTCCGGGCGGCATTCCACGTCATCAGGAAGAAGATCAGCAGCAGCAGCAAAACGTCCACCAACGGCGCCAGCTGGATGCCGGGATGCTGCAACGGCGCGCGGCTACGCAGGTTCATCGAGAGTCAATCCTGTGAAGTTGGCGAAAAATTCTGACGCGTCGATCGCCTCAAAATTCATCCTCGACCAACACACGAGCGCGATCGGGTTTTTTGCCATAATGCACCGAGAGCAACGCGAGCACGTGCGTCACGGCAGACTCCAGATCCGAGATCAGGCGCTGCGAACGCCCGCGAAAGAAGGCATAAAAAATCATCGCCGGAATGCCGATCGCCAGTCCCGCCGAAGTGTTGATCAACGCTTCGCTAATTCCCTTCGAGAGTAATGCGTAACGCGCCGTCCCCAGATCAGCGCCGAGCGCGCCGAACGAGCGGATGATTCCGATGACCGTCCCGAGCAATCCGATCATCGGCGCGATCATGCCGATATCGGCGAGATACGTGACTTTGTTGTTCAGGCTCGACGCCACCCGCGTCCCTTCGGTCTCGGCAATCTCGCGTACCTGCTGAAAGTCCGCGCTCGGATTCTTGGTGGTAAAATCGAGTATTTTTTGCACGACCCGCGCAACCGCTTCCCCGTGCCGGTTCGAAACTGCGAGCAGTCCGAGGTAATCGCGCTTGCGCAGGAGCGCCTCGGCCGTTGCCATGTAGCCGCTGGAAACCACCGCGCCGCGGCGAATCGAGAGCAGGTAAATCACCACCAACGTGACGGAGAAAATCGAGAGCGCGAACAGCGGCACCATGATCGGGCCAGCTTTAATCAGCGCATCAAAGATCGACGTCGCGCGAGGGAGGTCCGGAACCGACGGCGTTGGCGTCTGCGCCAGCAGCGGGAGAAGAAATTTCATGCCGGATGTGATTGTAGCATAACCGGCTCCGTCCGCGGGGCAAATGCGCCAAGAGCAGTCGTCTCGAGCGAAGCCGAGAGATCCCGTTACGTTGGTCGCGGCTGGAAAGCCCGCCTCGCTTATCCGGCTGCGACGGGCTTCTCGATTTCCTGCGGAATGACTCTCGTTAGGCAAATCTGTCGCCCGACACGTGTCGCCGAACGCGGAAGACATGCGCCGGCTGCACCGCCGGATCGAGTTCCACGTAATTTCGAGCGCCATGCCAGGTGTAGCGCGCGTCCGTGAGGAGGTCGTGCACCTGATACGTTTCACTTTCCATTTCGCCAAACTCCTCGACCGGCACGTGCACATATGATTTCTGCGTGCGAGCGAGATCCAGATTAACGGCGACAAGGATGATGTTGTCGCGCGCCGGCGTCATTTTGCCGTAGAAGAGAATTGAATCCCCCTCGGCGCGATAGAAGCGCAAGTTGTCGTAGAGCTGTAGCGCTCTGTTCTCGCGCCGAATTGTATTCAAGCGGGTGATCCAGCTCTTGATGTTGCCGGGCGCATCCCAGTCGCGCTCCTTCCACTGATATTTTTCGGAATCCAGGTACTCTTCGCGGCCTGGAATGGCGGCAGTTTCCGCGAGCTCAAATCCGCTGTAGATGCCGTAAACACTCGAGAGCGTGGCTGCGAGCACTGCGCGAATCATGAAAGCCGGACGCCCTCCTTCCTGGAGATGAAACGGCAGAATGTCCGGCGTATTCGGCCAGAGATTGCCACGAAAATATTGCCGCATGTCAGTCTGCGTCAGTTCGGTGAAATACTCCGCCAGTTCGGCCCTTTGCGTCCGCCAGGTGAAATAAGTGTAGCTCTGCGAGAACCCTGCTTTCGCGAGAATTTTCATCATTTTCGGTTTCGTGAACGCTTCCGAAAGGAAGATCACATCTGGAAAGCGGGCGCGAACTTTTGAGATCAGATACTCCCAAAACGGCACCGGCTTGGTGTGCGGATTATCGACGCGGAACATGCGAACGCCGTGCTCGGCCCAAAACAGGATGATGCTGGTCATCTCCTCCCAAAGCGCCTGCCAATTTTCACAGCGGAAATTTAACGGGTAGATGTCCTCGTATTTTTTGGGCGGATTTTCGGCGTATTTAATGGTCCCGTCTGGCCGCTTGTAAAACCACTCGGGATGCTCGCGCACGTAGGGATGATCGGGCGAACAGTTGATCGCAAAATCCAACGCGACCTCGAGGCCGCGCGCGCGGATTTCCCCCTGTAACCAATCGAAATCGTCCAGGGTGCCGAGCGCGGGCTCGATCGCTTTATGACCACCGAATTTACTGCCGATGGCGTAGGGAACTCCGGGCTCACCCGGTTTAATCGTGAGCGAATTGTTTCGCCCCTTCCGGTTGGTCGAACCAATCGGATGGATCGGTGGAAAATAGACGACATTGAAGCCCATCGCCTTCGCGTCTTCGACCCGCGGCAGACATTGTCGAAAGGTCGAGCCACGATCGGCGCGTCCCTCGGCGGAGCGCGGGAAAAATTCATACCACGCCGCCGTCCGAGCTTCGCGCCGCTCCACCACGACGCGAGGCGGAGGAGCATACTGAGTCGCCGCCGATCGATCGGGATAGGTCGCCATCAGCACTTCCAGTTCGCCTGAGTGGGCGATCGCGTTTGCCTCCGCGGGCTCGCTCAAGCGAATCAGTTCCGCCATCTCGCGGAGACGAATCGCATCATCCAGGCTGCGCGCACGTCTCGCCGCCGCTTCCACGAGGGCCGCGCCTTCCAGCGCTTCGCTCGTCAACTGCGCGATACCCGCACTCAGCTTGGTTTCGAACTCGTCCTGCCAGCCGCCGAACGCGTCGCTCCACGCGGCGACGGTATATTCGTAAATGGCGTTCTCATAGAGACAACAGGCGCCACGCCACCGGTCGTTATCGACGTGCGTCATCGCGGTCTCGTGCCAGCGCTCCTCGTCGATCCGGCGCCATTTCAAAATCGCCGCGACTGTGTCGTGGCCATCTTTAAAGACGTCGGCCTCGACGACGAGATCTTCTCCGACAACCCGCTTGATCGGATACCGGCCTCCATCGAGCAATGGTGACAGGTTCTCGATGACCGCAGTAGGAAAGGCCCGGACCATGGGCGATCAATCAACCGAAAATTCGAAGGTCGCGAAAGAGGAATCTCCCGCGAGCAAGGAACCAAGCGCTAGCAGAGCGCCGCTATAAGCCGAAGTAAAATGCGCACTCGTAAAGGCCTGCGGTACGCGATTCTTCTCTTCGCACCTTGGTCCCGAGCACGGCTTCAAACATATCCTGCTCCAGGCGGCCGACGATTGGGTATTGATCGAGCAAGTTCAAGAGCGGCGTGTGGCATTCCAAAATCTGTGGGCCGCCCTCTTTTTCATCAGTGATCAACTGAGACATGAAGCCTTCGCTATCGCGATGCTTCGCCAACCACTTCGCGCGGTCGGCGATCGTCTCCCCTTTCACTTTCGTCTTCAGGGTCGCGATCCGTTGTTCGAAAACATGGTAGAGCAGCTTCTCCGGAGCATTGGGGCCGTGGATTTCTTTCGCCGAATTCAACACGTCGAGCGTGAAGAGGTTGCTCTCGGCCGGAAAAAGATCGTGCGTGCGCCGTGTGAGCCGGTAAACCATTTCTGGGCGGCCCATTTTCTGTGGGCGGCGCCAGGTATCGAGGTACCCGTCCCGTTCCAGGGTAAGGCAATGCTGTTTGATGCCCATGTAGCTCATTTTCATTTTCGAAACGAGCTCGTTAACGGACAACCCTTTTGTCCGCTTCAGCGTATTCACGATTTCCAGCCGCTGGGTGCGGCCAATTTCAGCAAGTAGTTGTTGGTTCACGATGGCTCCTCCGGGGGTTAGGGCCGAAGATTATCCGCAAAGCACTTCGAAACACAACGCCTATTTTTTGCTAAGCTGCCATTACTAGCCCATTACAGAATTTTCAGACGATCCGAAGCGTGCTGACCGGGTCGAAGAAGTGCGCTTTCTCAGGGTGTATCTTGAATCGCAAGCGATGGCCGGCCTCCCGGTGATCGAGGTGTCCCGCGCTTCGGCAGACGAGAGTATGGGCGCCTGTTTGCAGATATAGGTTAGTCGCGGCGCCCATTGGCTCGACGGCATCGATGATCGCTGGAAAGCCCGCCGCGGACTTTTCACCTTCTCCGGAGAACTGCGCGATCTCGATGTCCTCGGGCCGAATCCCGAGCAGCAACGGCTTGCCCACAAACTCCCGCGCCGCTGCCTTCCGATCCTCGTTCCGAAAACGCGCTTCGACCGCGCCATCTCCCACTTCCGTAAAGCGCAATGTATCGCGCTCCTGCCTCAAAGTGCCCTTCAGAAAACTCATCGGCGGGTTGCCGAGAAATCCGGCGACGAAAACATTCAGCGGTTCGTTATACAGCGTGAGCGGGGAGTCGTTCTGTTGCACCATGCCGTTGTTCATGACGACGATGCGGTCTCCGATGGTCATCGCCTCGATCGGGTCTCGCGTGGCGTAGATGATCGCCGCCCCTGGCAACCGCTGGTGCAGTTTCCTGATCTCCGTTCGCATCTCCGCGCGGATTTCTGCGTCGAAGTTCGAGAGCGGTTCATCGAACAGCAAAACCTTGGGCTGTCGCACGATCGCGCGTCCAATCGCGGCGCGCTGACGCTGCTCCCGCGAAAGTGCTGCCGGTTTTCGCGAGAGAAAATCTTCAATGGCGAGCACCCGGGCCGCGTCTAGGACACGCTTCTTGATCTCCGGTCTCCGAAATTTTCGCAGCTTCAACCCGAAGGCCAGATTGTCGTAAATGGACTTGTGCGGATAGAGCCCGTCGTTTCGGAAAACCATCGTGATGTCGCGGTCCTTGGCCGGGATGTCATTCATGCGCTGGTCCCCGATAAAAATCTCGCCCTTCGAGACCGTTTCCAGGCCTGCGATCATCCGCAAAGTCGTCGATTTGCCGCAACCAGAAGGACCCGCCAAAACGACGAACTCGCCGTCTTGGATTTCGACTGATACGTCGTTTACTGCGGTCACATCGCCTCCCTTTTCGGCGGGATAGGTCTTAAAAAGATTTTGAATGGTTACTTTGGCCATGAATTCGTGTGACCGAGGGCCGACTTGGCCCCGAACGCGCGCCTAAGCTATGATTCGCCGCCAATGACGGTCAATGGCGTTCTCGGCGCGGCGGAAGCGTCAAACGAACGGTAATGGCACGATTTCGACCGCAGCCGGATTGTCAGCAGATTCTTCATGCGCGCGCAAGCGCGTGCCGATGGAATTGGAGCCACGCTTCACGAATGCGAGCGCGATTTGCTTGCCTAACCGGCGGCTCTCGGCCGCGCTCGTGATCCAGCCCACGTCTTTCCCTTCGTCGGCCGTGCCGAGCCGCATCTTCGGACGCAGCGATTTGTCGCTCACTGAAACAAGCCCGACAAGACGCTTATTGGCCTGGCCGGACATCTTCATGCGCGAGATTGTCTCCTGCCCGATGTAGCAGCCCTTCCCGTAATCAATCGTCGCTGCTTCGAGATTGGCTTCAACTGGAATGATCTCCTCTGTCAACTCATGGCCCCAGCGCGGAATTCCGCGCTCGATCCGGAACGTTTCGACGCATTCTTCGTCGCAACAGGAGAACAGACTTGAAAGATGTTGTGCGATACGCTTGCGCTCGGCCGTGTCAGAGCGGAGATCCCAGCCCGCGCAGCCGTATCGATTGGCAGCAACCATCGTGTAGTCGCCAGGCAGATCAGGAGCCATGCCAGCGATAACGTGGAAGAGAGCTAATTCATCCGTGACATCTGCGATCTGCACATCATCGGCGATCACATAACGTTCGAGTCTCGCGCCTAGTGTCTCGCGTAGCACCTCATCCGCGTCGAGGAGAAATGCGTCTTCCTGCGCCTGGATAAAAACGAGGCCATTCAGTTTCCCTTTCGCATTCAGGACGCAAGCTTCCAGGAGTGTGTCAGGCGTGGCTTTGCGCACGTCATTGGTGACCTGGCCGTTCAAGTAGCGAACGCGATCCGCACCCGCGAAGCGATATTTCGCGCGCGGCGACAAGTCGAAAAAAGCGCCGGCCTGTGGATTATCCATATGTGCAGCCGCGAAAGGTGTGGACAATTACGAATCCCTGCCGCGGCGGAGAAACCTCCCGAAGAATCCTCGTCGCGCCGTCTCAGCGGGGGCGAGACCGGCATCCGTAGCCTCTGCAGCGGCTTCCGCGGCTGGCGAGTTTTCCCTTGCCTGGATCGCTTTCGCTGCTGGCGCCGCTTCCGTCGACGGCGCGCTTTCCGCTGTCGGCATCGCTTCCATGACCAGCGCGTTTTCCGCTTCCTCCACCGCTTCCGCTGATGGGCGAGTTTCCGTGGCCGGTGGCGTTTCCGCACGCGCGTCCGACTCGGGAACCCGAGCGTCGCTGCCATTCATCTGAGGAAAGGTGGGCGTATTGTCGGGTTCCCCTTCCGCCGGCGCGGAAGGTACCAGCTCGACCGGTGCGATTGGCTGTTGGCCGAAGCCGGGATCAGGCGAGAGAGTAAAATCTCCGGGACTATCGAGCGCGGCTTTCAGCTTCAGCGCTTCCACTGCTGATTGCGGATTCGGTGCATCAATGTCAACGGGCTCCTCCAGCTTGAGCTGCTCTGCTGGCGGATGCGCGTCATGCGTCTCCGGGTTCTCGACAACTGCCGATTGCGAATCCCGTGAATCACTATAGGTGCGCTCCTCCAACTCGAGCTGCTCGGCCGGCGGATTCGCGTTGTCCGTCTCCGGGTTCTCGAGATCGCCTGAGAAATATTGCCGCGCCACTGACGAGTAGTCCGCCTCGCCGCGGCCCTGCCGTAATTCTTCTTCCAGGCAATCGCGTGCCGCTGCGTTCGCCGGGAGATTGATGCCTAACGAGTGCGCCATTCGTGCCGCAATTTCGACATCTTTCAACATGTGCTTGACCGAAAAATGCGGCGCGAAGTCCCCTTTGATAATATTCGGCATCTTGAAACCGAGCGTGCCCGAATGGGTCGCGTTGCTTCGCAGCGCGCGATTGAATTGGTCGGGCGAAATTCCTGCGCCGTGTGCCAGCGCGAGCGCTTCCACGGCCGCCTGGACGGTGGCTGCCGTGACGATGTTGGTGGCCACTTTCACCGCCGTCGCCTCGCCAATCGCTCCGATCTCGACAATCTCCTTGCTGCTGGCTTGGAGGACGGGGCGCGCCCGGCGCAATGCCATTTCATCCCCACCGACGTAATAGATTAGCTCACCTTTTTCCGCGGCCAGTTTGCTGCCGGTAAATGGCGCATCAAGTAATTCCGCCCCGCGACGCTGCACGATCTCCGCCGCGGCGCGCATCGAATCCGGTGCGACCGTGCTGTGGCCCATGACGATATGATGCGCGCCCAGCTCAGGCGTCATCTCCCGCACCATCTGCAGCAGCGCTTCGTCGTCGGAAACGAAGATTTGCACGAAGTCACAGATTGCGGCGAGCTCCGCCGGCGAACCGACGAAATTTGGAAAGGGCCGCGGCGTTCGGTTCCAGACGTAAACCTGGAAGCCGCGTCTTCGAAGATTGGCGGCTACCCGTTCACCGATGATCCCCAAACCAATGACTCCGACGTTTTTTTGTGCGCGAGGTGGCATTAGAAAGAGAGAGCAGCGAGTTCCCTCGCTCACTTTTCAAAAATCAAGGCAAACAGCCGCGCACGCAATCTGCAACTTTCCGGCACGGAAGAGACTATAAGTCATCTCGTAATTTGGCGCAGTCATTCTGAGCCCCGAAAGCGTTCGGGGTCGAAGCCGTAACGCAGCCCGACAGGCCGGGCTTTCCATCCCGCGGTGGGACCTCAAGGGGAGGCGACGGGATCCCTCCCCGAAAGCGTTCGGGGCTCGGGATGACTGCTTGCCTTGCATCTATGCACGGCTTCTACGTGTTGCGCGCGCGAATTCGGCGCCGCTCAGGTTTTCTGCGAGCTGAATGGTGGGCTTTCCGCGGGCCTGGTTTTCCAGCTTGTTCGCGACCTCTTTTCGAACTTCGCCAAACCTCATCTCGCGAGGCTCAATGATGGCGGTTAGCTGCACAATGTGAAATCCGAGATGTGATAGGAAAACCGGGCTGGTGTCGCCCGGACGAAGCTTTGCCATCTCCGAAATAAATTCCGGAGGCATGCGGGAGGCTGCAAAAAATCCGAGATCACCACCACGATCCTTGGTGGCCTCATCTTCAGAAGTTTGAGCGGCGAGCTGCGCGAAGTCCGCGCCTCGCTGGAGTTGCCGCGAAAGTCGCTCCGCTAAACGACGTTTCGCTTCGACAACGTCGGGAGCCGTTGCTGAATGCCCGCCAGAAACAAATGTCTGGCGCGGAATCTTTGCGCCAGCACGAACTCAGCGCGATGTCCTTCGTAATATTCATGCAGAGACGCATCGCTGATGGCGGAGTGCGAAGTCAGGTGTTGCTCGAGCCAGTCGGAAGAGCGCAATTGCTCCGCGACGAGCCGCCGCATCTCATTCACTGATAAATTGCTCGCTCGTAACGCGCGCGCGAAAGTCTGTTCATCCTGAATTGCGCGCGAAAGGAGCTGGCACCCCGCTGTGACCCGCGAATCAGAAATACTCTCCGCTTGGGCTAAGTGCCGGACGTTCGCGGAGACGAATCGCCGCGCGGATCGCCTGCGCGCTCGAACTCGGCACGTCTGCTTCATAAACACCGGTCCCGCTGGCGATCGCGAGCAAGCGGCCGCGATTGCACATGCGTCCCATAATGTCGCGAAAAGGAGCCGATCGCGCGAGCCATGCACTCGAGGCAGTGCCGCCGATGATTCCCACCGCCATTGCCAGTGCGATGCGCAACGCGCGTTTCATTTCAGTGCCATCTCCGAAAGATAGTAAGCGGTGACCGCTCCGATGGTTTGCAAACTCGCGGCGCTCAATTTATCGATCGTGTCCTCCGCAGTATGCCAGGGCGGATAATCGAAATCGATCAGGTCGATCGTCGGAATGCCCGCTGCGTTCAAAGGCGTATGATCGTCAGTGATGCCGCCGTGGAAATAAGTGAAATGCTTTCGAACCCCGAGCGCGTCAGCCGCGGCGAAAATGCCTTCTGCCATTTGCGCAGGCGAATCCGGCGGCAGCGTAATCGTGAGCGCACTATCGCCGATCATGTCCCAAACGATGCCGCCGCGAAATTGTTTCACCTTGTCCTGCGCAACCAACTGCTTCGCGAAGTAGCGGCTCCCGTAAAGGCCATCGGTATCGGTAAAATTTTCATACGCTTCTTCCCCGTCAAAAAAGACCAGTTGAATGCGGGAGGCGAGCGGCGGATGCGCGCCGAGGACGCGAGCCATTTCGAGCAGCGCGCCGGTGCTGGAGCCGCCGTCGTTCGCCCCGACGAACGAAACTGTGGAGAATGTCTTGGTGTCGTAATGTGAGCAAAGCAGGACAGATGGAGGCGTCGAGGCGTTCGCGGGATGCGCGAAATCAGCGATTAAGTTCGCGAAGCTGATTTTACCGATCGGCGTGTCGTCGGTGAAGATCTGCCGGGTCACATTCCAGCCTGATGACTGAAGTTCAGCCGTAATGTAGGCGCGCGACTTTTCCAGCGCTTGGGAGCCGGCCGGGCGCGGCCCGAGATCGACCAGATGCTGGACGTGCGCCAGCGCTCTCTCACCAGAAAACTCCTCCCAGATATTGGGCTTCGGAGCCGCTCCGGTGCTCTCCTCACGACAAGCGGTTGATCCGCTCACCGCCACAAGCAGTCCCAGAATAACTGCAATGCGACGTGCCATGCGAGAACGAGCGGCACTCTACGCGTCGTTCATCGGCAGGCCGAGCGCCGCCAGAACGCGCTGCAAGTCGTCGTTGCCGTAATATTCGATTTCCATCCGACCGCGCCTCTCGCCGTGATGAAGTGTGACGCGGGTGCCAAGATGTTGCTGCAAACGATTCTGCAAGTCTTCGAGAGCGGCGGAACTAACCGCTGCCGCCGTGCCTTGCCGTTTGCGGCGGGGCCGCACGTGTCCGAGTTGGCGCGCGACCAGTCGCTCGGCATCGCGAACGGTTGCGCTCCGGCGCAAAATCGTCTCCGCGACCGCGCGTTGCTCCTCATTGGATTTCAGAGCGAGCAGGACCTTGGCGTGACCGACGCTGAGCAATCCTTGAGTCATCCAGGATTGAATCTGTTGATGTAAATCGAGGAGCCGCATCGCGTTGGCGACCGCCGCACGGCTGCGGCCAACTCTCTGCGCGATATCTTCCTGCCTCATTCCGAACTCGCCCGCGAGACGCGCATAAGCCTGTGCTTCCTCGATTGGGTTCAGGTCTGCGCGCTGTAAATTTTCGATCAACGCCAGCTCGAGCACTTCGAGATCACTCGCGCGACGTATGATCACCGGCACTTCGGTCAACCCCGCTTCCTGAGCTGCGCGCCAGCGCCGTTCACCGGCGATGAGCTCGTTCTTTCCCTCGACCTCGCGGACGATCAGGGGCTGGATGATTCCCTGCTGCCGGATGGAATCGATCAGTTCCTGAAGCGCATCGTGCGGAAAATCTTTCCGCGGTTGCAGAGGGCTGCTGATTACGCTGGCGATCGGCACCTGGTAAACATTTTCCCCAGCGCTTGCTTCGATACGCGGCGTGGCAGGCCGCTCGCTGATCAACGCGCCAAGACCTTTGCCAAGAGCCAATTTTGCCATCTGCTGCAGGCTATCGGAACGCGTTTCGTTACGCAAACTCGATGCGTTATTCGAAACGAACGCCACAGCTGATTGCGCGTCTCTTACCACTCCGTAGCGTGGCCGCATGCCGCCAGACTCGCCGGTTTTCACCCTCGGACATTCTCCCGATCCGGACGACGCCTTCATGTTTTATGCAATGGCGGAACACAAAATCGATCTGCGCGGCTATCGATTCGAACACCGGCTCGAAGATATTCAGACGTTGAACGAGCGCGCGCTCCGCGGCGAATTGCACATCTCCGCGATTTCCATTCACGCTTATGCCTACGTCAGTGATCGCTATGCGCTTCTGCCCTGCGGCGCGAGCATGGGCGATGGCTACGGGCCAATCGTTGTGGCGACGGACACTGGCGGACTGCGGGCAAACGCATCCGACGACGAAATCCGTCGCTGGCTCCGCGGGCGCGTAATCGCAATTCCTGGCAAAATGACGAGCGCCTATCTCGCCCTTCAGATTTATCTCGGTGCCTTCGAATCAAAGGTGGTGCCGTTCGATCAGATTTTTGAGACGGTCAAGGCGGGCGGCGCGGCCGCCGGCTTGATCATTCACGAAGGGCAGCTCACGTATGCGCAGAGCGGCTTCACGAAGGTTGTCGATCTCGGCGAATGGTGGAAACGCGAGACCGGACTGCCGCTGCCACTAGGCGGGAATGTCTTGCGGAAAGACATCGCTCCGGAGGTGCAGCGCGATCTGCTCGCGATCATGCGCGCAAGCATCGCCTACGGACTGGACCATCGCGCAGAAGCCGTGCGGCACTCGCTGCCCTACGCTCGCGACATGGGCGAAGCGCTCGCCGGGGAGTTTATCGGCATGTACGTAAATGATTACACCCGGGATTATGGCGAGAATGGCCGCGAAGCCATCCGCCGGTTTTTGCGGACGGCTCGAGAGCGAGGCTATCTCGACCGCGAAGTCGATGTCGAGTTCGTCGCATGAATCGCGGCGCCTCTGAGAGACCCTATCTTTTCGGCTTGTCTATCTTTGCCGGTCTGGTGGTCGCCTCTTGCGCGAAAGTCTTCACGCGTTGGAATTCCTTCTGAAATCCGCTCGCGAAGTCGTGCGTACCGTACTCAAAAAGGACGACGAAACAGAACGTGAAAAAGGCGAATAGAGCGATCCAAAAGAGTCCGCGGATCAACGACATGGCATCGATGGTAGCTGATGGGTTGGGATCGGTCAACGCAGCTGACCGGATGAGTGCCGCGGACAGTTCATCCACATTCCGAGCGCGAACGCTTTCTGCGTCGAGGCGTTAAACGCGTTTAATAAGGCGGCGCCGGACTTCTTTCCGAGGGTTGAGCTTCAAGGTAGCGCCGCGGGATTTCTCGACCCCGAAAGCAGTCGGGGATCGAGATGACGGCTTGGACTGCGACAGCTTGCGATTGAAGCGCAGGCCAAAGCTGCCATGCTTGGCGGCGCATGCGCGTGCCTCTGCTGGATTTGAGCCAAGAGTATCGCGCACTCAGCGGGCCCATCCGGTCAGCTATCGACGAGGTCCTAGCGACGCAGAACTTCATTCTTGGCCCGAAGGTCGCGACTTTCGAAGAGGCGATCGCGGCTTTCTGCGGGATCCCGCATGCGATCGGCGTTTCCTCTGGAACTGATGCACTGCTCGCGATCCTGATGGCGTTGAAAATCGGACCTGGAGATGCCGTCATCACCACTCCTTTTACGTTTTTCGCGACCCCGGGATGCATCGCCCGGGTCGGCGCAAAGCCGATCTTTGTCGATATCGATCCTGAGACATTCAACATCTCGCCGGGGGCATTGGAAGAGTGCCTTGCTCATAAAAGGACCGATCGCGACGGGGGATTGATCGATTCAGACGGCAAGAAAATTCGCGCGATCGTGCCGGTCCATCTCTTCGGCTTGTGCTGTGACATGAATGCGGTGCTGGAGATCGCGTCGCGGTACCGGCTTCTTGTGATTGAGGATGCGGCGCAGGCGATCGGCGCGGAATATCCTGGCCGCTCACGCGTGGCGAAGGCGGGGACGATGAGCGCTGCAGGCTGCTTCAGCTTTTATCCTTCAAAGAATCTCGGTGCTGCCGGCGACGCGGGGTTAATCGTCTGCCGCGATCAAGAACTCGCCCACAAGCTCCGCGTCTGCCGCCAACACGGCATGGAGCCGCGTTACTACCATCATTTTATCGGCGGTAATTTTCGGCTCGATGAACTTCAGGCAGCGATCCTGGAGGTGAAACTTCCGCATCTCGACGGCTGGTCCGCCAGTCGCCGGGCGGTGGCCGATTTTTACCACGAAGAGTTTACGCGCCGCGGTCTGGTCTCGCACCTGTCTCTCCCGGCGGAGCCGTATCGGGCCACTGGCCTAACGAACTATCACATCTACCATCAATATGTTGTCCGCACCTTAAAGCGCGATGCACTGCGGGAACACCTGACAAACAATCAAATCGGCACCGCGATCTATTATCCGCTCGGTTTGCATCAGCAAGAATGCTTTGCCTATCTCGGGCATCGCGAAGGAGATTTTCCCGAAACTGAACGCGCGGCCCGGGAGACTCTCGCGCTTCCGATTTACCCGGGGCTGACGCGCGAAGCGCAGCGTTTTGTGGTTGAAGCAATCGCTGAATTTTTCGGAGCCCCAGCCTCGAGCAATTAAGAGCGTATCTCCGTCGCGGGACAAAGCCAATCTGCTTGCGAGTGAAAGCCGCTCAGCCTATATCAACCCCCGAGCGTTCGGGATCACCGCTCGCCCACGGGCAGGTACCGAAGTGGCCAAACGGGGCGGACTGTAAATCCGCTGGCTTACGCCTTCGCTGGTTCGAATCCAGCCCTGCCCACCATTTCGCATAATATCGCACAATCCCGCAACGCTATTAAACTGTCCGACAATTGTCCGACAGCTTTTCCCATGGCGTGTTCCCTCCTGGCCTCCGGCCTCAGCTGAGCTGCGATTCGTCATTGCCGGGGTCAGTGAGCCTTCGACCGCGTCACTTTTCCCGCTCAATACGTCTGCATTCCACGGCAGATGGCGATTGGCGTTGATGAACTCGCGAAGGTCGTCGAGGCCCTGTTCGGAGAACGTAGTGACAGCTTTGACGTGGTCCCCAGCAACGTCCGCAAGGAAACTCTGCAGCGGACGCTCGGCAGCGATATACGACCATTGCTTGGCATCATTAAGGTCCCCTGCCGGCCAAGCGTGATGCGTGCGTAAGAATTCCTTCATTTGCACGATTATCGCCGCACGGTCCGCAGCCGCGCCCCACCGTTAACGTGCGCCTCGATGGTCGCGAAGCCCTCCGCGTTGATTGACACACGCGTAATTTATTGCGGCGACAATCTAGAGCAGCTTCACTCGAAATATAAGGGCAAGCCGCGTGACTGGCAGCGTTCCATAGCCATTTTTGGACCCAAGTATGGCAATGATCCTCTCGCGCGATTCATCTGCGAGGCCGCAAAAGTAGCGAGAGCACAGTCAGAGGCGCAGAAGAAGAACGCCGAGTTTTGCGGAATCAGTGCGTTCGTTGTTCCAGATCCTAAAGACACATGGTATAAAATCCTTCTCAAGGCTTTGACGACCGGAAATGTGAAAGAGCTGCAACACTCGATCAATATCGCAGAACGCGCGGCGGCTAGTATTCGCAATCCGTCTGACCCGTTAGCGCTTCAACTCGTGGACGCGACTGATAGGCCTGACGGATATGATGAACGTCCTACACTCGACGAATTCATCGCTCGTTATTATCCACACGCACAAGGTGACGACTCGATGCGACGGCGCGTCAACATGGTTTCTGACGCATTAGGTGTGAAGCTAAGTCCGTCCCCACCGAAAAAGAGACGCTGTCCAACGGGTTATTCAGTCTATAGCAAAGCGGCCGCTAGAAAAAAGAGAACACCTTGAAAATGACACAGGACAATTTTGGATTTCCCTCAGATCAGATCATGGAGAATTATAACTGGTGCAAGGCTGCTTCTCGGGATACTGCTCTCGCGAAAATGGAAGCGTTTTGGACACGATATAATCAAAACGACGAACGTTGCGATGATTCACTAACTTGGCAATATGTTCGCCACGCCGCATTCGACCTGGCGAAGGAATATGCGCGCAAAGGCGACGTAAACAAGTGTTTGGATTTCATCGACTGGATTGAGCGACATGGATAATCACTAATGCAGCAGCACGTTGTAAGGGCGACGATGCTTCCAGACCGAACTGTGCGTGTCTCAATTCTCGCTGGTTACGCCGAGTCGTTGCGCGAATTCCCAAAATTCGCTGGGGTGAAAACCGGCCGCTGGAAGGTGTACCACGATGCGCAGGATCACTCTTTCCAATCTAGCAGCGTCCGGCTGGAGCAACGTGGGGCCATACAGGAGTTTGTTATACGGTCTACTACGATGCAGAAAGTGCGGGACCTCATCTCGGATTGGCGTAATACGCTGGACTGAGAGCAGCTCATCGACTTCAAGAGCTGGTCACGACGGTTGGTTGTAGGCTGCCATCGGAAATTTGATTTTGACGGGCTCCCGAAAAACGGCATGATGGAGAATTAGCTGCCCTTTGTCTAGCCGTGTTGCTGCGGCTTTGATATCTGCGTTAAGGAAGCGGTAGCTTCGCTCAGCCATCTCTGCGGCATTCGTCCCCCAATAGCGTCGTGGAGCAGTTCCCCGTCACACGGTCATGCACTGCTCCGTCGCCGGGGCTCGTCCGCTACGCCCTGCGCCATGGCCTGGTGGACCTGTGAAGTGCAGTGCAGACCGCCTCCTCCGCTCCCCCCGTCCCTGCTTTCTGCTTTCTGCTTTTCTGCTCCCCGCTCCCTGCTGTTGCCATTACAGCATTGTTGATCAACGTGCGTCTTGTCTGCGCACTTGTTTGCAGCCGAGGGATCTAAGCTTGAGCTCATCAATCCAGCGGACTGCGCACTCCCAAGCCAGGCTTACTCAGCACATGGGTATAAATCATCGTCGTCGAGACATCCTTGTGTCCCAGGAGCTCCTGCACCGTGCGGATGTCATACCCGTTCTCCAGCAGATGCGTCGCAAAACTATGGCGCAACGTGTGGCAGGTCGCCGGCTTCTCGATTTCTGCCGCCCGCACCGCCTTCTTCACCGCCAGTTGCAGCGAGCTCTCCTCCACGTGATGCCGCCGCAGCGGG
Organism: Chthoniobacterales bacterium; assembly: GCA_038232335.1. Taxonomy (GTDB): domain Bacteria; phylum Verrucomicrobiota; class Verrucomicrobiia; order Chthoniobacterales; family UBA10450; genus JACCXL01. The sequence continues at coordinate 96,458 of JBBSIA010000016.1, forward strand.
GCCGGCGCCGTCGCCTGGCGCGGGTCACGCGAGAGCCGAGGCGACGGGAAAACCCATTGCCAGCCCCATTCGCGCTCCGCGTTCGGATACTTTCGATCGAGCGCATGCGGCAGATAGACCCCGCCGTGACCGCTCTCCAGGTCTTCCTCATACTGCGCCTTCACCTTTTGCAGATGGCGCTCAAACCGGGCCGCAACGTTCACCGGCAGCATCGTTACCCGATCCTTCCCGCCCTTCCCATCGCGCACCACGATCCGCGCATAACCGAAATCCACATCCTTTACCCGCAGCCGGACGCACTCCATCAAACGCAGACCGCTCCCGTAGAGCAAGCCAGCCATGAGAAGGGCCGTGCCATGGAGATTGGTGAAAATCCGGTTCACCTCATCGCGGGTCAGCACCACCGGTAGGCGCACCGGCTTTTTCGCTCGCTCCACCTTTTCCAGCCAGCCGATCTCCTGCTTCAGCACCGCCTTGTAGAGAAAGAGCAGCGCGCTCAAAGCCTGGTTCTGCGTCGAGGCGGCGACATGGCCGTCGCGCGCGAGATGAGTCAGAAACTCGCCCACCTCCACCTCGTTCATCTCGCGCGGGTGCCGCTTGCCATGGTAGCGGATATAGCGCTCGACCCAGTCGCAATAGGTGCGTTCGGTGCGGAGGCTGTAATGCTTGACGCGCATCACGTCGCGCATCTGTTCGAGAAGTTTTTTTGGCTTGCCTTCGGTGGGCGGTGCCTCTAGAACGGAATCCATGGATTCGGCTTTTAACCGTTCGCCCCCACCGGAAGCAAGCCCGGATTAGGCCGAATTATTCCGCGATTAAAGCCGAATAATTCGGCCCACTTCTCGTTAGGTCAGAATCGAATGACTGTTGCACTCCGCGAAGTTGCGAGGGAAGATCTGCCGATTTTCTTTGAGCATCAGCTGGATGCCGAGGCGACGCGTATGGCGGCGTTCCCCAGCCGCGACCGCGACGCATTTATGGCGCACTGGGCCAGAATCATGAGTAACGAGACCGGAATCCTAAACACCATCCTCGCGGACGACACCGTGGCTGGCAACGTCGTCTATTGGGAAGCGGCGGGGGAGCCGAACATCGGCTACTGGCTCGGCAAGACACATTGGGGGAAGGGGATTGCTAGTGCGGCCCTGGCCCAATTCTTGACCAAGATAGAGGCGCGACCAGTTTACGCGCATGTGGCAAAGCACAATTTCGCTTCGATACGTGTCTTACAAAAATGCGGATTCCAACTTGCACGAGAGGATATGTGCGATGGCGATGATGGCGATGAACTTGTTATGGAGCTGCGCTCAGATCGTTGCGCCACGGCCGCCAATAAACCCACAAAGACCTAACCATGCGATGGAACGAACGGCGGACCGCCGTACGCTCCACTTTTGAGATGACTTCCACACTTTCACTCCGAGCGACGCGCGCCCTCGTCCGCCGTCGCTCATCTTGTTCTCGTTAGACCTAACGCGCTATGCCTGGACGAGCCCCGCAAGTATACGAATATTAAAAGGACCTCGCGCAGCGGGCTGAGTACTTGCTTGTGGGCATCATAGGGGCATCCGTCGCGTTCTTCTGGCGAGCTGAGGAGCCGGCCAGACTCGGGATGAATCCTCCGACCCTTCACTTGGCTGGCCTCGTCCTACTTTTGTCCGCCATGCTCGTTGCGCTAGCAAGGCTCCATCGCCAACCAGCTGTGTTTGCGCTGATGTCAGAAGACCACGATTTGGCAGACGAGCGCGCTTCGCTTGTTAAGAGTGCGAGCGAAGCCAAATCTGTTGTCGCCTCGTACGGAGTACTTCATCCGCCTAACCAAATCAAGCGCATTGAGGAACTGAACCAGAAGCGAAACTCGGTGCGAGCGGCGATGAACAAAATTAATAACGAGTGTATGCGATTGTATCGTGTTCGTAATCGCCTTTTGCTTATTGGGTATGCGGTTTTTCTGGCGGAAAGAATTTGGATTCCATATTGCAAGGTCTAACCATGCGATGCGAACATCACTTCTAATTCGCGCGGTCGCTGATCTTGGGTCTCGTTAGATGCTGAATGCGAGCGATTATCGCCACGGACTTCGAGTCGCACCTGCGGAAGGTGGTATGGATCACCGAAAACCCGAGGGGAGTCTCAGCGGGAATCTGCGAAGGAAAGCCTAACCCTCATGCAACGTACCACGTCGGTGGCACGTATCACTGCAAGATCCGGAGCAAAGGCCGCGATTTCACTCGTTTTCAAGAGAAGAAGTGTCCGCTGGGCGAGATACAGACGAAGCAGCCACTACTCGTAACTGGTGCTTTTTACGGGGATAACACGATGAGGCGTCTTCCACTACTGAGTTCCGATCCACGCGTCGACACCTTACTTGTGCTCGGACAGTCTGTCTTTCGCGACATTGGATGTGCGTCGTTCAGCATCTCGATACTTCATCAGAGCGGCGAGTCAGGATTCATAGATGACGCTTACTCGTCATACGAAGATGGATCCTTCGCGCTCGTGGCAGTTCACGTGTTCCCGCTGGTGCGATTTTTCGAACAGAAGGTTGGCGTCGTGATCTACAAGGGACGGAAATCCGCGGAATGCATCTAACCAGCCGCTGCAGCCAACGGCTCAGACGGCGTCGTTCTTTTCATGTCGAGCGTAGCTAGTGTGGTCGTGCGAGCTGCCACTTGCGCTCACCTGAGCCGTGGCTGAGCTTGGTCTCGTTAGGTGGTTTGAGCGCGCATGAACGATGATCCGATCCTAGCGTGCGAGGCTGAACTCCGGCAGGCGCAGCTCACCGGCGATGTGACAGCGCTCGACCGACTGCTTGACGACGCGTTGGTGTTCACAACACTGGACGGGGCCGTCGCCAGCAAGTCCGACGATTTGACCTTACACCGGTCGGGACGGCTGCGGATCACGCGGATGGACCCGAGCGACCAGTATATCCTCCGCCTCGGGGCGGCCGTGGTCGTCAGCGTCCGCATGGAAGCTGCGGCCACTATCGACGGGGTGGAGGCGCGCGGACCGCTGCGGTACACCCGCATCTGGTGCGAGCGGCCCAGCGGATGGCGGGTGGTTGCCGGCCACATGAGCACCGTACAAGAGTGAGCTCATCGCAGCGTCTCGTCGTTTTTTGTGCTCGCGCCTTTTCCAGAGTTCTTGTTCGATGCTTCTCGTGCAGCGGAACGCTCTCTCATTCCAGCGCTTGTTGGTCCACGCCTTCACTGCGATCCACGTCCACCACCTAACCAGGCGATGCAGCTAACGTCTACCCGCTGTACGATCCACTTTAATGATAGCTAGAACCCTTTACCTCCGATCCACGCTCGCTCCCGGTAGGCGTAGCTGATCTTGTTCTCGTTAGGCCTAAATTGCGCGTCAGTATGACCAAATACGAAATCTCACAGATTATCCTTTCGTCAGTCACTCTAACGGCGGCGATTATAGTGGCCTGTATCTATGGTTGCCAGCTGACCGAAATGCAGAAGACAAGCGGCGCAGCCATAGACGCCACAAAGTTGACGAAGGATAGCCTCGATTTCGCCCGGGAAAACGCGCGACGGGACCAACGTCCGTGGGTATCAATACCAACGGCTATATGTTCCAAGCCGCCACGAGCCGGTGAACCGATCGAAGTAAATGCTCAGGTATCGAATACTGGTAGAAGTCCTGCACTCGTCGAAACCGCTTATCGATTCTTTACTGGCGAATCGGAAGCGGCAAACGACGTTCAGTGGAACACGCCTGACAAACCCGAAAGCGTGGCGCTGATAGCTCCCAATTCCGGCTATGTTGTAACAGCTGTTTCCGACCTGACTCTGACGCGGGAGTATATCAATGCAGTCAGGGCCGGCGCGAAGTCTATCTTTTTAAAGGTCAGCATCCATTACAAGTATCCATCGGGTAATAGCTATTGGACCAATGTCTGCCTGAAATGCAGTGGCCCTGATTTAGATATTGGGCACCTGCACGCCTGCGGCTCCGGGAACGAAGCAAGGTAGTCACGATGAAACCGAAGGCCTAACCAGGCGATGGAGCCAACCGCGACCGCCGTACTATCCAGCTTTCCATGAGTTCCACCCATCCACCCGCAGCCATGCGCGCTCCAGCTCGCGGCAGCTCATCTTGGTCTCGTTAGGCGATTGCTGTACCCCATGACAAGCAACATCATCGTCGTTCCGGAACTGGCCGTCCGAGTAGTCACCGGCGACACCTGTTATCAATACGAAAACGGCTTTTCTGCGATTTACGCTGAGGTGGCGGCGGAGGACTCGGCGCTCGCACAGCTGCTCTCTCAGGCGCAAAAAGACGGTGGTGTCATCACCCTTCGATGCGCGATGCTGGATGTGGTTGGCAAAATCAGTAAGTGTAACGACGCCGCGGGCGTGAAAACATTTGTCCTGCCCATCGAAAATATGACTTATCGAAAGCCACAGAGCCCATGACGACTAACCATGCGATGCAGCGAACGCCTACCCGCTGTGCGCTCGGCATTTTCCATGACTAAACCCACTTTACCTCCGATCGACGCTCGCTCCAGGTAGGCGTCGCTGATCTTGTGTCTCGTTAGGCCACATGCGCGCGAGCTTTCTCCTGATGACGGCGCTTACTGTCGCTGCCTGTGCGCACGATGTGCAGCTTGGCGTAGAGCGCACACGAAACCTCGGATTTAGCTTTCGTCGTGTCATCATTGCGGAGCAGAATCCGCCGAACACCTTCGAATCAGTGGGTCACTTCGAGTATCTTTTTTATCGCAGCCACAAGCTCGCTCGTTTAGACGACTGCTTGGTGGCGCCAAGTGGAGCTGCGATCGTTTACCAAGAAGCATCGAGCGGGAACATCTTTGTTTTTCGACGCGCAGACGGACAGACGACGCAACTCACCAAGAAGTTCCCTGGCCTCGCAAATCAATTCGTATGGCACGAAGCTGAAGGGTATGTTGTCGCCTTCGTGGTCCCATCTAGCACGTCGACGAAACCTGGGCGGTGGATTACACTTCCAATCAGACGAAAGGCCTAACCAAGCGATACAGCCAACCGCTGGCCGTTGTACCGCCTCGCTTCACTTTATGAAAACACGTTCATTCCAAGCCAAGCTCGCTCTCCCCAGCGGTGGCTGATCTTGTTCTCGTTAGGTCTATGCGCGCGCTGTCGATCATTGTCGCTACACTTTCGGCCGTTGCTGCGGCTGCTGCTGGCGACCGCGCGTTAAGTCGTATGGACGTTGAGCAGGTGAAGCGCATTTGCGCGGGCCTTCTTGACACCCAATATGGGTCGAAGCCATGGCAGCGCCTCAAGGCTTACTCCCGCGACGGAGATGCGCTCGATCCGAGGGGGACGGTCGTTTGCAGCGCGAGCTGTGGTGGCGAGATCGCACTGCGCGGCGATTATTCCGTTACCTGCGTCTATGCGAATCCGATGAAGGTCGGCACAGGGAAGCGGTGGGGACCTCGTGATGCGCTGGTATGGTCGATCAGCCTGAGAAGAGGAGACGAAGTCATATTCCATCGGGAAACAGAGCCGAAGCCGAGTACAGAACGCCCGTGATGATCAAAAGACCTAACCCCTATGTAGGTAGTCAAGCGTGAATGCGGGATTGGTGTGGTTTTAGTTCATCGGTTTAGGTGGTTGGTGGAGTGATTGGTGCTTTGGAGCGCTTCCTCTTCCGATTGCTCGTTGGTTTTGGATTCCA